>JBAYKX010000021.1:0-79518 GCA_041664345.1 Salinivirgaceae bacterium
CGAACTTATGCTATTTTCTTACCATTAAAAAGTAAACGATGTTATGCTACATTTGTTAAATTAAAAAGTAAACGATGTTATGCTATTTTTTTGTAAACGATGTCATGCTATTTATCAATTAGAAATTAGAAAAAGAAAAAGCCCTGAATGGGCGTAAGAACAAAGCCCGGTCCCGGATAGCTATCGGGAGCCCCGGGATAATTGATAAACGCCGTAAGCGGTGTATCCAACTAAGTTGCAATAAAATGGCAATGTACCATGCACCGCAACATAGAGAAGTAAGACCAGTAACCTAAGTATAGAAATTAGAGATTAGAACCATATATCAATTTAACAATATATAAATTTAACAATTTAATCCAGCAACCAATAACAAATTAAAAGTGGCCATAATTGTGAATCTCGATGTAATGCTGGCAAAGCGTAAAATGTCTCTCACTGATTTATCAGAAAGGGTAGGGATTACCATTGCAAATATGTCGATATTAAAAAGTGGAAAAGCAAAAGCTATCCGTTTTTCAACCTTGGAAGCTATTTGTAAAGAATTGAATTGTAAACCTGGGGATATTCTTGATTTTGAGATGGATACTTAATAGTAGCTACTATTAATTTTAATTACTAAATAAAACAAAAAATATTATTGATAGCATTTTTTAACCTTAAAATATCTGAACAATGAAATTTGCGCTTATTGGATATGGGAAAATGGGCAAAGAAATTGAAAAAATAGCCGTTGAACGGGGACATACCATAGATCTTATTATTGACAAAGATAATTTAGAAAATCTTAACAGTTTAAATTTAAAAGGAATTGATGTGGTTATTGAGTTTAGTAACCCGGAATCAGCCTTTGAAAATTATAAAAAGTGTTTTTCGTCTGGAGTCCCAGTGGTATCAGGAACTACAGGATGGCTTGATAAATTGCCACAAATAATAACACTTTGTGAACAAAACAATGCTGGGTTCTTTTATGCTTCCAATTTTAGCTTGGGTGTAAATCTGTTTTTTCAGTTAAACCGGAACCTTGCTCGTTTGATGGCCCCTTTTAAAGAATACGATGTGTATATGAACGAAACACATCATGCCATGAAATTGGATACCCCAAGTGGAACTGCAATTACCTTAGCTGAAGGTATCTTGGCTGAAAATCCAGCAAAAAAATCATGGAAGAATGATGAACTAGTTACTGCTGAGGAACTTTCCATCCGATCGTTCCGCGAAGGAGATGTTCCGGGAACCCATGAAATAATATACACCTCAGAAGTTGATTGCATATCAATAAAACATGAAACAAAAAACCGCAAGGGGTTAGCGTTAGGAGCTGTTTTAGCTGCTGAATTCATGAAACAAAAGTCGGGCTTTTACGGAATGAATGATTTGTTAAAAATAAGTTGAAATTGATAAACTATAGTTGAATTATAATTTTTATAAACGAATCAAATTAATGATTCATAAATTGGAATAAAAATGAAAAACTTTTGGACAAATAAGTGGGTTAAGTTCGCTGTGTTTGGGTTAGCTTACCTTTTATGGGTAATTTGGAATACAAATTATTGGTGGTTATTGGGTGTTCCTGTTATTTTTGATATTTATGTTACCCAAAAAGTACATTGGGCATTTTGGAAAAAAAAGGGGTTGCCAAGCAAACCAAAGTGGTTGAATGGATTGATGCCATTATTTTTGCGGTGATTGCAGCCAGTTTTATCCGCACGTTCTTTTTTGAAGCCTATACAATTCCTACTTCATCAATGGAAAAATCGTTATTGGTAGGCGATTATCTGTTTGTGAGTAAAAGTGCATACGGACCAAGAAAACCCATGACACCTGTTTCTTTCCCTTTCGTTCATCATTCAATGCCTCTGTCGAATAATATGACCCGATCGTTTAGCGAAGTTTGGCAACGTGATTATTTTAGGATGAAAGGATACCGAACCATTAAAAACAACGATGTGGTAGTGTTCAATTTTCCCGAAGGGGATACGGTTTGTCTTGAAGAACAAGCTCCTAGTTATTATGATTTATGCCGCAGGTTTGGCAGCGAAAATATTTGGAACCGTTATACTGTTATTCACCGTCCGGTAGATAAATGCGAAAATTATATAAAGCGCTGTGTTGCTATTCCCGGCGATAGCCTTAAGGTAGAAAATGGGCAACTGCTCATAAATGGAAAACCTCAAGACAAAGCAGGTAACGTTCAATACATGTATCATATTATTACGGATGGTTCAGGAATTAATCCAAAAGCTTTAGAAAAACTAGGTGTTTCACACGAAGATTTTCAGAATGGATACATTCAACCCGGTTATTATAAAATTCCAATGACCGAAGAAATTGCTGAAAAAATACGTACCATTAGTATTGTCAAGCATATTGAACGTGCAAATGCAGGCGACACCGATAGGAGCAATCAGGTTTTTCCTCACGATAGCCGCTATCCTTGGAACGAAGATAATTTTGGACCTATTTGGATTCCTAAGAAGAATGCTACCATTTCATTGACGCTTACAAACCTTCCTTTTTACAAGCGGGTTATTGAAACTTATGAAGGCAATAAGTTGGAAGTTAAAAATGGCATTATTTACATTAATGGTTCAGCCGCAAACAGCTATACTTTTAAAATGAATTATTACTGGATGATGGGTGACAACCGTCACAATTCCTTGGACTCCCGATTCTGGGGTTATGTTCCCGAAGATCATGTCGTAGGAAGGGCTTCATTGGTTTGGTTATCGCTTGACAAAGATCAGAATTTTCCAAAAAATATCCGTTTCAAAAGAATGTTCCGTACTATCCATTGATACCTAACAATAGAACCAATGGCAAAGATATAATGCTTTGCCATTGGTTTATATTTAATAAGTTGTCAAGGAAAATTGAAAAAAGGTGTGCAAATCTTTTTAGTTACAGTCAATTTAAATAGTTATACATCAAGATTAAAATGGATTACTTTTTGACAACAGTTAAGCATTTTATTATAGTGTTTTGTGCCTTGGTAACCTGTACATCTTATGGACAAGTAAATAAGGCACCGGTATCACTAACTGAACCACAAAAAATTGAATACTTAATAAAATGTGTCGAAGGCCTTAATAATGCAATTTTCGACCGAAATGGAACTTTATATAGTTCACAAGCTGCAGCTTCCCATTTAAAAATGAAATGGGAAAAAGCCGGGAATACAGTTAAAACAGGGTTCTTTTATGCATCAAACTTTAGTTTAGGCGTAAACCTTTTCTTTGAACTGAACAAAAAACTAGCTCAGTTAATGAATCCATTTAAGGAATATAGCATTCGAATAAATGAAATTCACCATACACATAAGCTCGATGCCCCAAGTGGTACAGCAATTACTTTGGCTGAAGTGTTAATTATGAATACCAATCATTTAACAATCTGGAAAAACTCAGAAGATGTTGATGCGGGCGAATTACCCATAGTTTCTTATCGCGAGGGCGAAGTACCCGGCACTCATGAAATAATATACGATTCTGATATTGACAGCCTTTCAATAAAACAGAAGCGAAAAGCCGCAAAGGTTTTGCTTTAGGAGCAGTTTTAGCTGCTGAATATGTTAAAGGAAAAACTGGATTTTACGGAATGAATGATTTATTATAGATTTCCTAGAAATAGGGGGGGCTTTGTTTTTAGGTGATACTATGATGAAATGTTAACATGGTCGCAAACTAACATAAAACTTAAAATATGAATAATTACATCTGGATAATGATTAGTGTGCTTTACATAGTGTTAACTCATTTGATAGGGCAATATATTGGAACTAAACGAGAAATTGGATATGGAAAATCAATTTTATGGTCAATATCACTTAGTCCAATAATTGGATTTATTATTACAATTATAAGTAAGCCAATTGATAATAAATAAACTGCGCACAACTCACATTACACCGCAATTTCAGCCAGTTGGAGGCTTTCAGTGTGGTTCATATATCTGGACACACCGATATTCAAATCTCTTTAGGGCAGCATAGCTATGTAACACAATTTAATCGTTTCGGTATTTTTATGTTCAGTTATTTTAATGCACAATACACAAATTTTCAAAATTGACATAACAATTGGTTACTTTACCATTTTAACGAAATTTAAAACTATAAACAATTGATAATTTAATCATAAGTATGAAAAATCTTTTAGGTAATAAATGGATCAAGTTTGCTATTTGGGGAACCCTATATCTATTATGGGTAATATGGAATACCAATTATTGGTGGCTAATAGGTATGCCTATTATTTTTGATATTTATGTTACCCAAAAAGTACATTGGGCATTCTGGAAAAAGAAAGGTGTTGCAAAGCAAACTAAAGTGGTGGAATGGATTGATGCCATAATTTTTGCTGTAATTGCGGCCAGTTTTATACGAACTTTCTTTTTTGAAGCTTATACCATTCCCACTTCATCCATGGAAAAATCATTATTGGTGGGCGATTATTTATTTGTGAGCAAAAGTGCTTATGGTCCCCGGAAACCCATGACACCGATTTCATTCCCGTTTGTTCATCATTCAATGCCTCTTTCCAACAATATGACACCGTCGTTTAGTGAAGTTTGGGAGCGCGATTATTTCCGTATGAAAGGGTTCCGTACTATTAAAAACAATGATGTGGTAGTGTTCAACTTCCCTGAGGGCGACACAGTTTGTTTAGAGGAACAAGACCCCAGTTACTATGATTTGTGCCGTAGGTTTGGACGTGAAAATGTATGGAAGCAATATACCGTGATTCACCGCCCGGTGGATAAATGTGAAAATTATATTAAACGGTGCGTAGCCATTCCCGGCGACAGTCTTCAAGTAGTTAACGGGCAATTGTTTATTAACGGTAAACCTCAAGACAAAGCGGGAAAAGTTCAATACATGTATCATATAATTACTGATGGTTCAGGAATCAACCCTAAGGCTTTTGAAAAGCTAGGTATTTCGCACGAAGATTTTCAGAATGGATATATACAGCCAGGATACTATAAAATCCCCATGACAGAAGAGATTGCCACTAAAATTGGTGCCATTAGCATTGTAAAACATGTAGAACGTGCTAATGCCGGAGCAACCGACCGCAGCAATCAAGTATTTCCGCACGAGAGCCGTTATCCATGGAACGAGGATAATTTTGGTCCTATTTGGATTCCCAAGAAAAACGCAACGATTTCACTTACTTTAACTAACCTGCCATTTTATCATCGGATTATTGAAACTTATGAGGGCAATGAGTTGGAAGTTAAAAGTGGTATCATATATATAAATGGTAAACCTGCAAATAGCTACACCTTTAAAATGAATTATTATTGGATGATGGGTGACAACCGTCACTATTCATTGGATTCCAGATTTTGGGGATATGTCCCTGAAGATCATGTGGTGGGAAGAGCTTCATTGGTTTGGTTATCGCTTGATAAAGATCAAAATTTTCCTAAAAATATCCGTTTTAAACGAATGTTCCGTACTATTCATTAATAAAAATTATAAAGAACCAATGGCATACACTAACTGGTAAGTCATTGGTTCTTTTTATCAGAATTAGAAAAAAGAGAATTTAAAATTATCTCGCTTTAGTGTTCTCTTTGATAGTTACTTTAAAATTCTTCATCAATGAAATATTGCATTTTAATCTTTTGGGTAATGTTTGCTTATACTTTGAGCGGGCAAATCAATAAATCATCAACCCCTTTTACCGAGCAACAAAAAATTGATTATTTAATAAAATGTGTTGAAGACCTTAAAAATGCCAAATTTGACAGGAATGGAACCTTGCATGAAGCTCAGGCTGCTGGGGCCCATTTAAAGATGAAACGTGAAAAAGCTGGGAATGCCATTAAAACAGTGGATGATTTTATTTATAAAGTAGCATCAAAGTCAAGTACAACCGGATATGATTATAAAATAATTTATGATAGTGGTGTAGAAATGAGCGCTAAAGATTTTTACTTAAAATGTCTGAAAGATTTGGAATTAAAAACAAGCATTGATTATTAAATTGATATTAAAAGGGTAGAAACTGTTTAAAAATATAAAAATAGTTAGTCGATTACCGATAAATTGTATTTTATTTGTGGTTTAGATTGATTTTTAAACTCTTTTCAAAACTAACAAATTCACAGAAAATGGCATCACAATCATTAATTGACGAACTCGATAAGAAAATATTGGCTTTAGTTGCTAAAAATGCACGAATTCCTTATCTGGAAGTAGCTCGTGAATGCAATGTTTCTGGAGCAGCTATTCATCAGCGTATTCAACGACTTATAAAGTTAGGAGTAATCATAGGGTCGGAATTTATTATAAATCCGAAATCAATTGGGCTGTTAACTTGTGCTTACATGGGAATATATTTGCAAAAGGCTGCGTTATATAATGAAGTATTGAAGCAAATTGAACAAATACCTGAGATTGTTGAATGTCATTATACTACTGGTGAATATTCATTGTTTATTAAAGTAGTTACCCGCGATAACGAGCATTTAAAAGACATTTTATCGGATAAACTGCAAAAAATTGAAGGAATTGAACGCACAGAAACCTTCATATCATTGGAAGAAAATTTTAAAAGGCAATTTCATGTAGTGTAAATTGACTTACAATATTTGAGACCGGTTTTTTAGCCGGTTTTTTTTTGCAACTTGTTTTAAAAGATGTATAAAAAAGAAATGGGTTGAATTTGATTTACTTATTTTTACTGAATAATTTTAAGAAACATATTACTTATCATAAAAACATAATACGCATGAAAAGAGACGAAAAGGTATTTGAAATAATTGAAAAAGAATATCAACGCCAAAAGAATGGCATAGAACTAATTGCATCCGAAAATTTTGTAAGCGAACAGGTAATGCAAGCCATGGGTTCCTGCATGACCAATACATATGCTGAAGGATATCCTGGCAACAGGTACTATGGTGGTTGTAAATTTGTTGATGAAACAGAACAATTGGCTATTGATAGGATAAAGCAAATTTATGGTGCCGAATACGCAAATGTGCAACCACACTCTGGTGCACAAGCTAACATGGCTGTTTTTATGACTCTTTTGCAACCAGGTGATACATTTTTAGGACTGGATCTTTCTCATGGAGGTCACCTTTCGCATGGTTCTCCGGTAAACTCATCAGGCATTTTTTATCGTGCTGTATCGTACCAGGTTAAAGAAAGCGACGGTTTGGTTGATTACGATATGATGGAAAGGGTTGCCATGCAAGAAAAACCTAAGCTTTTAGTAGGTGGGGCTTCAGCTTATTCTAGAGAATGGGATTACCAGCGTATGCGCAAAATTGCTGATAAAGTTGGGGCGCTTTTTATGATTGATATGGCACATCCTGCCGGATTAATTGCCGCCGGATTATTGGATAACCCTGTAAAATATGCTCACATTGTAACCTCAACCACGCATAAAACCTTACGTGGCCCAAGAGGTGGAATTATTTTAATGGGTAAAGATTTTGAAAACCCTTGGGGACTAAAAACTCCCAAAGGGGAAACCAAGATGATGTCCGCTCTTTTAAATTCCGCGGTATTTCCTGGTATTCAAGGAGGACCTTTGGAACACGTAATTGCGGCTAAAGCGGTTGCATTTGGAGAAGCATTGGATCCTTCATACAAGGAATATCAAAAACAGGTTATAAAAAATGCTTCTACCATGGCTAATGAATTTATCAAAAGAGGTTACAAAGTTATTTCGGGTGGAACTGATAACCATTCAATGCTTATTGATTTGCGGACCAAATTCCCTGATTTAACGGGTAAAAAAGCTGAAAACACGTTAGTTTTAGCTGATATTACCATAAATAAAAATATGGTTCCTTTTGATAGTCGTTCTCCTTTTCAAACATCTGGGTTGAGAGTAGGAACCCCAGCTATTACAACCCGTGGATTAAAAGAGTCGGATATGGCTGTAATAGTGGAACTAATTGATAAAGTATTGTCAAATGTTGATGATGAAAAAGTGATAAAGGAAGTTTGCACTGAAGTGAATAACATGATGAGCCACCGACCCATATTTGCTTGGTAGTTATTGAATTACTATATTGTAAGTAAAGAGCTCAAAAACTAAAATAAAAAGCTCAGATAATATAGAAAAGAGTTAATTGAAAGCAATTTCAGTTAACTCTTTTGCAATTTTAGAATAACATAAAAAAAGTTTTTCGACAGAATGAGTGGAAACAAGTATAAGTGTTTTATAAAGTATCCTCCCCAACCCTCCTTTGGATAAAGGAGGGAGTAGATCGGCACTAAATAACAAATATGGCAGCAATGCACAATCAGTGCATTCTCCCTTGCTTGCAGGGGAGATGTCGATAGACAGAGGGGTAAAACTCATAAAAAATGATTACTTTCAACCAAATAATGTCGAATAAACATAAAAAAGGAATTCAAATTTTTATGAACGGATATGGCTACTATCCGCGTATTTTATTCACTACCGGTTATCGGTTTATTATAGGTCTATATGACCATATAGTAGAAAGGGTTAGTCCTGAAATAATATGCCAAATTCCCCAAAAAGCGGCAATAAAAGCCATACTGCCAATTCCATTAAATAAATTTGGATTGAATATTAGTACCAGACCCAATCCTGAGTTTTGGATTCCAACTTCTATGGTTATGGTTCTAATATCCTGTCGTTTTAATTTAAACGATTTGGCAACAGCATAACCTGATAAAAAAGCCAACGTATTGTGTATTAATACGATTAAAAAAATGAGATGGATGTACTCTAAGAAATAATGGAAATTTTTAGCCAATGCTATCACTACATAACTGGCAAATATGATAAGGGATAAGATTTTTATGGGCTTTTTAATTTTATCAGTAATTACTGGAAAATATTTTGCAAACAACATTCCAATGAGTGGAATTCCAAGAATGATAATCATGGTTTTAATCATTTCCAATGCATCAATCTCAACGGGCAATACCATATCAGACCCCCGATGATAAAATTTAGCGTACAATCCGCCCCAAAAAGCAAAGTTCAAAGGGGTCATTATAAAGGCTGAAAAATCAGAAATTGCAGTTAATGTAACTGAAAGCTCCGTATTTCCTCTGGCATGGTTGGTCATAAAATTTGATAGATTTCCGCCGGGACAAGCGGCTACTAATATCATCCCCAAAGCTACGCCGGGTGTAGGATTTATGAGGAGTACCAGCAAAAAGGTCATTAAAGGCATTACAAAAAATTGCGCAGCCCAACCCAATAAAGTAGGTTTTGGAAATAAAAAAACATGCTTAAAGCGGCTTAATTTAAGTTCCAGTGCAACCCCAAACATAATAAATGCTATGGTAATATTTAACAATTTTAAACTATCGGGACTAAAGTTTAAGTGTATAGTATCAAGTACTTCAAGGCCTTCGAACATCGGGTTATGTTTTTGTTTGTGGTAAAAATAACTTTTTCAACTGCTGTACCAGGTAGTGAAAATACTACTTTTTATTTATTATGCACTTAGAATAACTGTACATCTGTTGTATTGGGCATTATTTATTAGGGTATCCATATTAAAACAGACATGAAGTGTTTACCAACTATTTTGTATCTGAGATACTTTCTATTTTTTGCTGATTAGTAATATTATGGCAAAGACTTGCAAAAGGTTGAAATTATTAGACTAGAACCAACTATATAATTATTAAATGAGTTGAAATTATTTGGATAATTTATTTTATTCTTGGTAGGGTAAATGTTTCAATGCTTGTCTTCTTTTTGTTACTTGTTTTCTCCCGTACGTCGTTATCTAGTATGCGTGAGGGAAATTATTTCAATCTATATTGATATTAATTAACAGTATTTTAATATTTAATTAATATTTGTAATATTTTAGTAACATTTGAATTTGTTTAAGATATTTGCAATACAATTTTGTTAAAAAGAATTAATTCTATAAAATTATAAATTATGAAGTTTTCAAATCTTTTACAGTATTTCAGCCCAAAGGAGAAAAAGTTCTATGCCATTTTTAATTCGGCGGCAGCTAACATTGTGTTAGCATCAGAGGAATTGGTGAATTTGGTACACCATGATGATATTGAAGAACGCAAGGCCATCCGGTTGAAAATTAAAAAACTGGAAAGCCAAGGTGATGTTCATACCCGGCAGGTTTTCAGTGAATTGAATAACACATTCATCACCCCATTCGATAGGGAAGATATTCATGAATTGGCATCAACACTCGATGATGTGATTGATTTAATGAATGGCTGTTCGGAGAAGATTATATTTTATAATTGTACTACATTCAGCACCAACCTCCGCGAAATGGCTAAGAATATTAATAAAGGATGTATTGAGCTTCAAAATGCAGTGGTTGGCTTAGAGGGGCTCAAAAAGCCGGAAGTAATCATGAATGCCTGTGATGCAATTGATTCTATTGAAAGCCATGGTGATGAATTGTATCACCAGTCCATATCGTTGCTTTTTGCAAATGAGAAGGATGCCATTGAACTGATTCGGCAAAAGGAAATACTGCGGATGATTGAAAAAGCATCCAATAAAATTGAAGATGTTTCCGATGTAATTAGAACAATCCTAATTAAATATACTTAATCATTTATTGTTCTGTTGCTATGGATATGTTTGTTCTTTTAATTGTAATATTGGTATTGGCTTTTGGTTTTGACCTGATTAATGGATTTCACGATGCCGCCAACTCAATTGCTACAGTAGTGTCAACAAAGGTGTTAGCTCCTTTTCCGGCAGTTTTGTTTGCAGCATTTTTTAATTTTATGGCCTTTTGGATTTTCGATTTGAAAGTGGCCAATACCGTAGCAAAAACCGTTGAAAGCAGTTCTATTAATCTTCAGGTAATATTAGCGGGTTTAGTTGCAGCCATTATTTGGAATTTGATAACCTGGTGGCGGGGAATTCCTTCATCGTCGTCGCACACTCTTATTGGTGGATTTGCCGGAGCGGCAGTAGCGCACACTGGAACGTTTGCCGTAATAAATCAACAGATTATTTGGAAAACAGTAGGATTCATTTTTTTGGCGCCCATAATTGGGATGTTCATTGCATATATTATTTCAATCCTAATTCTTTGGGCATTTAGGGGAACCAATCCACACAAAACCAATAAATGGTTCAGGCGCGGTCAGCTAGTTTCGTCAGCGGCGTTCAGTTTAGGCCATGGGGGCAGCGATTCCCAAAAAGTGGTAGGAATTATCAGTGCTGCCATGTTGGTATATGTTGCTTATTTAAGTAACCATGGGTTAGAAATACCCCATTGGGTTCATGTGAACGAAACCATTGACGCAGTTGGTAAGAAACATTTGCATGTTCCCAATTGGATTCCCATTTCGTGTTATATTGCCATTGCCATGGGGACTATGATAGGAGGTTGGCGCATTGTAAAAACCATGGGAACAAAAATTACCAAAGTAACACCATTGGAAGGTGTAGCTGCTGAAACAGCTGGAGCTATTACCCTTTTTGGAGTGTCCCAAGGATTAGGAATTCCGGTAAGTACTACACATACCATTAGCGGTGCTATTATGGGAGTTGGCATGACCAAACGTTTATCTGCAGTTAGATGGGGAGTGGCATCCAACCTTTTAGTGGCTTGGATATTAACCATTCCTGTAAGTATGGTTATTGCTGCTCTGGTATATTGGGGAATGATGTTGATAGGATTCTAAAAAGAGAAGTACGATTTCCTTTTCCATATAAAAAAAGACTGGTATATTTGAAAGCTATCTGTTTATTCAGGTAGCTTTTTTCATTACAAAAACCACCTTTTTATGCAGGAAATGAATGTTTATTTGGTCGT
The DNA here is from genome assembly GCA_041664345.1 of Salinivirgaceae bacterium. Lineage (GTDB taxonomy): Bacteria > Bacteroidota > Bacteroidia > Bacteroidales > SZUA-534 > GWE2-40-63. The sequence continues at coordinate 11,773 of JBAYKX010000021.1, forward strand.
ATTAACTTTAATTGCTGGGTTTTTTGCTGGTTTCATTAATTCACTTGCAGGAAGTGGATCCACCATATCTCTGTCCCTTCTCATGTTTTTAGGAATGCCAGCCAATGTTGCGAATGGCACCAATCGATTGATGATTTTACTTAGCAGCATTGTTGGCGTGGCCAGTTTTAGGCAGCAAAAAGCAATAAAGCTTCGTGAAAACTATCGAATTACCATACCTTCCATTGTTGGTGCTCTTTTGGGTGCTCTTTTGGCAGTAAACATCGACGAAAAGATAATGACACGTATTATCGGTATTTTAATGGTTTTCCTCTTTTTTGTTGTGGTTTATAAACCCGAAAAATGGGTGAAGGTAGCAAATCCGGATCATACCGTAAAGCTCAATTGGAGCCAGAACTTGGTTATGTTTTGCATTGGTTTTTATGGTGGGTTTATTCAATTAGGCGTGGGCGTTTTTTTGTTGGCAGGTTTGGTTTTAAGTGTGGGATACGATTTAATTAAAGCCAATGTGTTAAAAATTCTTATTGTATTGGTTTACACCTTGTTTATCCTTCCGGTTTTTATTTGGAAAGGGCAAATCAATTTTTCCATCGGGTTCATTTTAGCTGCAGGAAGCATGGTAGGAGCATATTTAGCTTCCCGTTTTGCTGTTAGTTGGGGCCCAAAGTTTGTGCGATATATATTGTTGGCCGTTATTTTAATATCTGCCATTAAATTTTTGGGTATTTACGATTGGGTGAAAACCCTTGTTGTACCGTAGATTTGCTGTTGTTGGAAAGGAGGCAAGGTAACAGGGTGGCAGGGTATCAAGGTAACAGGGTAAAAAAATGGAAAGTTGGGGAAATGGGAAGATGGAAAGAGGGAACTCGCAGCGCCTGCTGCGAGAATGCTAGCTGGGAAAATAATGTGAAAGCTGAGGAACTGGAAAGTTGGAAAGTTGGGAAAATGGAGATGTGGGAAAAATGGAATAATTGGGAAATGGCGAATTGGGAATAGAATCCTTAAGTATTTACGATTGGGTTAAAAACCTTATTGTTTGGTAAATGTAAATCTAATTTGTCCCGTTTCAATAGCTTTTGCATTCTTATCAAATTCAAATTTTATTTTCAAGGCTTCTTCAACTGCTTTTTTTTGAAGTTCAGGTTTTTTAGTGGTAGAACCTATCTCATTAACAGTAGCTTTTTTAACAATTCCATTTTGATCTACTTCAACGTCTATTAATACTTTACCTTCCCAATCTATATCATAATTAAGTTTAATTGCTTTATTCAACCTTCTTTTTAAATTGCCAGATAATTCTTCATTTCCACCAATACGGTTCTTGGAGTTAACATCACCATTTGGGTCGCCTTGGTTGCCAATACCTCCATTAACTCCTTCACCTTGGGTTCCCCCATCTGGGTTTTTACCGGCAAAAGCGTTTTTGCCACGTTGTTTGATATCTTTTAGTTTTTGGTCTTTTCTATTTTTTTCTTCTTCCTCGCGTTTGTTCTTTTCTATTTCTTCCTCCTGTTGACGAGCAATTTCTTCTTCAATCTTTTTTTGTTCTAATGCTTCTTTTTCCTTTTTTTCTTGACGTTTTTTTTCTTCAATAACCGCCGTTTGATCAAAATCTTGAGTCAATACTTCCTCTTCTTTATCATTATTTTTAACGGGTTCAGTAACGCTGGCTTTAGGCGGAATTGGAACTTCTTCTACTTTTGTTGCTTCTGCAATTATAGGTTCTATTTCTCCTGAACCTGTTTCTGTAGTGCCAAATTCTATAAGAATTCCTTCTTCAACGGGAGGTGGAAAAGGTGCAGTAAAACCAAAAAACAGCAATAACCCTGTAAATGCCACAAGGAATAGTAGGGTAATAATAATGCTGAACCGTTGTTCTTTGGTGGTGCTCATCATACAATTATTTTAAAGGAGCTGTTGCCAAAATTAACCGATATTGATGGTCTTTAGCTATATTCATAACTTTTACTACATGTTCCATGGCTACACTTTTATCAACATGGAGCGAAATGGTGGGTGGTTCCGGATAGCTTGAAGCAGGACCTACTTCTTTAACAATATATCGTTCCAGATCAAAAAAGTCAACATAATTGCCTTCCACGGCATATTGCAAGTCTTTGGTAATGGAAACGGTAGTAATTGGTTTTGTTGCCATGGTTTGGTTATTGCTTTGTGGCAACAATAATTTCAAAGCATTGGGAGCAACCAAAGTTGAGGTAATCATGAAGAATATTAGCAATAAAAATACTAAATCAGACATTGACGACATGCTGAATTCTGCGGATATTTTAGTTTGACGTTTTAGTGACATCTTTGTAATTATCAATTAATAATTAACAATTTAATATAGAAAATAGGTTTAACTAGTTTTCGGTTAACTTACCGGTTCGTTTAATAAATCCATAAATTCGGTAGTACTGGCTTCTAATTTGTAAACAATGCGTGAAACGCTGGCCACCAAATAATTATATGCAAAATAAGCCAAAATTCCTACTACTAAACCTCCTACAGTAGTTATCATAGCCACATAAATACCATTTGAGAGCAGTGATATATCAATATTATTTCCAGCATGCGACATATTATAGAAAGCTTCAACCATTCCGATTACGGTTCCAAAAAAACCTATCATTGGAGCTCCTCCGGCAATAGTGGCTAATGAAGGTAAACTTTTTTCAAGTTTAGCAATTTCAAGATTACCGATATTTTCAACCGCTGTGTTTATGTCGTTTAATGGTCTTCCCAAACGGGCGATTCCTTTTTCAATCATCCGGGCTATCGGCGTATCAGTAGATTGACATAGATTGGTGGCAGCTTCAATTTTGCCATCGTGTATGTAGTCTTTAATTCGATTCATGAAGTTTGCATCAGTTTTTGAAGCATTGCGCAAAGCCATGTAACGTTCGAAAAAAATATAAACTGCAATGACAAGCAAAATAGCCAGCGGTATCATAACCCAACCACCTTTAATTGCTAAATCGAGGGCCGAAAGGGAATTATTAACTGATTGGGTGCTGCCTGCGTTCAATGCTTGTGATTGATTTAAGGTAACCTGAAGAAAAGCTGTTGCTATCATAGAATTATTTTTTGCGCTAATATATAAAAATAACGGAATAAATGGTTAAGTATTATCTATAGTTGATTTTTAGTAATTAATATAAAATTCTAAGTAGGTTCTTTTTGTTGAAATAGTTTATGGAAGGCTATCTTTTTCCTCCCGTTTAATTTCTAAATCATCGGGCTTAGTGGCGTATTCATTTTTAAATATTTTTTGCATCAATTGATTAAAATTATCAAAATCTTCGGTATAAAAAATTCCGAGTCCTTGAGTATAAGGTGCTTGTGAATATTCAATATCGCTATTTACTTTTTGAAAGGCCCGTAACCGGATATTTCCTTTTTTATTTACTTTATATTCAATCTGAAAGTCAGTGGTATAAGGATTTTTAGGAGTTGGTGTTGTTTGGTTTTGTTGCACACTATAACCTACATTGCTATTAACTGATAATCTGTCGTTCCACAAATTGGTAGAAAGAGCCACTTCATATTCTTGCTCCGTTGTTTCTGTGCCCGGACGATAAACAAATCCTAAATCGAAATCGGAGTTTATTTGTGAAACCCATTTGCTTAATTGGTTCGACATTAGCTCACTAACAGTAGTTGCCGTAAGATTGCCTGATGTATTGGTAGCATAACTTCCTTGATATAAAGGCATAAATTTGTTCACCAGCAGCAATGATAATACTTGCTTGTTAATTTCTTCTTCTGGTAACGTGTTTATTTGATCAATGGCTGCTTCATTGGTATTTGCTGGTACTTGCACGGCAAATGAAATGGTTGGGTTTATTAATTTGTCGGTCATTTTCAGATGACAATCCACCTCAACTTTTTTCTCCCTGTCGGCTTCATCCATTGTTAAATCGAAAACCGAAGCTTTTTTTATTTTGTAAACCGCATCAAGGTTGATAGTGGCATCAATTGGGTCGCCCGACCAATTTACACTACTACCCGATTGAATTTCAAACTTTTTGTTTATTACATTTTGAAGTGTAAAGGTAAATTCACCTTTATTAATTCTGTAATCACCGTACATGTCAAAACCACCATTGACTGATTCCATATTTAAGTGGGCATACCCATTAGCTTTTAATGCATCTCCAATTTTTGGATCGAATAGTATTTGCACTTCAGCATCAGGAGTAACGGTTAAGTCAATTATAATGCTTACTTCTGATTCTTGTTCCAAGTAATTATTTGATTCTTTTTTTTCCTTTTTTTTGGCTTTATAAGGTTCAACAAATTCAATAAATCCATTTTCTTGAATATCGCCTTTTCCTTCTAAGGGAATAAAGAATTGCGAGTTCCGTAATGTGGTGGCAACTATGTCAATTTTGGTGTTGTCCGATGGGCCATAAATCTTTACATAACCTGCTCCATATACCTTTCCATAAAATAGCGGATTATCAGTAACTTTTGTATTTAAGCCCAAAATTCGATTGGTACTAAATCGTAAATTGGTTGAAAAAGTACTGAATTTTTGATGTGATATGGTACCATTCATAACCATTTGGTTTTCATCTTTATCAAAAGCAGTAATTCTATTAAATTGAATTTCGTGATTGTGAAATACTATGGAATCGCTAAAATGATAATTTACCATAGTAGGAGTAACGGTTAATGAGGCTTGATTTGCATAAACTTTACCCTCCCATTTTGGGTTCGTAAGTTCTCCATAAACCCGCACTAATCCACTGGCATGCCCATTAAAATTAATAAAAGTTGGCTGTAAGAACGGTTCTAAAATTTTCAGTGATTGTTCATTTAACTGAACGTTGCAATCTATTTCTTTTTTGATAGGTGATACACTTCCATCGATAAAAACCCGGGTAATATTGTTAATTTCCGATATTACTTGAACTTTCAATTTTTTTTCATTTTTATCCCAAATACTGGTAAAGCGGGTATCACCAATAAGTTGGTTATTCAATGTTAATTTATTAATGGTAAAGTCAGAATTAATATGTAATTCACCGGTTATATCGGTAATTTTTGTTTTTCCCGATAAATTTCCATTAAATAGTAAACTTTCTTGGTTTATAAGTGCGTTCAAATGGGTTAAACTAATGTTCTGAAAAATAAATAAAATGCTGTCATTCGGATTAGGGCTGAGTTTTCCATCGATGCTTAAATTAGAATTTTTGTTATCAATTCTAACATTTGAGAAAATATACGTAGCCGAGTCTTTTAATAAATAACCTTTACTAATGTACCAGGTTGTATCAAGAACAATAATGTTTGACGGGAAAATATCCAATTTTAAATCAGGTTTTTGCCTGTTTTCATGTTTCGAAAAAGTTAGCAATGAATTCAAATTACCGCTGTAGTTATTGTGCAACCAGTTGTTCCAGTTAAAATTGATATCAATGCTGTCGTTATGTATTTTGATGCTTGTGAGAAAATTTTTAAGTGAAGTATTTTCAAAGTACTTGAATTTTTTTGAGTTGAGATTAAGGTATAAGTTGGCTCCACGAGTATATAGTTTCAGGTTCATATCGTCAAGTTCCCGTTTATGAAATTCAAATTTGTTGGTAAAGCAAGAAATGCTAAGAAATGCATTTGCAGCATTAAAACTTCCAGTAACAGTTGTTCCCGGAGAAATACGGTAATTCGGGAGAAACATTTCTGTTATGGGATGGGGATAGTTTGCTACTATTGTAAATGAGAAATTATTGTAAATATCTTTAGATGCAGTTTTAATTCCTAAGGATGGAATGAAGGAATTTAAAAGGGATTCTACTCCTTGAACCAAGGTTAATGAATTGTAATGACCTTCTAATTCAGCTGTAATATATTCTGAATTAAAAGTTAATTTTCTTCCATTTTCAGTTAAATTAATTGCTATGGTAATACTATCCGTGGCAAAATAAGAGGTATCCTTGAAGTAATATAATTCGGTAAGAATAATATTTCCTGTAGTGTTTTCAAATTTATTACCAATAAAGTTAGCATTCAAATTCATTGAAAGGTTGGCCGTGGAATCTGATTTTATTATCCCCAATGCATATAGGTTGGCTGAATACAGATTCATTGAAAAATTGTAGGAAGGGATGGTATCTAAATTTAAAACCCCATCAAAATCGAACCTGAGTTTTGGGTCAAAGGAGGAAATCCTACCCGTAAACGTTTCTTTGGTCAATGCGCCCTTAATACCAACGGAATCGATAGTTTGATTGTTGAAAGCAAAACTTTGTATCATTCCGTCAATATCTAAATGTATTCCTTGTTTATTGGAATAATAACCTTTTGTATCCAAATTAAATGATATTTCGCCTAACGATTCGCTTGGAATAATCGTTGTTAAATGCAACGGGGCTGCTTTAACGTTTCCTTCAATAAAAGTTTTTTGCTGAATGGTATCTTTTATGACGGACAAATTAGAATAAACAGCTCCTAAATTAGAAGTAATGTAACCTTGATTGTGAATTCTATCTAAAGAACCTTTTAAATATCCTTTATAGGTAATATACCCCAAATTTTTAAATGGTTCAGGAATTAAGGAGGAATCTTGTTTAAAATAGGTACCCAGAATATGAATTAGATCATTTGAACTCGTTTGTAAATTTTCTACTTCAAAACTGTAAGTCAATTGTGAAGGTTGTGTTATGTTTCTAATTTCAAAGCTGGATTCGAGGAAGCTTGCCTTTCCCATGTTTACCTTTACTTTTTTTCCTTTTATTTTGGAGAGGTTGCCTGATAAACTACCAGATATTGATAAATACTCGTTATTACCTTTAAAGCCATGATAAAATGATGAAAAGTCATTTAAAAACAATTTTGAGGAAACATTATTTATGTGGTAAATTGCAGGTGTTATTGAATCTTTTTTTTCAACCCAAAAACCATCTATTTTGATGGTTGAATTAGTACTCAAAATCCTTAAGTCTTCAATGGCAAGTTCCTGTTTTACCTTTTTAAAAATAAAAGCTATGTTTTGCAAATGAATTTCATTATTATACCAGAATGATAACGTAGTTAGGTTGAAACTTTGATTGGTGGAATCAATAACTATATCTTCAACATTTGCATCAAAATCTGAAATTTGAAAGCTCTTTCCATTGGTTTCAAACAAAACAGTATTATTTAAAAAATTAAGTTCATCAAACTTTAATTCCCAGTCGAATGCACTTTTCTTTCCGGTATCCAGCCTATCAATAAGAAAAGAATAATTGTAAGTGGAATCTTTAATTTGTCTTATTTTACTGGTAACATCTTTCAGAACAATTTGATCGAGAAATAACTTTTTTTTATTGAAATTTAGCTTCTTCAAATTACACTCTAAACGACCAATGTAAAGAAGAGTATCATGGTTTTGGTCTGCAATATAAAGTCCTTTGATTATAAAATTTCTTTTTAACCCATAAGTAATCCGGTCAATTGAAATATCGGTATTAAAATAAGTGGCTATTTTTTGGGCTGCTTTTTTTGCCAGAAGGGTTTGTATTGTTGGTGTGCGGATAGCTGTCCATAGAGTTATAGTAATTCCTGCAAGTACAAGAATGAAATAGGCTACTATTTTAGCTGTTTTTTTAATATTTTTGAGGTTTAATTTATTACAACTTATTTTTACCAACGCTTAATAGGACTGTAAAAATAGCAATTGGTAACTATAAACAGAAATGTATCTGTTTTATTTTGTTTTGTTTAGCACCTATTTTTATGAGTATAACTATTTTAGGGATTGAGTCATCTTGCGACGATACTTCGGCTTCGGTAATCAGCGATGGGGTAATACGTTCAAACTATATTGCTAATCAGGAAGTACACAAATTGTTTGGAGGAGTAGTTCCTGAACTTGCTTCCCGGGCGCATCAGCAAAACATTATTCCCGTGGTTGATGCGGCTATTAAACAGGCAGGAATAAAACCTGAAGATATCAATGCAGTAGCATTCACACGAGGTCCGGGATTGCTTGGTTCTCTTTTGGTAGGAACATCTTTTGCAAAGGGTTTTGCCTTAGCACAAAACATTCCAATTATTGAAGTCAATCATTTGCAAGCCCATGTGTTGGTTCATTTTATAAAAGAAGATGCGATGGATTTTGACCAGCCCAGTTTTCCTTTCTTATGTTTGTTGGTTTCCGGTGGCCATACACAACTAATTATTATAAGGAATCATTTACAAATGGAAGTAATCGGTTCTACAATAGATGATGCTGCCGGAGAAGCATTTGATAAATGCGCTAAGGTAATGAATTTGCCCTATCCGGGTGGTCCAATGGTTGATAAGTTGGCGAAAATTGGTAATCCTACAAAAATTAAATTTGCCAAACCTCGCATCGATGGCTATAATTTTAGTTTTAGCGGATTAAAAACTAGTTTTCTTTATCACATAAGAGATGAAATTAAAAACAATCCTAATTATATTGAAGATAACAAAGCCGATTTATGTGCTTCGTTGCAATTCACTATCATTCAACTATTAATGGATAAATTAGATAGAGCAGTGAAAGAATACGGAATACGCGAAATTGCAATAGCTGGTGGTGTATCGGCTAATTCAGGATTGCGTGATGCTTTAACCAATTATGGAATAAATAACAACATTAGAATTCATATTCCAAAATTCAGCTTTACAACCGACAATGCAGCTATGATTGCAATAACCGGATACTATAAATATTTAAGAGGTGAATTTGCCTCACAAGATATTACACCATTGGCCCGGTTTGGGATTTAAGCCATTTAATAATTAACAATTAGCAATTAACAATTAGCAATTAACAATTCAACCCGGTAACCCTGTATCCCTGTAACCATTTTATAAATCAAAACAATCCTTCAATGGAAAGATAGCGTTCACCCGTATCGTAAGCAAAGGTTAATACTTTTTTACCGGCAAGCTCCGGCATTTTTTGAGCAATTGCAGCCAACGAAGCCCCGCTTGATATGCCAACAAATAGTCCTTCTTCTGAAGCAGCCCTTCTTGCGAAATCATAAGCCTCATCTTTTCCTACTTTTATCACCCCATCGAGCAATTCAGTAAATAAATTTTTAGGAATAAAACCGGCACCAATACCTTGAATAGGATGTGGTCCTGGAGCCCCTCCGCTAATTACTGGCGACAATTCGGGTTCTACTGCAAAAACTTTTAAATTTGGAAATTTTGCTTTAAGTACCTTGGCTACTCCACTGATATGTCCACCTGTTCCAACACCTGATATTAAGTAATCAAAGCCTTCAGGGAAATCATTAAGTATTTCCTGAGCTGTTGTTGAACTATGAATTTCAGGATTGGCACTGTTTTCGAATTGCATCGGAATCCAACCGTTTAATTCAATTTGTAGTTCTTTTGCTTTTTCAATAGCACCTTTCATACCCTTTTCTTTAGGGGTTAAAACCAATTCAGCCCCATACGCTTTTACCAAACGGCGTCGTTCCATTGACATACTTTCGGGCATTACAAGGATTAATTTATATTTTTTTACAGCAGCTACTAAAGCCAAACCTATTCCCGTATTCCCTGAAGTTGGTTCAATAATAACGGTGTCGTGTGTTAATATTCCATTTTTTTCGGCATCTTCAATCATCGAGAGCGCTATGCGGTCTTTAATACTTCCCCCTGGGTTACTTTTCTCCAATTTTATCCATACTTCAGTTTGAGTTCCAAAAAGAGTATTAATTTTTATAGTTGGGGTATTTCCTATTAATTCAAGTACATTATTTGCTTTCATATATTTAATTGTTACTGGTTTCTGGTAGCTGGTTACTGGTTACTAAATTCTAAACTCTAAACTCTAATCTCTAATCTCAAGTCTCAAATCACAAATCTCATATCTCTACTCTCAAATCACAAAATCAATGATATGGTCATATTCAGGGTTTTTATTTTTTACATATACCTCACTTTTATTTAATACAATGGAATAGGGTTCTACACTTTCAGTGAGCCAAACATTTCCTCCTATTATTGTATCGTGTTCAATAATTGTTTTACCTCCCAGAATAGTGGTTCCTGAGTAAATAGTAACTTTATCTTTTATTGTAGGGTGTCTTTTTTTTCCGGCTTTATCTTTTGTTACACTCAGCGCCCCTAGGGTAACTCCCTGATAAATTTTTACATGATTTCCAATCTCAGTAGTCTCTCCAATCACTATTCCTGTTCCATGATCAATGCAAAATGATTCACCAATTTGAGCCCCGGGATGAATGTCGATACCGGTTTGTTTATGGCCATATTCAGTAAATAGTCGAGGTAACACGGGCACGTTCAGTTTATATAGCTCATGAGCGATGCGATAAATGCATACGGCATAAAATCCGGGATAACTAACCATCACTTCTTCAATGCTTTCTGCGGCAGGGTCTCCTTCATATATTGCCGTAGCATCTTTTATCAGCAAATCATAAATTGTAGGAAAGGAATCAATAAATTGATGCGCCAAGAGTAGAGCCTGATTTTTTTCATAGTTTATAGTTTGCAAAAGTTGGGTTACATGTTTGGTAACGCCTTCAAATTCTTTATCCAATGAAGTGCATTCTTTTCTGCTTAAAATTGGGAAAAGCAATTCAATTACATTGTTAAGTAAATCGTAGCTCGCTTTTAAAGGGGGTACTTTTCCAACAGAACTTCTCCGGTACTGCCCAATTTGGGTAAAAAAATCTTCTCTTTGCATAGTAGTAAAAAAAAGCCCTTTCATCGGCGAAAGGGCTTATATTGTTTTTAAGTGTAAAGTATTCTATCTTAATCACGGAAACAAAATATGCCCATTTCTTTTGCAAATACAACAACACATTGAATTGTCATTTTGAAAGTGAATCATAATTGTTATTTGATAATTTAAGATGCAAATGTATGAATATATTAGAATTATGCAATAGTTGCTTAAAAAAATATTGAATTAGTTCAGTTTTAGTTTCAATTAATAAGTTTGTGATAAATTTTGGTGCCATGTCTGGTTCTTTTTATTTTAACATACTAACAAAAAAGAAGGCTGAATGGCATAAATAAAGTAACAATATTTTAGGCAAAGAAATAATTTATTGTATCAAATTGTGTTTAATTTGTAACTAATAACCCTGTATTCAACAAAATATAATTAATATTCAAAATTAAACCAGAGAAATGATGAACGTAAAACAATTATTTGTAATTGCATCCTTTTTATTTTTTGCAATTGGGATGAGTTTGGCTCAGGAAGCCAGTAAATTAGAAAAACTACCTCTAAATCCAAATGTACGGTACGGAAAATTAGCCAATGGATTGACCTATTATGTATTGCATAATGAAGAGCCAAAGGAACGGGCTAGTTTTTATATAGTACAAAATGTGGGAGCTATACTTGAAAATGAGGAGCAAAACGGGTTGGCTCATTTTTTAGAGCACATGGCTTTTAATGGCACAAAAAATTTTCCTGATAAAGGAATTCTAAATTATTTGGAGAAATATGGGGTGGCTTTTGGTAGGAATATTAATGCCTATACCAATGTTGATGAAACAGTTTACAACTTGAGCAATGTGCCTACAACGAATGAAAATTTGGTTGATTCCACCTTACTTATTCTTCACGATTGGAGCGACTTTTTATTACTTACCGATGAAGAAATAAATAACGAGCGAGGAGTAATTCACGAAGAATGGCGCACCCGACGCTCAGGGCAAATGCGATTGTATTTAGAAACACGAAAGTATATTTTTCAAGGTTCAAAATATGCTGAACGTGACGTAATTGGTAACCTCGATGTGATTGACAAATTTGATCCTAAAGTTATCCGTGATTTTTATCATGATTATTACCGTACCGATTTACAAGCTATAATTGTAGTTGGCGATTTGGATGCTGCAAAAATAGAGGACAAAATTAAGAATTTGTTTTCGCCAATTGCTGCCATTGAAAATCCAAAAGAGCGCAGTTATTTTGAAGTTCCCGGAAATACGGAACCAATTGTAGGCGTAATTACTGATCCGGAAGCAGGAAATATCAGCTTTTCCTATTATTGTAAACATAAAGCCACTCCATTTAATGAAAAAGATTTGTCGTATTATAGGCAAGGATTGGTTGAACAATTGTATTCACAAATGATTGGAACTCGTTTTGAAGAAATGCTTCAAACAGGCAATCCACCCTTTATAAATGCCTATGCAGCCTATTATAATATGGTTCGGCTAATGAATGTTTATAATGTTGGAGCAACCTTAAAAGAAGACAATATTTCAGGTGGTATTGAAGCGGCAATGATTGAAAATGAGCGTTTACGCCAATATGGTTTTGTAGGCAGTGAACTGGAGCGTGCAAAAATATCGTTACTAAGCGAATTTGAGAAAAAATTTAAAGAACGCAACAAGCTGATGAATGATCGTTTGGTGCGGGAATTACAAATGAATTATTTGATTAACGAACCTGCACCGGGCATTGAGTTAGAATATAAACTAGTACAGCAATTGCTTCCAACTATTTTAATTGACGAAGTAAATATCTTAGCAAAAGCATGGAATACCAATACCAATCAGGTATTCATCGTGTCGGGACCTGAAAAAGAAGGATTGGTATATCCCACCAAAGAGCAAATTCTTGAAATTGCCAACAAAGTAAATAAAACGGAGTTAAAACCCTACGAGGATAAAGTAATTAATGAACCCTTAGTTTCTGTTGATTTGAAAGGTTCAAAAATTAGCAACGAAAATCCTTTGAAGGAGTTTGGAGCAACTGAATATATTTTGAAAAATGGGGTTAGAGTAGTAATGAAAACTACTGATTATAAGGAAAATGAAGTTTTAATGAATGTATTTAGTATGGGTGGAAGTTCATTATATCCAGCTAACGATTTGCCATCGATACAAATGATAAGCAATTTTGTGGGTGCTTTTGGTTTAGGTAAATTCGACCAAATGAGTTTGCAAAAACTTTTAACCGGAAAAATTGTATCAATTTCGCCTAGCATTGGTGATTTAAGCGAAGGATTGCAAGGCAGTTCATCAATTCAGGATTTTGAAACATTATTACAACTTACTTACCTGCAATTGGAACAACCACGATTTGATGAAGATGCTTTTAATGCACTAAAATCAAGGTATGTGGCTTATGTAGCTAATTTAGATGCCGATGTTAATAAAGCTTTTAGGGATTCAATTGCAATGGTAGGAACAAATTACAATGAACGAACGGTTTTGTTCAATTCTCAAAACATTCAAAAAATTGATTTTGAAACAATTAAACGAGTTTATAACGAACGTTTTTCGGATGCTACCAATTTTACTTTTGTTTTTGTAGGAAATATTGATTCCGAAAAAATGAAGCCCTTGATTGAAAATATTTAGGCAGCTTGGCACCGGAGAAACGGAATGAAACGTGGAAAGACAATGGAGTAGCTTATCCAGCAAATGGCACCCAAAAACACTTTCAAAAAACCATGGAAACCCCTAAGACTTCAATCTATGTAAAACTCCACGGCGATATGAAATACAATGCTACCAATCGCATTCTAATGGATATGGTAGCCGAACTACTCGATAAAAGATATACCGATGTAATTCGTGAAGCAGAAGGTGGATCTTATGGTGTTTCTGTGCGAGGTAGTTTAACTCATTTTCCAAAAGAGGAATATAGTTTACTGGTAGCTTTTGATACCGATCCGATTAAAGCCGAAAAACTGAAAGGAATTGTTTATGCTGAAATGGATTCGCTTTATCTGAAAGGAGTTCAGCCTGAAGATTTGAACGAAGCTATCAAGAATTTCATTAAGGTTCGTCAGGAAAATCTTCGCAAAAATAACTATTGGGTAGGTGCTCTGGTTAATTATTATCAGCACAATGAAATAAATGTTATACCTGCTGCTTATGAAGACATTGTTAACGGAATTACTACGGAGCAAGTTGAAGCATTTACAAAAGAATTTATGCAGAAAGCTGGCAAATTTGAGGTGGTAATGAGTCCAGCGCAATAAAATATTTCCTTTATATGTTGAGAGCTGCCTTTTTATTGGGCAGCTCTTTTTAGTTCATTAAAACCTAGCGAAATTAGTATCCAATTTGCAAAGGAATTAACCGCAATAATGCCATACCCCGCTAGTGTGTGATTGCATAGCGTTCTTTGTTTATTAGTAAACCCAAACGATGCAATAATGCAGGAGCAGTGTCTTAACAGTTTTCGTTCGCATAAGTATGAAATCCTCAAACAACTTTAAAAATTAAATTGTATTTTTGTTAAAAAACATGTAATATGAAAAAGTCAAGCTGTTTTAATGCGCTAATTAAAGAAACTGAAGATGGATGGTTTTTTGGGCAAATTGAAGAAGTCCCCGAAGCCATGTCGCAAGGGAAAACAATTGATGAACTATTAGAAAACCTGAATGATGCCTTAAATATGGTTTTGGAATTGAAAAGGGAAGAAACCTTAAAAAAATATTCAGGTGAAAGATATATTACCCGACAATTAACTAGGGTATGAAGCGCAATGAATTTTTAAAGCACTTGAATCAAAATAATTGCACTTTATATCGCGAAGGAGGTAAACATAGTGTTTACATCAATAATGCTAATAATAAACGCATTACAGTTCCCCGTCACAATGAATTACATAATGATTTTTGCAAAGAAATGTGCAAGCAGTTGGGCATTAATATTATTGGCAAAAAGGGTTAAAATTGTTAATCGAAATGTTTGCATCTATTTGCATTAATAAAAATTTAAAACAGATTGGTTAATCCCCGCTAGTTCGCGATTGCATTGCGTTCTTTGTTTATAAGTAAACCCACAAGATGCAATCGTGCAGGAGCAGCGAAATAAGTTTTCCATTATCAAAGGATTTAATCGAAATAATGCCATGCAAAGGCTGGAAATGCATGCTAATTCTCTAGTGAATGTCCATTATCCTTGCGAATGTCCTCAATCCATTTCCCAACAACAGGTGGTGAATAGTTTTGCATAGCATTTAAGGCCTCATCGGGTGTATTTACAAATTGAGCAATTCCCGAATGAGGAGCTAAAAGCAATTTTTCATCCACCATTTTTTCTAGCTGTAGTTTCATAAAATCGTAGTATCCATGAATGTTAATTATGGCTACCGGTTTATGATGAAAACCCAATTGTGCCGCAGTGAGTATTTCAAAAAGCTCTTCCAATGTTCCATAACCTCCGGGTAAAGCAATAAATCCATCGGCTAATTCAGCCATTTTAGCTTTGCGCTCGTGCATGGTATCTACTAATATAAGTTCAGTCAATCCGGGCAATGTCAGGTGTTTTTCAGCTAAAAAATGGGTAATTACTCCAGTAACTTTACCTTTATTTTTTAAAGCTTCTTCGGCAGTTATCCTCATTAAGCCTACATTGGCACCACCATAAATCAACTCAATTTGGTTCAGTGCTAATGTTTCACCTAGTTGACGTGCAATAACAGTATAATCAGGGTGATTGCCTAAGTTTGATCCACAAAAAACACAAATCCGTTTCATTTATTTATAAATTTAATTCTTTTCAAAACTATTTTTTTTGATAGCAAGGTCACCAAAATAATATCCGCAAAGGTATATTTTTTTCAATTCACCAATTGACCATTTTTCAAAGTGGCAATAGCTCATTAATAAGCTGCTTTTGCACAAATGACTCACTGAAACAATGACAAGTATAACCAATAATTATTGTATCTTTGAAGCGCAGGTTTCGACCAAATAAAACATTAAAGTCGCTTACCTGTTCCTGTTAACAGAAATCCGAAGTATTAAAATATAAATTATTGTATCATGTTTAAAAGAGTTTTTTTTAGTATAATAATTAGTTTACTATTCTTCTCAAATGAAGGATATGGACAATTATTTAATGATGAGGTTTATAAGTTCTCGAAAGTGTTTGGTTATATCGACAGTTATTATGTTGATTCCGTTAATAAGCAGAAATTAATTGATGATGCTATTGTTGAAATTCTTAAAGAATTGGATCCTCATTCCGTTTATATCGATAAAAAAGAAGTGGAGAAAATGAATGAACCGTTGCAAGGAAACTTTGAAGGTATTGGCATTCAATTCAATATTATGGATGATACGTTAATGGTAGTTTCCCCCATTTCTGGTGGTCCCTCTGAAAAAGTTGGCATTTTGGCTGGCGACCGCATTCTTAGGATAGACAGCACGAATGTGGCTGGCATAAAACTTACCAACGAAATGGTTTTTGATAAACTGCGTGGAAAAAAAGGAACAAAAGTAACCGTGGGCATTAGCCGTAGGGGTGAGAAGGAATTGCTCGATTTTGAAATCATCCGCGATAAAATTCCTATTTATAGTGTGGATGCTGCATATATAGTAAACAAAAAAGAAAAAGTAGGTTACATTAAAATAAACCGGTTTGCCGCAACTACAATGGACGAATTCCGCACTGCAGTGAAGAAATTGCGCAGTGAGGGAGCTAAGAATCTGATACTTGATCTTACCGATAATGGCGGCGGATATTTGAATATGGCACAAGATTTAGCTGATGAGTTTTTAGCAACGGGTAAAATGATTGTTTATACTGAAGGAATTAAGAGTCCTAGGCAAGAAATGATTGCTACTTCAGGCGGAACCTTTGAAGAAGGAAAGATTGTTTTAATGATAGATGAAGGTTCTGCTTCAGCTAGCGAGATTGTTAGTGGGGCAATTCAGGATTGGGACCGTGGGGTTTTGGTAGGTCGCCGGTCATTTGGAAAAGGACTGGTTCAACGCCCTTTGAATTTACCCGATGGTTCTATGTTACGATTAACCACGGCTCGGTACTACACGCCAACAGGACGGTTAATTCAAAAATCGTATGAAAAAGGGAACGCTGATTATGAGAAAGATTTAGTGAACCGTTACAACAATGGGGAACTTTCAAATGCTGATTCCATTCATTTTCCTGAATCGCAAAAATATTTTACACTCCAGAGTAAACGCATCGTTTATGGAGGTGGCGGCATTATGCCTGATATTTTTGTTCCTATCGATACCACTGGCTTTTCTAATTATTACCGCGATTTAATCCGAAAAGGAATTGTTAACCGATTTGTGTTGAAATATATCGATGAGAACCGAACGATGTTAGAAAAGAAGTACAAAGGTTCAAAATCAGAGCAGAGTTTTGAAAGCTATCTTAAAACTTTCGAAATTGATGATGCCTTTTTAAAATCGTTGACCGATTTTGCCGAAAATGACAAACTCCCTTTTGTTGAAAAAGATTTTATTGCTAGCAAAGAAAATTTGAAGATAAATTTGAAAGCTTTAATTGCACGGGATATATGGGGTTCCAGCGAATCGTTTCAAATATTTAATTTATTAGATCCAATATATATACAGGCAGTAAACGTAATGCTAAACAATGAAATGTATCAATCGAAATTGCAGAAATTGAATCCCAATTCCAAGTAAATGAAATGATAATTTGTTCGAGTTTATAGTTTATCGGAAACAGTAAAAGAAAAGGATTTCCTTTTTGATTCGTCTATATTATTTATCAGCGATGAATCAAAAAGGAATTTCTATTATGTGTAAAAAAAAATATGGATTCAATTTATCAATGGGTGATTAATAGTTGGGTTGAAAACTTGGCCGTTTTGACAGGAATTATTTACATATTTCTTTCCGTAAAACAACGGGTTAGTTGTTGGTTTTTTGGTATTGCTTCCTCTATATTGTACTTTTTTGTTTTTTTTCAATCGCAAATTTATGCTGATATGCTGTTGCAGGTTTATTATGTTTTGGTTGGAATTTATGGTTGGATTCACTGGGCTGGCGTGGATGCAAGTAAATCAATGATATCTCTTCCAATTACGCGCGTAAGTAAAAGGAATAGGTTGTATTTATTGCTTATTACCTGTTTTATGATGGTAGGAATTGCCCAATTTTTGATTTATTTTACCGATTCGCCCGTTCCATGGCTGGATGCTTTAACAACATCATTAAGTATAACTGCCACATGGATGCTGGCTCGTAAAGTATTGGAACATTGGATTATTTGGGTTATCGTTGATTTGATATATATAGGTTTGTTCTATTATAGAGGTTTATTTCCAAGCATTCTTCTTTTTTTAGTTTATACTGCATTAGCCGTAGTTGGCTATTTTGAATGGATCAAACAATGGAAAAAAGACCAACATTCACCAGCTATATTGTAATTACCGGCCCTGAATCGACAGGAAAAACAGAATTAGCCAAAGCCTTGGCTCAGAGTTTCCATTGCCAATGGATGCCTGAATTATCGCGCAGCTATATTGAGAATTTACACCGACCCTATACATACACCGATGTTGAGGCTATTGCCAGATTACAGATTAATCAGTTTTTGGAATATAAAACATCAATAAAGCCTTTTTTAATATTTGATACCGGATTAATTATTACCAAAGTTTGGTTTGATGTAGTTTATAAGCAATGCCCTATTTGGTTGATTGAAGCAATTAATAATCTTCCTAAAGCCTTGCATTTACTTTGTGCTACCGATTTACCCTGGATTCCCGACTCAGTACGCGAAAATGGCGGCGAAATGCGGGAAATACTTTTCGGGATCTACCAAAATGAACTTAAATACTTTGGTTTTCCTTTCGAAATAATCTCCGGTTTGGGTGAACATCGATTAAGGAATGCCGGTGAGGTTCTAAAAAATTATGGAATAGGCAGTAAATAACGCAAAATATAACTGTATTTTAACGTCAGTTTGAAGTATGCAAAAATGCAATAATAGCTTACTAATTTAAATGAAAAAAAAAACGTATTATTATAAGTATGTAAATTGAAAACATCACTAGTTTTTTGTAATTTGAGCATTTAGTAATTTACTTTATTTCGGATATAGTTTGTTTACCATATAAACGTAATGAACATGAAAAACCTAGTTACCAGCCATCAGATTTTTTTCGCTAGCGGTAAAACAAAAAACCTTGATTACCGGAAAGAACAGTTATTAAAACTAAGAGAGGTTTTAATTCATAACGAAAAATTATTACTTGGTGCCATTCATTCTGATTTTAATAAAGGCTCTTTTGATGCTTATGTAACTGAGTTTGCCATGATTTTTCATGAAATTGAGAAAGCTTTGAGAAATATGAATCGTTGGGCTGCTCCAAAAAAAGTAAAAACAAATGTTCCCAATCAACCCGGTAGAAGTTTTATAATGCCAGAACCATTTGGTACGGTGTTGGTAATTGGAGCTTGGAATTATCCCTATCAGCTTTGTTTAGTTCCCGCAGTATCAGCAATGGCCGCCGGAAATACTGTTATTATAAAACCCAGTGAATTGGCCGCTAACACTTCAAAAGCCATGGCTCAAATAATAAACAATACCTTCGATTCGGAATATTTGCATGTGCAGGAGGGAAGCGTGGCAGAAACAACTGAATTATTGGAACAAAAATTTGATAAATTTTTTTTTACCGGTAGCACTCCAATTGGAAAATTGGTGTATCAAGCGGCAGCAAAACAATTAACCCCGGTTACCCTTGAGTTGGGTGGAAAAAGCCCGGCTTTTGTTTTCTCTGATACCAATATTGATGTTACCGCACGCCGTTTGGTATGGGGCAAATTCCTAAACGCGGGTCAAACCTGTGTGGCGCCTGAC
The DNA here is from genome assembly GCA_041664345.1 of Salinivirgaceae bacterium. Classification (GTDB taxonomy): domain Bacteria; phylum Bacteroidota; class Bacteroidia; order Bacteroidales; family SZUA-534; genus GWE2-40-63. The sequence goes on from JBAYKX010000021.1 coordinate 31,327, forward strand.
TATGTTATGGTTCATAAAAATGTTGAAGAGGCATTATTGAAGAAAATGAAAGAATACATACTTCAGTTTTTTGGAGAAAATGCCAGTCAAAGCGAAAGCTATGTTCAAATAATCAATGCCCGGAATTTTGATAGGTTGGTTTCACTTATTGATTCGGAAAAAGTTTATTGCGGTGGAAAAACTGAACGCGAAAGCTTGTTCATTGAACCCACCATTTTAAGGAATGTAACTTTTGAGGATGGAGTAATGAAAGATGAAATTTTTGGACCGATACTCCCGGTAATTTCTTTTACCGATATGGAACAAGCTGTTACAGAGGTTAAAAACTTAGGAAAACCATTAGCATTGTATGTTTTCACTAAAAATGAAAATAACAGCGATTATTTATTAAATAACCTTTCGTTTGGAGGTGGCTGTATCAATGATGCAGTAATGCATTTGGCAAACAGTTATTTGCCATTTGGAGGTGTGGGCAATTCAGGTATGGGCAACTATCATGGCAAATTTGGATTCGATTGTTTTTCGCACCAAAAAAGCATTCTTAAAAAAGGATTTAGTTTTGAACCTCTTTATAAATATCCACCTTATACAAGTGATAAATTGAATTGGATTCGAAGGATAATGGCTATCTCCTAGCAGGGTTGCAGGGTGGAAAGGTTGCAGGGTTACAAGGTAGAAAGGTTGCAAGGTTGTAGGGTTACAGGGTTGAAAGGTTGCAAGGTGGAAAGATGGAAAAATGGAAAAATTTATTATTTAGGTGCTTTTTTCTTCAATTCACCATTTCCCCAATTCCCACATTTCCCCAACTTCACAACTTCCCCAACTTCCCATTTCCCTAATTTCCCATCTCCCCATTTTTTTACCCTGTTACCTTGACACCTTGATACCCTGTTACCTTGATACCTTGACACCTTTCCATTTCTCCTTAACCAACACTTTCAATTACTCCACCACCAATCAAGCATTCGTCCTGATAAAAAACAGCCGATTGTCCGGGGGTAATTGAATCAATGGGGTTGTAATATTCAACACGGAGCAAATCCCCTTCATGAGACATACGAGCCATTCCTCCCTGACTGCGATACCGTATTTTTGCCAATACTTCTATCTCATTGTTAATATCTTGAAAACGCATCAGGTTGAATTTTTCCACAAAAAAAAGTTTGCTGTGCAATTCATCGCGCGTTCCCAAAACCACGGTATTAGTTCTTGGAATAATTTGGGTAACATACATTGGCTGTCCTAAAGCTATCTCTAACCCTTTGCGCTGGCCAATGGTATAATTGGGATACCCTTTGTGCTTTCCTACAATTTTCCCTGATGTATCCATAAAATCACCGGGGCCAAAGTGGGTTTCAAAATCAGGAACCCGCTCACGCAGAAACCGGCGGTAATCGTTATCGGGAATAAAGCATATTTCCTGCGATTCGCGTTTTTTCGATAATTTTTCGTATCCTTTGTTAAAAGCAATCTCCCTAACTTCAGTTTTCAGCAGCTCACCCAAAGGGAACAGGGTTCTTTTAAGGTTTTCCTGGGTAAGGCTCCATAAAAAATACGATTGATCTTTTGTAGTATCTTTCCCTTTTTTTATAAAATACCGGCCATTTTCTTCAATAACCTGAGCATAATGTCCTGTGGCAATGAACTCACAATTCAGTTCATCGGCTTTTTTAATTATTTCGCCCCATTTAATATCCGAATTGCAAACCACACAAGGGTTTGGAGTACGTCCGGCCAAGTATTCACTAACAAAATTGGCAATAACGGTGCTTTCAAAATGTTTGCGGATATCCAAAATTTGGTGTGGAAAACCAAACTGGTCAGCAATGGCTTTGGCTTCGAAAATAGCATCAACATTGCAGCAGCCGGTTTCTTTATCCATACAAGCTTTTGAAATATTATCCCAACTCCGGAAGGTAACTCCTTCCAGCTCGTATCCTTGATCGATTAATAACATGGCCGCCACTGTACTGTCAATTCCACCGCTCATGGCCATTAAAACACGTTCTTTACTCATCAAATAAAATATTAGTATTCAATTATCTACCGGGGAAGTAACAATGGTTAACTTAAAATGTTGATTTTGATTACCCTTTTAACCAATTCCAAATTGATAATTGATAATTGATAATTGATAATTGATAATTGCCAATTGTTATCTTCCCCCACGGAGCCAATCAATGTCGTTGTTGTCTTGAGGCCCTTCAATTTTATCTTTATTTTCAATTATTTCGCGCAGTATGGCATCGCTTTCCTGCTCTGCTTCAGGCGAAACACCTTTTTTGTATTGATATACTTTTTCCAATCCTCCATTTTCATTGTATTTAAACCAGGCTCCTTCCATTAAATCGTTAATGAATTTTCCTTCTTTATATACTTTTCCATCTTCGAAGTAGGATTTGGCATCGCCTTCTAATTTTCCATTTACGTAAGTTGATTCCCACATCAATGCGCCATTGGAATAGTATTTTTTCCATGGTCCATCTTTAATACTATCGGTCCAATGGGACTCTTCCAATAAAAAACCTTCTGCGGTAAAGTTTTTAAATGCTCCGTGTTTTTTTCCTTTTTTATAGGATTCTTGTAAGTAGCATTTTTTATTATCGGAATAATACAACCAAATACTGTCTTTTATTTGGCCATAATACTTACCGGTAGCCGCCACTATACCATTCTTGTGATACATAACGGCTTGAGCTGTTTCCCCTTTTTTATCGTAATTCAATACGGCAAACAAATTTCCATAACTATCCCAACGTTTCATCTCCCCAACAGGTTTATCATCAATAAAATAGGCTTCGAATTTAGGGTTGTTGTTTTGATAGGTTTTTTTCCAATATCCCTGTTTGTAGCCGTTAATATCAGTATAATTAATTACCGTATCACCTTCCTGACCAACGTTTTGCGAAAATGTTTGTAGAGTAATGACAGTGAAAAAAATTAGTGAAAATGCAGTTTTCATACAGTTTATTTTTATTATTCAATAATACGTCCCGATTCTTCAACCAGGCTTTTTAACAATTTATTAAAATCAGTGGCTTTTTGCAGTTGTTCCATGCTAAGGTGCATTCGGTATTTCCAGTAGTGTCTTGGATTGGCTGGTTCATTGATGCGTTCTCCATGGGTATCGGTGGCGCGCAATTTTTCATCCATAGCCAATAAATCCTGAATAGGAAAAACGGTCCACATAGCTGGTGAATGCAAATGTTGCACAATTATTTCTTTACAAACCCAAGGTTCAGCATAGTAGGGCATTTCGCCCCATTTTCCCAATTGTTGGTTATAAAAAAGCTGAGTGGCAACCCGGTTCTCTTCCCACCAACCACGAATGGTTGCCATATCGTGGGTTGAAGTGGTGCAAACCGAAAGATAAGGTGCATCAGCCGGATGGGCAAATTGCTTTTTAGGATTCTTAGGCATCCTCTGAATTTCAAGGCTCAAAATATCAAATTGGCTCATCACTTCAGGTACAGTTGCCGGAATCATTCCCAAATCTTCGCCACAAATGAGCATATTGGTGGCACTCACTAAAGCGGGTAATTTGTTAATAGCTTGATGTTTCCAGAACTGTTCATGCCGGTGATAAAAATAGTCAATATATATACTATTAAACTTATCTTTCAAATACCCATCCAGTTCCTGATAAGAATAGGTTGAATGCATGGAAATGCGCGGATGATAATGATCCGTTTTACTATTATCAGGCAAAAGCAATACTTCAGCGGCCAATTTAATCAAGCCCCACATAATGGTGCTATCTTTTTCTGATAGATCTTCGGGGCCTCCGGTTTTTACAAAGTGATGATAGATTAACTGTTGATTAGAAAATTCCGGTTTTAATTCAAATATATTGAATTCCAATTCATTAAGGTAGATAAGTCGAACCTCATCGGCATGTTCTTTAAATAGTTGACTCAAAAAATGACCACGAATGTATGGTTTACAAAAACGATTGGTATCAGGCCAAATACCTCTTGAATTCAATTCGTCGTGCGAAAGGGGTAGGGCCGGTCTGAAATGACCTAATATACCTTGTACTGCATCAAAGGGTATCTCCCAAATTCGGAAAAATCCCAATATATGATCAATGCGGTAGGCATCAAAATATTCGGCCATTTTTGTCAACCGGTTTCGCCACCATTGGTAATGGTCTTTTGCCATCTCTTCCCAGTTATAGGTAGGAAATCCCCAGTTTTGCCCATCGGCCGAAAAATCATCGGGTGGGGCTCCGGCTTGTCCATCAAAATGATAGAGTTTTGGCTCATACCAGGCATCGGCACTATAACGGCTTATGCCAATTGGAATATCTCCTTTTAAAATTACTCCGTGCTCTCTGCCATATTCGCTGGCTTCTTTTAGTTGTTGGTCTAAATGATACTGAATAAAATACCAGTAAGCTATGGCATGGTATGATTCCGATTTTACATCGGTCAACTTTTTGATTTTTATCTCTGAGTATTCTTTATAATCACCCCACTGGCTAAAATCGCTGGTTCCATTGATATCGCGGAGGTATGAAAATGCCGCATAAGAAACCAACCACGAAGCATTATTCTTAAAAAAAGTAAGGAATCCTTCGCTTTTTAAAAAAGTAAGCTTCTTTTCAGCAAAAAGAGTTTTACAATAATTAAGTTTTGCTTTAACAATTAATTCATAATCCACCGAAGGTTTTTGATTTAGTTCCTGCTGTAATGTTTGATAATCAGCAAACAAAGCCTCATCTTTTAATTTACCAGCTTTAAAAATATTCAGGAAAAGCGGATGTAAGGCAAATACCGATATGGCTTTATAAGGATAGGAATCGAGGAACGATTGGGTAGATTGGGTGTCGTTTACAGGAAGCACCTGAATCATGGTAAGTCCTGTTTTGGCAGCCCAATCAATTACTTTCTTTAAATCGGTAAATTCGCCAACTCCAAAACTATCTTTAGTACGTATTGAAAAAACCGGTAAACTTACCCCCGCACCTTTAAGATAATTATCAGGAAAGCGGAACATCCCTTCATTAATTTCATACATTTCATTTTCCGATTCGTTGCTAAGAAAAGCCAATCGGTTGCTTCCTGCCTCCCATATCAATTGTTCCGGGTTGTTCCGGTCAACAATCACATATTTATATTCCAATATAGGTGGGACATTATTTGCATTAATAGCGGCTTTCCATACCGGAAAATCGCAACCAGTTAACGGCATGGCGTTTTTTATATCCCAATTTCCCAAAGCATTGCAATTACCTACAATACCAAGAAATTGGTTTTTGCTAATGCGAGGAGCTGTTATTGCAAATGTAATAACCCGCGAGGCTTTTGTAGGAAGGGTAAATTTTTTTTCCAGTTTTTTATCTCTTCGAAAAACTACATCGGTAAATGCAGAAGTTGTCCAGGAAAATTGAACATTATTGCCGGATGACCAAAGGTCTTTGATATGATATCTGTCAAACTGGGAGAATGTTTTAGAAAATTCCCTGTTTTTACCATGTTCCCAAACCAAGGATTGGTCTCCACCATTTTTTAGAAAATACTTGTACGAAAATTTGAGCTGTTCTTCGGCAGAAACCTCAATTTCAATTTTCCATTTATTGGGAGCAATGCATTGCATGGGCAACGCCTCTTCGGTTTTCCAACTTCCCAAAAAGCTATGGGAACCAGTAACATTCAGTACCTGCCCCCAATGAGTAGGGCAATAGCATTCTAACGAAATAATCATAAAACGGCTATTATAAGTTTAACACAAATGGGGGAATTTGTCCTCTAAAAGTACAAAAAGATTGGAGTTTTACAAGTGGTTCAAAATAATTTGACCAGTTATTGGAATATTCTTTACAGCCTATTGGTAGCAATTTTTTATACATCAGTTTGCAGGCTTTATTAAACAAAAAAAAGGCAACTGCATAAATGTTTTATTATAATTCTTAAGCAGGTGCAAATTCCACATTAACCTAATTTGAGTGAAAAAATTATTACTTTAGCCCAACACTGGCTTGCGAGTCGCTTACCAAATCCTTTAAATCCTATATTTTTGTTAGGCTTGATTTTCTGTAGGCCACAGGAAATTTATATCTTTACCAAATGATAAAGAAGCTTTTTTTTATAACAACCATTATTCTCTTTTGGAGTGCTTGCCAAAAACCCGATTTGGAGCCAATACCCGTAGTGTATAATTATAGCTATTTCCCAATGGATAGCGGCGCTTGGCGGGAGTTTGAAGTCACCAAAATTGTGATTGATAAACCATCGAATGTGTTTGACACTACCCATTATTATTTGTTGGAACAATGGGTAGGCTTGATTGTAAGTGCTTCCAATGATTCCATGATACGGTTGGAACGGTTCTCCAAAATAAAACAAAATCACACATGGGAAATTTTGTCGGTCTGGCAGTCGGGGATTATAAACCATGAAGCCATTCAAGTGGAAGAGAATATCCGGTATCTAAAATTAGACTTCCCCGTTCAATTAAATAAAGCATGGGATGGAAATAGGTATAACCGTCTTGATACCTTGAATCAATACAGTTATAAAATTATAACCATAAATGAGCCTTATTCATTGAATAATTTGTTGTTTGATTCTGTTTTAACGGTTGTTCAGAAAGAAAAATTGACAAAAATTGATAAAATTTATTTTGAGGAAAAATATGCGCTCGGAGTTGGACTCATTGAGAAACAGCAAACCGATATTTATTCGGGTGAAAAGGAATATGATCCGAACATTCCAGTTGAGGAACGGATTACCAGAGGGATTATCTACAACCAAAAACTAATTGGCTATGGCAACAAATAAATTTTTTTTGTTTCTGGTTTTATTTGTCATTTTTAAAAGTGGGTTCACACAAAATTACAACTATGCCTTTTTGGTTGAATTTACCGATAAATCTGGAACAATATACCAAGCCACCCATCTGGAAGCATTTTTATCGGAACGGGCCATTCAGCGAAGGGAGAAGTACCAAATAGTTATAACTGAAGAAGACTTTCCGGTAAACAAAAAATACTGCGATAGCCTGTTGAGCTTTAATGCCAAACTGCACAATACTTCCCGATGGTTTAATTCCGCCGTGTTTTTTACCAACGATGAAACTTTTCCTTCGAAAGTGGAACCGGTTTCGTTTGTTAAAAAAGTTACTAAAATCTATGGAACTACTGTAAATAAAAGCGGGTTAGCTCAATCAAAGTGGGACGATGAAGCTCAAAGTAAAGTTCCCGCATTTGTTGATTATGGTGCATCGCAGAATCAAATAACCATGTGCAATGCACAGCTCTTGCATAACCAAGGATATTTGGGGCAAGGTATTCAAATCGCCGTAATCGATGGTGGTTTTTATAATGTAAATCAACTACAATGTTTCGATAGTCTTTTTCAAAACAATCAGATTTTGGGAACCTGGGATTTTGTTAGTGGCAACTCCCTAGTTTATGATGACCATACCCACGGTATGATGGTATTATCGATTATTGGCGGAAACCTGCCCCAGCAATTTATGGGTTCAGCGCCAGGTGCCTCTTTTTGGTTGTTGCGGTCGGAAAATACCAATTCTGAATTTCCTATTGAAGAGGAAAACTGGATTTCGGCAGCCGAATTTGCCGACAGTGCTGGCGTTGATATCATTACCTCATCGCTTGGCTACAGTGAATTTGATGATATGAGCATGAACTATACCTATCAGGACATGGATGGAAAAACAACCCGAGTTACTCAAGGTGCTGAGAAAGCATTTTCCAAAGGCCTCTTAGTGGTAAATAGTGCCGGAAATTCACGAAACGATCCCTGGTTCTTTTTAACCGCACCCAGCGATGGCGAACATGTTCTGGGAATTGGGGCGGTAGATTCCTTAAAACATCTGGCTTATTTTAGCAGCAGTGGCCCTTCGTCCGATGGAAGGGTAAAGCCCGATGTTACCGCGCAGGGTTTCGAAACTAGTTTAGTTTATTCGGATGGTTCGGTTGGAAAAGGCAGTGGAACCTCATTTTCCTGTCCGCTTGTTGCCGGAATGGTGGCTTGTTTATGGCAATCCTTACCCGAATTATCCAATCAGGAAATATTAAACTTAATTCGCCAAACGGCTAGCAGTACAAGTACTCCAGATAACGATTTTGGATACGGAATTCCTGATTTTGCCAAAGCATATTCAACGGGTTCGAATAGCAATATTACGGATTATTCAACCGATCAAATACTCAAACTATTTCCGAACCCATTTTTTGATTACTTAAAAGTAAATGCTTATATAGTTGAAAAACAGAGAATAGCAATTAGTATCAGTGATATTTCTGGCTCCATATTATATAACAAAACGTTATCGGTAGAGAATACCACCATGAACTATTTTCAGATAGATGGATTGTCGAAATTACAGGCAGGAGTTTATTTATTAACAATTACTTCAAAAGATAAACAAACCACCCAATTAATTCTAAAAAATAAATGACCATTGATTCCATCAGTTTATCCCAACTAGCTAACGCAGCAAAATCAGCCCTAAAAAACCAGTTCCCTTTTCCGGTGTGGGTTGTGGCCGAAATTAGCGAAATGAATTTGAACCGAAATGGACATTGCTATTTGGAACTCATTGAAAAAGAATCGGGTGGTGATAAAATACTGGCTAAAACCCGCGCTACTATTTGGGCTTTTGCCTACCGGATGATACAACCGTATTTTGAAACCACCACCAACGAATCGTTGCATGCCGGTTTGAAAGTGCTGGTCAAAACTACCGTTGAATTTCATGAGGTGTATGGGTTCAGTTTGAATATCGTCGATATTGACCCACAATATACCTTGGGCGAAATTGCTTTAAAAAGAGCGAAGGTTATTCAACAATTGAAAGACGATGGCGTATTTGACATGAACCGATTGCACACTTTGGCACTGGTTCCACAAAGGATAGCCGTAATTTCGTCGGAGACAGCAGCCGGTTATGGCGATTTTTACGATGAATTGACCAATAATCCGTTTGGATTTGGTTTTTACACCGAGCTTTTTCCTGCCGTGATGCAGGGCGAACAAGCGCCCCAATCAATCATTGAAGCTTTTGAGCGGGTGTATCTTTCAGTTGAAAAGTTTGATGTGGTTGCTTTGCTTCGAGGTGGAGGTTCAAAAAGCGATTTAAGTTGTTTTGATGATTATAACTTGGCCTATTACATAACTCAATTTCCTTTGCCAGTGTTAACCGGAATTGGGCACGAACGCGATGATTCCATTGCCGATATGGTGGCTCACACCCGATTGAAAACGCCAACAGCCATTGCCGTTTTTTTGGTTGATACGGTTTCTGAATTTAATGGCCAACTGGATGATAATTTGATGTATGTCAATGATTTGGTACAACAACTCATTCAAAATAAAACGTTGGATTTAGAAGGGCAATCAAAACGGTTGCAAACCGGATTTATAGAGGCGTGGCATTACAATCAGCAGGTATTAATGCGTGCGAATTCAAAAATTGAGTATGGATTACTAAAGTTTCAAAACAATCATTTTAAAAATCTGGAAAAATTTTCCGTTACCCTTCAATTTTTATTAAAAAGGGGGATAAGCGCTAAATTGGAACATTGCAACCAGCAACAAAAAAGATTGATAAAAGGAATTAACCACAGTGTTAAAGAAGAAGAAAAACACCTTGAATATTTGCAGGAAATAATGGAATGGGCAGATCCTCAAAAAATATTGGATCGAGGATATTCTATCGTCAGCAAACACGGAAAAATAGTCAAATCATCAAGTGAATTAGCTCCTAACGATGTAATAAATATCAAATTGGCCCAAGGTTCCTTAACCGGTTTGGTAAATGATATTCAGGAATAGACTTCGGTTTTGCTTTACTTATACCATAAAAATAGGGAATTACTCTTACCCACTTTTTGAATTCTTCAGAATTATGAATCCAACTATTAGTTGAAATTGACCTCTTTTGACCTGCCAGAGGAAAAAAAGGTTTGTAAATACCGAATAATTAGTAAATTTATGGCATGATGAAATCCAAAGCAATATCACGCATGCAACTAATAAAGTGCTTATTTCTCCTGTTTAGTTTACTTATATTTCAAGTAGTTAATGCGCAGGATATTAAACAATTGGAATCAAAGCTTAAAAAGGCTAAATCAAAACCCGAAGAAGCCAGTTTATTGAACGAAATTGGTTTAAAATATCGGGAAACCGGAAAACTCGACAAAGCTATTGACTTTCATTACAAAGCATTAGATATTTTTGAGAGTCTTGCCGAGCAGGAAGGTCAAGCTGAAACCTATAATTACCTTGGTACTGCTTTTTGGCGCAAAAACGATTATGAACAAGCCATTCAATATTATACACTGGCACTCCAGATTCGCGAACAACAAGGTAAAAGAGATGATAAAGCCCGAATACTAAATAATTTGGGTTTAGCCAGTCAAAGCCTTGGTGACTATAATACATCGCTTGAATACTATTACAGGGCTTTGGGAGTTTGGTATCAGGCTGACGACAAATCGGAAATTGCCACCACGTTAAACCACATCGGAAATGTATTTCTGAATCGGAACATCCCCGATTCTGCTGAAATATATTATAAAAAATCGTTGATCCTACGTGAATCAATTACTGATACAATAGGGATTGCTTCTACCTTAAATAATTTGGCTACCTTATATAAAAACCAAAACAATTTTGCAAAAGCAGTAAAGTTTTTGGAACAATCCATTGCTTTATTGAAAGAGACCAATCAATTTGACCAGCTTGCCTCAAATTACAACAACCTGGGAGGAGTTTATTGGCAAAACAAAGAATATAAAAAAGCACTGGAAAACTATTTACAAGCACTTGAGATGCGGGAACAAACCGGTGATAAAAAAGTGATTGCTTCCACAATGAATAACATCGGATTAATATATAAAGATTTAGGCAATTACGAAAAAGCATTGGAGTATTATGAATTATCGCTGAAAGAATACCAACTAATGGGCGATCGGTTTTTGGAGGCCGATGCATTAAATTTTATAGGCGGTGTTTATTGGCAATCAGGTGATTATAGAAAAGCATTGGAAGTTTACAAGCGTTCCTTTTCCATGCGCGATCAGGTGGGTGATCCAAAATATGTTGCCCGTTCGCACACCAACCTTGCCTTGGTTTATCGCAGCTTGGGCGAACGCGACAGTGCTTTGATGGAGTATCAAAAAGGATTGACCGTGTACAAAGAATTGGGTAATCAAAAAAATGCGGCATCCATGTTAAATAATATTGGAACCTTACATAAAGTGTTTAAAGAAGACGATTTGGCTGTGCAATACTTTAAGATGGCTCTTGAAATGCGAACCGAAATCAATGATAGGAGTGGAGTGGCAAATTCCTCATTAAACCTTGGAAGTATTTACGTTGCAAAGAATAAATATAGCGAAGCTATTGTGTTGTTTAATAATGCATTAATCATTGCGCGTGAGCTAAAGTTTCAAGACTTGGAAAAAGATGTTTTATATGCGTTGGCGAAAGCTCATGCCGGTAAAAGAGAATTTGAATTGGCCTATTCTTATTTTGAAGCCTATTCCAGAATTAAGGATAAAATGATGAGTGGAGAAAGCATCAAGAAAATTGCAGATATGCAAATACGCTACGAAAGTGAAAAAAAGGAACGCGAATTACAGAAAACCAACATTCAACTGGTTCAGCAAAAAGATAAAAACAAAAGACAACGAAACTTAATATTTACCGGCATTTCAGTCCTTATTTTAATTTCCATATTCTCGCTGTTAATTGTTCAGCAAAATAAAAGAGTTACTCATGCTAATGAATTACTGGCTCTCAAAAATCAGGAGATTATTCAGCAAAAAGAAGAAATATCTGCTCAACGCGATGCCATTGAGGATCAGAAAAACGAAATAACCAAACAACGCGACATAGCCGAAAAACAGCGCGATCAGATAACAGAGCAAAAGCAAAAAATTACCGATAGCATAGAATATGCCAGCAGAATTCAGGCTGCAGTTTTACCACCGGAATCGTTGATAAATCAGGTATTGAATAAGTACTTTATCATGTTCCGACCAAGGGATATTGTTAGCGGCGATTTTTATTGGATGCGGAAAGTGAATAACCAATCGGTTGTAACAGTCGTTGATTGTACCGGGCACGGTGTTCCTGGTGCTTTTATGAGCATGTTGGGAACATCGCTGTTAACCGAAATCATAGATAAAGGAAATTTTACCGATGCAGCAGATATTTTAAATAAACTTCGTGAAAAAGTAAAATATGCCCTGCATCAAACCTCTGATTATGTTGAAAGTACTACCGATGGTATGGATTGTGCGCTTTGTATTATCGATTACGATAACAATAAACTGCAATTTGCCGGTGCCAATAACCCATTGTATTTAATCCGACAAAATGAATTAGTTGAATACGATGGGGATAGAATGCCTATTGGAGTTCATTTAATTGTAGAAGAAAATTTTACAAATCATACCATCGATTTAGTCAAAAATGACATGCTTTATATTTTTTCTGATGGGTTTTACGATCAATTTGGTGGTGATAAAGGGAGGAAAATGTTTACCCGTAATTTTAAACAAATATTGATGGATATTCATGCTTTTGATATTGAAAAGCAACACAAAGAACTCGAAGCGAAGTTTGATGAATGGAAAGGTACAACCCGCCAGATTGATGATGTACTGGTAGTTGGAATTCAAATAACATAAAATAGTTAATAAAACAGTAGAATGAAGCGTTTTTCTCAATTAGGTTTTTATTTCGTTATTTTTTTGATTAGTTTGCTTTCAGTAAATAAAGTAAGTGCTATCATTCAACCTGGCGACAGTTTAATGAGCGAATTAGCAAAAGTACCTAAAGATAAAAAGGTAGATTACTTACTAAGCGTTTTGGAACAAACAAAAGGGTTGCCCACACAAGATGCAATTCAGTATGCAGGAGAGGCTCTGGTATGGGCCGAACAACTCAATGATATTCAGGATCAGGCTCAGGTATTGAATTATTTAGGGAATAGTTACTATAGCATGTCAAATTTTGAACAAGCACTTGCTTACTATCAGCAGGCGTTAAAATTTACCATGCGATTGGGAAACCGTGCTGAAATAGCCAACCTTATGCAAAAGATTGGGCTTGTATATTTCAATTCCGGCGATAACAAAAAAGCACTTCTTTATTATGAGCAAACCTTAAAAATTTTTCAGGAATTGCAGTTTTCCATGCGTGAAGCAGAATTGCTTACAAGTATTGGTTCCATTTATTTTCAGTGGAATGAATTTCAAAAAGCTTATGATAGCTATAATTTAGCTTTCAATATATACAGTACACTGGAATATCTTCCTTCCATCGTGAATCTGAATTACTTGAAAGGATATTCGTTATTTAAACTAAAGGATTATAATACCGCATTAAAATGCTACAATAATGCGCTGGAAGCTAACAATAAAGTTGAAAACAAGATTGAGAGTTCAAAGTTAAATAATGCTATAGGTCAATTGTATATGGAACTCAATGAATACAAGCAAGCTTTGACCTATTTTACTAAAGCCTATAAAATTCAAGAACTGGAAAACGACAAAATTGTATTAGCACAATCACTAAATAATTTGGGATGTGTTTACAGGGAATTGGGAGATTATAAAAAAGCTAAGGATCATTTTACTCAAAGCCTTACTATTTCGCAGGAACTTGGCTTAAATTTAACTAAAATTGATAATTACCAATCACTGTATGAACTCTATTTTGTACAAAACGAATCAAAAACAGCGTTGGAATATTATCAAAAGTATGTGCAGTTGCGCGACTCTGTTTTTAAAAATAACCCCAATATTGAAATAAATCCTTCTTCTGAAACACTCCAAAATGAAAAACTGCGACTAAAAAAACAATTGGTTTTTAACACTAAAATAATGAAGACAATTGCTGGTGGTGCCATTGGCATTATAGTGATTCTACTTTTTATCATTTTCAGACTGCGTTCGCAAAGTGAAAAATCACAAAAATGATGAGAATATTTTTTAGAATAAGTTAAGCAGTTTCAATTAGCGGGAGTAACCATTAAAAAAAATAAAATGTCAATTCATAAAGAAGTTAAAATAATTACCACTCATACGCTGAGTGAAATGAAGTTCAACGGCGAAAAGATTGCCATGTTAACAGCCTACGATTACAGCATGGCTCGTTTGGTGGATGCTGCCGGTATCGATATCATTCTGGTTGGTGATTCGGCTTCGAATGTAATGGCTGGTTTTGAAACCACCTTGCCAATTACTCTCGATAACATGATATACCACGGCGCATCAGTCGTTAGGGCAGTTAAACGGGCACTGGTGGTAGTTGATTTACCCTTTGGAACCTATCAGGGAAATTCAAAAGAGGCACTGAATTCGTCCATCCGAATCATGAAAGAAACAGGTGCCCATGCCGTAAAACTGGAAGGTGGAATTGAAGTGAAAGAATCCATTATCCGCATCTTATCGGCCGGAATTCCGGTAATGGGGCATTTAGGTCTAACTCCACAGAGTATTCACAAATTTGGCACCTACGTAGTGCGTGCAAAACAAGAAGACGAAGCCCGGCGCTTGAAAGAAGACGCCAAGTTGCTTGAAGAACTGGGATGTTTTGCCATGGTTATTGAAAAAATTCCTGCAAAATTAGCCGAAGAGGTATCGCAAATGGTTAAAATTCCGGTAATTGGAATTGGAGCAGGTAATGGCGTTGATGGGCAGGTTTTAGTTTTACATGACATGTTGGGAATAAATCAGGAATTTTCACCCCGTTTTTTGCGCAGGTATCACAATCTGACAAACGAAATTGACGGTGCAGTTAAATCCTATATTGCGGATGTTAGGAGCCAAGATTTCCCAAACGAAAAAGAACAATACTAAAAACCCTTGTTAGTTTAGGATGCAAAAATTAGAGGTTTTATACGAGGACAACCACATTATTGCTATAAATAAAAAAGTGTCTGACATTGTTCAAGGGGATAAAACAGGTGATGCCCCTATGAGTGATTTTGTGAAAGCGTACTTAAAAACTACCTACAACAAACCCGGAGAAGTTTTTATTGGAGTTCCACACCGCATCGACCGACCCACAACGGGGGTAGTCCTTTTTGCCCGTACCAGCAAGGCTTTGACCCGACTAAATGAAATGTTCCGTGAAAAAGATTTGGTCAAGAAAACCTATTGGGCTATTGTTAAGAATGAACCGCCGAATCCGCAGGGTCGTCTGGAAAATTTTTTAGTGAAAGATGAAGCTAAAAACAAATCTTTTATTTGCTCACCGGAAAAAAAAGGAGCTAAAGAGGCCATTCTGCAATATAAAATTCTTAAAAAGTCGGATAATTTTTTTCTATTGGAAGTGGAATTGCTTACCGGTAGGCATCACCAGATAAGAGCTCAATTGGCTCAAATCGGTTGTCCCATTAAAGGGGATTTAAAGTATGGGTTTCCCCGTTCCAATCCCGATGGTGGAATTAGTTTACATGCCCGAAGCATTGAATTGATTCATCCGGTTCAAAAAACACCCCTGCGGATTGTTGCCCCTGTACCTAATGATAGTTTATGGAAATATTTTGAATCGGATGTGGAGTAATACCAAAACTACCGCTCTATTCCTATTTTTAATTATAATCATTGAAGGAGTAGGGTCAGTAAATGGTCAAATTTTAATAAAAGCAGACCTATCGCCAAACGAAATGGTTCATAAAGTGCTACTTAACGATACCAGCGGGATTAAAATAGAGGAAGTTCAGTTTACCGGTTCGGTCAAATCGATAGGAGTATTTACCTCTGCCACCAAATACCTGCCTATAAAAAAAGGACTCGTTTTAAGTACCGGATTGGCTGAAAATGCGGATGGTCCCAATGAATCTGGAAATATGGGTACTCTAAGTTTTAATCCGGGCGATAAAGATTTAGATCGAATAGCCGATGGAAATACAGCTGATGCCGCAATTCTTGAACTACTGTTCTACCCAAATACCGATGAAATTTCTTTTGAGTATTTCTTTGCCTCTGAGGAATATCCAGAATATGTAAATCATGGAGTAAATGATGTTTTTGCATTCTTTATTTCAGGGGCCGGTTATGAACAGCCAGCAAACATAGCAAAATTGCCAACAACTGGCGAACCTATAACCGTTGATAATATTAACGTTTTCAAAAATTCCAATTATTACCAGCCAAACATTCCTTGGATTGGAATTCAAAATCAAACCAATGTCAAAGAGGCGGAATTGTCCTTTTCATTTGAGTTTGATGGAATGACCCAAATGCTAGAGGCCAAAGCAAAAGTAGTTCCTTACCAGCCTTATCGGTTGAAAATTGCCATTGCCGATGTTGGAGATAATATTTACGATTCGGGTGTTTTTATTCGGGCAAGTTCTCTGAAAAGCCGAGGTAAAAACATCCCATTTGCTACCATAATTGAGTCTGATTTGAAAAATGAGATGTTGCAATCGGAATTTATAACCTATAAAATTGAAAATGATCAAATCCATATTCAGTCAAACATACAGTTCCATTTTAATTCGTATGAATTGCATAATGAATATCTGGAAGCATTGAAAAGTCTGGTAAAACTACTCAATCAATATTTTGATATTCAACTACAACTGGTTGGCCATACTGACAATGTGGGAACAACTGAATACAATATAGATTTGTCCGTAGCCAGGGCTCTGGCAATAAAAAACTATTTAACAAGTCAAAATATTAAGGCACAACGAATATCAGTGGAAGGTAAAGGTAATCTTGAACCCTTATTTCCTGAAAATACAGAATTAGCCAAAGCCCAAAACCGGAGGGTAGAATTCATCCTATACAAAAAATAGATTGAGGAATATGCTGCAAAATAGTTTCTTCAAAATTTAATAATATTAATGTATAATAATATTTCTTATATTTGAATTCTAAAATTAGAATTGGATTATGGGTCCATTGAAATTGAACGGAACAGAAACCACCATCGGAGTATTACTGGATAAGGCAAATGGCATCTTTGAGTTTTCAGGCAAGTCGAGACCTGAAAATGTAATCGGCTTTTTTGAACCTATTTTTGAGTGGATAGAAAGCTATGAACAAGAACCAAATCCGGAAACCATATTTTCCTTCAAACTCGATTATTACAATTCTTCTTCAGCCAAGGTTTTGCTCCGTTTATTAGTACGACTGGAGGATATGTTGGAAAAAGGAAATGATGTGAAAATTCATTGGTATTATAGAATCTCTGACGAAGATATGCGCGAGTCAGGTGAAGACTACGCTACCTTAGTCTCAATACCTTTTGAATTCATCGAGTTGAATTAGGCATAGTAGCCCTTCATAGTTGTAATTTACAAAAAATTGGAGGTTACTCTCTCGTCATTTTAATCGATTTTCATTTAAATAATTAGTTCACTTAAAGGAAACTGTTCCACCAGTTAAATTATAGAATAATCGAAAATAAGTGTTGTATTATGAAATAGCCATAAGCAATAAATTGCATACAAACAGAAGATGTTTATTTATGGCGTATTCCATGTGACCTTGATACAAAAAATAAAAATAAACACATGAAAAGAGTAATAGCTACAGAAAAGGCACCAAAAGCGATAGGACCATACAGTCAAGCAATTTATATCAATGGTCAACTTTATATTTCAGGACAATTGCCCATTGATCCGGCAACAGGCAAAATACCCGATGGCATTGCAGCCCAAGCCGATCAGGCTCTTAAAAACATACAAGCCATTCTCGAAGAGGCAAAATTCAGCTTCAATGATGTAGTAAAATCAACCGTCTTACTCAAAGATATTAAAGATTTTGCAGCTATGAATGAAGTATATGCCAGGTATTACCCTTCAAAACCACCGGCAAGGGCTGCCTATGAAGTGGCGAATCTTCCTTTGGGGGCATTAATTGAGATTGAAACAATAGCTATAAGGATTTTTGAATAAAAAAAGGCGCTTAGTTAGGCGCCTTTTTTAAAATGTACACTATTTGAATATTATTCTGAAATAACTTCGAAAGGTAAATCAAACTCAACTTCTTTGTGCAATTTAATTTTAGCTATATAACTGCCAATTTCTTTGATGCCGTCACCTTTAACTAAAATGTTTTTGCGCTCAATTTGATAGCCTGCTTTTTGCAAAGCTTCTGAAATTTGGATGTTATTAACGGAACCAAAGATTTTACCAGTTGTACTGGTTTTGGCACCTATAGTAATTTTAACATCGGTCATTTTTTCTTTCAAACCTAACGCTTCTTGCTTCACTTTTTCTTCTTTGTGTGCACGTTGCCTAAGGTTTTCGGCCATAACTTTTTTAGCTGATTCGGTAGCCAGAATAGCCACACCTTGAGGGATAAGGAAGTTTCTTCCGTAACCATCTTTTACCCGAACCACTTCGTTTTTGTATCCTAAGCTAGGAATATCTTGTTTTAATATAATCTCCATTTTTTGTCCTCCCTAATTATTTTAACAAGTCAGTAACATAAGGAAGCAAAGCAATGTGCCGAGCCCTTTTAATAGCTACAGAAACTTTTCGTTGATATTTCAATGAAGTTCCGGTAATACGGCGAGGAAGAACTTTTCCTTGCTCGTTCAGGAATTTTTTCAAAAACTCACCATCTTTATAATCGATGTATTTGATTTTATTCTTTTTGAAACGGCAATACTTCTTTTTCTTGATTTCAACCGACGGTGGGGTTAAATATCTGATTTCTGATTGATTCTGTGCCATGGCTTATTTCTCCTCCTGTTTAGCTTGTTTTAAACTTCTTTTCTTTTCAGCATACGCTACGGCAAATTTATTCAAACGCACCGTAAGAAAACGCATGATTCGCTCATCACGTTTGAATTCAACCTCAATCTTGTCAATTGCTTGACCACCAGTTAGGTACTCAACCAGATAATAAAATCCAGTCGATTTTTTTTGGATAGGATAAGCCAGTTTACGCAAGCCCCAATCCTCCTCATGCACAATTTCGCCGCCGCCAGCAACGATAATTCCTTTGAATTTTTCAACCGCTTCCTTCATCTGTGGCGCAGACAAAACGGGATTAGCAATGAAAACGGTTTCATAATGGTTTAACATACTTTTTAATTTTAACGTTTAAACTATTTTAGGGCTGCAAATGTAGGAATAATCATTTGGTTTTTCAAATAGATAACCAACAATTTTTCGCTATTTTGCTTGTAAAAAAGAGATTAGCCTTAAGAACTAATCCAATTTATGTCAATTACTCCAATTAATCAATAGAAATTGTTTTATCACATTCAACTTTTTTCTTCCATATTCCTTTATTATTCTGTTATTTTTGCACCCTTAAAATGGATTGATTTTTTAGAATTATGGCATTTCGAATAGTAAAAGCTTTTTTTGTTTTTGTTTTATTTCTCTGTTTCCAGTTGCCAATTTTTGCACAGTTGCGGTTCGATACCATAGGGTGGCGTGCACCGGTTGATATTCCTATTTTTTTGTCGGGGAATTATTGCGAACTGAGGGCGGGGCATTTTCATGCAGGCATTGATATTAAAACACAAGGTACCGAAGGGTTCAAAGTGTATGCAGTAAATAAGGGATATATTTCACGCATCAAAATTGCATCGGGCGGATATGGTAAAAGCCTTTACATAACTCACCCCGACGGTTATACTTCAGTGTATGCCCATTTAAAGGAATTTAACATCCAATTGGAAAAATACATCAAAGCCATTCAATATCAACGGGAAAGCTTTGAGGTAGATGTATATCCTCAAATGGGAGAATTGCCAGTAGCCAAAGGCGATATTATTGCATTAACCGGCAATTCGGGTTCTAGTGGCGGGCCGCATTTGCATTTTGAAATACGCGAAACAGCCAATTCAGTTCCTATGAACGGTCTTTTTTTAGGGTATGATATAAAAGATAACCTAGACCCAGATATGGATTATTTATATGTTTATCCGCAAGATGCTAATAGCTGGGTGAGTCGTAAGAACGAGAGTCATTTTTATAATTTAAAAAAGGTTAACGGGCGATACAAATTGAATCAGGGTGATACGTTGCAAGCTTCTGGTTCTATTGGACTGGGATTAAAAGTTGATGATTTATTGAACGAATCAACCAATCGATGTGGAGTATATTGGATAAAAATATTTGTGAACGATACATTATATTTCCATGAACAGTTTGATGGGGTTTCGTTTGCTGAATCGCGCTATGTGAATAGCCTTATGGATTATAAAGAAAGTATTGAAAAGAAACGGAAGCTTTACAAGTTATTCATCGATCCAAACAACAAACTTTCTGTTTATAAAAAGGAGGTCAATCGGGGAATCATTGAATTGAGATCTAAGGGGGTATCTAAAGTTACCATTCAGGCAGTAGATGCCTATTTTAACAAATCAGAATTAACATTTTATTTGGAGTTCAATCCCGAAAAAAAAACACAATACAAAAGCAGTAATAGTAGATGGATTATTCCGTGGCAAAAAAGTTTTCAATTAGATACAGCAGGCATTTCAATTTCCATTCCTAAAGAAGCACTTTACGATACGTTGAACCTGGAATTTAGTATAGATACTGGCCGAATGGCCGGAGGTTATTCCAATACTTACAAAATTCACAACCCATTTACCCCAATCCATGAGGCTTATGAAATAAGATTAAATTACGATGCCATAGCAGAGCCATTTAAAGATAAATTGGTGGTAACAATGGTTGGCGAAAAGGAACCTTTACCATTAGGAGGTATTGAAAAGAATGGAATGATTTACGCTCAAGTACGTGAATTGGGTACCTATTATCTGGCAGTAGATACAATCGCTCCAAAGATAATTCCAGTAGGGGCATTGGCAAAAAGCAATGAATTATCAAATGCTCAGTTCATTCAGTTCAAAATTACAGATAACTTAAGTGGAATAAAAAAGCTTCGGGGCTCCATAAATGGAAAATGGGTTTTATTTGAATGGGATCCGAAAAAAGATTCCTATAGATACGAAATGGATGAATTTACTCCCAAAAATGGAACTTTTGAAGTATTGATTGAAGCAACAGATGAACGGGGAAACAAGGCTGTCTATATGGCTAATTGCACAAGAAATTTATTGGAAGAGTAAGAAAACAATCATATTCAGGCATTATCTTTCTAGTTGCTGGTTACTGGTAGCTGGTTTCTCGCTTCTGACTTCTAACTTCTAACTTCTAACTTCTAACTTCTAACTTCTAACTTCTAACTTCTAACTTCTAACTTCTAACTTCTAACTTCTAACTTCTAACTTCTAACTTCTAACTTCTGTCCTTATAAATATTATGCAACACCTAAAACACACATGGGCAATTCCTTTAATTTACTATTTTTGTCACCATTGTAAATTTCAAAACCATATATAGATGAGAAAATTAAAATTATTAACCACAACATTTGGACTACTAGCTATTTCAAGTTTAGCTTCATTGGCTTGTACCAATTTTTTGGTAACTAAAGGAGCCTCAGCCGATGGCTCAACCTTTATAAGCTATTCGGCCGATTCACATGTATTGTTTGGCGAATTGTATTTTTGGGCAGCAGCCGACCATACCCCCGGAACATTATTAAAAGTTTATGAATGGGATACCGGTAAATATATGGGGGAAATTCATCAGATAAACCACACATATCAAGTAATTGGTAACATGAACGAACACCAGTTAACTATTGGCGAAACCACTTATACTGGGCGCGAAGAATTAATTGATACTACCGCAATTGTTGACTACGCAAGCTTGATTTATATCACGCTGCAACGGGCAAAGAATGCCCGCGAAGCCATCAAAGTAATGGCTGAATTAGTTTCCAATTATGGATATGCCAGTTCCGGTGAATCATTTTCGATAGTTGATGCTAACGAAGCTTGGATTCTAGAAATGATTGGAAAAGGGAATGAGATGGTAAAATCGAAAGGTAAAACTGCTACCCTTGTAAATAAAAACAAAGGTGCCGTTTGGGTAGCCCGCATGATTCCTGATGGTTATGTTGCAGGCCATGCCAACCAAGCCCGGATTACTACTTTTCCATGGAATAATGATCCGACCTCTATTTCCAGTGAACAATTAGATAAGATTTTCGATAAAAATGTGACAACCGTTTATGCTGCTGATGTAATGACTTTAGCAAAAGCTAAAGGCTATATTAACGATAATATAACTCAGGAAAATTTCAGCTTTTCGGATACTTATGCACCGGTAACCTTCGGTGGTGCCCGCTTTTGCGAAATAAGGGTTTGGGGTTTTTTTAACGATGTAAACCAAAGCATGGCGCAGTATTGGGATTACGTAAAAGGAAAAATAACCCACGATGATAATACCGGTTATGCTAACAATCGCATGCCTTTGTGGATTAAACCCGATAAAAAAATTACGGTGCATGATGTAATGAACAATATAAGAAATCATTTAGAAGGCACGGAATTAGATATGTCTAAAGATTTGGGTGCTGGTCCTTTTGGTGCTCCTTATCGCTGGCGTCCATTAACTTGGGAAGTTGATAGTATGACTTATTGCAATGAACGGGCCACTGCAACCCAACAAACCGGCTTTTCATTTGTAGCGCAAATGCGCTCCTGGTTGCCTGATGAAATTGGCGGTATCTTTTGGTTTGGCGTTGACGATGTGGCAAGTTCAGTTTATACTCCCATCTATTGCAGTTCAACCAGAGTTCCTGAAAGTTTTAAAGTAGGTAATGGTGATATGATGACCTATTCAAAAACAGCTGCATTTTGGACTTTTAACGAGGTTAGTAATTTGGCTTATACCCGGTATAACTCGATACATCCCGAAATTGAGGCCAAACAACAACAAATAGAACAAAAGTATATCACTTATACTCCAGCTATTGATATGGCAGCTTCAGAACTATATAAAACTGACAAAACACTGGCCATTGAATTGTTAACAGACTACTCGGTAAATTCAGCCAATAAGTTGGTTAAAGACTGGCGTTCATTTTATGAGTACCTTTTTGTAAAATATATGGATGGTAATGTGAAAGAAAAAAGGGAGGTACCTGCCAATTATAAATATGTAACCCCTAAATTGGAACAACCGGGTTATAATGAACAATGGAAAAAAGGTGTGGTAGAGGATACAAAGGACAAATTGTTGGTTCCTGCTGGTGGAGGTCATTAATTTTGTTGATAAACCATCAAGGGTAGGAATAGAATAGATTTCAATGAGCTCTTACTAAAAATAGAAAATGTTGGGTTTTCCAACATTTTTTATTTTTAATAGCACCCGAAATTCTTTATTTACAAAATTAATATTACTTTTGCGGCAAATCTGTACGTAATCTCTTTCAGTTGACATTGAGCCTGATACATTACGTTCATAACGTTAAATTATAAAAAATACCAAGATGGATTTAATGAAAGTTGTTGAGAATGAATTGGCTGGACAAAATCAAATACCAGAATTTGGAGCAGGAGATACTATTACTGTTCATTATAAAATTCGTGAAGGTAACAAAGAGCGGATTCAGCAATACCGTGGTATTGTAATTCAGAAAAAAGGCACCGGAATGACCAAAACATTTACTGTTCGTAAGGTGTCAGGTAATATTGGAGTTGAAAGGATTTTCCCTATTACATCACCTTTTATCGAGAAAATTGAAGTAAATAAAATGGGGCATGTTCGTCGTGCACGTATTTATTACTTGCGTGATTTAACCGGTAAAAAAGCACGGATTAAAGAAAAACGGGTGTAAACTCTCACATACGATAATTAAAAAGGCTGTTCTCCCAAGGAACAGCCTTTTTACTTTTTAATGCCTAGTTGTGATTATTTGCAATACTTTATATGCTATAACTTCTTTCAAATTGATTTGAATACTACATTCCATTCTCTTTAAAAACAGGGATGTATTTTTTATCAACTTCGGAAAAATGGTGGAACAACCACTTTTTGATAGATTCCATGGTGTTATCCAAGAACTTAACTTTATTAGCGGCATAATCAATTTGGAATTGCGATAGGGTTTTAAGAAAAAGTTTATGGTCGGCTGAATGTTCTTTGGCAAACTCAAAATTGAATTTTTCAAGATAGTTTTCTTCGTTTCCAAAATGATAGGAAGCAAAATCCATAAAGCTGCGGATGTTTTCTTTTATTTCTTTTTTATTCTTATCGAATTTGAAGGATGCATACATTTGATTTGCTAAAGTAATTAGCTGTTTGTGTTGTGCATCCATTTCCGCAATTCCTGTTTCAAATGCTGGAACCCAATCCAACAAATTGTCATGGGAACCTTTAATTAGAATATCTGGACTATCAGTCTTTATTATGGTTGAATCACTTACTTCAGTAATTTTCTCTACTTTATTTTTTTTTTATTCGGTTAATTGATTTTGTAACTCATTCAAACGGTTTTGATATTCACTAAGTAATAACTTTTCCTTTTTAATTTCAATCTCCTGTCCAATCATTTGCTGTTCCTTAAGCTTTTGCCCGGTTATGTCAAAACCAATTTTAAGAATCTTGTATGGTTTGTCATCATGTTGTCCTGTTATTGGTGTGTAAGTCTCTTCTACCCAAAATTCCTTATTGTTTATTAAAATCCTATTAACTTCTTTCTTTTGTACACCTCTGCGTAAATCGCCCCAGAATAAGTTATAGTTCGCTTTCATTTCAGGGGTAAAGTCAAATCCTTGGGAGTGTTTTTGACCCAGTATTTTATCTTGAGATATTCCAAGCATTTCGGCATATTTTTGGTTGCAACTTAATACCGTACCCTCTAAATCATATTCAACAATAAAGGCCGTAGTACCCAATGCTTTAACAATTCCGGCCATTTCAAATTCACGGCGGGCTGCTTCTTCTTGGGTAGCCTGAAGTTCTTCCAAATTTTGTCGCATTTCTTCTTCTTGCGAAGCCAATTCTTCTGATTGACTTTTTGATTGCTCCAATAATTTGGTGGTTTTTTCATTAACTTTTACTGCGGCAATTGTTGAAGCAATGCTTTCTCCAAGCTTTTCAATAAATTCAATCTGGTGTTTTTCAATTGGATGGAACGATGCCAATTCAATAACTCCAAATGATTCATCATTCAGAATTAATGGAACAAGTAATAAAGCTCTAGGGTTTGCCGTTCCCATACCTGAAGTAATCTGAATATAATTTTTTGGAATATCAGTCATGTAAATGGTCTTTTTTTCAAAGGCACACCTTCCAACCAATTCCTCACCGATTTCTACTTGTTTTTTAAGAAATTTATCCCTTCCATAAGCAATAGCTGACTTTAATTCAAGCATTATTTGATTTTCGTTTGAATCATCAATAACAAAAAGCGCCCCTTGATTAACATCCAAGTAATTAATTAAATTACTCAATATATTGAACGATAATTCTTCAATATTTCTTGAATTGGTTCTTAAAATTTCACTGAATTTTGCCAAACCATGCGTTGACCAATTTAATTTCTCATCTTCAATTTTTCGCTTTATATCTTCTTCATCAGCATGTTTTAAGCTTTTACGCATTTCAATCAATGAATTTCCCAATACATCCTTGTCACTAAGTGGATTAAATTCTGCATTCAAATTACCTTTTCCAATTTGGTCGGCAAAATTGGAAGTTTTATTAAGCCCTGCTTTCAACTGATTGACGGAATTGGCCATAAGTTCCATTTCATCTCCGGTTGATATAGTTAAATCTTCAATTCCCTCAATATCACCAATGGATAATTTTTCCAATATATTGGTAGTCTTTTTTAACGAAAAACTTAAGTTCCGTGCAATTATAAAAATAATAAAAGATAGCGCCAGCAAGCCAAGAAATGCAACAAGTATTGATATTGCTTGTATTTTATTGGCATCAACTAATACTTGATTAGCAGGTATAATTAATCCAAGTCCCCAAGGAGCATTCAATTCTCCTATTTGAATGGGGACAAGAGCTAGTAAAACCCGTTGATTTTTAGTGTCATTAACCCAATAAACTCCTCGCTCCCCCTTTCTTATTAATTGTGAAAGATTTATCTGATTTTCATATTCGGGATAGTTTCCACTTACTGATTTCCCGACTAAATCTGCCTTATGGTGACCAACAAAAACACCTTCATTTGAAACTAAGAATGCTGTTGTGTTTTTATAAGGTTCTATTTGGGAAACCAGTTTCTGAAATTTTTCCATTAAAATATCAGCAGCTACAATGCCAGCAAATTGATTGTTGCGGAAAATAGGGGAGGATAGACTGGTCATGAATTTTTTTTCTTCCGATTCTTCTATAAATTCATCCCAATAGGGCTCCCAAATCATATCGCAAGCCAATGCTTTAATTTGCAGATACCTTTCGCTATCGCCATCCATACTTCTTAAACTAGTACTTTTTTGAATTTGTCCGTTCTGCTTAAACACCGTAACCGCATATCTCCCATAGTCATTTGTCCAATTTGGATCAAATTGTTTGAGTTCCCAACTATCCCAAAGTTTATAAAAATCAGGGTTTTGTTCAAAAACCTTAAAGTACATTTTTATAAATAACTCTTTCCATTCCGACTCTTCCATACCGTCATAAACTGAAAATGCTTCGGCCAATGTGCTTAAGACAGTCATCTTTTTCGACAGATCTTTTTCAATCATTATGGCATAGCCATCACCTACTTTTGAAACGTATTTTTCAGCATCTGTTATGGCTAACTGACGTGTTCTATAACTGATAAAACCAAATACGAATGAAAAAATTACAATGGAAGTTGATAAGATATAAATCAACATTTTGGCATTAATACTCATTTTTAGTTTCATGAAACAGCCTATTTTCAATTTAGGATGCTATAATACAAAAAAAATGGGGTATTAAAAAACAATCTGTTTTAAAAGAATAAAGCTATAAAACAGGCAAGCTAATCATTGGACTAGCTTGCTTGTTAAATTATTTATTGATAAATATTAATCCGTGCATGCCAACATCTATTAATATCGTATCTTCATTCTTAATTTCTTCAGCAATAATTGATTTTGAAAGTTCATTTAAAATGCTCTTTTGCATAAGCCGTTTCAAGGGTCGGGCTCCAAATGTTGGGTCGTATCCTTCATTAGCCAGCCATTCAATAGCTTCTGAAGTTATTTCAATTTTAATCCGGCTTTTTAATAGGCGTTGTTGAATAATCTTAAATTGTAGGTTCACAATTTCTTTTATTTCGCTCTTTAATAAAGGGGTAAACATGATTATTTCATCAATTCTATTCAAAAATTCGGATTTAATTGCTTGTCGAAGCAATTCATACAACTTACGCCGGGTTTTTTCCAATAGTTCTTCCCTGTTTTTTTGATTTAAATTTTCTAATTCAGTTTGAATTAACTGTGAACCTATATTCGATGTCATTATAATAAGGGTATTTTTAAAATTTACCATTCTACCTTTATTATCTGTCAACCGCCCATCATCTAATACTTGCAACAGGATATTGAATACATCGGGATGAGCTTTTTCAATTTCATCGAGCAAAATAACTGAATAAGGCTTATGCCGAACAGCTTCTGTTAATTGACCTCCTTCATCGTAACCAACATATCCTGGAGGGGCACCAATGAGTCGGGAAACGGAATGCCTTTCTTGATATTCCGACATGTCGATGCGGGTTATATAGTTCTCATCATCAAATAGAAATTCAGCCAAGGCTTTAGCCAGTTCTGTTTTTCCAACACCCGTGGTTCCTAAAAAAATAAAGGATCCTATGGGCCTGTTTTCATCCTGCAGTCCAGCTCTGCTTCGTCGCACAGCATCAGATATAGCTATAATTGCTTCATTTTGACCAACCACTCTTTTATGAAGTTCGAATTCAAGATTGAGAATTTTTTCTTTTTCCGACTTGAGCATTTTGGTAACAGGTATTTTAGTCCAACGGCCTACTACTTCAGCAATATCTTCTGCCGAAACTTCTTCTTGAATCATTGCTTCGCCTGCTTGCATTAAATGTAATTCCTCTTTAAGCTTTTGAATCTGTTTTTCCGATTCTTGAATTTTTCCGTACCTAATTTCTGCCACTTTTCCGTAATCTCCATTTCGCTCTGCTTGTTCGGCTTCTAATTTTAAATCTTCAATCAATTTTTTATTTTGTTGCAAGGTATTTATTACCATCTTTTCAGCTTCCCATTTAGCTTTTTTGGAATTATATTCTTGAGTTAATTCGGCTAATTCTTTTTTTATGGATTCCATTTTTGAAGAATTTCCTTCCCGTTTAATGGCTTCCCTTTCAATTTCTAATTGCATAATATTTCTGGAGAGTTCATCTATTATCTCTGGAACTGAATTCATTTCCAATCGAAGCTTGGATGCCGCTTCATCAATTAAATCAATAGCTTTATCGGGTAAAAACCTATCAGTTATGTATCGGTGCGATAGTTCAGCCGCAGCAATCAGCGCATCATCAGTTATACGAACTCTATGGTGTGTCTCGTAACGTTCCTTCAAACCTCGCAAAATTGAAATGGTTGAAGGAATGTCTGGTTCATCAATCATTACTACTTGAAACCGTCGTTCCAATGCTTTATCTTTCTCAAAATATTTTTGGTATTCGTTTATTGTTGTTGCTCCAATAGCACGCAATTCACCTCTGGCTAATGCCGGTTTTAAAATATTCGCAGCATCCATGGCACCTTCGCTTTTCCCAGCACCTACAAGTGTATGTATCTCATCAATAAATAAAATAATGTCACCATTCGAGTTAATTACCTCATTTATTACTGCTTTTAACCGTTCTTCAAATTCTCCTTTATATTTCGCTCCGGCAATTAATGAACCCATATCCAATGAGAAAATCTTTTTGGTAATTAAGTTTTCAGGAACATCTCTATTTATAATTCGGCGTGCAATTCCCTCGGCAATAGCTGTTTTTCCAACACCAGGCTCACCAATTAAAATTGGATTGTTCTTGGTTCGTCTGCTTAAAATCTGAAGTATCCGGCGTATCTCATCATCCCGGCCAATAACTGGATCTAATTTTCCATTCAAGGCTAATTCATTCAAATTTAAGGCATACCGATTCAATGAATCATAACCATTTTCGGCGGTTTGGCTTTCTACTTTTTGTCCTTTTGTTAGCTCTTCTGTTATTTTCTCAATTGATTTCTTTGATATCCCTTGGTCAATCAAAAATTTAGTAATCTGATCATTGGGTTCAAAAAGACTTTTCCAGATATGCTCCACCGATACAAACTTATCTCCTTTGTTATTAGCAATTATCTGAGCATTGTTCAATACAGTATTGGCTTCATTTGATAGATAGGGTGATGCTCCCGTAACTTTAGGATACGATTGAATAATTCGATCAAGAATCGTCGCAAAACTAGTTTCATTGATGGAATGCTTTTTAAGAATAAATTGAGATATATTTTTTTCAACCTCTAATAAGCTCTTCAACAAGTGCCCTGTTTCAATAGCTTGATTGCTATTATTTTGTGCAATTAGGAAGGCATTTTCAATGGCTTCTTGCGCTTTTATTGTATAATTATTTAAGTTCATAATTTTGATATTTTAATCGTTTATAAGGATCAATTTATTTGCCAGCAGGCAAAATATGTTATTTTGGCATTTAAAATTACTCAAATAAGGTTATTTTGGCATGTTAAAAAGCATACATATTAAAAATATTTGTAAGGTATTAATAATTAGTCGCTTAGGATATTTCATTTTGCTATTTACCTCATTTATAGATAATTTGCATTTAAATTAATGGATATAATAATCTTTTTCTGGTAAAAAAAAATATATTTGCATTCATGAAAAAATTTATAAATCGAAATAAGTACACTTTAAATACCGAATCACTAGTTTTTGAAAAGGATAGATCCTCAGCAAAACTGGTAATTCTTACGATTCTTAAATATGTTTCAGTAGGTTCAATTCTTGGATTAACATTTTGGTTCTTTTCAATGACGGGTTTTATTAGTTCTCCAAAAAATAGACTCTTTGAAAAAAGTAATTCAAAATTAATTTCTGAAGTTGTTGTTTTAACTGCAAAATTTGACACTATTTCTTCATTTCTAAATAAAACACAAAATAAGGACGATAATTTTTACCGGGTAATTTCACATATTAATCCAATTCCTGTTTCCATTAGGAAAGCTGGATTTGGAGGTACCAACAAATATTCAAATTTAGAAGGATATACTTTTAGTAATTTATTAATTAATGCCAGCAAAAAAAGTGATATACTTTTAAACCAATTGCATATTCAGTCAAAATCGTTTGATACCATAATTTACCTCGCTAAAAACCTAAATGATAGCCTGCTTTCAGCTCCAGGTATTGCTCCGGTAGCACCAAATGATTATTTAACTATATCATCAGGTTTTGGATTGAGAATTCATCCAATAACAAAAAGGCTTCAAGGGCATGATGGAATTGATTTTGCAGCAAACATTGGAAATCCAATTCGTTCAACCGGAAATGGAATAGTTACTACAGCGGATAAGAATTACAATGGTTATGGTAATTATGTTGTTATTAACCATGGATATGGTTTTACTACTTTGTATGCTCACATGAGTAAATTATATGTGAAAAAAGGAGATACTATTCAGCGTGGACAAATAATTGGTGCTATAGGAAATACGGGTTCTTCAACAGGTCCCCATTTGCATTATGAGGTTATAGTTAATGGAGCTAAAAAGAATCCAATCAATTTTTATATTGATGATCTTAGCGATGAAGAATATTCAGAAATGACTCAATTATTCTCTTCAAATAATTAGGTAATACCCAAATTGAGAGATTTGCTATTGCAAATCTGCTCAATCGACTGAACAATTGTAAGTTTTCACAAATTTTTTAAAGCGAAAATTTGTGAAAAGCAACAATTTATAGGTCGGGGTTATACCTAAGTAAAGCGCTTTTTCCCCCGAGGACTAGGGGTCAAACCGCTAAACTTAGGTAATACTTTCCTTCCATTTCCCACTTTTTAGATAGATTGCGCTTAAGATTGCAATAACCAAACCATAAAATATTTCCAAAGTCCAAACTTTTTCAATACTCATAGTCGGTTGGTTTGCCAAAACAAATACTCCTGCTAAATATATTGCTACTGCTATGATTTCAATTACCAATGAAATATGGGTTTTTCCGGTTCCTGAAACTGCTTGCAATAAAATAATTCCGAGCGATATGGTATATGCGGCAATTAGAACAACATAAAATGCTGGAATTGTAGCTATCACTATAGAGTCAATGTTGGTGTAAATTCTGATAATGGGTTCTGGAAAAAGTAAACAAATGAATACCAAAACGCTTATACCAATAAATGTTAACGTTAATGATCGTTTAATAATGAGTGATATGATGGTGGATTCTTTACTACCAATTGAATAGCTTACTAATGTATTGGTTGCAGCCGAAAATCCAAAAATTGGTACTAAAATAACAATATAAATACTTCGGATGATATTGGAAATTGCCAATGGTGTTTCACCCATTTTTTCGACGAATAAAAAGAAGATAAACCAAGCGGAAAAGGAGAGAAAGTTTTGAATCATAATTGGGATTGCAATGGTTCCAATATTTTTCACCAGTTCAAAATTCCAAGGAACTCTGCTGAATAGTTTAAATTTGCGAATAGCAGAATTATTTGAAGTATATAAAATAAAGACTAGCAGTCCAGAAAGCTCCGCAACTACTGATGCTAATGCTGCACCTTTTATTCCCATGGCAGGAATAGCTCCTTTACCAAAAATAAACAGATAAGCAAGAATTGTATTTACAACCGCAATTACAAGGGTGGTGAGACTAATAATTTTAGTATTCCCTGTTCCAATATAAAAAGCCCTAAAATTAATATTAATAAAAGCGGCAAAGATTCCAAATATCCGGATGTTTATAAACCGGATACTTTCACTGGCAACATGTTCTGATTGGATTATTTTCATGAAAACATCGGGTGCAAAAAATCGTACTGTTACAAATATTAGGGTTGCTATGCCTAAAAGGATGATGAAAGAATGGAATAGTATTTTATTAATAGCTGGAATATTTTTCTCACCCAAACGGCGGGATATTAATATTTGAACCCCTAATCCAAATCCCCAACCGAGCATTATAACAGATAAATAAAAAATTCCACCAATTGCAGCTGCACCCATTTGAACCTCGCCTAGCCGCCCAACCAAAGCGGTGTCAACTACTGTTATTAGCTCTTGAGCCAAACTTCCTAATATAATTGGGTAGGCAATCTGCCATATATTTTTATAGGTATAATCATTTTGATGAATTGAATCTTTCATGATTTATTTTGGCCAACAATATGACTTTCTATTCACCTTTTTAATAAATAAATGAGTAATCTAAACTAATCAGCAATTACATATAAAATCATTAAATACTTGATTTATAAAGTTATTAGCAAGTATTATTATTAAAAAAAAGGGAATAATAACTTATTTCAAATAGTCATCGAAATAACTGGTAACTTTTTGCATTAAATGAATCCGGTCATATCCTCGAACATTATGCTCCGCTTTAGGATACACAAAATAGTCTATCGGAATTTGATTTTTAATGCACTCATTCAAAAAAAGCTGACTATGCTGCCAAACCACCGTATTATCCATTGCACCATGTATAATTAATGCTTTACCTTTCAAATTTTTTGTGCGTTCCAATAACGATGTATACATATATCCTTGTGGGTTTTCGGCAGGGGTATCCATATATCGTTCACCGTACATTACTTCATAATAACTCCAATCAGTTACCGGGCCACCGGCAACCCCAACTTTAAAAATTTCGGGATAGTTTACCATTAGCGATAAAGTCATAAACCCACCATAACTCCATCCATGAACTCCAATACGACCCATGTCCACAAAGGGTAAGCTATTTAAAAAGTTTATTCCCTCCATCTGATCTTTCATTTCGGTTACTCCACACTGCCGGTGAATCACATTTTCAAATTCAAGCCCCCGATTTGCAGAACCCCTGTTATCAACGGTGAACAATATATATCCTTTTTGAGCCATATAATATTCCCATAATCTGGCACCTCCTAACCATGAGTCTTCAACCAGTTGGTCATGAGGTCCTCCATAAACATAAATAATGGCAGGATATTTTGTAAGGGAATCAAAATTTGTTGGCTTAATTAAACGATAATATAAATCAGTTGTACCATCTGCGGCTTTTATGGTTCCCATTTGCAATTCGGGCATATTATAATTTTTCAATGGGTTTACAGCTGTTAATGCATTCCGGATAATTTTGCCATTGGTAGCAACTATATCCACACAATTTGGCAGTTTTATATTTGAATAGGTATCAATAAAATGCGATTCATTACTATTGAATAAAACGCTATGAGTACCTTCAGCAGAAGTTCGTTTATATTTTTTTCCAGAACTTAAATCGACTTTGAAAAAATGTCGTTCTAAAGGATTTGGTTCTGTAGATTCAAAGTAAATAGTACGTTTTCCTACAAAAATCAGCTTTGTAATTTCAAAATTGCCTTTAGTTAACTGTTTTATTAGAGTACCTGTAGTATCATATAAATAAGCATGATTGTAACCGTCACGTCGCGATTGATAAATAAATTGTTCTGAGTTATTAAGTAAGAATGTTATTGGGTTTTGCGGCTCTACGTATTTAGGGTGTTTCTCTTCAAATAGCGTTTTTACAAATTCCCCAGTAGAAACCTTGTATTTATTCAGTTTCATGTGGTTTTGTGCTCGATTGAGTACTTGAATATAAATATATTGCTCCTTTGTATCCCATGAAATATTTGTTAAATATTTTTCAGATACCGTATCCTTATCTTCAATAAAGTGAGTTTTTTTTGAATTCAAATCATAAATTCCTAAACTTATATTTTCGCTAGGAGCACCTGCCATTGGATATTTCAATGATTTTAATTTTGCGTCATGTTTGGTAATGTCAACCAAAGGGTACTCCATTACTTTATGTTCATCTTTCCGGTAAAAGCCTAATAAATTACCTTTTGGTGACCAAAAAATACCATTAGTTATTCCAAATTCGTTACGGCTCACAGTTTGACCATTCACCATGTTTTTATCTGAACTTTCTGTTATAGGAATTATTTTGTTGACAATTCCTATCAGATAAATGTTGTTGCCGTTGGTATATGCAATTATTTTATTTAAATAATTCAGGGTAATGTTTTCTGCTTCCTCGGGTATTTTTATGCGTGAAGTAATTTTTTTCTGCAAAATAGAATAGGCAAACCATGAAGAGCCTGTATTAAAGTGAAATTCTGTTTCCGTCTCCCATATTATTGCTGGCAAACTTATTAGGGTATCACAACCTTCGATAAGTAAGGATTGATTCAAGCCTCTCAAGCTTAGTAGGATAATTGAATCAGCATTACTTACTGATTGTTGGTAAATGTTATTATAATCCTGAAACGTATAATTAGAACTATTTCCCTTCCACTGCACGTTTCTATAATTCAAAGGGGAGAGTTCTCTCCATTGGCTCATAACCGCCTCGTCAATTGTGAAGTTTTTATTTTGTGAGAAAGATGTTGTTGTTGATAGGAAAATAAAAGAGATGAGAAATAATTTCTTCATAATACGGAAATTTTAATAATTAGTATTTGATTAGTTTTATTCAGCCTTTTATCTATTCAAAAAGGGTTTTCAAATATACTATTCGTTAACAAATAATTAACTTTAATCCACCCTGTTTTTTGTTTAAAAGTTGGGTTTTAAAAAATAGATTCTATGGGAAAAAGTAGGATATTGAATTAGCTTGAGTTTTGTTGCTTTGAGAATTCATAAATTTTTCATTACTTGCAATAAAAAGTACAACCAAATAGCCTAGACTATGAATATCAGAAGCCGATATTTTATTTTAATGGTTTTTTTATGTATTGCAACAGTATCCTGCAAACAAGATAAAAAGCCTTCGAATAGCAAGTTAGACAAAGAATTGGAGGTGGAGCTTGATACAACCGACAAAGTTGTTAAATTCCAAAATTCTTTATTTAGTGTGCCTTCGCCATATCAACTTTCAATTTTAATTAAAGATATTGGCAGCAATTACAATTCAGAATTATTAAATCCTGCAGAAAACTATAAGCTTTATACCAGTTTATTTAAGAAATCGATAAATTTAGGAATTTACGGAGCCGATTTAGGATACTTGAATATTTATAAGCAAGCCCCGTCTGCTATTACCTATTTTTCGATAATAAAAATAATGTCGCAGGATTTAGGACTTACTTCAGCAATTAACCCTAATATAATGTCGCGCATTGAAAACAATATTGATAATCAGGACAGTCTTCTTTTCATTATGTCCAATCTTTATCGCGATGTTGATTATTATCTTAAAGAAAGTCAACGTCAACGCGAAGGCACTTTAGTTTTAGCAGGAGGATGGATTGAAGCTATGAATTTTCTAACCAAGTTGGCAATTGAATCGAAGAATGAATTGTTAATTCAGCGGGTAGGGGAGAACAAACAGCCTCTTGAGAACTTAATTAAAATTTTATCTCCCTATTACAATGAATCAGAAGATATAAAGAAATTGGTTGACGACTTGATTGACCTATCTTATGAATTTGATGGAGTAGAAACCACCTACGAATTTAAGGCGCCAACAACCATTCCTCAAAACAGGATTACTAAAGTCCATTCTATTTCAAAAATTGTTGTATCCGAAAGCGTATTGAAAACCATTGATACTAAGGTTAGCAATATTAGGAATTCACTAATTAAATAACTGTATTGTAATGAAAAAGTCAGCTGTAATAATACTCCTCATTTTGGCAATAAATACGTTAACCAATAAGTCGTATGGGCAAATTGATTCCACCTTACGTTTATGTCAGAGCCACATGAATTTACCTTTTATATCCGATGGTCAATCCTATACATCCCTATTAAATGGTGATGAAGTAGCCGAGTTTTATGCTACTTTTTATGGTGGAAGTATATATAGGTTGGTGGCTTATACCGGAAATTCTGAAGGAAATATTATATTTTCAGTTTATGATCAAGAACGGAATTTACTTTTCACCAATAATGACTTCGAAAACACCTCTACTTGGGATTTTGAATTTGATTATACCATGGATTGCATCATTGAGGCAAAGTTGGATTCAAAATACATAAATTCTGGAATTGCGGTTTTATTGATAGGCTTTCAGCAGTAGTTACCTGACAGTAATCTAACATTTCATGAGCGAAAGGATTTTAAAAGCATTAATGCACCTGTTTGCAATAATTGCCTATCCTAGAACCAATAAACGCAACGGACGAAATATTGTTGAATCCTTTTTAAAACAGCAACTTAACGAGGAAATTGTTGAAGAGTACCTTAAACTCTTTGATGGCTTTTCAGCTCTTTACCAAAAAAAGCAAAGTCAAGAAGGAAAGAAAGAAAAAAACCTCGCCTTAAGTTCCGTTAAAGTTCTGAAAATATGTACCCAAATAAACGAAGAGCTTGACTTACGGCAAAAAGTTGTAGTTCTTATCCGGTTAATTGAATTTATTAAAGATGATGTTGAGATTTCAGAACAAGAACTGACCTTTGTTCTCACTGTTTCAGAAATATTTCACCATCCAATTGAAGAGTTTGAACTGCTCAAAAATTTTATCCTCAGCTCCTTCGAAGACATGCCAAAATCGACAAAAATGCTGTTGATTGATGGAAATAAAACAACCACAAATCCGGAAGCTAGGCATTTATACCAAGAATCGCTGGAAGATAAAATTTGGGTTATGCATTTTATTCCTGCCGACATGTATATTGCAAGGTGTTTTGGCAAACATGAAATGTATTTAAATGGGCAAATAGTGATCACTGAACGTGTTTATATTTTAACACAGGGTTCAGCCTTTCGGGATACAAAAATTAAACCTATATACTATTCCGACATAATTAGTGCCTATTATTTAAATGAGCAAGAAGACCGCTTAGAATTTGTTGCTGATGGCGTTGAGTATGAGTTTAAAGGGGGTATAAAAGGGCTAAATTCAATAAACTTTGCTGAAGAATCAGGCAGTTTAATAGGTATCATGGGTGCAAGTGGTGCCGGAAAATCAACCCTACTCAATGTACTGAATGGAAGTTACAAACCTTCGAAAGGTAAAGTCACGATTAATGGAATTGATATTTACGAAAACAAAAAGAAAATTGAGGGCTTGATTGGTTTTGTATCGCAAGATGATCTTTTAATTGAAGAATTAACCGTTTACCAAAACTTATATTACAATGCCAAGTTATGCTTTGATGAATTAACTCCTTTTCAATTAAATAGAAGAGTGTATCGAATGCTCTTAAGTTTGGGGCTTTTTGAGATTAAAGATATGATTGTTGGGAGTCCTTTAAATAAAAAAATAAGTGGTGGTCAACGCAAACGATTAAACATTTCATTAGAATTAATCCGTGAACCGTCAATTCTTTTTTTAGATGAACCTACATCTGGATTATCATCGCGCGATTCAGAAACAATAATGGATTTGCTTAAAGAATTGGCTTTAAAAGGAAAACTAATATTTACAGTAATTCATCAACCTTCGTCCGATATATTTAAGATGTTTGATAAGCTTTTCATTTTAGATAAAGGAGGTTTTTTAATTTATAATGGAAATCCAGTAGATTCCATTATATATTTTAAATCAAAAGTGCACCATGCTAACTGGAATGATAGTGAATGCCGTTTATGCGGAAATGTAAATCCCGAGCAAGTTTTTAACATTGTTGAATCAAAAATTCTGGATGAATATGGAAGCGTTACCCAAAACCGCAAAAAAACACCCAATGAATGGTATAAGCATTTTATTGAAAAGCAACCAAACAAAAAAAGTAGCGAAATAGTAAACAATAAACTACCAAAAATTTCATTTAAAATTCCCGGATTATTTAAACAGTTTAGGGTCTTTGTTACCAGAGATGTGCTTTCAAAAATTGCCAATCGGCAATATTTAATTATTAATCTAACAGAAGCCCCAATTTTAGCTTTTTTACTATCCTTTATTATTCGATACTATAGTACCAGTAGCGATGGGTATAATTTAAGTGGAAATACCAATTTGCCCGTATATATTTTTATGGCGGTAATTGTGGCTATTTTCATTGGTTTGTCGGTTAGTGCTGAAGAGATTATAAAGGACAGGAAAATACTCAAAAGGGAGCGGTTTCTTAATCTTAGCCGATCCAGTTATCTATTTTCAAAACTTCTGATTCTATTTGTACTTTCAGCTTTTCAGGCTTTCATATTTGTGTTTATTGGAAATACCATCATGGGAATAAGTGGAATGTATTTTCACTTTTGGTTGATGTTATTCAGTGCCTGGTTTTTTGCTTGTTTATTGGGATTAAATATTTCCGATTCGTTTGATACAGTAGTTACTATTTATATACTTATTCCATTTTTGGTAATTCCACAGCTATTGTTGAGTGGGGTAATTGTTTCTTTCGATAAAATAAATCCAATAATATCGTCACCGGCTAAAATTCCCATCTATGGTGAAATAATTACAGCCCGATGGGCTTATGAAGGGTTGGCTGTTTATCAATATATTCAAAATCCATACGAAAAGCAATTTTACGAGTATGATAAGGCCATGAGTATTGCCGATTATAAAAAAAACTATTGGAATAAAACCTTGGAGAATAAAGTATCTTTTTGTCAGCGGAACTATAAAAATCCGGTAAAACAATTGAAAGTAAAAGAAGAACTGGAGTTGGTTCGCAATGAAATATCGAAAGAACTTTTGGTGAACAACTTGATTCCGTTTAAATGGAATGATTATTTATACTATGATAAATTAGATGAAAGCGTAATAACAGAAACGAACAATTACCTAAGCAGATTAACAAATTATTACTTAAAGCGCTTTAATAAAGCAAATTCATTAAAAGATGAACTAATTGAATCAATACAAACCAGCCCCGAAAGCAAACAAAAGTTTTTAAACTTAAAGCGACAACATACAAACGAGAATTTAACAACATTTGTACGTAATACCAATTCCTTGGAACGAATAGTGGAGTTTGATGGACAGTTATACCAGAAAATTGATCCCATTTATTTGGATCCTGATAGTAAATTTGTCAAAGCCCATTTTTATGCTCCTCATAAGATGGTATTTGGTTGGTATGTTGAAACTTTCTGGATGAATATTATTGTAATATGGATTTTTAATATTTTACTTTACGTAACCTTACATTATAGATTATTGCGTAAATCAATTGAATACATGTCTTTTTTAAATGCTTCCCTCTTCACAAAAGATAAAAACAAAAAAGGCTATTAATAGTAATAGCCTTTCAAAATTTTAATATCCAAGTTTTTTTACTCAGTAATTTCAACCATTTTAAATGGAATTTTTATAATTGATTGATAATCCTCACCGGCTTCCAACATATCTTCATCGTCTTCTTCATAATGCCAGTTCACAATTACTTCATTACCACTTTTGTAAATAGCTTCCAGCTTCTTAAAAACATCTAAAATACATTTTGAACTGCTGGTGTTAAAATATTCCAATTGAATATTAACTTCAGTAAGTTGGGCTGGATTCGATAAATAAGCTTCAAGCCAATCAACTAAAGGTTTATAAAATTCAATTGAATTTTCAGGTATTGAGCGCCCTTTTATTTCAACTTTTCCTTTTTCATTATCGAAATGTACCGTTGGGGTTTTTGGTGTTCCTACAATTGAGATTGGTTCCATAAGATTCCGGTATTAATTTATTCTACAATATTAACATTTAAACTGAAAAAATAATAATTATCTGAATAGTTATAAAAATTAAAATCAAGTTTACTTCCCGATTTTCTAGCAATATCTACCATTCCAAGTCCACCACCTCCTTTGTCGGAGAACTCCTGATTATCTAGGATTTCTTTATACAATCCTTTCAACTCTTCTTTGTCAAGTTCATTAATGCGACTTAGATGCTTAGTTAGAAAATCTTTTTGTTTGCTATTTACAAAATTACCAGTTATTACGTGATAACCAATATTATTTTTACTTAAAATGCAAATAGCATATTTCCCTTTTTCATTTATATTTTGAACCTCAGGCAGAATAGAACTATGATGATAGAGATTTTGTAAAGCTTCAACCAATACATTATAAATCTTCTTTTTTGATTTAGGTGTAGCTTCTTCTAATTTTGATTCAATAACTTCAAGCGAGTCAGCTATTAAAGTACTCGACACTTCACCCTTAAAGAGAAATAATATATCATCCTTACTATGTTTTGTAAGCCATTCCTGGAGGTTGAAGGTCATACTCTTTTTTTCATGCATAGGTTTATTCCACAAATATAAAAAAAAAAAATAAAAACAGTAATAAATTATAATACATTGCACTGACCAACGTATTTTTGTTGTTTATTAATTATCAACTCCCAATAAAATGACATATACCATAGGTGAAACGGTATTGGATATAATAATAAATTCAATGGATACGGTTCAAATGCGTCCAGGTGGATCCATGCTAAATACAGCCATATCGTTGGGGCGGTTGAATATTCCTGTTTCTCATATTTCATTGATAGCCAACGATAGAGCGTCAGAAATGCTTCTTTCATTTTTAGAAGAAAATGGTGTGGCTACTAACTGCTTACATCGGGAGATAGAAATAAAAACTAGTTTGGCATTAGCTTTTCTTGATGAGAACAGAAATGCTGACTATTCTTTTTATAAAGAAGAACTAACAAAAACACCAGATTTATTTTTTCCGGAAGTATCGCCCTTTGATATTGTCCATTTTGGATCATTCTTTAGTTTAAATCGAATATTACATAAGCCATTGCACGAATTTTTAATTAAAGCTCGTAAAAATAAAGCGGTAATATTATACGATCCCAATTTCCGTACCCCTCATTTACCGCAGCTGAATAAGCTGATGCCCCTGATTGAAGCTAACCTAGCAGTAGCTCAGATTGTAAAAGCATCAAACGATGATTTAGAAAATATTTTTAAAGTACGAACCCCAATAGATGCTTGGAATATTATAAAAGAATATAAGGTTGAAATACTGGTTTATACTATGGGCGAGAATGGTTCATGGGT
The DNA here is from genome assembly GCA_041664345.1 of Salinivirgaceae bacterium. Taxonomy (GTDB): domain Bacteria; phylum Bacteroidota; class Bacteroidia; order Bacteroidales; family SZUA-534; genus GWE2-40-63. The sequence continues at coordinate 72,256 of JBAYKX010000021.1, forward strand.
ATTTACTGCTCAAGATAGCTTGTTTGTTCCATCAAATAAAATTGAAATAGTGAGCACTATTGGTGCAGGTGATACTTTTTCAGCTGGAATTATTTTTTATTTGCATCAAATGATGGAGCAGGGAATAAGGTATCATCAGTTTAGTAGGGCACAATGGAAAAAATGCCTTGAGTTAGCTACTTTATTTGCTGCAGAAACTTGTCAGTCCTATGATAACTATCTTTCATGTAGTTTTGTAAATAATTACCATTATGTACGGTAAAGATGAACTTCGCCAATTAAAGCAAGAATTTTGGGAATCATTTGGTCGTTACACGCAATATTATTCCAAAGAAGTGGGTGAACCCATACACTGGATGTTGTAGAAAACTAAAATTAAAGGACTGGAGCTTAAATTTGAAGTTGAAAACCAACGAGTTAAAGTTATACTGGAAATAAACCACAAAAATGAAGATCGGCGATTGCATTATTTAGCTGAGCTTGAAAATTACCGCAGCCTCATTGATGAAGGATTTGAGGAGCGTTTAATATGGGATGAAAACGTTCTTTTGAGAGAAGGAAAAACCGTATCGCAAATTTATATTATCAATAACTCCTATAATTTTCATAACAAAGACCACTGGAAAGATATATTTATTTTTATGGCTACCAATATGTACCGGATTCAGACCAATTTAAAGGAATTGCTTCCGATATTGGAAGAGACGCTTAGGTAGGTGGCTGGGTACTGGTGGCTGGTTACTTGTTGCTGGTGGCTTGTTACTGGTAGCTGGTTTTGAACTTGGACACAATAATTCACCATTTTCCAAGCAAAGCTATATCCGACAAAAAATACAGGGCAACCGCATTTATGAATCGAAATTTGAATTTCCCATTTTCGGCGCATGGTTTCCTCATAATTTCAATTAAACGGAAGTGCTTGCGCCGATTTTATGCCGCACATTAATATACCCCGGCTTGAAAGCCGGGGCTATTCATATTAAATCCCCTTCGGGATTTTTTTTAAAGCGAATTCCCTGAATATTCCTCTTCTAATTAATGCTTTTGTGCCAAATACCGTTCCGTATCTAAGGCGGCCATGCAACCGGTTCCTGCGGCGGTTACCGCTTGCCGATAGACATGGTCCTGTACATCGCCGCAGGCAAACACTCCGGGAACATTGGTATGAGTTGAGCCCGGTTTTGTAAGGATATAGTCAGTTTCATCGGTTTCCAGAAACGGTTTGAACACCTCTGAATTGGGTGTGTGACCAATAGCGAGAAAGAATCCGTCAACTTTAATAATTACTTCCGCTTCATCAGCTTCACCTTTCCGTTTTATCAGTTTTACTCCTTGAACCACTTGGCCGTCGCCAATGATTTCTTTGGTGCTATGCTCGAACAATACTTCAATGTTTGGTGTATCAAATACGCGTTTTTGCATGGCTTTTGATGCCCGCAAATAATCTTTCCGGATTATCAAATATACTTTTTTACACAGATTTGCCAAGTATGTGGCTTCCTCAGCTGCGGTATCGCCGCCACCTACAACTGCTACATCTTTGCCTCGGTAAAAGAACCCATCACAGGTAGCGCAAGCTGAAACTCCCCCACCTTTGTATTTTTCTTCCGATTCCAATCCTAAGTATTTGGCCGTTGCACCGGTGGCAATAATTACAGCGTCAGCTAAAATTACTTTTTCATCATCAATAACAACTTTATGTACATCGGTTGAAAAATCGACTTTGGTAACCATTCCCCATCGGATTTCAGTTCCAAACCTTTCGGCTTGTTTCTTTAAATCTTCCATCATGGCAGTACCATCGGTACCTTGAGGATAACCTGGAAAATTTTCTACCTCAGTGGTTGTGGTTAACTGGCCACCAGCTTGTATACCTTGAATCATAACAGGTTTAAGGTTAGCTCTAGCAGCATATATGGCTGCAGTATAACCGGCAGGTCCTGAGCCTATGATTAAACATTTAACATGCTCTGCATCCTTCCCGCCAATGTTATCAACAGTTGACTGGTTTTTAGGAACTTCCATTTTTTTAAATAAATCCATGAATCTATACTTTTACTTGTTTTACTAATTTCTTTACAACTTTACAACTTTACAAAATTACGAATATTTTTAATGCCTGAGCGATCGGATTTAGAGGATTTCAAAAAGTGAACCAAATACTGGTTCCATACAAATTGTCAGGTGACCAAATTATTCCGAATCAATAAAAAATGGCTGAATGAATTGAAAACCAAGTTACATTATTATTTGTGTAAATACCTAATTTATAAGAATTTTGCAACCATTTTTAAATTCATACTCTTTGGATCAACTATTGATTTTTCTTATTCCTATCCAATTTATTGATACTATTTATAACCCTATAAATAAAAAAGATTTTCAAAATATCGTTCAATATGGTAACTGGTGGAAAAATCCTGAAAATAGTTTCAAACTAATTGCAGATTACAATTCGTTTACTAAATTTGCACTTTCAATTGAGCGGGGTGTGGCGCAGTTGGCTAGCGTACTAGCATGGGGTGCTAGTGGTCGTCCGTTCGAGTCGGATCACCCCGACCAGGAAAGAGATTATCCCGATAAAAAGGGGTAATCTCTTTTTATTTTTATCAACCTGATAACCAAAGCTATGTTTAGGGTATATATTTTATATTCAGAATTATTGCGGAAGTATTATATAGGCCAGACCAAAGATTTAGACCGACGGATATAGGAACACAACAGGGGAAAAACATCGTTTACTGCTAAAGGTGTTCCGTGGAAAATAATCTGGTCAAATGAATATGCCAGCCGTTTAGAAGCTATGGCCATGGAGAAACGGATCAAATCGAGGGGAGCCGGGCGTTTTTTATCGGAACAGTTGGTTTTATTCAAATAAATCCAGACCGTAAAGCCTCATACCATAATATAGCAGTTGATTAGCGTATCACGCCAAAGGCGTGATGGTCGTCACACTCAAAGCGTGATCACCCCGACCAGGAAAGAGGTTATCCCGATTAAAAGGGGTAATCTCTTTTTGTTTTTATCAATAAGTTGGCTTTTTATTGCCCTCAATTTGCCCATCATTCACAAAACATCCTAAAATATGTTGGCAACGACTGCAACGTAATGGCTGAAATCCTGCTTTCGCGGTACGATTTGTTTTTGTCGTGCCACATGATTACCCATTTAACCACCAACCTCAACAGCTCCGAAATTGAAGAAATATATGGATTGAGGATGCAGAGAAGGCTAAGAGAGTTGTTTAATTTAATAGCATTCGATGGAAATGCAAAAGATCAAAGAGCATGAGTTATGTGTAAACTATTCACAAAAACATCGTTTTATGGTACTTTGCTCGAATTTATACTCTTCATCTTTATTACTTTCTGTTGTATCAAAAGGGGTAAAAATTGGGATTTATAGTGTGTCAAAAAAGAATGAAATTTTTTTGAGTAAAAAATTCATATTAGTACCTTTTTTAGGTATATTTACAGAAACTTTACTCTCATTGGAAGCTGCACGAAATAATAACTACTTATTGAGTTGGGTTGAAAAACAGCAATCCTGGGGAAAATATGTATTTAGCTTAGTACAAGTTAAAGCTGATTTTCCTGATTTGTCTGAATCAGCTTTAAAACGGGCATTAGACCGACTTTCAAATAAAGGTCGAATCTTATCTGTCTATAAAGGGTTTTATCTTATTGTTCCTCCCGAATATACTTCCCGCGGTCTGCTACCACCTATGCTTTTCATCGATAGCTTGATGAAGTTTATTCACAAACCCTATTATGTGGGTCTTTTAAGTGCCGCAGCATTGCATGGTTCAGCCCATCAGCAGCCCCAGGAATTCTTTGTAGTAACAGATACCAAACAAATTGCAACGATAAAAAAAGGACTTAAAATCAATTATATAACAAAAAAAGAGATTCCCGAAAATTTACTGGAGAATAGAAAAACCGAATCGGGTTTTGTGAAGGTGTCAAGCCCCGAATTAACTGCAGCGGATATTATTTATTACAATAGCCGGATTGGTGGCATTAATCGAGCGGCATCGGTTATAAACGAGCTAGCTGAAGTGATGAAACCGGAAAAAATTATTCCCGAATTGATTAATACGCTCACCGTTCCTACAATCCAGCGTTTGGGTTATCTTTTAGAGGTTGTTCTGGAACAAAAAATATTGTCCGATAAGCTTTACAAAGAGTCTCAAAAAATAAAGAAAGAGTTTTTTAGGCAACCCTTGAAAGCCGGAATTGAAAAAATCGGTTTTCAGAAAAATGACCGGTGGAAAATAATTATTAACACCGATATTGAAATTGACGAATGATACCAGCAAACGAAATAAAAGCTTGGAGTAATGTTGTTCCCTGGATAACCGACGAACAAATTGAACAGGACTTGGTGATATGCCGTTCTCTGGTGGAGATATTTTCAGATGATTTTTTGGCCGAAAATCTTGTTTTCAGAGGTGGCACCGCATTGTATAAACTATATTTACAACCTCAGCCCCGTTATTCCGAAGATATTGACCTAGTTCAGAAAAAAACAGGTCCAATCAAAGATGTTATCGCACAGCTGCAAAAGCGGCTCTCTTTCCTTGGACAACCCGTTATCAAACAAAAGGCAAATAACAACACCCTTGTATTTCGTTTCGATTCCGAGAACATAACCCCAGTAAAATTGCGGTTGAAAGTGGAAATTAATTGTCGGGAACATTTTTCCGTTTTAGGATATACCACTAAGGAGTTTAGCGTAAATACTGGTTGGTTTAAAGGGACTTGCAATATTTCTACTTACCAACTCGAAGAAATGTTAGGCACAAAAATCCGTGCCCTATATCAACGCCGAAAAGGACGTGATTTATACGACATGTATAAAGCGTTAACCTTATCAAATCTAAATATTGACCAGATAATTGCCTGTTATAAAGTGTACATGAATTTTGTAGTTGCCAATCCACCCACTCAAAAACAGTACCTGCAAAACATGGAATTAAAAATGAAAGACCGGGAATTTTTAGATGATACCATTTCATTACTTCGAGTGGATGAAAAGTATAACCCATTGGCAGCATGGGAAATGTTTAGAAGTCGACTGATTGAGAAGATTTAAAGTAATTGACTAAAAAAATAATTGGTAGAACAGGGTTTTGGATAATTAATAGTTCGGTATAAAGTTCGGTATAAAGTTCATGATAAAGTTCGTAGTAAAGTGCAAAACAATACCGTTACAAGTTGTTTTTTGTATAATATTGGTTTTTCCAATATTGGATTGACTCTTTTATGGGCAACCAACATCCTCCTTTTTGAATCATTTTAGTGGAAAAATTCTTATTTAGAATAAGTCTTAATTATCTATAAATCAACTAAAAAACACAATATTTCTTAGTTATTCTAAAATTTCATATACTTAAGCGGTATTATTCCAAAAGTGAACAAACAACATACCAATGAAAAAACCGATTATTTGCCTTACCATTGTTTTATCAATAGGATTGCAAGCTTTTCCCCAAACTATCGATCAGATTAAAGCCGATAATGTATCATGGTGAACTGGCAGAATATTTCGATTACTCCTATTGGGACGGTGCCGATTGGAGCAACCTAATCGGCTCGCGGAATGGAATTGGTTTGGTGGAACTGTACGGTGTGGCGCAGTTGGCTAGCGTATCACGCAAAAGGCGTGATGGTCGTCACGCCTTTTGGCGTGATCACCCCGACAAATTAAACAAAACCAAAAGCCTGAAAATTATATGATTTTCAGGCTTTTCTATTTTTGGTAAATCATTCCTATTTTAATTATTTCTGATAGCTATTCACAATATTTAAAGCCCTGTTAATTTGCTGGGGTACACTCAAAATATATTGTGAGAATGTTGTAAATATTATCAAAAGTTCTGTAATACTTAATTTATAAAAGGCTCGTTTCTTTGACTTACTAAATCTTGTGTTATGGAAAAACAATTATCAAAGAAGCATTTTAAAACGGCATGAATACAAACGATTATGTATGAAAACTAAGAAAACAATAAAAGACTTTCCAATAGTTTGCGTAGGTGGTTCGGCAGGAGGCCTTGATGCCTACACCCGTCTGCTACAACATTTGCCACCCGATATGGGTGTGGCTATTGTAATTGTTAATCATGTAAGAACCTTAGCTACTATGCTCCACGAGGTTCTTCCTCGCTTTACAAAGATGCCCGTTGAACTGATCACGGAACGACTCGATGTTCTGCCCAATCATGTATTTATCATTCCCGAACAGAGCGACTTACACGTGTTTAACGACGAGTTCCGCCTAAAGCCAATATCCAAACCTAGGGGATGGCCTGATGTGATTACTGTTTTTCTGCGTTCATTGACTGAACATTGGGACGGAAAACTTATCGCTGTTATTGTTTCAGGCTATGATGGTGACGGAGCCGAAGCATTGAAAGGAATAAAAGAAGTGGGAGGCATTACCATCGCCCAGAAACCAAATACAGCCAAACAGCCAGATATGCCAGAAAGCGCAATAGCAAGTGGATTTATCGATTTTATTCTTTCTCCGGAAGATATCGCCAAAGAAATTATACATATTGCACACATAAATGAAACAGAGCCTTAGTTAGCCTTTTACCCAAATTGAGCGATTTGTTACCACAAATCTGCTCAATCGACTGAACAATTGTAAGTTTCCACAAATTTTCGCTTCACTCAATTTGAGAAAAACAACAATTGCTATGTCGGGGTTATACCTAAGTAAAGCGATTTGTTGCTGCACTCAAATCGCTCAACTTAGGTTTTAATAAGTCCTTTTATAAATCTTTCGTCAAGTTCAATTGAATCGCAATTATTTACAAAATAAGCATATTCATAATGTGCGAATTGTGTAAATTTTCCCAAAAATTCTGTAACCCATTTGCAGTTTAAGCTGCTTAAATTAGTCATTTCAAAATTCACTATTTAAAAATCACAATTATGAAAGGTAATGAAAAATTAGTAACCGTTTTGAATTCGCTTTTAGCTGATGAACTTACTGTTATCAATCAGTATATGGTGCAATCTGAAATGTGTGCAAACTGGGGTTATAGCAAACTTCACAAAGCTATCCGTAAACAGGCAATGGATGAAATGCACCATGCCGAATGGTTGATTGAGCGAATAATTTTCTTTGAAGGTTCACCAACAGTATCCAAGCTTAATCCGATGAAGATTGGTAAAACTGTTTCAGAAATGATTAGTTATGACGATGAAACTGAACTCAAGGTAGTAACTGAATACAACGAAGCTATTAAATTAG
>JBAYKX010000022.1:0-77650 GCA_041664345.1 Salinivirgaceae bacterium
GGTTGTAATATGGTAATGTTGTTTTTCTTTTTATACATACCAATCTTTTCAGCCACTTTCATCCGCTCCTCAATGATATTCAACAACTCATCATCGTATTTATCGATTTGATGGCGCAGATCTTCCAGATTGTGGATAAAATCCTGGTTTTCGGAATTAACAGAACGCAACACCAGTTTGCCGATAAGTTTTCCAAGTTCTGTTGGGGTGATTTGTTGGGCGGCATCGCTCCAAGCTTTATCAGGGTTGCAATGGGTTTCAATAATGAGTCCATCGTAGTTCAAGTCCATGGCTTTTTGAGAAATTTCCTGCAAAATATCCCTACGTCCTCCAATGTGGCTTGGATCGCAAATCATGGGAATATTAGGCATTTTGCGACGTAATTCAATGGGTAACTGCCATTGTGGAACATTGCGGTATCTTGTTTTATCAAAGCTAGAAAAGCCACGATGGATAGCACCCACACGGGTAATTCCGGCGCCTTGAATACGCTCAATGGCACCAATCCACAATTCCACATCGGGGTTTACCGGGTTTTTTACAAAAACAGGTATGTCAACACCTTTTAGTGCATCGGCTATTTCCTGCATAGCAAAAGGGTTTGCCGACGTGCGTGCGCCTATCCAAATTATATCAACCCCAAAGCGCAATGCTTCGTACACGTGCTTAACATTGGCCACTTCGGTAGAAACCTTCATTCCTACTTCTTTCTGTACTTTTCTTAACCACTCCAGTCCGATACTGCCAACCCCTTCAAACGAATTGGGGCGCGTTCTGGGTTTCCAGATACCAGCTCGGTATATTTCAATGTTCATAGCTTTAAGCTGCATAGCTGTATCCATTACCTGTTCTTCGGATTCAGCACTGCAAGGTCCGGCAATTATTAGCGGACGATCGGTATTTTGAAGTCCCCAGTCTTTAAAGGGTTGATTTAGTATTGCGTTCATATTGATAAGAATTGAAATTACTACTTATTTTATTTGGTTTTACATTAATTATCTGAAAAGAACCTTTTTAATTCGGTTCGATTCCTGAATGAGTTGTCTTATTTTTTCTGGTTCGTCGTTTTCAATGTGTTTACGGAACTCCTTTAGTTTATTGATGTAGGTGGTTAAAACAGTCACTACATTATCTTTGTTTTGCGAAAAAATAGGTGTCCACATATCGGCTGAGCTTTTAGCTAAACGAACGGTGGAATCAAAACCGCCACTGGCCAAATCGAAAATATGCTTTTCATTTTTCTCTTTTTCAAGTACCGTCAGAGCTAAGGCAAATGAACTGATATGCGAAATGTGCGAAATATATGCAGCATGCACATCGTGATTAGCTCCGTTCATATAAATTACCCGCATGTTCAAGGTTTCGAACATCCGCTTGGTAACTGCTACTGCTCTGATATCGCTGTCTTCGGTATCGCACATAATTACTGCTTTGCTATCGTAAAGGCCTGAAATAGCTGCCCATGGACCTGAAAATTCCGTTCCGGCCATTGGGTGTGCAGCCACAAACTGTTTCCTATTGGGATGGTATTTTACCCACTCCAACAAAGTGCCTTTGGTAGAACACATATCGGTAACTACCTTTTTTCCAATTTTATCGAGCACTTTGGGCAGCACTTTCATGGCTGCATCGGCTGGAATAGCCAAAATTATAAGTTCTGCTTTTGAAATTGCTTCATCCATTTCCATCAATTCATCCACAAAACCTATATGAAGGGCTGCGTTAGCATTTATTGAATCGGTGTCAACACCAATAATATGTGAAGCGAAACCTCTTTTTTTTAAGTCAATAGCGGCTGATCCGCCCATTAAACCTAATCCTATTATTGTAATTACCATAGCTAATTATTTCAATTACTGAAATTTATATTTTATTTATTGATACTGTTTTTCAATCGGTTTAATGCCAATTGAAGTTGGTCTTCATTACTGCAAAGCGAAATGCGGGCATAACGGTCGCCATTCGAACCAAAGATAGATCCTGGTGTTAGAAAAACTTTTGCTTCCTGTAAATAAAAGTCAGAAAACGCATAGGAATCCTTGTAAGTATCTGGAATTCTGGCCCAAATGAACAATCCGGTTTGTTTCACATCGTAAATTGCCCCTAACAAATCGAATATCTGATACACCCATTTGCGGCGTTCAATATATTGAGCGTTTACCGATTTGTACCATTCCATGGTATTTTCCAAGGCTTTTGATGCAGCAAGCTGAAGCGGTTTATACATTCCAGAGTCCATGTTGCTTTTCACTTTCAACACAGTATCAATATATTCCTTTTTACCGGCAACCATTCCCACCCTGAAACCTGCCATATTATGCGATTTACTCAAAGAATTCAACTCCAAGGCTACCTCCATGGCATCAGGAACCGATAAAATAGACAACGGTTTGTCGTTCAGTATAAAACTATAAGGGTTGTCGTTGCATATCAAAATCTGGTGCTTTTTACCAAACGCTACCAATTTATGAAACAATTCCATGGTTGCTGGCTGTCCGGTTGGCATGTGAGGGTAATTTACCCACATTATTTTCACCTTTTCCAAATCATGGGTTTCCAGTTGTTCAAAATTGGGATACCAGCTATTATCAGGCAGCAAATCGTATTTTATCAATTCAGCACCAACCAGTTGCGATACCGACCGATAGGTTGGATAGCCTGGATTCGGGATCAACACCTTATCGCCGGGGTTTAAAAAGGCCATACTAATATGCATAATGCCTTCTTTGGAACCAAAAAGTGGCAAAATCTCGGTATTGGAATCTAAATTCACGTTATAAAAATTAGAATACCATCGGGAAAAAGCAAGCCGCAATTCAGGAATACCTTTATAACTCTGATAACCATGAACACCTGGCTCCAAAACTTTCTGCGACAAGAGGTTCAGTGCATTCACAGGAGGCAATAAATCAGGATTACCTATACCCAAATTAATTACTGAATGTCCTTGATTGTTCATCTCTTCAATCTGTTTTAACTTCAGCGAGAAATAGTATTCATTGACCAATTCGGTCCGATGTGCCGGTTTTATCATGGTTTTATTGATGATGGATGTTTTCTAACGATTCAATCCCGTATTTGTATTCCCCAAGAATTTGTAAATCAACTACCAAAGGGGTGATGGCAGAAATACTTTGTTGGTATCGTTCAAAATTATCGTACGAAAGATCGACATACATGAAGTATCGGAATTCCTGTCCAACGATAGGCGTGCTTTGGATTTTGGTCAGGTTGTTATCGTAAAATGCCAATACACTCAATACTTGCGAAAGACTGCCTTTATGGTGCGGCAAACTGAAGCATAACGAAGCTTTACTGCATTCCGAGCTTGGATTCGGTTCACTATCCTGGTGTGCTAGGATCAAAAAGCGGGTATAGTTCTTTTTGTTGGTTTCTATACCCGCAGCTAAAATCTCGAGCCCGTACATTTCAGCAGCCAAATTACTGGCAATGGCACCTTTCCCCACTAATTTCTTATCCTGTATTTTCCGTGCGCTTAAAGCCGTATCAGGCGATTCAACCAATTTAATGTGCGGATATTGATTAAAAAACTTCCGTGTTTGGGCAATGGCCATATAGTGTGAATGAACTTCGGTAATATCGGCAATTTTTTGTCCGGGCAATGCCATTAAATTTTGCCTTACCCTTAAATATTGTTCCCCCATTATTTTAACAGGGGCCTCACGAATCAATGCATAATTAGGCAGAAGACTGCCCGCTACGGTGTTTTCGATAGCCATTACACCAAAATCAATTTTTTTATCGGAAACCAATTGCACAATTTCATCAAATGTTTCGATGCAAACAATGTCGATGGGTTTGTTTTCAAAGTACGACCGGGCTGCTATTTCATGAAATGCACCGGAACCTCCTTGTATGGCTACTTTTTTCACAATAGTTTGATTATAATTTTCACTTCTCATGATTGCTAACTAATGAAAAACCCCGCTTTTGGGCGGGGCTCTCGTTATATCTGTTTCTATTTTTTACACACATAAAACCCCGTTCTACTTCTACAGAAATAAAAGAAAAAATAAAAAGAAGTGTATCCAACCAGGTTTTTCATTTTTGTTTTTTAAAATTCGTCACAAATATGAGGTATAATTTTAATAATTCAAATTAAAATGGGTGTTTTTTTATACATTTTAACATTTTAATCACTTTTCAGGTATATTCTGTTAAAACTTAAACTTGTAAACAATTTTTTCGTGATACGTTTCTCCGGGTTTCAATAGGCAATTCGGAAAATTATCATGGTTGGGTGCATCGGGGAAGTTTTGAGGCTCCAGGGCAATGGCACAGTATTGAGTAAAAGGCATCTGGTTTTTCCCTATTTGGGTGCCATCAAAATGCATGGAGGTGTAAACTTGTACCCCTGGGTTTGTGGTGTAAACTTCAATAGCCCTACCGCTTTCCGGTTCCGAAACACGGGCTGCAAAACCCAATTCCTTTTCATTTTTATTAATTACCCAGTTATGATCGAGCCCGCCAACCAAATGAATTTGTTGGTACTTACTGTTAATCACCTCGCTGAGTTTTACTGGATGATTAAAATCCATATCGGTACCTTTAACTTTCCTGATTTCACCTGTTGGGACGCAAGCATCGCTCAATGGTGTGAACGAATTGGCGTTTATTTCCAAAACATGGTTGAATATCTTTCCACTGCTTACCCCATTCAAGTTAAAATAAGGGTGGCTTGTTAGGTTTATAATAGTTGTTTTATCGGTGGTGGCTTGCATATCCAAAAGCAATTCGTTTTGATTATTCAAGGCATAAATTACTTCCACTTTCAAATTTCCGGGATAATTTTCTTCCCCGTCAGGACTTATCAAGGATAATTTAAATGCATTTTCATAACCAGCAAGCTTAATGGGTGATACCTCCCAATTTTTAAGGTTAAAACCAATTTTTCCACCGTGCAAGTGATTGGTACGGTCGTTTTGGGCCAGTTTAATTTGTTTGCCTTCCAAAGTAAACGTGCCATTACCAATACGGTTGGCAAACCGCCCACAGATAGCCCCAAGGTAGGTATCGCCATTAATAAACTCCTCGGGGGTGTCGTAACCAAGTATAATATCTACTGTTGATTGTTCGTGGGGAAGTTTTACTGATGTAATTTTTCCACCCTGCGAAATGAATTCAACGGATACCCCGTTTTTATTCGTTAACTGGTATGAAGATACTTTTTCCATTGTAGCTTAATTATTTCTATTGCATTAATATTTTTTGATTCAAATAAGTTTGTTTTGCTTTTACCTTATTTCCGCAAGTCACGGGGTGACTATTGATTAAAAGCCGCTTATTAAAGCTGACTAATTAATTTCAATTAAAGAGTCACCCCGTGACTGTCAGCAAAAAGAGAGGGCACTATTTTTAAGTGCCCTCTCCATTCTTATTCTGCTTTTTTGGTCATTTTAACCCAAATAAGCATAAAAGCACCAAATAGGGTCATAAATACACCCGACCAAAGGTTAATATTTATTTGCATCGATTTTACATACATTTCAGGATCTGAATTTGTGGCAATTCCAAAGGCCAAAACCAATACTCCTAAAACGGCAAAAAGCAATCCAATAGGAATTCTAATATCTAACATAACTGTTTCCTCCTACCAAAATAAAATTGTTAATATAATAGCTATAATACCCACTAACCAAGCCAGTGTTGATGGACGGCTGATCCATTTTCCATCGTTCATGCCACTGCGTGGAGTTAATGAATACACTAAGCCTACCAGTTCTTCGTCGGTTTTAATTTTCTTAGTAGTCAATGATAGTCCGATAGTCAACGAAGCACTGGTAACAAAAGCAAATATGGCTGTCCAGAAGTTTTGTGCCATTTCAACGGGATAAACATGGACAATACCCAGCCAGCCTCCTTTTACCAAGGTGGTAGCACCCATTGGAGCTGTTAACCCATGATGCAACAAGGCAATGGTAAACCCAGCTAATAATCCAATAAATGCTGCATGTCCGGTAGTTCGTTTCCAGAACATACCCAATGCAATAACCGCAAACAACGGTGCATTAATCATGGAGAATATGGTTTGCAAAAAGTCCATTATGTTTCCAAACAATCCAGCTAAATAAGCGGCTGCAATGCTTACCAAAACCCCAAAAATGGTTGCTAACCGCCCAACTTTTAAGTAATGTTTTGAATCGGCTTCTTTGTCGCTAGTAACAGGACGTATATAACTTTGGTAGATGTCGTAAGTCCAAACGGTATTAAATGCCGATACGTTTCCAGCCATTCCCGACATGAATGAGGCAAGTAATGCGGTAAGCCCTAGCCCGAGCACACCGGCAGGAAGATAATGTTTTAGCAGCATGATGATGGTTAAATCATAGTTGGGTTGTCCGGTAACAGGGTCAGTAATTGAAAAGCCTGAGGTGGGATTGTTCATTAAAACCAAAGCAACAATACCGGGAACGATGATTAGGAAAGGAATGAACATTTTTGGCAATGCACCAATCAACGGAGTTTTGCGCGCTGCAACAGGCGATTCAGCAGCCATGGCGCGTTGTACAATTAAAAAGTTGGTACACCAGTAACCAAACGACAATACAAATCCTAAACCGGCAGCAATGCTATACCACTCTACCCCCATTGGATTAGACTTAGCTGCCCCAGAGTATTTCCAAGTGGTTGTAAAAGCATCGGCTGCAAAACCTTTGTTTGTTACAATTGGTTCCAAACTTTCTTTTAAACCATGCCATCCACCTACTTCATGTAAACTCAGGTAAACAATAGGGAATAGACCAATTACAATGATAAAAAACTGCAACACTTCGTTGTAAATAGCCGATGACAATCCACCTAAATAGGTATATCCAAGTACAATGGCTGCTGAAAGTATCAAACTGAGGTTGAAATCCCAACCCAACACTTTTTCCATTAAAATTGCCAACGCATACATTGAAATTCCTGAAGCAAGGATGGTCATTACAGCAAATAAAATAGCATTTAAACCCCTTGTCTTTTCATCGAAGCGCAATTTCAGGTATTCCGGTACTGAACGGGCTTTAGAGCCATAATAAAACGGCATCATAAAAATGGCCAGAAAAATCATGGCTGGAATAGCCCCTATCCAATAAAAATCGGTGGTCATCATACCATACTTGGCTCCAGAGCCGGTCATACCCATTACTTCGAGGGCACCTAGGTTGGTTGAAATAAACGCCAAACCAGCAACCCAAGCTGGCATTGACCTACCGGCTTCCAAAAATGCATTGGCATCTTTCATGTATCGTTTAAGTACCCAGCCTATGCCTAGCACAAAAACAAAATAGATCAGCATTATGGCATAATCTATCCATTGTAAATCGAAAGTTTGTTCCATAAATTATCAGTTGATTTTGGTTTATATTAAAATATCAATTATCAATTATCAATTATCAATTATCAATTATCAATTATCAATTATCAATCATCAATTAAAGCTTATTTTGCACGGCATTTCTGCTCCCATTGCCATGCCGACAAGGTCATTTCATCCAATGTCTTTTCTGCTTTCCAACCCAATTCATTGTTGGCAATAGTGGTATCAGCCCATATTTGCTCAATATCGCCAGCTCGGCGGGCTACTACTTTATAGTTCAATTTTTGTCCCGTACTTTTTTCGAATGACTTAATTACTTCGAAAACCGAAAAACCGTTACCGGTCCCGATGTTGAACATTTCGTAGCTAATTTTATTTTTACCATGAATCAACCTTTCAATGGCCACGATATGGGCTTTAGCCAAATCAACCACATGAATGTAGTCGCGGATGCAGCTTCCATCAGGTGTATTGTAGTCGTCGCCAAAAACGCTCAATTGTTCACGAAGGCCATAAGCCGTTTGGGTAATGAATGGCATCAGATTGCTTGGAACCCCGCGGGGCAATTCACCTAACAGGCCTGAATGATGCGCGCCTATTGGGTTAAAATACCGCAAAGCGATGCCTTTAATATTGACACCCGAACGGATGGTATCTCTTAAAATGTTCTCATTTACCTGCTTGTATAGCCATAAGGCGATTCTGCAGGTTTTACAACCGCATTTTCGGTAACCGGCAATTCATCGGGTTGCCCGTAAACAGTGCACGATGAGGAAAACACAAAATTGGTTACTTTATATTTTATCATTACCTCCAACAGGTTAACCATGGGTACCAAGTTGTTGCGGTAATAATGCAACGGTATTTGCACCGATTCCCCAACTGCCTTTGCCGCTGCAAAATGTATAACACCTACTAAATTGGTATTCTCCTTAAAAAAGGAATCCAATTTTGCCTGATCCAGTAAATCAAATTGGTAAAATTTTGGCCGGACCCCGGTTATTTTCTCTATTCTGTCAATTACAAAGGCTTCAGAATTCGATAAATTATCAATAATTACTACTTCGTACCCTTGTTCAATCAATTCAACGGTGGTATGTGATCCAATAAAGCCTGTTCCTCCGGTAACTAATATTTTTCCTTTATTATTCATTGGTGTTTAAAGTGTTTGGTAGGTAATTCTTTTAATCGTTGTGCACTTTGTTCAGCGGTGATATCGCGTTGTGCGTTGGCCATCATTTCATAGCCAACCATAAATTTTTTAACCGATGCCGATCGAAGCAAAGGAGGATAAAAATGCATGTGTAAATGCCATTCCGGATGCTCCAGCCCATCGGTTGGAGCCTGATGTATCCCAGCTGAATAGGGAAATGAAGTCTCAAACAGGTTGTCGTATTTAATGGTCAGTTTCTGGTACATATCAGCAAAATCCATTTTTTCAATACTGGTTAAATCAGCCAAACTTGCGACCTGCCTTTTTGGTAAAATCATGGTTTCGAATGGCCATACCGCCCAAAAAGGTACAAGGCTTACAAATGTATTATTTTCTTCGACAATTCGCTCCTGTTTTATTAATTCCTGCTCCAAATAATCAGAAAGTAAGGTACGTTTATGAATTTTGAAGTAGTTCTTTTGTTGCTCAATTTCTTTAGCTACTTCAACCGGAATTGACGACTGTGCCCATATTTGACCGTGTGGATGTGGATTGCTACATCCCATTACACTACCCTTGTTTTCAAATAGTTGTACATGGTTAATAAATTCCATACTTCCCAATGTTTTGTATTCCTGGCACCAAAGTTCAATCACTTTCAAAATATCTTTCAGTTCCATTTCAGGAATGGTAAGACTGTGATTGGGTGAAAAACAGATTACACGGCTAATTCCTTGTTCCGCTTTAGCTACAAAGAGTCCGTCATTTATTTCCCCTTTGGGTGTATCGGGTAAAAGGGCACTAAAATCGTTGGTAAATACAAAAGTTGAAGAATACTTATCATTTATGGGACCCTGCGCCCTCTGATTTCCTGGGCACAAATAGCAGGTTGGGTCGTAAGTTGGTCGTTCTTCAGGCTGGTTCTTTTCCGTTTGCCCTTGCCAAGGTCTTTTTGCCCTGTGTGGAGACACCAAAACCCATTCTCCATTAAGCGGATTGTATCTACGGTGCGGATGTTCTGAAAAATTTATCATTTCTTAATTTGGTGATTTGTTTTTAGTACTTGTAACATTTTATTCATTGTCAATTGCTAATTAATCATTACTAATTGTTAATTGCCAACCCTTGCGCCATCTTCAATAACTACCTTTATTATCTGTGGTTGTTTCCCATCGGGAGTTTTATAATTTTCAGCAATCGATTTTTCAAAAGCCGCCACTGCTTCTTTTTTAACTAGGTTTATGGTACAGCCTCCAAAACCACCGCCCATCATACGGGCACCCAATACTCCATCTATCGATTTTGCTAATTCTACCAATTGATCCAATTCAGTACAACTCACTTCATACTTATCTTTTAAACCATAATGTGAACCATACATTAAATTTCCGAATTCCACAAAGTCACCATTTTCCAATGCGTTGCAGGCTTTTTCCAACCGGATATTTTCTTCAATTACATAAGAACAGCGGTTGTAAGTAATTTCATTAAATTCACTTTTGTGGGCTTGAATGAGTTCCAAACTCACATCGCGCAGTGAATGGATGTTGGGTTGGTATTTTTTTAACAAGGCCACCCCATTCTCACATTCCTGCCGGCGCTTGTTGTATTCCGAAGAGGCTAAAGAATGTTTGACTCCTGTATTTACCAAAACCAACAAATGATTGGTGGTATCCAACGGGAAATATTGATATTCCAAACTACGGCAATCGAGTTTAATTACGTGATTGGCTTTGCCATGCATGGAAGCGAACTGATCCATGATTCCGCAATTAACTCCGGCATATTCGTGTTCAGCCATTTGGGCAAATTTTACCAGCTCCAATTTCGAAAAGCTAAAATGGAAAAGATGGTTTATGGCATAGGCCATTCCTACTTCAATAGCAGCCGATGAAGACATTCCAGCACCCAAAGGTACATCGCCTCCAAAAGCACAATCGAAACCCGGAACTTTTTTTCCATTTTTTACAAATTGGGCAATAACACCCAGTAAATAATTGGCCCAGTGCGATTTTGACGGTTCAATCTTTTCGGTGGATGTTTCGAACGATTCGTCCAAGTCAATGGCATAAAACCGGAAAATCCCTTTT
This sequence comes from Salinivirgaceae bacterium, assembly GCA_041664345.1. Taxonomy (GTDB): domain Bacteria; phylum Bacteroidota; class Bacteroidia; order Bacteroidales; family SZUA-534; genus GWE2-40-63. Next base: position 10,565 of record JBAYKX010000022.1, read on the forward strand.
TCATTGGGTTTAATGGCAAAATGGATGGCTTTATCAACCGATGCCGGTAATACAAAACCTTCGTTGTAATCGGTGTGTTCACCAATAAGGTTAACCCTACCGGGTGCACTGAACAAAAATGGTTCGGTTCCAAAACGTTCGCGAAATACTGCGGTAATCTCTTTTTTCATTGTAATTGTTTAGAATTAAAATATAGCATTTAAATTATTTGTTCATTTTAAAGAATAAGTGGCTTCATGCAAATGCTCCGACTTTGCCAAAATAGAAATTTCTTTGAAGTTTTTTCGGGTTTTAATTAAAATAGTGGCAATTCCAGCCTCCACCGTGGCCGGATTTTCTCCAATTAATTCGGAATTTCCTGTTACCAAGAACTCAACTTTTTGTCCATTTACCGGACAAACTGTCCCGTTTTGGTCAACTATCGATGCATAAACAAAAAATATATCATCCTGATTCGTGCTCATCGGAATGCCCGTTTCATCCACAGCTATTTTTATCTCGACTGGATTCTGAGGTGTTGAAACAGAATGGCTAACTTTTACTAAACCACCTATATATCCAATAGCTTCCAAAGTTCCTACCTCAAATTTATTCAGGTGAAAGGTAAAAGGTGGGTGTTTTAAATAACTGTTGAATGCACTGTTATCTGGTTTTTGCATCCCTATCAATTTTCCATTGAGCTTTAATTCTACTTCGTCGCAATTACTATAAACGGTAACCTTTTTATCAGAATCGGGAAGCCAATAGCTAGCGATAAAAACCATGGGCCCACCCATTGCTGGTGGTTTAACCGATTCATTGGCATCACGTTGGCTTTGGTAATAATAGGTGGCAAATTTGGGAATCCTGAAAATATCGGCAATACCCGACGACTCAATATCATTGGCATAACCACGGTTATAATCAAACATGAGCCAATTGGCTTGCCCAATGGTTGAAATTCCTTTTTGGTTGGAATTGGAAGACTCTTGAAAATTCATTGCCTGTTGAAGCATTCTTTTTTCACCGGAACCTCTTAATTGACGGCTGGTTCGCTCTTCTTCCTTCAAATTGGAATAGGCAGTTTGGTTAAATCCGGCATTTTGGGCATAATATTCCCAATCGCCGTATTCTGCAATAAACACCGGACGATTTCCCTCTTTATATTGGTTCCAGTAAACCGGTGGTTTTCCGTGCTGCCGTGCTGGGATAAATAAATCATAACCCGGGTAATCAATCCAAGCACAGGTCAATGGTTTTGCATCCGGAAACTCTTGGTCTTTAACAGCCAATATCCGGTCCATAAATTCAGGTTCCATCCACGATTCGTTGAGCGAAAATTCCCAGAAAAACACCGAAGCCCGGTTTCTATCGCGACGTATCAAATCCCGTACATCTTGCAGTACATGTTGTTTAAAGGTTTCATTGCCGTTAAATTGCCATCCGGGAATGCTGTTCATGGTTACAATTCCCAAAGCATCGCAAGCGTCCATAAACGCTTCCGATTGAGGATAGTGCGATAACCGGACCATATCGAAACCAGCATTTTTAATTTTTACCGCATCACGCCATTGAGCTGCATCGGATAAAGCATAACCAACATAAGGATATTCCTGATGCCGGTTGGTTCCTGTTAAAAAAAGTTTATTGCCATTTAAAAATAATCCATCTTTAGTCAATTCAACTTTTCGGATGCCAAATTTTTGGCTGATTTGATCCACAACCTTTGAATTTTGAACAATGGATGTTTCCAAATGATAGAGATTAGGATTTGAAGGACTCCAAAGATTGGGTTGGTTGATGGTGATTTCCTCATTAATTTCAATAGTTTCAAATGCTTTAGCCTTTATAGATTCTGAAATCCGGATATCAGAGGATGCGCTATCAGAATTTAAAATCCGTTGTTCAACCCGAAACGATTGTTCTGCATCGGTTTCATTTATAATTTGGGTTTTAGTCTTTAGTAAAGCTTTCGTACTATCCACCCCATCAAATTGGATAAAAACACCGCCTGTAGCTGGTAACTTAGCATTTAGCGCATCGGTAATGTGAATTTTTGAAGTAGAAATTAGTTTTACATTCCGGTAAATTCCTCCATATCGATTGAAATCAAGCACATTTAATGCTTTTCCGGGTGGCACCAAGGAATCATCGGTATTTATCAATTTTACAGCCAGCAGGTTGGGTTCTCCATATTTTAATTCAGAATTCAAGGATACATAAAATGGCAAATACCCTCCAGTGTGTTGAAGTAAAAGTTTACCATTCAAATAAACATTGGCATTCTGCATGGCCCCTTCAAAATAAAGCGAATGCAACCGGTTTGATTCTGATTTTGGAATTGTAAAAGTTTTCCGATACCAGCAAGTGCCCATCCATTGATTGTTGACTGTGAGCGGTTCTATATTGGCTGTATGGGGTAGTGTAACCGAGTCAAAACCAGCAACATCAATTCCGGTTCGTGAATAATCTGCATTAGGTAGGTCTTTCGCAAACACCCAACCGTAATTGAAATCTTCGGTTTTGCGTCCTTCCATTTCGGTTTTTGATATGCAACCATTCATTGCAATATTAAAAACTAAAAGCCAAGTACTCCAATTTAAATGTTTCATCTTGGTTAGTTTTTAACTATTTTTAAAACCTTTAGTATTTTATTGTTTTCATCCATCCATTGAATCTGGTAAATGCCATTGTTCCAATTGCTACCATCTATCTGATTTACATCCGGTTCAAATTCTGAAACTAACTTACCATCGATGGAAACTATGGAAATTTTTTTGGTATGGGGTATCAGTGTTTCAATAAAAAAATTTGTGTCAAATGGATTTGGGTAAATCTTCGTTCCAAATGAATTATTTTGTTCGGAAGCAGAAACGGCAAGTTCTTCACAACTGCTCCATTTAAAAGCAAAGGTTTCTGTATCACCTTCAATTACATATTTGCGGTGGGTTCCCCACATAGGTGCACATTCCACAGGAACTTTTTCATGATAAAGAGCCATATCCCAATCGGCTTTTACAGTATAAATATAGGCTCCGGTATCGCCTTTTTGCAGGGTTGTTGTATAGTTGTATCTGTTATTTCCCTGATTCACCATGGGCATAAATTGCCAGTTTGTTCCGGTAAAACTGCCGGTTACAAAAACGCCATCTGTAATGGTAACACCCGTCATATCAACCGAAAAAGTAACCTGCGATGACGTTACGGGAGCTTGGGAATAATCGTAATTCAGGTACTCAATCCCTTCGTGTAGTTGGTTGTTGAAATCAAAAAAAGTAGCATTTTCGTAATGAGAACCAGGACCCCAAAGTGTGGAACAGGAAGTACTAACCCATGCGGGCTCCCAATAAATTGTGCCCATACCACCATTCGAAATTACAGCATAATTCAGGTTAATTAAAAAGTTCTTCTGGCTTTTTGGAGTGGGTGGATTTGAATATCCGGCCAAAATAGACTCCTGATTCAGAATATTGCTGGCATCGCCATTATTATCTAAGGTCCATGGATACCCTGTTTCAACTATCCAAACTGGTTTTGTGAATTTTGTTTTAAGGTTTTTTACAATACTGCCAACTTGGGAAATCGATTGTTTATGCCATTGAGGATAGTACGAAAGACCAATGATATCAAAATTGGTTAACCCATTATTCTTGGCATCGGTAAACCACCAATCACCGTTATTTGGACCCGCAATATGCAGCACCGTTTTGGTAACAGCATCCACGTCGTTAGCCGCCTTTATACCTACTTTAAATAGTTTTACATTTCGCGTCCAATTCAGTGGGTAAAGTGTTTCGCCTGTTCCAACCATGATATTTCCATTGGTTTCGTTGCCAATTTGAACAAATTCAGGCATCAGGTTATCCTTTTTTAGATTAGATAATACGTTGAAGGTGTAATTGTAAACCGAATCGGCCAACACATTTATATCGGTAATATCCTTCCATGCAGCGGGGCGCTCTTGCTTACTGGGATCGGTCCAAGTATCGGAATAATGGAAATCGAGCAACACTTTCATGCCAGAGGCTTTAGCCCTTCCTATTCCTTTTTTTACATCAGCAAAATTACTGTATTGGGTCCATGTAGGATTGTGCCACAACCGGAAACGCACCACTTGTGCATGATTATCCTTAAATATAGAATATACCTCTTTAGCATCGCCATTTTGGTAATATACCGCATTGCAGTCTTCCATCTCATTTACGTAGGATAGGTCAACTCCCAAAAGGGTTTCCTGCGCAATCGAGTACATTGGCCAAAGGCCAACAATCATTAAAATCAATATATAGTTAGTTTTCATATTTTTCTGGTTACTGGTTACTTGTTACTGGATTCTGGTTGCTGGATTCTGGTTGCTGGTTAAATGGTTACAAGGTTACAAGATTGCAAGGTAAAGGTTACATCGTTAAAATGATTATTAACTCTAATTTCAAATCTCTAGTTTCCAACTTCTGACTTCCAACTTCTGACTTCCATCTTCCGACTTCTAACTTCTATTCTCTAATCTCATATCTTACGTCTCTAATCTCTTGTCTCAAATCTCACGTCTCACTTCTCAAATCTCATATCTAGAGTCTATATTTTAATTATCCGTTCAGTAAAACCAATACCATCGGAATGATTAAAGGTATAATAAAAAGCTCCTTTTTTTGATTCGGAAGTATCTTTCTTGTCGAGACGTGTTAAAGCATCCAGCGAAAGAATCTTTTTACGGAAGTTTCCCGGATCAAAGTTTTTCATAAAAATAGAATTGTATAACTGACGTAATTGGGTAATGGTAAATTCTTCAGGAAGTAGATCCCGTCCAACTAAGTCGTAACTAGCCTTTTTGCGAAGTTTTTCCAAAGCAATTTCAACCATTTTGGAATGATCAAATATGAGTTCAGGGAGTTGGTTAACCGGCCACCATTGCGCATTATACTTATCTACCAATTCATGATTGTGTTCCTGAATATTTATCAACGCGTAAAATACCACGCTAATTACCCGTCCTCCCGGATCGCGCTGCGGATTGGAAAAAACCTGTACTTGCTCCATAAAAATATCCTTCAGGCCAGTAATAGCCATCAATACCCTGTTGGCTGCTTCATCCACTGATTCCATTGAATTTACCCAACCTCCAATAAGTGACCATTGGCCCAATGCCGGTTCCAAATTTCGTTTAAAAAGCAATAGTTTTAACTGATCCTCATGATAACCGAATATCACATTATCGATGGCTATTAACTGTTTTTCCTGAAGATGATACGGCAACAACATTTAATTTTGTCTTTAAAAAAGCGTATAAAAGTACTATTTACTTTTTATAAAACAAATAAAAGTTTTTGAATTCGCCTTGATAAAGCTGGAAAAATTATTGTGTTGTTCGAAACAAGAAGTACACTTTAGAGTAAAATTTTTAGAACTTACTATTCAGCAATAGTATTAAAGATAAAATACAAAATACTCTTTTCCATCAAACTGTTCCTTATGAAACCCCATTTTTTTCAAGTATCTGGCGTGATTGGCTGTTTGTGGAATGGTGCAAAGCATTTCGTAACCTTCTGATTTAAAAAATTCTATTTTTTCCTGATAAATATACTTACCCAACTTAAAGTCGCGGTAATCGGGAATTACATAATCGAGACCAATGAATAACCTCTTATTTCCATAATCGCGGGCCAAAAATACTCCAGCCACGGCCATATTCCTCAAAATCATGTAGGTATAGGAGTTCATGGTGTTATGGTATTCAAATTGAGGAAAATACTTCAAAATATCTTTATTGTAAAAGTCGAGGAACTTGATTAAATATCGGTTATCACGCTTTATTTCCAATGTTTTAAAGCTCTCTTTAATTCCTACCATGCGATACAAATGGTAACTATTTGCAAACACTACAAATAGATTCAATAAACCAACGGGTAACGCCCCAATTAAGAAACCATATATGGAAAATAACAAGGCACCTACCATATTAACAATTCGCAGCTTCAAAAAGGATGTCATTAACATGGATATCAATATCAAAACTGATGCGGCATAGCCTATCCAATCTAAAATAGTAAGATTCATTAATAGATTTTATTTCGTTTTTATAAAAAAATCCCGATCCCGGGAACTCGGGATGATACGGGCAATCAAAGTTCGTTGAAAAGATTAAATCTGAAGTAAATGCATTTTCTCCCAAAGTTTTTTACTTAAACCTCTGGCTACTTCTTTAATTTCCTGCTCATTAACAGTGGTTACTTTTCTGTCTTCCACGATAAGTTTTCCGTTAGCAATAACATGCTGAACATGGGTGGAATCAATCCCATAAAGAAAATGACCTAGGAAATTTTCTTTTCCGAATTCTGTAGATGGCTGGTAATCGAGAACTACCAAATTATTTTCCCCATCACCGGTAAAATGGCTGGTCTCTATATATTGATGTACATTCCTGAATCGATGATAAATTTCCTGCAAATCAATGGTATCGCATAATTGCCCGTTGAAATAAGTAGCTTTGGCCGAACGCAGCATATCGCTGTGCATTCCATCGGTTCCCAGCATAATTTTTTCGCCAATGGCACAGGAATTGAATTGCCCCACGTTGTTATTCAGGTTGCTTTCGGTATTTTGAGTCACATACAATCCACTTTCTCGTATCAAATGACGCTCAGCATCGGTTAAATAAAGGCAATGCACCAATATTGATTTTTTCAAATCAAGGATTCCAATGTCTTTATACCGCTCAATAACCCGTTTGCTATGAATATCGTAACAGTGCTCCTGATCGTATAAATCTTCAGCCACATGCACATGAACTCCGGTATTGTATTTTCCGGCCAATTCAGTGGCTTTGGTCAATGTTTTTTGTGTTAGCGTAAATGAAGCATGCAAACCTACCAACCCTTGATTATTCTTAAGGTATGATTCTGTTTCGTTCAATGCTTTTTTTGCCTTATCCATTCCATCGCGATCCGATATTTCGTAACTCAGCAAATGGCTAACTCCTACTTCATTAAAGGCATCGGCAATGGTTTGAAGTGATCCTTCCATGGCCATTGGACTGGAATGGTGATCGATAGCAAAGGTAACCCCGTTTTTAGCACAGGCAATAGCAGTTATGTAAGCGCTATATTTAACGGTTTCTAAATCGAGCGATTTATCCAAGGTCCACCATATATATTTAAGTATTTCATAGAAATTTCCGGGTATTTTTTTTGGGGCCGGCATTCCGGTTGCCAATGCGGAGTAAACATGGTGATGGCCATTAGCAAACGATTTGGTAACAAATTTTCCTTTGCAATCAATTACTTGAGTACCAGGCATAATTTGAGGTAGTATTGTAGTTAATGTGATGGCTTTATTCAAACCGGGTTCCACCAAAACATGTCCTTGAAAAAAATCCAACGTTTTCCAATCAATGTAGGTGGAATTTTTTAAAATTATCATAATATGTATTTTCTATTAAATATAAAAAAAAAACACGGTTACAAAAATTTTATTTTCATAATTCAATACAATTTAGCGTGATACACAACATAAAATGAACATCATTATCCATTAATGAACTAATAATCAACTAAAACCATTAGGAATGTTGGAAAATTAGAATGATGGAAGAATGGAAGAAAAATAGGAATCTAACAGGATTATGTTTTAATATTTCACCTTTCCAACTTCCCATTTCCCCACCTTCCCATTTTTTTCACCTTGCTACCCTGTTACCTTGTTACCCTGCATCCTTCCCACCACCCCATTTTTCCATCTTGCTACCCTGTAACCTTCCTACCTTTCTACCTTGTTACCCCACAACCTTCCCACCTTTCCAACTTTCCATTTAAATAATAAGCAATTATAGCATTTTTGCTTACATCGAACGGTGGTTAAAATAGAATGTAAAAATTTGTTATCTAGTGCTTAATACTGCACGTGGCCGGTTTACTGATAACTTTTAATGGCAATTCATACCTGCGGATGCCATCGAATTGAGTGTACGCGTTAGCAACAGCTCCTGCCGTTGGAACCAATCCGATTTCTCCTATTCCTTTGGCACCATAAGGTCCCACGGGATCTGGTTTTTCAATCATCCGTACTTCAATTATGGGAGTTTCGGATGCTTTTAAAATGTGCAAATCACGCATCTTATCACTTACTAAAAAGCCATCTTTCATCGGTAAATCCTCCGTTAAGGCATATCCCAATCCCATGTGCACAGCGCCCTGAACTTGTCCCTCGAACAACAGCGGATTCATTATTTTACCGCCATCGTGAGCCGCAATAAAACGTTCTATTTCACCACTTTCGTTTAAAATGCAAAGCTGGGCGGCATATCCGTACGAAAAGTGAATCACCGGTTCCGGAACATCAGCACCGGGCTTGTTGGTCCAGTCGCAAGCATATTCGCCATAATAGGATGTACCTGCCAATTCAGCCAGTGACAAGGTTTTAAGCTTCATTTTAAGCTCTTTTGCAGCATCTATGATGGCTAATCCCAATAATGCGGTTGCTCTCGATGAGGTGGTCATACCCGTTTTTATTTGGGCTTGGGTATCTATTCTTACTTCAATTATTTCTGGTTTAATTCCCGTTTCAGTACAAAGCGTTTGAATGGCCATATTCTGAACTCCTTGTCCCATTTCTGTCCAACCCTGATCAATTATAACGCGATTTTCAGAAACAATGGTTATGCGCACGCCACTTTGATCCACCATGCCGTTCCCCACTCCCGAATTTTTAATTCCACAGGCAATTCCTGCATATCTGGCTTTATAAAAATCATCTTTTAAGGCTAGTAAGCAATCCTGAATTCCAACCCCATAAACTTTTTGTCCGGTTGACGTTAACGAACCGTCAACCAATGCATTGTTGTAGCGGAATTGCCACCGGTCGAATCCTCCTTTTTGGCACAATTCGTCCACTAAAACTTCCAAAGCAAAGGTAACTTGGTTCGCACCAAATCCACGCATGGCACCACTTGGAATGTTATTCGTATAAACTGTTTTTGCTTGTAATTCCACGGCTGGAAAATAATATCCACCGGTAGCATGACCTGCAACCCGTTCCATCACTTTAGTGCCAACGGAAGCGTACGCTCCAGAATCTCCCACTGCATATAGCAAGGCTGCAGTAAATTTGCCTTCTTTATCGCAACCTATGGTTAGGTCCATAGTAACCGGATGCCTTTTAGGATGCATCCTTATTGATTCCTGCCGGGTTAGAGTCAACTTAACCGGTTGCTGGAGCAACTGAGCATAAAGTGCCACATGCCCCTGAACCGAAAGATCTTCCTTACCACCAAAACCACCACCATTAGGCAACAACGATACTTTCACTAGTTCCTCATCAAGGCCAAGTAGTAAAGCTATTTGTCGGCGATCTTCGTAAATTCCCTGACTTTGGCTAAAAAGTTTAATTCCTTTTCCATCGGGCATTGCCAAGGCTGACTCTTTTTCTAAATAGGCATGTTCTATTCGTTGTGTTTGAAAAACACCCTGTGCAACAAAAGCTGAGTTTCCTATTATTTCTTTGGCATTTCCTCTTTTAACAGAACAAACATCCAGTAAATTGTCATGATTGTCGTGGACACGGGTTGCATTTGGCAAAATGGCTTGGTGAGGGTCGGTAATTGGAACTAAAACCTTGTATTCCACTTTGATTAAATCAATGGCTTGTCGGGCAATTTCCTCATTAATAGCAATTACACCGGCCAATACATCTCCAATATAATGGGTAGTTTCGCCAACGGCAATCATTAACGGCCAATCCTTGTAAATAAGTCCAAGATACCTTTGAGCTGGGACATCCCCGGCAACCACTATTTTTTTTACTCCTTGCAATGCGCTGGCGGCGGAAAAGTCAATATTCAAAATTTCAGCTTTTGGATAATCGGAGAATTTAAGGGCAGCGAATAACATACCTTCTACAAATAAATCATCGGTATATTTCCTTTCCCCAATAGCTGTTTCATAAGCTTGGTATTTTGTTAACCGTTCTCCTACTTTTCCTTGGGTTGCTCCAATTGCAGGATTCTCTCCACTCAATCGTTTAGAGGCTAATTGCACTGCTTCAATAATTTTAACATAACCCGTACAACGACAAAGGTTGGTATTTATGGCTTTCTTAATGTCATCAATGGTAGGCTGTGGTTTTGATTGGATTAATAAATAAGTGCGCATAATAAAACCTGGGGTGCAAAAACCACATTGAACGGCACCAGCATCAACAAAACTTTGAGCTAAAATATGTTTTATATTGGGATTTAACCCTTCAATGGTATTAATAACCGCTTGATTGATATCACTCATTTTGGTTTTACATGCCAGTTTGGGTTTTCCATTGCAATCAATCAAGCAGGCTCCACAAGTTCCTTCACCAGAACAGCCATCTTTCGGAGAGGTAATCTTTTTTTCGTTTCGGAGGTATTTTAATAACGATAAATTTGGATCACCGTTATAGGCAACCAGTTGGCTGTTCAGAGTAAAATTAATCATGTATTTGTTTATTTTCCTTACTTTTCTGCAGGGGTAAATACAAATTGAAAAGGTATGTTAACAATTCGGGAAAAAATAATGCCGTCGTTTTGTATTTCTTCATCTTCATAACTCCATACTATTTCAATCTCTTTTCCGGCTTGAAAGTTTAACTCTAGTATTCGAAACATTTTTAATAATAAACGATTCGATGCGGAATTGAAATAATCAGCCTTAATAGTTAAAATCATTTTATGGTCGAGCTTATTCAAATTATTTTTGAGCCAATTAAAAATAGGTTCAAAAGAAAGTTGGGGATCTTCTGGAAAAGACTGTCCTATAATCTCATACTTGTGGTTGGATGGATCAAAACGAACAAAAGGATTTGTTTTTGTTGGTTTGAGTATCAATGTCTCCATAAACTATTTTACTATTAAAAAGCAACCAACAAGATAACCATAATTCTACAAATTCAAAATATTTTTTACACCAACTAAATTTAATGAAATGGGTTGTGGAAAATGCAAAATATTCTGCACTGCCGATAAATCTTTTAATCCACTTCCAGTTGAAAGTAGCAAACAATTGCTAAGTTCCGATATTAAATTTTGTTTTTTAAATTCTAAAAATCCGGCCAATGTGGCAGCTGCAGCCGGTTCTGCAAAAATTCCTGTGTGTTTACTTAATATATCGGATGCCTGAATTATATCATCATCAGATACTTCAGATACCATTCCCTGATATTTTTTAATATATTGGGATGCCATATAAAAATTCCGGGGTATATCTACCGAAATAGAATCGGCAATCGTTTTACTGGTTTTAGCCACAAAATTATCCGAATATAAATTCTGCACTAAATTATTACTTCCGTATGCTTGAACAGCAACTAGAATTGGCATTTTATCAATCAAACCTAACTCCAACAAGTCCTCAAATCCTTTGTATAAACCTGAAATAATCACACCATCGCCAACCGGAACAAAAATATAATCGGGTAATTTATCCGGAAATTGTTCAACTATTTCAAAAGCTGCTGTTTTTTTTCCCTCAATCGTTAACGGGTTGAATGCAGTATTTCTGTTAAACCAGCCAAATTCATTGGAAGCAGCAATACTTAAATCAAAAGCATCATCGTAGGTTCCATCTACTGGAATTAATTGGGCTCCATACATTAAAATCTGGGTTAATTTGGCCAATGGAGCTTTTGCTGGGACAAATACGATAGCTTTTTGCATTTGCGAAGCACAAATACCAGCTAACGAAGAGCCGGCATTACCTGTACTGGCTGCTGCTATGCTGGTTATGCCATTTTCTTTGGCAAAAGCCGATACCACCGCCGAAGCTCGGTCTTTATACGAAAAGGTGGGATTTTGGCTTTCATCTTTAATAAATAGGTTGGTTCCTTTAATTTTCAGATTTTTAGTAATGTTATACACCGGTGTTTTTCCAACCCGTAACGGAGGCAAACTGCTCAAATGTTCGATAGGAAGTAAGCTCAAGTAATCGGTTTGTTTCAGCATTTCATTCAACGCAGTGGAACCTGTTTTTCGGATTTCCTGATAATTATAAATTACTTTTAAAACCCCTTTAGGTGGCTGATTCGCCCTATTTTGAGATTGACATTTGGGACAGAGGTATCTAATTTCCTGATTGTTATATTCCAATCCGCAATCGGAACATCGGTAATAAAACTTAGTAGAAATCATTGCTTACAGGTTTTTCAGTACTCCGGTTTTTTCATTGAATTCTTCTATCAATTCATCCCATTCATGCACCTGATTGAACATAGTAGGCCAAAAATTAGGGTCGTACCATAATTCATTTAATTCTTCAACTGTTCTGCCTTGCTGTTCCACCCAAGTGAAATATTTAAGGTTATGAATGGCTTTCTGGTCTTGGTATCCAAGTTCCTTTAAATTCTGAGTTTCTTGTCCCAAAACACACTTTTCAAAATCTAAAGCGGCTTGCAATGCGGTATAGGTTCCTTGTTCGATAGTCAATTCTTCCAAACGCGATTGGTACATATCGGCAGCATCGGTGGCAATAGTAAGTATTACATCATTGGCATCCAATTCAAAATACTTGGCAGTTTTTATAGCCGATAAAATGTTTGAAATACCTGAAATGCCGATTAAGTGAAGTTGTTCAATAACTTCGCTTGACACTCCTATTTCCTTTAGGCGCTTATGTCCTTCCGGTTCGTTAAACAAACGCAAAATACGCATGCAATCTTCATCATCGATAGCCGCTACCACGTTGGTATTTTTTACATTGTGTATCCAGGGTACGTGTTTATCGCCAATCCCTTCAATGCGGTGACCTCCAAAACCATTGCGCAATAAAGTTGGACATTGCAACGCTTCCGATGCAACCACTTTTATAAAAGGGAACTTTGTACGTAAATAGTCTCCACCGGCAATGGTGCCTGCCGATCCGGTTGCCGAAACATAAGCCGCCAGATTTCCATGAGTAGTTTTAACCGATTGATAAACTTCTTCTAATGCAGGTCCGGTAACATTAAAATGCCAGGCTGCATTACCAAACTCTTCGAATTGATTAAAAACCATACAATCCTTACGGGTACGCTTTATTTCCCAACATTTGTCGTAAATTTCTTTCACATTCGACTCACAGCCATGGGTGGCAATTACTTCGGAACCAATGGTGTTCCTCAGCCAATCAAAGCGTTCCCGGCTCATTTCTTCCGGCAAAATAGCAACCGATTCAGTACCCATAATCTTTGAATCGAAAGCTCCTCCACGGCAATAGTTTCCTGTTGAAGGCCATACTGCTTTATGGTAGGTTGGATCAAATTCGCCTTTAATAATTCTTGGGGCTAAACAGCCATAAGCAGCTCCTACCTTATGCGCTCCGGTAGGAAAATACTTACCAATCATCAACACAATTTTAGCATCAATGCCCGTAATTGTTTTTGGCAATTCCAGATAATTTACCTTTCCAAAAAGACCACCTATTTCAATGGGTTCATTTTTCCAAGTTATACGGAATAGATTCAAAGGATTTAAATCCCAAAGACCTATGGTTTTTAGTCTTAATTTAATCTTTTCAGGTATTAACGATGGGTTTTGCTGTTGCTTAAAGGTGGGTAAAACGATACCTTTTTCGCGATACCGATCAATGGCTTTCTCCAAAATTTGCATGGTTGAATTCTTTGTATCTATTTTTTGCATGACTATAATCCTTAAATATTAATAATTTCATAACAAATGTAATGGTTTTTTGCAAATATCATTACTATTAAATTAAATATTCGATGTTTTTTGGGAATATTTACTATAAACATCTTAAATACAGATTGAAAAATCCTTCATAGGTCAGTAGATAAATACACACCGTGAAAGCAATGGTATTTGTGTTTCTTGTACCCCTCTGCCTGTCGGCATTTACTCCCTTTGGTCGTGAGATCGCCTTCGGCTAAGTTCCCCTAGGTTTAGGGGAGATCATATCAAATTAGCAATACTGCCAGCAATTTACATCTTCCCCTTCACAAGGGGAAGTCCCGACAGGGGAAGGGGTATAGAGCAAAACACACAAATGCAATTACCTACCTACCTCTAAAATCCTTTTATCGAAAAAAAAATGCATTAAAAGTAATTTTTACTAAATTTTTCAAATAAAACGCTTATTTTTGACTGAATAAATTAATTATTTAGTATTTTTAATAACTAAACCAACCATATAACATTAAAGACCTATGAAACAAGTTGACCAAGTTGATAAGGAAATCCTAAAGATATTGCAAACCGATTGTCGGATTACGGCCAAAGATATTGCCAACCAATTGGGAATGTCAAAAACCCCGGTGTATGAGCGTATTAAAAAATTAGAAGCGCAAGGGTTCATTACCAAATATGTTGCTTTGTGTAACCCAAAGAAAGCCGGAAAAGGATTGATTATTTATTTATCGGTTTTGCTTGATAACCATTCAAAAGAGTCGGTAGATGAATTTGTAAAAAAAGTAAAAGCACTTCCTGAGGTTAATGAATGTTATTACGTATCGGGGAATATTGATTTTCTGTTAAAAGTTTTTATTAAAGATATGGATGATTACCACCGTTTTATTACTCAGGATTTTTCGAACATAAAAAACATGAGCCGCTTTTACAGTTCCTTTGTGATGGAAACCTCAAAACACGAAACATCCTTTGAGTTTGAAGATTAATTCGAACGGAAAAAATATAGCCACCAGAAGTTATTTTTGGTGGCTTTGTTTTTATATCTAACTATAGAGCCCTTCCGCCGCATGATAGAGCACCTTCATTTCAGCCGCCATATCAAAATGAACCTGCTGGGCACAAGGAACTTTAAATTCCACTTCTAGTAAAGCAAACCCTGAATTGGAAAAGATTGCTTTTACATGATCGGTTTCATAAATCCACTGTTCATCTTGCTTTTCCAGCGTTCGTATTCCGCCATGTTCTTTAAATATGAGGATTTGTTTGTTGTTTACTTTGGATAGAAAATATCCTTCCTCTGTCTGATTGAAGCTTTTAATAGTTAAATAAAACTTGGGCTTATCTTTGTAAGGTGCTCCACTGGTTGGGCAAAAAGTGCTGCAGTTGCCACATTCGTTGCAAAAATCGGCAATGTTCAATATCTGATGGGCTTGAGTTACTTTGAATACTTTATCTGCTTCAAAAGTTACAGTAACAGCGCCTCTAACCGCCTGATACAACTGAATTTCCGTTGGTTCAACGGTATAATGGTAATTTGCCCGGTTTGGGCATACAGTTACGCAAATATTACAAAGTTCCTGGCATTGCAGGCAACGTTCGGCTTCTTTGGTGGCAACATCAGCAGTTAGGGTAAAACTCACCGGATTAAACGATTTGCGATCGCTCAACGGACTTTCAGTTAAACGAACGGCATATCGTCTTTTTGCCCTAAGAGCCATGAGTTCAGAGTAAGTAGGTTTTTCAGGTTGTCTGTCATCTACCGGAATGGTTGTTTGACAAGCTGACGCAATGCGCTCTGCCACCCGACGGCCATCGTTAATGGCTTTAATGGCTGTGGCTGCCCCACGCATCACGTCGCCACCGGTATAAACCCGTTTCAATTTAATTTCAAAAGTTTCACGGTCTGGTTTGAATAGACTTTTATCCATAAAATCGATGGCAACTTCCTGTCCTACTGCTGGAATTATGATATCGAACGGTAATTCGAATTCACTTGCTTCAATTTTCTGAGGTTTGGGACGTTCCCCTTTTTTACCAGGCACCAACTCCATTTTAGCACATCGCAGTCCAGCTACTGCTCCATTTTTTTCAAGAATAGCTTCAGGAGCGGTTAGTTCTAAGATTTCAATTCCTTCTTCCAATACGGCTTTAATTTCACCTAAATCGGCGGGCATTTCGTTTATAGTGCGTCGATAAATTAGGGTTACCTTTCCTTTTTCACCAATCAGCCGATAAGCCACACGGGCAGCATCCATGGCCGTGTTTCCTCCTCCAATAATGGCCACTTTTTTGCCTGCAATCTGATTGATTCCCAATTTTGCATTAAACAAGAACTCCAACGGTTCCAATACACCTATGGCATCGTTTCCGGGGATGTTTATTCTTGATGAAAGCGGTGCACCTGAAGCAATATACAGAAAGTCAAACGACTGATATAACTGGTCGAATAGGTTTTTATTGACCAAGGAATGATAATGGATTTTTGCTCCCAATTTTGTGACCCGTTCCACATCACGGGCAATTTTTTCATCGCTGAGCCGGAATGACGGAACCGCATGGGCAACCATACCGCCTGCTTTATCTGATTTTTCGAATAATTCCACAGCAAATCCCGCCAAACGCAAATAATAGGCACAACTTAGACCTGAGGGTCCAGCACCTATAATGGCTACTTTCTTGCCATTTTCAGGTCCTGCTTTTTCAACGGTGTTATTGGAATGATTTTCCTCTACAAACCGCTTTATCTCACGAATCTGTAACGCATCATCGTAATTAATACGGGTACAACGCAGTTGACATAAATGGTCGCAGATATTGCCGGTTATTCCGGGCAACGGATTGGTTTTTAGAATGGTAGAAAAAGCCTCATCAAAATTCCCATTTGCCGTAAAATTCAAGTATTCAGGAATATCTTGTGCCGTTGCACAATTTTCGCGGCATGGAGCTTCAATACAGTCAAAAATGCCCAATTTCCTTTTTCCTTTTATATCCGGTGTTTTTAGAAAAGTCCTTTGGTATCTTGAATCGGTAAGCACTTCATCGGCATACCGGTTTAAATTAGTTAGCTGTGCTTCTTTTAGTGACCTTATTTCACCTGCTTTTTTAAAGGTAAAATCTGAAATGGTATTAGCATTTAATTTCAACAATTGTGAATTGAGTTCCTCCAAATATTGCTTTAATCGTAAGTAACCACCTGGTTTTAAAATATCGGACGAAACGGTCACAGGAGTTAATCCGCAGGCAATTAATTCCGAAAAATTAAAAGCATCGGCTCCACCGGCAAACGAAATATCCAAATCCCCTTTGAATTCGTTTTGTAGTTTCCGGGCCACATTCACCGATATTGGATGCAAAGCCCTGCCACTCATGTACATCATGGGTGCCTGGCTAAAAACACCTTTATGGTTTATGCTTTCAAGCGTGTTGGTGAGTTTGAGTCCAAAACTAACTCCGGTATTTTTTGCGATTACCAATAATCGTTCAATCATGGAAACCGCATCCGGATATTTTAAATCGTGACCAAAAGCTTCGTCGGGAACTTGGGTTTCAAAATGTCCGGTATCATTTAATATCTTTCTCAATTCAACCGGTCCAAGTAATGTAGGATTAAGCTTTATGTATGTATGAAGTTTCCGTTTCTCAATCAAATAGATTGCAATTTTTTCAATTTCATCGGGTGGGCATCCGTGCATGGTACTAAGCGTGATGTTGTTTGAAATAATATCTGGGATTTCAATTTCATCGATTTGAGGATATAATGGTTTTAGAAGTGCTATTTTTTCAACTTTTTCGACACTACAGTTTTGCATTTTATTTAAAAACCATTGCACATTTTCTTTCAGAATACCTTCCATGTTGTAACCCACGCTCATATTGAAAATAGTTCCGTCCATCGTTGGATTGCCCATTTTATGGTTCAATACATGCAACAAAATCCACGCATCTAAATATTGACTGTACGTTTCTTTTATAGTAAGTTCCTGCGACCATTCACAATTGTATCCTTCGTCCTGCATGTTGATGCAGGGTTTTTCAACTTCCAGTTCATCGAGGGTTTGAATGGTCTTGAGTTCAATATACCGTGCACCGCAAAGCCAAGCACTGATAATATTTTGAACTAATTGACTGTGAGGACCTGCAGCAACTCCTAAAGGAAAGTCAAGTGTTTGATTAAATAATTGGGTTTTCTGGCTCAAATACGCATCCTGTGGCTTTGATAGTGAAAATGAAATCCCCAAAAATCCGTCTCGTGAATTTTCTCCGGAAATGATTATTTTTAACAACTTATCAATGGAAATTGGACTAAATTTATCGTTCATGATTTGTATCATTTATAGTGACACAATATAGAAAGAAAATTCTTAATGGTTCTATATTTAAGTTGTTTATTACCAAAGAATCATTAATTTTCAGAACATATTCCTAAATTCGACATGATTTATTATAATATGAATTCTTTTGTAGCACTGATTTTGTCAGCAGGTACATCGGAGCGAATGGGAACGCCCAAAGCACTCCTCACATATAGTAATGGTGTTACCTTCATTGAGCAGATAGTAGAAAAATACCTTGAGGCTGGAACTGAAAGAATTGTATTGGTAATCAATCCATCCCTATCTCAAATCATTAATTTAATGCCCTTTTGCCAAAACCATCAAGTGATGGTTGTTGAAAACAAAGAACCAGAAAAAGGGCGGATTCATTCGATAAAATTAGGAATGGAAAAACTAAATGAATTGCCTTTCTTCATTCAAAATGTGGATAATCCTTTTGTTACGGTTGATTTGTTAAATAGGATGCTCCCTGAATTGCAACCAAACAAATACGTTTCTCCATTTTATAAAGGTTCCGGCGGACATCCCATTTTAATCTCCCACGAAATTGCCTTACAACTTAAAGGTTGCGATTTGAAAACGCCACTGAATTTATTTTTGGCCAACTACGAGCAGATAAAAATGGAACAAGGCAATTCAGATATATTGGTAAATATAAATACACCTGATGACTACCGTGCCGCATTCAAATAACGTGCTTAATTCTACTTTATGACTCTTGTTTTTTGCACCCCTCTGTCCTATTGGACATCTCCCCTGCGAGCAAGGGAGAACCCTCCGATTACTATAAACTACTAAATTTTAAATTTAGTAGCTCATAACTCCCTCCATAATTTTAGGGTGCCGATCCCGAGTACTCGGGATCGGCAGGGGTGGGTATATAAAATGAGATAAACCTTCTTTTTTCAATTTTTAAAGTCGGAAAGTAGAAGTAAAAACAAAAAATTATTTTGCCGAAAAATCTTTCATCACCTCCTGAAAAAAAGCTTTGCCTTGTTCCTCAGTTTCTTTGTTGGCGGGCTTATCGCCAATAAAACCGTTCAAGCTGTTATCCCACACAAAACCTGTTGAATCGGTAAAATAACCAATTCCGTTGTTATAAGCATAATATGCAAACGGTTTTCCCCCAAACAGCACATCTTTACTAAACTGAAACGATGAATCGGATAAACCCAATTGATTGGTAATCATGAGAGGAATATCGGTTTGCGAAAGTGTGGATGATACTACCCTATCTGAAGCAGTAATTGCCCCACCCAACCAAAGCATGGGTATTTTAAACTTTTCAGGGGCATTGTTCCAAGTATTTACCGGATACATAATTCCGTGGTCGGCCACCAAAATTATCCAGGTATTTTTCAACCATTCTGTCGATTGAGCCTTGGTTAAAAAATCGTTCAAACAGCTGTCGGTGTAATGAATGGAATTCAGGTACCGCGAACTCCAATCCAATCCAGCAAACTGGCTTTTATGCGGTACATCAAACGGATCGTGACTGCTTAAAGTAAACATGACTTTAAAAAATGGAGTGTCCGATTTCTGAATATCGTTGAACAATCGTGAAAACACCACATGATCGTGAGCGCCCCATTTGGAGTTTAAATCCTTTTTTGGAAAGTCGGAAAGTGTGATGCGCTCGTTGTATCCGCCGCTGACGAAATAGGAATTCATGTTGGCAAAATTTATTTCGCCTCCGTAATAAAAAGCACTAGAATACCCTTGAGCCTCTAATATCTTGCTTAAATGAGGAAGCTTTTCGGTTTTTGTGGTGTATTTAATGATAGATGATGTGGGCTGAGCTGGATAACCGCTTAAAATGGATACAATCCCTTTATCGCTGCGGTCGCCGGTGGCAAATACATGGTCAAATAAAATGCCTTTATGGCTCCATTTATTAAAACCCGGCGTTGCTCCTGGTGTTCTTCCCAATGGTTCAATTACATTGGATGTAAAACTCTCCAGGATTATAATAATGACATTAGGCTTGGTCGGGGTTACCAATTGCGTTTGTAAGGTATCTTTTTTAATGAGTAATTGTTCCACCAACTCTTTGGCTTTATCGGGTTCCATCATTTGGGGAACTGTATTTTTGTTCATTTCGGTAAGCGATTTCAGGAAATTCCATTGCACATTTATGGCTGCGTGGTTGGCATAAGGTTTATTGCTGAAAAACACAGTTCCCACGTTGATGGGTGCTATCCCCACTCCTCCGCGGATTGGGATTATCATGAGAGCCGCAATAAATATAAATGCCGGAAAAGCATACCACTTGGCCCGTTCAGTTTTTGCCCATTTTGGCCCAATGAACCGGCGATACCCTTTTATTGACAACCAGATAGTGGTAAAAGTCAGGATTAACAATAAAATTGTAAACCACACTTTAAGTGATGCCAGGCTTTCTTTGGGAGTTTTAAGGTATAACAAAATGGTGCTGTCGATACGGAATCCCCAGTTTTTATAAAGTTCCACGTCAACCCAGGCAATTAAAGTAAAGAAAAAAAGCAACGGTATAGTGAAATAAGCAAAGAGTTTGGCCAGTGTTTTTCCTTCCATCCAAAAGGTAAGCGACAACATTAATGACACAAAAAAAAGCAGGTATCCGGTTAACGATAAATCGAGTTTTATTCCATGAACAAATATGTTGAATATTTCCAAAAGCCCAAGTTCACTTGTTTTTGGGAAGTTGTACAACAAAAACAGGAAACGGCAGCTAATAAAAAACAGCAACCAAAAAAGGCCATATTGCAGCAATATCTTGATACGTTGGATACCCATAATACAATTTTGTGACAAATGTAATAAATGCGATGGGTTCGGCATTAGCAAACTTGTTAACAATTTTATGGGCAGAAAGACGGAAGTAAGAGTTTAGAGTTTGGAAATTAGATGTTAGAAGAAGTCGGAAGTCGGAAGTCGGAAATGAAACAGGGTGGCAAGGTGGCAGGGTAACAAGGTAGCAAGGTGGGAAAATGGGAAGAAAAGCCCTAAAAGGGCGAAAGAATAAAGCCAAGGGCAACGCCCTTGGTAAAATGACAACGGCAGCAAGCGGTGCATTCAAAGAAGTTGCAATGGAATGGTATCCTAACATGCACCGCAAGGTAGAGCAGTTAAATCCCGATAGCTATTGCAATAAGAAGGGAGGTGGAATAATGGAAAATTTCGAAATACCGGTTGAATAATAAAATGGGGTTCAAATTCCATTAGATGTCAATAATTTTTACTTTTGTAATAAATGAATGAAACAAACAGTATATGGAACCTATATCGTCCGAACCCATCATAAAACTAGAAAAAGTAACCGTAGCACAACCTGAAAATGTGGTGCTAACTAACATTGATTTTGAATTGAAAGTTGGTGAATTCATCTTCCTGATTGGCCGCACTGGCAGCGGCAAATCAACGTTGCTTAAAACGCTATATGCCGATTTGCCCTTATTTAAAGGTGAGGGCATCGTGGCCGGTTTCGATTTGCAAAAACTCAAAAACCGACAAATCCCTTTCCTCCGAAGAAAATTGGGCATCATTTTCCAGGACTTTCAGTTGCTCACCGATCGGTCGGTTTATGAAAATCTGTACTTTGTATTAAAAGCTACCGGCTGGAAGAAAAAAAAGGAAATGGAAAACCGTATTCAACAAGTATTGGAAAGTGTTGGGTTGCAACACAAGGAATACAAAATGCCGCATGAACTTTCAGGAGGCGAACAGCAGCGGGTGGTAATTGCCCGTTCGCTGTTGAACAATCCCGAAATCATTTTAGCCGATGAACCCACCGGAAACCTCGATCCAGAATCGTCATCGGGCATCATTAAACTTTTACTCGAAATTAGTAAAAATGGACAAGCAGTAATTGTGGCAACCCATGATTACCCGTTGCTAAAAGAATTCCCGGCAAGGACTGTGAAGTGCGAAAACGGCGGTTTGATTGAATTGGACCAAGTGCAACAGGAAGTTATTGATTTCGATAGTTTGAGTTAATGCGATGCCTAAATAGGAATGTATGAAATTTAGCCTGATTCTACTTATAATAATATCCTTAACTGGAACCCAATTGTCTAGCCAAACGCTTGAAATTGGGCAAAAAGCTCCCAATATTATCCAGAATTCCCTATCCGGACAAGTACTGAGTCTGGATTCACTAAAAGGCCAAATGGTGCTGATTGACTTTTGGGCATCGTGGTGTGTTCCCTGCCGTAATGAAAGCCCCTATTTGATTGAAGCATTCCGGAAATACAAAGATACCGAATTCAAAAACGGTAAGGGGTTTACTATTTACAGTGTTTCTCTGGATTTTAAACAGGAAATGTGGAAAGAAGCCATTGAAGCCGATAAACTTGTTTGGCCTTACCATGTATGCGATTTAAAGGGAGGGAAAAACGAAGCAGCATTATTGTATAAAGTAAAAAGTGTACCTGCTAGCTACCTTATCGACGGGGATGGAATCATTGTTGGAAAAAACCTTAGAAAAGAATCACTCGAAAAAAAGTTAAGGGAATATAAAAAAAGTCGGATTTTTTCTTCTTCAAAGAGCGAAGCCAGTCAATAATTGGATCACCGCCTCTCTAGGCGGTATTTCCTCTTAACCCAAATTCAGTTTTAGTAAGTCGAACATCGCTCCAACAGTGCCGGCCTGGAGTCCGGCGATCCGGATCACCGCCTCTCTAGGCGGTATTCATTTTGGGAATGCCGGCCTGGAGGCCAGCGATCCATAAAAAAACCGGCTAGTAAAAATACTGCCGGTTACTAATTTCAAATGTGAACCATTATTTACGCATACTTGCTGCCCGGGTATTTTCCATAAGCTCTTGAAGCCGCATTTCAATTTCATCAATATCGCAACCTACGGTTGCTGATTTAGCTGTTGAACAGTCCAGTGCAGCTTTTAAATCGGCTAATCCTTGATCCGTATCAGGATATTCAACGCCATTATATTTCCAAACACAAGCAGATCCATCGGTGCAACACGAGGTAACCGGATCTTTACCGGTACAAATTTCATCAGACGAGCATTCCTCTGTAACCTGATCGCAACCGGTATTCATTGTAAGTACCACTCCAAGTACAACCAATGGCAATAATAAAAAAAGCTTTCTCATAATCTTTAAATTAATTTATGGTTCAAATATACTAGATGAAAATCAAAATTACACTTTAAACTTCGATACAAAAAAAAATTAACTCATTTAACTCCTGTATCAAAATTAACATAATTATCAAATCTTAAACTTAATATTTTTTCCTGAGTCCGAATTTTCGTCAACATTTTTGTTTGCAGTTTTTTGGTATCAAACCCTACTTTCGATTTTCCTTCAATTAAGGAATAAATAAGTTTTACCGAATTTCGATCAGCATCATCTTCACTTACGTCTTCCCCACTTGCAGCCTGTTCTTTTAAAAGCTTGTTTGACTTTCCTTTAAGTACATCGCCCAAATGAAGCTGTATATGGTACTCATAATCTTCACCCATACTTTGCATGCCATAAGCCGTTATATCAATAGCCGTGCTTACAATCTGGGTTTTTGGCACATACATTTTGTTTTTCATCATGAAAATGCTGCTTTCCAAGGTTTTGAACTGAATGTTCTCCAATTCGTTGATGTTGGTAAATTTTGCCAGATCTTTTGCCGGTTGATAATTATAAACGCCACCATCCTCTAGTTTAAGATCGCCTTTAATACGAATATCATCGTATAAAATGGAATCGCCAATCATGACCATCCGGGTAAATAAATCGGTCGAAAACAGTCCACTTATGTTTTCGGAGGTTAACGAGGTATCGCCAAAATTATCAAAATCGGCTAGCAGTTTTTTAATATCCATTTTTTCAATAATATGATGGGTTTCGATAGTGGTTTTGCCATCGGGTTTCATTACCATTTTAATGGAATTGTCCATGGTACCATTAAAGGCATGGAATTTAAAATTTTCAAATTTGTACACGCTATCGGTAAGTTTAAACTTTGTTGAGATGTCTTCTAACAATACTTTATCATATTTTAAGCTATTTACAGAGAACTTTCCCTTCATCAAAAAAGTATAGTTTACCGCAGCTGAATCAATGGTAGCGATAGAATCTGGGTTTTCTGATTTGTTTTCAGTTGATGCAAGTGTTGAATCTTTAGCTATTACTGATGTATCGGTGCCCATAAAAGCTCCAAGCTGGGCATAATCCAAGTCGCCTAAATGGAAATTACCTTCCACATACAGTTGGGCATGTTGGTTTTTAATAACCGTATTGTAAACATTAACAATCGTGGTAGAATCGGCACTGAATTCAATGCCACTGAATATTCCACTGGTTTTGTCAATGGTTATGGTATCGGGTTTCATGGTTATCTGTCCGGTGAAATTCTGAATTTGCATCAAAGTATCTGGCATTCCAACAGTTACGTTTTTAAAGCCCAGTTCAAAGGCACTGCTTTCAAATACCAAATCGTTCATCTGCTGCTCAATGGAATCGAGATTGATTTTCCCTGCCGAGCTTATATTTGCTGTAACCTCGCCCGATAGTTGATTCACCAGCGAATCGGGAAGCATGGTTTTTATTTCTGCCAAATCAAGCTTCATGTTTGTGGTAAAGGAATAACTGGGATAATCGAAATTCTGCACCTTGGCAGAACCGGTGAACAAGCTTTTTTCGGTTTCAATATGAAACGATTTCAGGTTGAGCCCCATGGAGTTTGTCTGCGTAAGCTTCCCACTTAAAACCGCATCGAATGCCGTGTTTTTAAGGATTACCTTGTATAGAGGCACTTTCAGATTCAAATGGGTTACCTCAATATGATTGGGCTCATAAGCCATTTGCCCCGAAAAATCATGAATCTTTAGCGTATCGTCCAAATTTATGTCAAAATTATGAAGCGCAATGGTGGCACGGCTGTTTTCCAATACATAATCGGTAAAATCATCGCCAATGGAATCGGGCAACTGGCCTTTGGTGGAAAAGCCTACATCGAGCTTTCCAGTTAAATTCCGCACCAGCGTATCGGGGATGTACTTCTTAAATTCCGCCATATCCAGTTGCATGTCGGCTTTTACATCATACTTCGGGTGGTCGATATTGGTAACCGTAAAAGCAAAATCTGCTTGGCTTTGCGCGGTTTCAAAATGAAAGGTGTCGAATACAATGCGGGTGGTTTGGTTGTTGCCTAATGCGCCGTTGCTGATTTGCCCGCTCAAATGGATGTTTTTTAATGCAGGGTAATCGAAAGTTACCACCGCACCATTCTTTAAGCCCATTCTTAGCTCCAATTGAGGCAAAAGCGAGTCGGCCACCATTCCTTTTATAGATGCTTTAAAGTGCATATTTCCGGCAAGCTGTTGCAAGCCGTACTCTTTGAGCATTTCGGCTGGGGCGTATTTTATCAATTCGCTTAAATCCATATCGGAACCTTCCAGCCGAATATCAACCGAAATGGTGTCTTTTATCAGGGCGGTGCCGGTTGCATGAAGCTTGGCGCCGTCGGTAATCAGGTTCACCTTATTTAGGGTCACTTTTTCGTCGCTAAAATCGAGATTGAAATCCACCGTTGTTTCCTTCATCAGGTGGGCATTGGTGCCTTCAAAACTGCAATCGGAAAGTTGGATGCTTCCGTTGGCAGTTCCAGAATACTTATCGTTCCTTACTTTGGCATTTACTTCTAATTCAGGGATAAAAAGTTTTGCCTTCATTTTTGAGGAATCATCTATATATGTAAGGGAAATATTTTTTAATAGTAACGACTCCAAATCAAGTATCAATAGGGCCGTATCGGGTTCTACGGCTTGAGTGGTATCCATTAAAAAATCAAAATTGCCGATTCCTTTTGGGTTGATGCTGTATTTGAAGTCCGCTCCCACTATTTCAATCTTAGAAATTTCATATTCCCCTTTGATTAAAGGCCTCGTTTTAACCGAAAAAAATATTTTGTCGATACTCACCAAGGTATCGGAGGTAAAATCCGAAGGATCGGAGTTTGTGGAATCGCGGAGAGCGCCTAACCTCACTCCTTTCAGTTCGATGGTAGCCAACGGAAATCTACGGAGCAGGGTAAAGTCCACATCGTCAATCTCAACGGGGGCTTTTATGGCTTTACTAATCTGGATTAGGGCTATTTGGGCTATTTTGTTTTCAGCTAATTTTGCCACCACTATTAATATAACAATGAGCGAAAAAAGGATGATGATGAAATATTTCAATGCTTTTAGTGTCTTTTTCATAGAATATTAAGTTACAATAGTTCGGTATTTTTATAATTCACTTTTACTTGTTTTTGATTTCGTGATATTGGGTGTTTTTGTGTTTTGGTGGCGAGAAATTCATAATTGCCACAACTTAGCGAAGCGTTCTCACAGCCTATCCCGATTTTTCCTCGGAAAACAAAGTGAGTAAAATCACCATCCCGATAGCTATCGGAACCAAATTACACCAATAAGTTTACCGAACTATTGAAGTTACAACCACAAATATAAATATTATTAAATCAAAACATTAGGTGCCATATTCATATTTCTCCGATTTTTGTGCATTTTGCGAGCTTCTTCAACATCATTGAAGATAGATTTACCATACATAAACCCTTTTATAAACCGGTCAAAATTGCTATATTGCTCACTAATTTTACATTACTTATTTATTAGCCATGGAATTACAAAAAATAAATGATTTTTTCAATTGCTCCAAATTTGCTGTAGTTGGGGTTTCGAGCGATACAAAAAAAATGGGAAATGCTATTTTCCGCGAATTAAAAAAACAGTTGTATGATGTGGTACCCATTAATCCCAACACAAACGAAATTGAGGGAGTACCCTGCTGCCATTCCATTGCGGAATTACCATCAGCTATTGAGGCCCTTATTTTTACCACAAAACAGGAGATTACCCATGCGCTTGTTAAGGAGGCTATCGATAAAGGGATAAAGCAAATGTTCTTTCAACAAGGTTCCGCAAAGCAGGAAACGATTGAGTTTGCTAAAAAAAATGGGATTAATACCATTTATAACCGTTGTGTTTTTATGTTTACCAATCCGAAAGGAATGCATAAATTCCACACCATCCTTTCAAAGCTTTTTAGAACCTATCCAAACTAATTCCCAATTAATCGGGCCACCAGCACTCCGGTAAACGAAGGTTTTTGTTGGAGGTATTCGCTTAGCAGAACATCGGAAACCACCCACTTTGCCCAATGTTGATGAGGCGTGCATCAAATAAAGACGGTTGTTCTTTTTAATAGCAATCCCCGTATGCACAATATCCAACCCTTTTATTGAGGTTGCAATGGCAATAATGTCGCCATCGTGAATGGAATCCTCCACGACAGGCAAGTTCTGTTTGGTTATATATCGAAGTTTTGCTTTAGATACATCAATTTCTGATGCCATAATTTTTGCCAGCACCGCACTATCGGCCAAATGGGAATTGTTTTTTTTATTCTTTGAAAGGATATTCACTGATGGATTAAAATCAGCATCGCTAAGGCTGTCACTTATAATTGCCAAAACCCCTTTTTGCCGGTTATTGAGCAACCATTCGGTAAAATAATGAAGCCGCGAAGCATAACCATCCAACTTTCCATTTCGGTATCGCAGGGTTATAAGGTTTCGATAGAATGATTCGTTGTCAAGAGTTCCTCCTTGTATGGTTTGGGTTAACGCAACCACATTCTCAACATAGGTTACACAATCCAATCCTTGAAGGTTTATCACCAATTGCTCCTCACTGTTTTGATCGAGAGTAACCGCCACATAAGGAGTACCAACAAACCATTGAGCCACACACATTTCTATTTCCTGTGTATTTTTTATTTTTAGATTGCTGTCAATGGCTATTTGCCAAAAATTGAGAAGTTTAAGGCTATCGGCTTTTGAAAGATAAATGATAGGTGTAGGTTCATCAAACCAATTTTTCGCCTCGGTTATATGGCTGTTGCAATTGATTACCAACATAATGGCTATTATAAACAGGATTCTTTCCACGTAAGTTTGATTTACTAATTCAACACAAAAGTAACCTGATTTCTTTGATATGTTTAATCCTATTGGTTTTAATGGCTAATTCTAATTTTGAAGTGATAAGCTTATCTACCTTTTTACCAAATATTCCGAAGATCCAATTTCAGGATGACTTTCTTGTTCAATTATTAGATAAGAACAATGCGTTGGCTTGATAAAACTGAAGGCTGGCGGTGGAGTAAACCCCTCATGCAACTGTCTTATGCAACAATTAACTAATTGGTCTTGATAGCAGGGCGGATGCAACAAGAATATAAGGCATTAGCCAAAAGAAAATAATTATTTGGCTAAAGGCAATTTTGTTTTTAATTTTTATCAATCAGGCTTCGGCGTGAGTTCAGTCGAACGCTAAAGCAGGCGACTATTGAAAAATTTAGGTTCTTAATTCGCATTAATTGTAAAACTTTCAGCATTTTTGCACCTTGATTATTAAAAAACAACATGGCTATTCTTATAAAAAATCAGGAACAAATTGTTGGAATCCGGAAAAGCTCGCAACTAGCGGCTCAAACGCTTAACTACATTGCTCCTTATGTAAAAGCTGGTGTTACTAC
Organism: Salinivirgaceae bacterium; assembly: GCA_041664345.1. Lineage (GTDB taxonomy): Bacteria > Bacteroidota > Bacteroidia > Bacteroidales > SZUA-534 > GWE2-40-63. Next base: position 39,055 of record JBAYKX010000022.1, read on the forward strand.
CGAATACCTCGACAATTTGATTGCCGATTATATAAAGCAACATGGAGCTATTTCTGCAACGCTGAATTACAACGGATACCCAAAGTCCTCGTGTATATCGCCCAACAATGTTATCTGCCATGGAATCCCTTCAAAAGAGACCATTATTAAAGATGGAGATATTATAAACATTGATGTAACCACTATTTTGGATGGATATTTTGGCGATACCAGCCGCATGTTTACCGTTGGTGAAATATCGAAAGAAGCCAGCAATCTGATTGAAGCCACTAAGCATTGCTTAAACCTGGGAATTAAAGAAGTTAGGCCAGAAAACAATTTTGGAAACATCGGTTTTGTTATCAGTCGATATGCCCAAGCCAAAGGATACAGTGTAGTATATGAATTTTGTGGACATGGTGTTGGAATTCATTTTCACGAAGATCCTCAAGTGGACCACATTGCCCGTCGGAATTCAGGTGCAATTATGAAACCCGGAATGATTTTCACCATTGAACCCATGATAAATGTAGGAAGAGCCAAGGTGGTGGTTGATAAAAAGGATGGTTGGACGGCACGCACAGTCGATAGCAAACTCTCAGCGCAATTTGAACATACGGTGTTGGTAACTCCGGACGGTTTTGAAGTTTTAACCGATGTTAATGGCGATTTTTAACCTTTGATGCTAAATAATCGGTTACTTGATTGTTAAAAGCTACCAAAATCTTTTGAAGAACTGGGTTTTTGGCATCAAGCAATTGTTCTTCGACTGCGTTTAATGGCAATACTCCCGGTGAGGTTCCACAAATAAATCCACCATCCATTTGCGATAAATCAGAAATATGTAAAGCTTCTTCCACTAATGTAATTCCTAGTTGCATCAAGGTTTTAATGGCATATTTTCTGGATATTCCTTTTAAAACCATACTGGCAGGTGCAGTAAAAACTAAGCTACCTTTAATAAAAAACACATTGCTCCTGCTCCCTTCGGTAATCAAACCTTCATGGTTATATAACAGTACTTCCGGAAGTTTGTAATCAGCCAAGTATTTATTGGCTTTGATGCGGGTATCGGTATTTTTGACTTTTGCATTAGGCAGAGTCCTTTCTGCTTGCAACAAACCTACTTTAATTCCTTGCTCATAATCCTCAGCATTTGGATAATGGTGAGGAATAAACCCTAACAACATCAGGCATTTATTATCCGGTAATGCAGAAATCCGTAGTTCAATGTTTCCAAAATATTTGTCGTTTTCCTTGCAAAGAGCAGCAATTTGAGTGCTTAATTCCGTCATTTGCAGGTTGCTATATTCCAAGCCCGATAAGACCAACGAATTTTTAAGCCGTTCCAAATGATCTTCAAAAAACAGAGGGATTCCGCTAATAACTTTTATAACTTCATACACCGATACTCCGATTCCCGCTCCATTTCCAACGTTTTTAGTATCAAAAAGCTCCTTATCACGGAAATAAAAATGGTCACTAAATTCCTGCTGCATAGCAATCTATTGGACAATGTTTGCAATTTGACTCGTCAATTCGTTCCAATTCTGCATTAAACGGTTCCAAGTCGGGTTTTCCTTCTTTTTAAAGTAATAGGCCCTCCATCTTGGTATGTTCTTTGCAAATATGGCATAATACTCATAACTAAAAAGACCCAATATAAAAATTGAAATGAAAGCACTTAATGCATAATAAATTGGACTTATAAATATCAGAAATACAACTAAATATGCAATATAAAATAAAGTAAAAGTTAAAATAGAAACACCAAAACGGATGGAACTTACAAACTGAGGATCTTTTATTTTTTTAGATAAAAGGACAGGGATATAAAAAGGTAAAAAGTTAAAAACAAAACCCACTAAAAACAAAGGAAGAGTTACGATTAGAAACAAGGTTCCTACTAAACTCCATAAAACCAAGAATCGGCCTTTTGCCGGTACCCATAACCTAAAATCGAGATTTTTTACGTCCTCCAGTATTTCTTTACCGGTATCAGCCATCTTTTGAAACTTATCAGATTCCAGCTCTTTGAATGCTATAATTTTATCGGCAATAAATTGGGAGTTTTTAATAATATTTGTGTGCTCGGTATCTAATCCTTTTCTATATATCAGATGCTTAATATAAATGTCTTTCAGTAATGATACATCTTCATAGTCTTTTTCATCATCAATATTCAGCATTTGGGGTATCATGCGTTCCCTGAGTTCCTGCATGAAGGCAGTCATGGCTTTTTGGGGGTTATCATTATACATTTCCTTGTATTTGTTTACCGGGAATGGTTTTCCAAAATGTACCAACAAATCGGCTCCAAATTTGATGTAATGAGAATAATCAAGACCAACAGGTACAATTTGGATACCTAGCTCAAACCCAGAGCGTTCTTCTGCCTGAAAGGCAATTCGGGCAATTCCTTTTTTTAATACCCTCAGCCGTCGTTGACCAAAATGATTGCCTTCAGGTAAAATGGCTAATCTTTTATTATCTAGCAAAACACCTACCGCTTCATCAAATGAAGCATCATTGTTCTGAAGGTTTTCCTTCCCATCACGCATCCTGAAAATTGGGATTATTTTGAAAAAACGTAAGATTTTTGCAACTACTGGTTTTTTGAAAATATCAGCTCTTGCCATGAAAACTGGCTGACTGCGCAATGTACAGAGAACAGTGAGTGCATCCATTAATGAATTTTGATGATTTATAGCCAATATCACAGGAACATTCTTGGGAACATTTTCTTTTCCAACAATGGTAACCCGGTTATAAAAAGAATACAGGAATATGTCAACATAGCTGCGTAATAACTTATGTCCTAAACTAGGTTGGTGAATTGGTTTTTTTAAGCTCATTCTTTTTATCATTTTGTAAGAGGCAATTGACCTACAAATCAATTTGTAAGCCCTTCCCGATTAATCAAAACCCTTTAGTAAGTCAAATAGTGAACACTGTTTTTTCAAAATTTGCTTTTCAAAAATAGTCTTTAAGTCCACCTTTTAAGGTAGTGAATATACCACTTTTCAAAAATGGTTTTTAATGCCATTTAATCCCAATCAAACCAGTTTGGCATACAAATCGTATTCATCGGCATCGGTTATCATTGCTTCTTTGAAACTTCCAATGGCTAACCTTTTTAGGGTAGTAATAAGCACTTCATTGTCCACTTCCGGGCTATCAAACTCGGTACGTCCGATGTAGTAGTCACCCTCACGCCTATCTATTAGCACTTTGAAGGTTTTTCCTATTTTGTTTTGGTTATGTTCTGATGAAATTTGCTGTTGAATTTCCATAATTTCCTCGGCACGCTGTTGTTTGATTTCCTCCGACACCTCATCTTTATAATTGTTCCAAGCATAAGTGTTTTCTTCATGAGAATACGTGAAAACACCCAACCGCTCAAACCGGATATCCTTTACAAACTGAACCAGTTCCTGAAAATCCTGTTCCGTTTCACCGGGATGCCCAACCATGAGCGTTGTCCTTAAATTGATGCCCGGTACCTTTTCACGGAAAGAACGAATCAAAGTATATGTTTCTTCTTTGGTCACATTGCGGCGCATGGACGAAAGCATGTGATTGCTAATGTGCTGCAAGGCAATATCCATGTATTTACAAATATTGGGGTATTTTGCCATCACTGGTAAAATATCCATTGGGAAACGTGCCGGGTAGGTATAATGGATGCGCAACCATACCAGTCCCGATATTTGGGCCAGTTGTTCCATTAAAGGAGCCAACATTTGCTTTTTGTACAAATCAATCCCATAATACGATAACTCCTGGGCAATCAAAATCAGTTCTTTCACACCACTTTTCACCAGTGAAGTTGCCTCTTCAACCAATGATTCCATGGTGCGCGAAATATGGCTTCCGGTAATATTGGGAATGGCACAAAAGGAACAACCCCGGTTGCAACCTTCCGATATTTTCAGATATGCGTAATGGCTGGGTGTGGTAATGATGCGGTTTGGCATTAATGCGGGAAAATGGCTGGCACTCATAAATTCCAGCATTTTTGGGAGTTCAAATTTTCCAAACCAGGCATCCACTTCCGGTATTTCCTTTATCAGTTCATCCTTGTACCGCTCACACAAACAACCGAATACCAAAACTTTCTTAACCAATCCATTTGCTTTAGCATGAACGAAGTTTAATATGGTTTCAATGGATTCTTCCTTTGCATCGCCAATAAAGCCGCAGGTATTTATCAATACAAAGTCCGCCTTTTCCTTTGCCGATTCATGAACCACAGAATATCCATTCTCTGCCAATTGTTTCATCATCACTTCAGAATCGACCCGATTCTTGCTGCAACCCAGTGTAAATATATTAACCGTTTTTTTCATGCACTCAACTATATTTTTTAATGGAGCAAATTCATAAAACTAAAAAGGACCCTAAGGCCCATTTGTTCTATTTAAAGAGCGAATCAACAAATTCATGTCGGTTAAATACCAACAAATCGTCCATTCCTTCGCCTACCCCAATATAGCGGACCGGTATTTTAAACTGGTCAGAAATACCGATAACAACTCCTCCTTTAGCGGTGCCGTCGAGTTTGGTTAAAGCCAATGCGGTAACCTCAGTAGCCAATGTGAATTGTTTGGACTGTTCAAAAGCGTTTTGTCCGGTGGAGCCATCCAATACTAGCAATACTTCGTGGGGAGCTTCCGGAATAATTTTCTGCATCACTTTTTTAACCTTCGAAAGTTCGTTCATCAGGTTTATTTTGTTGTGCAACCTTCCAGCAGTGTCAATCAAAACAACATCGGCATTTGCTTTTACAGCCGATTGTATAGTATCGAATGCAACAGATGCTGGATCGGCACCCATTTTTTGTTTTATTAAAGGAACATCAACCCGTTGAGCCCATATCTCCAGCTGGTCAATAGCGGCAGCACGAAAAGTATCGGCAGCTCCAATAAAAACCGATTTACCGGCTTTTTTGTATTGATAAGCCAATTTACCAATGGTGGTGGTTTTACCAACCCCGTTTACTCCAACCACCATTATAATATATGGTACTTTGTTGATAGTTTCGGGAACAACAAATTCTGTAGCATCTATGGAATTGTTTTCTTGCAAAAGCTCCGCAATCTCTTCTTTAAGGATGGCATTCAGTTCATTGGTGCCAATATATTTTTCTTTTACAATCCGCTTTTGAATACGCTCAATAATCTTCAACGTGGTTTCAACGCCTACATCTGAGGTTATCAGAACTTCCTCCAGGTTATCAAGTACTTCATCGTCAACAGTTGATTTGCCAACTACCACCCTCGAAAGTTTTTTGAAAACACTTTCTTTGGTTTTTTCCAATCCCTTGTCGAGATTATCTTTTTTTGTGCGAGAAAAAAATCCCATAGTTGAATTGTATTAATGCAAATGGTAAGTTCGTAAAAAAGACTGTTTAACAAAAAAAGCTCTCCTCGCGGACGAAGAAAGCTTTTTTGTATTACTCAATCAATATTTTATTTACTGAAAAAATCTTTTACGTGCTCTGAGTTTACAATTTCTTCCTTGAATTGATAAGCACCGGTTTTAGGCGATTTAACCATTTTGATAACTTTTGCATAAGTTTTGGCTTCACCTGATTTTAACGTTGCAACTACCTTCTTTGCCATGTTCTAATCTATTTAATTTCTTTATGTACAGTTACTTTTTTAAGAATTGGGTTATACTTGCGCATTTCCATTCTTTCTGGGGTATTTTTTTTGTTCTTTTTAGTAATATACCTTGAAGTACCCGGTCTTCCGCTGGCTTTATGTTCAGTACATTCCAAAATCACTTGAACCCTATTACCTTTTGCCTTTTTAGCCATTTTAATACTATTTAATACTGATTAATAAACCCTTTGGCTTTTGCCTGTTTCAACACGTTGTTCAAACCGTTTTTATTGATATTACGGATACCTGCAGCAGATACCTTGATAACAATCCAACGATCTTCTTCAGGGAGATAAAACTTTTTATTGAATAAGTTCGGATAGAACCTTCTTTTAGTTTTCTTGTTTGAGTGGCTTACGTTGTTGCCCACCATCATTTTTTTTCCTGTAACTTGACAAATCTTTTACATCACTATATCATTTAAAATTCTTTTTACATCTCAAAAATCGGAATGCAAAATACGTGATTTTAATTCAATTAATCAAACAAATAAACCTTTTTTGTTAAAAAAAAATCACTTTTTTTCGTTTGCTCTGTATTTTACACACCACAACGCAAATACATATCCTATTAAAATATTGATTATCAATTAGTAATTGTTTCATCATTGAGTACCTGCCTTAGCATATTTAATGCTGCAATAGTGGTACGGGTGATGTTAATTTTTCGTTCTTTTCCAAATTTGAATTGTTTCGACACAACTTTTTTGGGCGTAGCCACTCCAATCCAAACAGTACCAACCGGTTTTTCAGGAGTTCCTCCGTCGCGACCGGCAATACCCGTTGTGGCTATAGCATAGTCGGATTTTAACACCAGCTTTGCTCCTGCCGCCATTTGTTCCACCACCTGCTGACTGACTGCACCATAAGCATGAATGGAATCAGTTGAAACCCCAAGTAACTTTTCCTTAACTTCGTTGGAATAAGCTACAATTCCCCCTTTAAAATAAGCCGATGCTCCGGACACGGAAGTTATAGTTGCAGCCAAGGTTCCACCAGTACAACTTTCAGCACAACTAATGGTTTTAAACCTAGTTTTTAATAAGTTACCTACTATAATTTCAAGTAATTCTTCAGTGTCTGAAAATATATTATTTGGAATTAACGGTTTCAGTTTTTCAATTTGTTCATCAACTAAAAGTTCGGCAACTTCTTTCCTCTCTGCAACATATCCCAACCGTAGTTTTACAATTCCCGGTGATGGCAAATACGCCAGTTTCATCCCTTGTGGAAGTTGGTTTTCCCATTCTTCAATAATCAGTGCCAACTGTGATTCCCCCAGTCCGGTAACCATAACTGTTTGGTAATGAATGTATGGTAAGGCAAAAGTTGTTTTGAGTTTGGGAATGACCTCCTGCTGCATTAATCCTTTCATTTCAAAAGGTACACCAGGCAAACTCACCAATACAGTGCCGTTTTTCTCAAACCACATTCCTGGTGCAGTTCCCTGTTTGTTCCTCAGCAAATAAGCCCCATCGGGAAATAATGCCTGATCGCGGTTTAACGGGTTCATTAATCCTCCCCGTTGTTTAATAAATGCCTCCACATCTTCAAAAACCAACGGGTTGAATTTTAATGGGGTTCCAAATAATTTGCTTAAGGTGGTTTTGGTAATATCGTCTTTGGTTGGACCTAACCCTCCGGTAAGTATTACTAATTTTGATTGCCTTAAAGCATTATTTACGGATTCAACAATTGCTTCTTCCGCATCGGAAATTGAGGTCATTATTTGAACGCTAAAACCCATTTTGGTCAATTCAACGGCTATCCAAGCTGAATTGGTATCTGTAATCTGGCCAATCAAGATTTCATCGCCTATGGTAATTATTTGTGCTGGTATCATGCTAAAAATTTAATATGCATTATCCATCCAGCTTTGGTTTTTATCGTATTTCAGATCTTGCAATATGGATGATTTAGCACCAATGGAAAAACTGTAGCTTTGCCTTTCGCCAAAGGGAACCATGCTTAAGGTTGCTAACCAGCAATGCAAATCGCGGGAAAGGTTAATACTGGTAAACGAAAATTGATTTGCATTAAAATCCCAACCCGATTGAACTCCAATTTTCCATTTTGGAGTTAAGCTAAGATCGCCTGAAAAGCTCAAGGTTTGTATAATTTCAGATACAAATCCGGGCTTTTGATAACCAAATGAATAATCAAACCGCAAATTCCAAGGTATTTTAAAGTAATCGTATTCATAATAATCATGATTGTGGGTAATACCCGTAACGCCCGTATTGGGTGGGTTTTCTCCTTCGGGTAAATTGTTCTTGTCTTTATTTTCGCTTTTACCAAATAGGTTTTCCGAATTGAATGAAATACCGGTTGAAGCTCTTACACTTGTAATACGCATCAGTTGACCGGGGTATTGTTTAAATTGAAATACATTGATTGGTTTGCCTGTGGAATCGTCCAATGCATAAAAGTTACCTGTGGATGAAACATTTATTGAAAGTAATTTAAAAAGAGTAGTACGGGCTGAAATACTAATTGGAGCCCAGTTAAACTCATCAGCCAACATATTATACGATGTGGAAAAGCTCAATGATTCTAAAAGCTTTATTTTTGCTTCATTGGTAACGGTATCTTTTTTATTGGCTACTTTCATTTCTAAATTATTATTCAACGAAAAGTTAATTAAGCCTGATTTTCCAGCCCCGGGTACTCCATAAATACCATCTTTGTAAGGAGAATAATAAACCACTTTATTCGTATCCTTATTTGTAGGATCGGGAAGGTAATATTGCCATTTGGCTTCTTGAAAGTCGGGGCGATAACTTAGTGATACTGAAGGGGTAACTACATGCCGTATGGCTTTAATACGTTCACTTTTAAATTGATACATGCCATACATTATGGTACCCAAACTTAATCCATAAGAATAATCATATACATTATAAAAACCATTTTGTTTGTTGTACATAATGGTATCTTCCAACTTTCCGTTATTAATATACAAGGCTGATGATTTGAATGTTCGCTCAAAATACATACGGTCGGTAAAATTGAAACTGGGAGAAAGATTAAAATACTTTAAAACCTTTACTGAAGTGCTTAATGGAATTGAATGCTGGATTCCGTTTTTAAAAAGTTCTTTTGCTGCAGGGGTATAAATAATTGAATCGGGTGCTGAAATAGAGTTTTTCATGTTTCCGGCATAAGTAATCCCTACATTTTCGTACCATCGGGTTTTGCCAACGGCTACTTTCCTGCGGAACGGGAAAATCCGGTTCATATTAAAGGTCATTTGCGGTAAAGAACTGAAACTTACAATTTTAGTTTGAGTATTTTGCGAATGGGCCAGATTCATTGACATGCTAAAAGGAGTATTGGCAAAGGTTTTTCGAAACGAAATACTTGAACTGGTTGTATTTGAAAGATAATCATTTGCATTGGTTGCATTGTATTTATTATTATCCATAGAACTAAAATTCACATTGGCACTGAAGTTGCTATTTGGCATTGCCTTTGGATCTTGTGTGTGGGACCATTGAATGCTGTATTGATTCGATTCTGAATAATTGGTCAATTCTGGTTCACCTTCTACAACTTTTGAATATGCCAAATTAAAATTCCCGCTAAACTTGTAACGTAAAATATACTTGCTTTGTGCACTTACTTGCCATGATCCTTTAGTATAGACATCTCCTTTAAGCGACAAATCAAAATGATCGCTAAAGGCAAAATAGTATCCACCATCCCGTAAAAAAAATCCCCTGCTGTTTTCCTCCCCAAATTTAGGAATAAGAAAACCAGATGCTTTTTCTTTTGAAGTTGGAAAAAAACCAAATGGTATCATTATAGGATATAGTGGAATATCCTCAATTACCAAATATGAAAAACTTGCTACAATGGCTTTTCCGGGAATAACCTTTCCTTTTGAAAGCCATAAATAAAAATGGGGTTCTTCCAATTCGCAGGTGGAGTATTTACCATGCAATAAGCTAATTTGGTCATTGGGTTCCTTTTTGGTCTGCTCACTATGCAAATACCCATCTTCCTGTTCGGTATAAAGTCCTTTTATGAATCCTTTTTCAGTTTTAACATTGTAGGTAATTGTTTTTGCCTTCATGGTTTCATCGCCTTGAGTAAACTCAGGCTGTCCGGCAATAACACCACTACTATCAATAACACCTTCAGCATACATGATGTTCTGCTCCATGTCAACTTCAATGTAAGCAGCCTTGAGCACAATATCTTCATAATTTATCTCGGCCTCGCCAAAAAGGAATACTTTTTGACCATCAATGGAATAAATAGTGGAATCCTTAGCTGTATAGGTTACTTTCTCCTTAAATTCATTGAAACTTCGCGTTTTTGCTGGAGTAGTTATGGAATCATCACTGTAATTTAATTGATTCAAAACAGTCCCCGAATCTTGAAATGCCGTATCATTAATCAATTGCTGTGAGTTAATTTGAATTGAATCCGACATCAACGTCTTTACTTCTGAATCAATATTAACATTTTCAAATTCAGTAAGTTGGGAATAAGCTGTTGAATTATAAATTAAATAAAAAATGAATCCCGGAATAAGGCTTTTAGTTTTCAAATCAGATATAATATACTATTTTTGTAAAATATGTTTAACTTAACAAACATGCGTCAAAACTAATGAATTTTTAAAGGTTTACAGAGTTATGATTGGAAAAATTCTTTTAGTTATCTTGGTTATAATGGGCAATTTTTCTGTTTTAGGGTATAGTTCCGATAACCCTAAAAAGAAAAGGATATTGGTTCTTGATGCGGGTCACGGAGGAAAAGATTCGGGAGCCACCGGGCAAAAAGCAAAAGAAATAGACATTGTTCTAGCCATAACACTTAAAGTTGGAAACTATGTTGAGCAAAACTTACCCGATGTGCAGGTAATTTATACCCGTAAAACCGACGTTTTTCCACCACTCGATAAACGGGCAGAAATTGCAAACAAGAATAATGCCGATCTTTTCATTTCAATACATGCCAATTCAAATAAAAGCAACAAACCCATCGGAACTGAAACTTATGCCATGGGTTTGAGCAAGACACAGGGGAACTTTGAAGTAGCCCAAAAAGAAAATTCAGTTATCCTCCTTGAAGAAGATTACCATACCAGATATGAGGGATTTGATCCAAATTCTTCAGAATCCTACATCATATTTTCAATGATGCAAAACACCTATCTGGACAAAAGTTTAACCATGGCTTCGTATGTTCAGGACGAGTTTAGGGAAAAAGCAAAGCGTATCGACCGGGGAGTAAAGCAAGCCGGTTTTTTGGTTCTTTGGAATACTTCCATGCCCAGCATTTTAGTTGAAGTTGGTTTTGTATCACATCCTAAAGAAGAGGAATTTTTGCTAAGCGAAACCGGGCAAGATTACCTTGCCTCCTCTATTTACCGGGCTATTAAAAAATACTTTATGTATTTTGACATGGAAGAATTGGAATTGGCTCCTTCGGATGAACTCCGCAATAAATTAACTGACAATCCGAATGATTCAAATATTAATACACCTGATAAATCAAACACAGTTATTATTAGTGATGTAGTGTTCCGGGTGCAAATAACCTCATCAACTAAAAAGCTTGAATTCGATCACCCAATTTTTATTGGTTATTCGGATATATATGAGTACAAAGAAAACAATATGTACAAATATACCATTGGGCAATCGGCTAAGTATGAAGAAATTAAAACTGAGCTTCAAAAAATAAAAGTAAAATTTCCGGGAGCGTTTATCGTTGCATTTAAAAATAATAATAGAATAGATTTAAAACAAGTTATTGACCAATAAAGCATTTATATGAAGCGGATAGCATATTTTAAAATAGGACTTGTGTCCATATTCTCCCTTGTTGCACTTTTATGGGGGCTTAACTTTCTGAAAGGTAAAGGCACATTTAATACCGATGACTTGTATTATGTAGTGTATGAGCGAATTGACGGTTTAGCGGTTACCAATCCGGTGCTTATAAATGGGTTCAAAGTAGGTCAAGTGCGCGATATTCATTTTATGCCCGACAATTCCAGCCATTTGGTAGTTGAGATTGCTATTAAGAAAGAATACCGCTTTCATAAAACAACCGTTGCACGGATTTTTAGCAGTGATTTGATGGGAACAAAAGCCATTGAATTGAAAGTGGGGCAAGAAACAGATTGGCAAGTTTCAGGTGACACCTTAATTCCTGATTTTGAAGGAACTTTGCAGGAAATGGTAAGTGTTCAAATGTTACCGCTTAAAAATAAGGCCGAAAGCTTAATGAAAGAGATGGAAGATGTGATTGAAATAGTAAAGGTTATTTTTGATGAACAGACCCGTGAAGATATTTCAGATAGTTTTAAAAATATTAAGGCAACGTTTTCCAATCTAGAGCGATCCACTTCAAATTTAGATACCATTGTAGATGGAGGAAAAGTTCGTTTCGTAAATATATTAAGGAATGTTGAATCAATTACTGAAAATCTCAAGAATAACAATAAAGTTCTTACGTTGGCAATTGCAAATATGGCCAGTATCAGCGATTCACTGGCAAAATCAGATATAAAACAAGTGGTTAATCAAGCCTATTCCGTATTATCGCAATTGGATGAGATTACCCGTAAGATAAATAATTCAGAAGGAACCATGGGATTGTTAATTAATAACGATACATTGTTCCACAATTTAGAAAATGCCACCTATAATTTAAACCGGTTGCTTGAAGATCTTAGATTGAACCCTAAAAGATATGTTCAGTTTTCAGCTTTTAATTTAGGAAAAACTGTTTATGTGGAGCAGGGACAGGAAGAAAAGCAAGTAACAAAGGATATAATTATTTACAAAATACAAATTAAAAGCTCGAATTCGCCCATAATATTGACACCTGAAAATTTCAATGGATATAAAAATGTTGAGGAAGCAATTATTGGAGGAACATACATTTATTTAATCGGAAAAAAGAAGAATTTGGAAAATGCCCGCTCTTTTCTTAAAGAGGTAAAAAACGATTTTCCTGATGCTTTTATCGTTGAATTTTTGGAAGGTAGTTATGTTCCAGTTCATTAACCCTCTACTTAACAAAACTTATATATTTTAATTAAATTAATATTTCATTTTTATTACATTATTAATCAGTCCTTTAACGAATAAGTAAAGTTAATATGCTGATTTTCAATTAATTATTTTTTTTTATTTTTTTTATTTTTTTAAAGGATTGATAAAGAAAACCATACCTACTTTTTGAAAAAGTCAATAGAAAATATATTTTTTTTTTACTTTTTTTTTCACAAAATTGCTTCACGATTTAGGGGAATCAAAATATTATTAATAATTAACCAATGAATAAAGATTACCAGCAAGTATGGAGTAATTGCTTACGCATTATTAAGGATAATGTGCCAGCCATAAGTTTTAGAACATGGTTTGAGCCAATTGTTCCCATTAGGGTTGATAAAAATATTCTTACCATTCAAGTACCGAGTCCATTTTTTTACGAGTACCTTGAAGAACAGTATATTGATATACTTAGAAAAACCTTACGGACAGAATTAGGTATTGATGCCAAATTGGAATACAGTGTTATTATGGAAAACAATGTTTATTCAAATGCAGCACCCTATACCGTAAAATTGCCAACTAATGATAAGAGGGAGTTAAGTAACAGACCCCTTTCAATGCCAATTGATGATCAAAAAACTATAAAAAACCCCTTCATTATACCAGGCATACAAAAGCTTCATGTTGATCCCCAATTAAACTCCATCAATAATTTCAATAATTTTGTTGAAGGTGAATGTAATAGACTTGCTCGTTCAGCAGGGTTTGCAGTAGCCAACAATCCAGGTAAAACAGCTTTTAATCCCTTGTTTCTTTATGGCGCCTCTGGACTTGGAAAATCACACTTAGCACAGGCCATTGGTATTGAAGTGAAAGAAAGGTTTTCCGAAAAAGTGGTTCTTTATGTAAATGGCAATAAGTTTCATACTCAATTTGTTGAAGCAATTTTAAATAATAACCGAAATGATTTTGTTCATTTTTATCAAATGATTGATTTGCTCATTATTGATGATGTTCATGAATTTGCAGGTAAAGAAAAAACACAGGATATTTTCTTTCATATATTCAACCATTTACACCAAAATAGCAAGCAACTTATTCTAACTTCCGACAAATCGCCTGTTGATTTGCAAGGTATGGAGCAGCGGTTACTTTCAAGGTTTAAATGGGGCTTATCAGCCGATTTGCAAGTGCCTGACTATGAAACAAGAATAGCCATTTTAAAGCAAAAAATTTATAACGATGGCATAGAATTATCAAATGAAGTTGTTGATTATCTGGCCTCACATATATCAACTAATATAAGGGAGCTTGAAGGAGCATTAATTTCACTTTTAGCCCAATCAACGCTAAATAGAAAAAAGATAACCCTCGATTTAGCACGAAAAATGATTGATAGGCTGGTTAAAAATACAAAAAGGGAATTATCCATTGATTACATTCAAAAAGCAGTTTGCGACTATTTTAATATGCCTCACGATATAATTAATTCAAAAACCAGAAAACGGGAAATTGTTCAGGCTAGACAAATTGCTATGTATTTTGCAAAGAATCTTACTAAATCATCGTTAGCAACTATAGGTTCACAAATTGGTGGAAAAGATCATGCAACCGTACTACATGCCTGTAAAACTGTTAACAATTTAATTGATACGGATAAAAGATTCCGAGGGTATATTGATGAAATTGAAAAAAAGCTTAAAATTTAATTAAACAATATTCCTTTCAAAAAGGCTGACTCAAATTTTGGGCAGCCTTTTTTGTTAAAAAACCTTTTTTTTTAAACCGTTGATTTTCCTATTTTTGTAGTTCATAGCTGTAATAACATAACTCAATGAAATTATTTTCCGCAGTTCTATTCTATCTATTAATGGTTATTCAAGCCATTGGACAGAATCAACCCGTTGAAGTTAAGCGTTCAAACAATAAAGTGAGTTTGGGGGGTACTCCCTATTACATTCACATTGTGCGCAATGGAGAATCGTTATTTGCAATAAGCCAGGCATATAATGTTTCAATTGATACTATCCGTAAGGATAACCTTCACCTTACCGATGCAATAAAGGTAAATCAATATGTAAAAATAAGGGTACAAAATGTAGCTACGACCAATGATGATGCACAAAGAACATCGCACTATATATACCATACTGTTGAAAAAGGTGATACCCCTTATAATTTAGCTATTAAATATGGAATAACCATATACCAAATCTATTCGGATAATCCATCGGCAAAATTGGGCATTCGATTGGGTGAATCATTGAAAATACCAGCGGTACCAAATGAGAAAGTACCCTTAATTAATGAGCTACCTATTAGTTCATCATCCCAAGATTCGAGCTTTATTATACATAAAGTTGAAAAAAAACAGACACTTACTGAAATTGCCGCAATTTACCAAACCAGTGAGAATGCTATTATTTCTGCCAATGGAATTTTAAAAGAAAACCCACTGCAAACAGGCCAGACAATTAAAATAAAAGTTCCCGATGATTTTAATAAAAACGAGGAAGAATTTATTTATCATAAAGTAAAAAAATCGGAAACAATTTATGGACTTGAGAAAAAGTATAACATTAAAGAAAGAAATCTTTATAAATTAAACCCTTCCCTTTCCGAAAGAATGCTTCAAGATGGCGAATTGATAAAACTACCCAGGAACGAATATACGGATACTTTAGCAGTGGCATCAAATCTTCAACAGGATTCAAAGAAAGAGCTAAAACGGGACCAATATTCACCCTTTAAGGACTCTATGTTGTATGTTCCTTGCCCAAATCCGGGAATTGACAAAAAAACAACATATAAAATTGCCTTATTTCTACCTTTCTACTTCAATATCAACGATACCTTAGGAAAGTATCAAGAAATCATTACAAGAGATGCTCAAGGAAATGAGACCGCAACATTGGTTCCGAGGAACGGTAAAATAGAGGATAGAATATATCCGAACCACACTACCTATATAGAATTTTACCAAGGGACATTACTGGCGCTTTATGACTTAAAAAAAATGGGGATTAATTTAGAAGTGAAGGTTATTGATACCCGGAACGATAGCGCATATGCGGTTGAAATGTTGAAGAAGGAAAAACTGGATGATTGCAATTTGTTTATTGGACCTGTTTTACATAAAATTATTTCGGTAGTTAGCGATTACGCACGGGATCATCATATTAATGTTGTGTCACCCCTATCAGTTAAAGTTCCCAGCGATTTTATTGATCACAATCCGTATGCTTTTCAGGTTACCCCCCCTTTTGACGTACAAATGCAGTATACTGCTGATTTTCTGAATGAACAGGATACTAAGAATTTTATTGTCATCCACGATGGCAATAATGAAGATCAGGAATATATAGCACAATTCAAGAAACAGTTATTTTCCCAAATGAATAAAGATAACTTTGGCCAAATAAAATACAACGAGGTTTATTATTACGATGCTCAAGACAGCATTTTAAAAGATGTTTTCACTTCAGGAATTAAAAATATTGTAATTATACCTTCCGATAATCAAGCATTTGTTACTGATGTAATTGGAAAACTTAATGGTTATTCATATGAATATGATATTACCCTTTTTGGACAGCCGCGATGGTTGCGGTTTGATAATATTGAATTGGAACACTTTTACAATACCAATACACATATTTTCTCAAATTCATACATTGATTATAATAAACCATCGGTGATTGATTTTGTAGAAAAGTACAGAAATCATTTTAAAGGAGAACCAGACAAGTACTCTTTTCAAGGGTATGATATAACCAAATATTTTTGCATAGCTTTGAATACCTACGGAAACAACTTTAGGAAGTGCCAACATAGCTTGAACATTGATTTATTGCAAACTAAGTTGCATTTAGTACCCGTTGGTGATCATGGTGGTTACCAAAATACAGCCATCTATATGTTAGAATTCACTAAAGAATTTCAACTTATAAAAACGGGAACCTATCCAAATTGATGGTTGCTATTTTGAAATTTATTAGGAATTAATTTTACTTCCCGTATAATTTGAAGAGTATTAAACCAAACACTTGTTATATTTGACCTAAAAATTAATCTGCTTGTAATGTAGTTTTTCAGCAAGGAATTAAAACTAACTCTTCCAATCGATTAATTCGATTAAAAAAAGATATCTTATAGCTTAGGAACCGATAGATTATCCAATTAGGGTAACCTTAAAAACTAACCTTGAAAACCAGCACATCGGTTTTTTCGCCCAAAGCGGTAACGCTTACGCCAAGGAAATTTCCGCCCAGAGGTGTCATGCCATTCAATGAAAGACCATTGGGTAACGAGAATTCTTTGTTTCCGGCTACTTTTCCGGTATTATCAATTTTGGTCAGTATTACTTTGCCGTCCAATGTAGTTCCGCCGCACACAACGCTTAAATCAGCCAAGGGAATGATTCTTTTAATGCCGGTGAGTTGTTTTCGTTCAAAAATGGTTTCCCAGGCTTTATTTCCTAATGCGTCGAACGCTATGGCAAAGCCATTTTCATTCTGAATGCCTGAAAATACCACTTGTCCCATGTTGTTAAACCCTACGGCAGTAGCTATCTGGTTTTCAGCCAACGATTTGTCCCAAAGCAGGTAGCCATTTTCGTCGATGGCAAAAATCCAGTTCCCTGCGGCAATAAAGGCTACATTATCGGGTTGAATTGCCACTCCATAAACCATGGCTCCTTTTGAATAGCTCCGCTCCCATAGTTTTTTGCCTCCAATACCAACCTTGGTCAAAAAATTCTTCTGCATGGTATCAGCCGGATTGATTGTATATCCGCCCAATAAAGTCCGACCATCGGCATAAACTCCAAAATCCATTATTTCGGAACATTCCAGAATCCGGTTGTACACGTTTTTTCCTTGGCTGTCGAGTTTAAAAATCCAACCTTTGCCGGGAATGCTGTCAATAATGGCATTGGTAATACCGGCTACATATATTTCGTTTTGGGCCGATATAATCACCCGATTCACTTGGTCGTCGAATTCGTTGCCCAACATTTTATTCCAATTCATTTTGCCTTCGGTATTCAGCCCAATAAGCCAAGAATCAACCATTTCGCCTTTCGACTTGGGGGTGTTGGCCACCAACACAATTTCGCCGGTTGAACGCAATCCAAGGTCGCCACCATAATCGTTCAATTGCTGGTTATCGAACCCTTTCATAAACTTGTAGTTATCCATGGGAAAATTAGAACCCAACGATTCGCCTAAGGCGCTAGCCTTGAGGTTGAAAATATCGATATACATATCGCCTTCGGGGTAAAGGGCCACAAACTGGTTGTAGGCATCCATACTGTTGATGCTTTTGGCTCTTTCGAACAGCAATTGCCGCTTCAGTATTTTGGCATCTGGCATTTTTGACGAATTGGGATATTCCGTCATATAATTGTCCAGAATTTGTATATCCCTGGTTTTAGCTGCTACATCGTAAGCCATTACTCCCATCCGCTTTTTAACATCTTCCACCTGAAAGGAGTTGGGATAATTTTTGGCATATTCGCTCAAAGCATCCAAGGTGTTTTTTCCGATGGCTATTTTGTAGGCCACCTGGTTACGCTGTTCTTGTGCAATTTTTACTTGAGCAGCATCGGGATATTTGCTTAAAAAGGCATTATAAGCTTCAATGGTACCGGCATCTTCAGCCTTTCGGAATTCGATATAATTTCGGATGTGGGTTACATTTTCCACATACTTCGAATCGGAAAAAACAGATAAAAACTTGTTGGCATATTCCAAATTGTTCTCTTCACGGACAAATTTTATCAGTTTCTCTTCTACCAATTTTTGTTCCAATTCCATGTTTTTTTCAATGGGTTTGCCCCTCCGGTTTTTGTTTTGCTTAAAAAAATATTCATTCATCACCAACTTATCATCATCGGTTAACAGGGAAATATTGGTTTCTGCCAGTTTAAAATACTTCCATGCTTCAAAAAAGTCGTGTTTTGAATAGGCATCGAATGAATATGCCACTGAAAGCCCAAACTGGGCCATGGCATCGTTTTCGTTTTTACTCAGTACTTTCAGGAAATCGGCAATGGCATCGCCCATTTCTTTATCAATAGTAGCCTGATCCTTGGCATCCATGCCACTAAAAACCGCATTGCTCATAACTTTCGAAGCTTTTTGAGCCGATACCGCTGTTGCCAGTACCAAAATAAACAGTGATATATATATTGTTCTCATAATAGGTTTGCTAAAGGATTATTTTTTTAATACTAAAAATTCCACCCGGCGGTTTACGGCCTTTCCTTCCGGGGTCTGGTTGGTATCAATGGGTTTGCGTTTGCCATAACCCGCAGCTTGCAACTTGGTGGCTGGAATCCCTTTGGAAACCAGATAATCAATAACCGATTGAGCCCGGCTTTTACTCAGTTTGTCATTCGTTTCATCGGAGCCATCGTTATCGGTGTGGCCGCTGATTTCTATCAGGCTTACGGTTCCTTCGTTCAAAAAGGCAGCTATTTTGTCCAATTCAGTAAAAGATGTCGGCAATAAGGTACTTTTTCCCGTTTCAAAGAAAATATTATTCAATATTAAGGCTGAACCTACCTCAATGTTCCGCAGTCCATCGGTAAAAGGATCTTCCGGAATGGCCGGTTCCACAAATTTAATGGTTCCCTGTGAGTGGCAATTGTTTTGGTCGTTTACTTCGTAGGTATAAATACCGGCTGGCAGGTTTTTCAATACCTGTACATCTTTAGCGCCGTTACTCCAGGTAATATTATAGGGAGGCGAGCCACCGGATATCCCTAAACGGATGGTTCCGTCGTTAATGAGTTTATCCATTTGTCCGGTTACGGGATCGAGCCCGCCTGTGTAGGATGAATCGATAACTACGGTTTCCATTCCTTTGGGTACACAGGCACAAACGTTGCAATCAATCAATGGGCGGATTTCGAAATCATCGAAAAAGTAATAGGCATAGGCTTTGCCTTTTTTGTTTTTGGTTTCTTTGCCGGTAACTACATAATTGGTGTTTTCGTAGTTATTGAAATTTCCGATGTTAAAAAAGCTTTCGCCACCTTGGGCAGTATAAATCTGGCAGAACTCTTTCCACTCCTCTGTATTGTCAAGGAATAAGCCTTGCGGATTATTCAATTGGCCTTTATAACTCAAATAAGTGGTATTGTCGTTGGCAATTTTTTCATTTACAAAATAAACGTTCAGCTGGTCAACGGCAAACTTTGACCCCGAAGCCAATTTATACCAGAATGAAACACAATATTTCTGATCTTCCTGCATGGGGGTTTTCAGGGATCCTTGAATGTACTCCCTAAAATCGCGGTCGCTGCCGCTTAATATGGCACCCATATACCCTTTTCCCGATTTTGGCTGGCTGAAGCCGGCAAAATTATCGGGAACCTTTACTTCGCCGGTGCTACAGGCATTAAAGTAGTCGGGTGTGGTAAACGACGGATAGGTCCAATAAGGAATCAACCGATGGGTTTTATCCATAAAGGTGTATCCGGTTGGACAGGTTTCGTACTCTTCAAAACTGGGGTTTTGAACCATATTCTCAACTTGTGTCTGCGCAAAGGAGAGGTTGCAAAACCCAAAAAAAATGACAACTAATAAAGGGAGCTTCTTCATGGTGAAGGATTGTTTTCGATTAATCGGATAAATTTAATATTTTCTGTTGAATTACTCGTTTCATAATGTAGTAGATTGTGAGATTTTGAGAAATGAGATTTGAGATAAAATACATCTTGTTAAAGATTAGTTAATTATACAATTAAATCCTTTTTTAGAATTGTAATATTGAATTTTCATTTTCGGCGCATGGATTCCGCATATTTTCAATTAGAACGATAGTGCTTGCGCCGATTTTATATTGCAAATTCATATACCCCGGCTTGAAAGCCGGGGCTATTCATATTAAATCCCCTTCGGGATTTTTTAAAAAGCGAATTTCCTGTGCAACGCACCGGGAATGAAAATGACAAGCAAATATCGGCGCAAGCAATAATATTAATGATGACTAGCCCCTGTTTATGCGACGAAAGCGCAAAATTTTAAAAAAAATTGCCTAGATGAAGGCTATTGAATAATAAAGGTCATTGTAAACACTGGCCTACAGATTTTGGCATGGAAACATTTTTAAACAATGGTTGTTCCATTACAAAAAATCTGACAATGAAAACCTTACTATTGCTTATGTTGGTTGTAAATACAGTTGGTTTGAAAACTATATATGCACAAAAAATGGAATTAAATAAATTAACCAAAGAAGAAGAACGGGTCATCATTCAAAAAGGGACTGAAATGCCATTTACCGGCGAATATTGCGATAGCAGCGGTAAAGGGGTTTATGTTTGCCGTCAATGCAATACCCCTTTGTACCGTTCATCGGATAAGTTTGATAGCCACTGCGGTTGGCCCAGTTTCGATGATGAAATCAAAGGGGCAGTTACGCGTGTGCCGGATGCCGATGGACGAAGAGTGGAGATTATTTGCACCCAATGCAAAGGTCATTTGGGGCATGTATTTCTTGGAGAACATTATACCTCAAAAAATACCCGCCATTGTGTAAACTCCATCTCGCTTAAGTTTGTGACAGATACAATCATAATAAAATAATTCAATTTTATTTTTATCAATAATAAATGAAATAATTGTTTAAATATCCCATCAAGAGATGAATTTCCAACTCTCGGATTGTTATAAGGTTTGTTACTTTTTTATCATGAAAGTTCAACGATTCCACAGTTTGTCCTTATTTTTCATCGGGAACCTTTGGGAGAAAAAAAAGTCTTATATTTTAGAAATTGTTTTCTTTCCACTAATAATATGGAGTAATCCAAATATTATTAAAGGATTTAATTAGTTAAAAACTATATGTAAAAATATTATCAAATCATATTCATTTTGAATATCCTATAATTTTTTAATATGTTTTTGTTGAAATTTATTGCAAATTAAAATTAAACCATTACTTTTGCTTTCGATTTAAAACAACGATAACGATGCAAAACTTACACCACCTTCATCATACTAATTACGCCAAACAAGCGCAGAACTGATGATGCCGTAAGTATTTTTATGATACGAAACAAGAAGGCTCGCAGGAATGCGGGTCTTTTTTTTTATAATTAACTATAAATTCCGCAAAAGCGGTAAAAACTAAAACAAGAAATGGAAACAATTTTACGGATTGCCGTTCAAAAAAGCGGTAGGCTAAGCGAAAAAACACAGGAACTGCTGAAACAATGCGGCCTCGATTTCAACTCAGGAACTAGCCAGCTTAAAATCAAAGCCAATAATTTCCCTTTGGAAGTACTCTTTTTGCGCGACGACGATATTCCCGGCTATGTAGCCTCTGGCGTGGCCGATATTGGCATTGTGGGCGAAAATGGCGTTGACGAAAAACTGGTAACGGTGGATACCATCCATAAGCTGGGTTTTGCCAAATGCCGTGTCTCCATTGCCATTCCCCGGCGATTTTAATATACCGGTGCCGAATATTTGGAGGGAAAACGCATTGCCACATCGTACCCAAACATTTTAAAACGGTTTTTAAAGGAAAAAGGGGTAAATGCCGAGGTTAGCGAAATAAGCGGTTCTGTGGAAATTGCCCCAGCTATTGGACTGGCCGATGCCATCTGCGATATTGTCAGCACAGGAAGTACTTTGTTGGCTAATGGATTGAAAGAGGTTGAGACCTTTTACAAATCGGAAGCCGTGTTGATTGCCACACCAGGCATGAACGGTGAAAAAAAACCGTTGCTCGATAAACTGGTTTTCCGGATTAAAGCCGTCCAGAAAGCTAAAAAGAATAAATACATCATCCTGAATGCGCCAAACCATAAAGTTGACGAAATTGCCCGTATTTTACCGGGGATGAAAAGCCCAACCATCACTCCATTGGCTATTGAGGGCTGGAGCGCCTTGTATTCGGTAGTAGCCGAAGACGATTTTTGGGAAATATGCGAAAAACTGCACGAAGCCGGTGCAGAAGGCATTCTGGTGGTACCTATTGAGAAGATGATTTATTGATTATGAAAACCTATATCAATCCACCCAAAGAAAGCTGGAATGAGCTATTAAGCCGTCCGGCAATCAGTTCCAAAGAATTGGTTCCCGCTGTTACTGAAATAATGGAAACGGTGAAAAGCCAGGGTGATAAGGCGCTGAGAGCCTATGCCCAAAAATTTGATGGATTTTCGTCTGAAAAGTTAGAGGTCACTGATCTGGAGTTTAACCAAGCTTTTGAAAGCATTGATGGTGATTTGAAGTTGGCTTTGCAACAAGCGGCTGCCAATATTGAGCGGTTTCACATGGATCAGCTTCCCAAAGTGGTACGTACCGAAACCATGCCGGGGGTAAATTGCTGGCAAAAAGGTGTACCTATCAATAAAATTGGATTGTACATTCCGGGCGGAACAGCACCTTTGTTTTCAACGGTTTTAATGTTGGCCATTCCGGCACAGATTGCCCAATGCCCCGATATTTTGATTTGCACACCTGCCAATAATGAAGGAAAAATAAACCCAGCCATTTTATATGCAGCAAAACTTTGCGGAGTATCGCAGGTTTATAAAATTGGCGGTGCACAAGCCATTGCTACTATGGCTTATGGAACAGAGAGCATTCCTAGAGTGGATAAGATTTTTGGACCCGGAAACCAATATGTGACCACTGCCAAACAATTGGCCGCCTCCATAGGCATTGCCATTGATTTACCCGCTGGGCCATCGGAAGTAATGGTGATAGCCGACGATGAAACACCGGCAGCTTTTGCCGCAGCCGATTTGCTGTCGCAAGCCGAACATGGAACCGATAGCCAGGTTATTTTACTGACCCAGAATGAGGACAAACTCCGCGAAATTGAATCAGAAACCCTAAAACAGCTCAACAGCTTGCCCAGAAAGGATATAGCCGCAAAAGCACTCGAAAATTCACGGTTTATCTGCCTCAGCAATTACGAGCAATGCATCGGGTTTATGAATACCTATGCACCGGAACATTTGATTTTATCGGTTAAAAACCCAACCGATTGGGCTAACCGTGTTACCCAAGCTGGTTCAGTGTTTTTGGGGAATTACACACCCGAATCGGCCGGCGATTATGCCTCAGGGACTAATCACACCTTACCCACCAACGGATACGCCAAGGCTTATAGCGGGGTTAATTTGGACAGCTACCTGAAGAAAATCACTTTTCAGCAAATCAGCCCCGATGGACTTAAAGCCATTGGCAAATCCATTGAAATAATGGCTGCGGCAGAGAAATTGGAAGGACATAAGAATGATGTTTCCATAAGGTTAACTGCCATAAATAAAAAATCCTGATTAACTTATTAAATTTGAATGAATATGAACCGCACATTTGATATCAATAAATTGGTCCGCCCAAACATCCGCGATATGGCTCCCTATTCCTCGGCCCGCGATGAGTTTGAAGGCGAAGCACGCATATTTCTCGATGCCAACGAAAACTCATTCGGTTCCCTTGCCGGCAGCAACTATAACCGCTATCCCGATCCTCGGCAAAATATTTTACGAAATAAAGTGGCTGAATTGAAAGGTGTAGCCGCCAACCAGGTGTTTTTTGGAAATGGCAGCGACGAACCCATCGACTTGCTGTTCAGGGCTTTTTGCCAGCCACAGAAAGATCGGGTGCTCATTTTTCCGCCCACTTACGGAATGTACAAAGTACAGGCAATTATTAACGATACCCCGGTGGATGAGATTTTATTGAACGACGATTTTTCGTTGCCACTGGATAAAATCGAGCAAGTCATCAATCCAAATATCAAATTATTGTTTATTTGTTCACCAAACAACCCGAGCGGAAATTTAATTGATAAATCGGCCATACTTGCTGTGTTGAAATGCTTTAAGGGAATAGTGGTGGTTGACGAGGCTTATATCGATTTTGCCAAAGAAGGCTCCATGCTTCCTGAAATAAACAACTATCCAAATCTGGTAATACTTCAAACATTCAGCAAAGCATGGGGAATGGCAGGACTAAGGCTGGGAATGGCATTTGCCCAGCCCGGAATCATCAACATACTGAATAAAATAAAATATCCGTATAACATCAACAGCCTTACCCAGAAATACGTTTTGGAGACTTTGCAAAGGGCGAACGAAAAAGATATTATGGTCGAAAAAATTCTGAAGCAACGCACTTGGCTTATCAAGGAATTAGAAAAACTGGAGTTTGTCGATACCATCTATCCATCGGATGCCAATTTCCTGTTGGTGAGGATGAATGGGGCCACCCAGATTTACAACAAACTAACCGAACTGGGTATTATTGTGCGGAACCGTAGTTCGGTGGCTCTGTGTAACAACTGTTTGCGCATAACCGTAGGCACGGCAGCCGAAAACAAAGAGATGGTGGAGCAATTGGTTTTGGTAGCAAAGGAAACATTGACTATTGTATAAACCTTATTCGGGAATCATGGCAAAAAAAATATTATTTATCGATCGCGACGGAACCATCATTAAAGAACCACCGATTGATTTTCAGGTTGACAGCCTGCAAAAATTGGAATTTGTGCCAAAAGTAATCCGCAATCTTTTCGAGATAAGGCAGAAGAGTGATTATTTCTTTGCCATGGTTAGCAATCAGGACGGGTTGGGCACCAGCTCCTTTCCCACCCCATCGTTTGAGGAACCCCACCAAAAAATGGTGAACATCCTAAAAAATGAAGGCATTCAGTTTGATGCCGAGCACATTGACCTATCGTTACCCGAAGAAAAATCGCCCAACCGCAAGCCACAAATTGGAATGCTCACCGGCTATTTTTCCGATAAATTCAACCTGGCAGAATCGCTGGTAATTGGCGACCGCATTACCGATGTGGAATTGGCCAAAAACCTGGGATGCAAAGCTATTTTAATCGGCAACCCCGATAAAGCCAATGTTTTGAAGGAGAAAAACCTAGAAACCTATTGCGCCTTAATTACCGAGGACTGGGACGAAATAAAGGAATTCTTGTTGAAGTCCGTTGAAAAAGTGACCCTGACAAGGAATACAGCCGAAACAAAAATATCATTAACCCTTTATCGGGGACAAACGCAACGGACCAAAATATCAACTGGGCTGAACTTTTTCAACCACATGCTGGAGCAATTGGCAAAACACTCCGGGTGCGGCATGGAACTGGAGGTAAAGGGCGATTTGGAAGTGGATGAGCACCATACCATTGAGGATGTTGCCATTGCCCTTGGAAAGGCTTACAACCAATTGCTGGGCGATAAACGGGGCATAAACCGCTATGGGTTTTTACTTCCCATGGATGAAGCTCTGGCCACTGTGGCCATCGACTTTTCGGGACGTCCCTGGTTGGTTTGGGATGCCGATTTTAAACGGGAATATGTGGGCGATTTTCCCACCGAAATGGCTTACCATTTTTTCAAATCGTTCAGCGATAACGCCCTCTGCAACTTGAACATCAAGGTTGAAGGAGAAAACGATCACCATAAACTGGAAGCTATTTTTAAAGCGGTAGCTCGGGCTATCAACGATGCCATGACACGGAATGCAAATCATGAACTACCGAGTACCAAAGGAGTACTTTAACAATTAACAAATGACAATTAGTAATTATCAATAGCTAATGAAATAACAGAAAAAATGAATAAAAACACCGCCATCCTTATCATGCATTGTCCCGACCAGAACGGAATTGTTACCAATACCACCCGTTTTATACACGAGCACAACGGGAATATCATCAATCTGGAACAGCACGTTGACCGGGAGATACAGCGTTTTTTTATGCGCATTGAATGGGAATTGGATGGTTTTGCTATTGCGAAAGATAAAATTTCAGAAGACTTTGAAACAGCCATTGCCAAGCGGTACGATATGCGCTGGAAGCTTTACTTTTCGGATTTTAAACCCAAAATGGCTTTGTTTGTATCGAAACAGATGCACTGCACGTATGATATTCTTTCGCGGTATCATGCCGGTGAATGGAATGTGGAAATTCCCGTGCTGATTAGCAACCATGAGGAGGCAAAGGTGATCGCCCGCCAGATGCACATCGATTTTCAATTGATTCCGATTACCAAAGAAAATAAGGTTGAGCAAGAAGCCAAAATTCTGAAGCTGTTGGAAAAATACAAGATCGATTTTCTGGTTTTGGCCAAATACATGCAAGTGCTATCCGATGATTTTGTGGGTCGCTATGAAAACCGCATCATCAATATACACCATTCGTTTTTACCGGCTTTCCCCGGCGCCAAACCTTATCATTCTGCTTACGAGCGCGGTGTAAAAATAATTGGAGCTACCGGCCACTATGTAACATCGGAGTTGGATGCCGGGCCAATAATTGAGCAAGATATTATTCGCATTTCGCATACCGACAGCATCGACGATTTAATCCGCAAAGGGAAAGATCTGGAAAAAATTGTGTTGGCAAGGGCTATTTATGCGCAATTAAACAGAAAAATTATCGTTAGTAACAACCGGGCAATTATTTTCCGGTAGAGACGCACGGCCGTGCGTCTCTACCCCGATAAAAAAAAATACAATATGAAAATAGCCATCGTAAAATACAATGCAGGCAACATCCAATCGGTGGAATTTGCGTTGAACCGTTTGGGATTGCAGCCCACCATTACCGATGATCCGGAATTGCTGCGAACAGCTGATAAAGTAATTTTCCCGGGTGTTGGAGAGGCCAGCACGGCCATGAACTACCTATCAAACCGTGGATTGGATTCCGTTTTGAAAAGCCTGAAACAGCCATTTTTGGGAGTCTGCCTAGGAATGCAGTTGATGTGCCGCCATTCCGAAGAAAACAATACCACCTGTTTAGGGATATTCGATTTGGAGGTGAAAAAATTTCCACCCATCGAAAAAGTCCCACACATGGGCTGGAATACCATTACCCATTTGAAATCACCACTCCTTGCGGGGATAAATGAGAACGATTATGTGTATTTTGTGCACAGTTATTATGCCGAATTGGGCCCTGAAACCGTTTGCCAAAGCAATTATATCAATCCGTTCAGTGCCGGGTTGCAAAAAAACAATTTTTTTGGGTTTCAGTTCCATCCCGAAAAAAGCGGTGATGTTGGTGCCAAAATATTGAAAAACTTTATTAATTTGTAAAGACGCACGGCAGTGCGTCTCTAACAATACAGACGCACGGCAGTGCGTCTCTGCCAATACTATAATATATGGAAATAATACCTGCTATTGATTTGATTGACGGAAAATGCGTGAGGTTGACATTTGGCGACTTTAACCAAAAGAAAGTGTATAACGAAAACCCGCTAGAGGTTGCCAAACAATTTGAGGATGCAGGAATCCGCCGACTGCATTTGGTTGATTTGGATGGTGCCAAAGCCGGGCACATCATCAATAACAAAGTGTTGGAGGCAATTTGCTGCAAAACCAATTTAACAGTCGATTTTGGTGGCGGTTTGAATACCAACAACGATCTTTCCATTGCATTTGAATCGGGTGCCCAGATGATAACCGGCGGCAGCATAGCCGTGAAAAACCGGGAACTTTTTATTCAGTGGCTTAGCAAATACGGGGCCAAGCGGATTATTTTGGGAGCCGATGTACGCAACAATAAAATAGCGGTAAAAGGGTGGCAAGAAGAATCGGAATTGACTATCAACCAGTTATTGGAAAGTTATGTACCATTCGGCATCAAAAAAATTATCTGCACCGATATTTCAAAAGACGGAGCCATGCAGGGACCCTCGTTCGATTTATACCAGCAACTGCAAACCAATTTCCCGGGTTTGGAGTTTATTGCCAGCGGAGGAGTAACCACTATGGATGATGTTTTGAAATTAAAAGAGATGGGAATGCACGGCGCTATTATTGGCAAAGCCATTTACGAGGGAACTATTCGTTTGATGGAGTTAAGAACACAAATTGAGTTTTGAATCGCGATCAAATAGTTGGGGAAATGGGAAAGTGAGAAATTGGGAAGGTGGGAAGGTGGGAAGGTGGGGTGATGAAAAGATGGAAAATTGGAAATGTGGAGGAATGGATAATTGGGAAGAATGAAAAATTGGAAGGTGGGGTGATGAGAATATGGGAAATGGGTAGGTGGAAAAATTGAAAATATACCACAATTGAAACTTAATTGTAAATTGTTCATTACTAATTGATAATTAAAAAATGCTTGCAAAAAGAATAATCCCCTGTCTGGATGTAAAAGACGGAAGAACGGTTAAAGGTGTAAATTTTCTGGAATTACGCGATGCCGGTGACCCCGTGGAACTAGGTGCGCTGTATGCCCAAAGCGGTGCCGATGAGCTTTGCTTTTTGGATATTTCGGCCACCTTGGAACAGCGAAAAACCTTTGCATCGTTGGTGAAAGATATAGCCCAGCATGTAAACATTCCGTTTACGGTAGGCGGTGGAATCAGCAGCATTGACCAAGTTAGCCGGTTACTTGGCTCCGGGGCCGACAAAATTACCATCAACTCGGCAGCGGTGAACAACCCACAACTGGTGGAAGATTTAGCCAGGCAATTTGGGTCGCAATGCATTGTAGTGGCCATTGATACCAAGTTCACAAATGGACACTGGTATGTGCATACCCATGGTGGAACTAAGCCAACGCCCATTTTGACCACCGATTGGGCCACAAAAATACATAATCTGGGCGCCGGCGAAATACTCTTAACCAGTATGAACCACGACGGGACCAAAGCCGGATTTGCATTGGATATCACCCGAACCATTTCGGAGTTGGTGAATATTCCGGTAATAGCTTCAGGCGGCGCCGGAACACTGCCACACTTCAAAGAGGTATTTACAACCGGTAAAGCCGATGCTGCCTTGGCTGCCAGTATTTTCCACTTTAAGGAAATTGAAATATCCGACTTGAAGAAATATCTGCGGAACGAAGGAATCGAGATTAGAGATTAGAGTTTAGAAACTAGAAGTTAGAAAAAGAAAAAGCCCCAAAGGAGCGAAAGAATATAGCCCGGTGGCGAAGCCCCGGGATAATAGATAAACGGTAGAAAGCGGTGCATCCAAGTTAGTTGAAATGGAATGGCAATGTAACATGCACCGCAATGTAGAACTATAAATAATTATCAATTAGCAATTTACATTTAGTAACCAAATACCAGTAACCAGATACCAGTAACAAGCAACACTAAAACATAAAAAACATGAACCTAGATTTTAACAAATACGCCGACGGACTAGTCCCAGCCATAATACAAGATTCGAAAACGCTTAAAGTATTGATGCTTGGCTTTATGAATGCCGAAGCGCTCAAGATTACCCAAGAATCGGGCAAGGCTACCTTTTATTCGCGGAGCCAGAAAAAAATATGGACCAAAGGGGAAACTTCCGGAAATTTTTTGCTGGTGCAGGATATTTTTGCCGATTGCGACAACGATACCCTGTTGATTAAGGCCCAACCCATTGGGCCCACCTGCCATAAAGGAACCGAAACCTGTTTTGCCGAAACCGGTGGTATCCCATTTTCACTGGATTATCTGGAAAAGGTAATCATGGAGCGAAGGATGGAATCGCCTGATGTTTCATACACCCGAAGGCTGTTTGACAAAGGCATCAACAAAATTGCCCAAAAAGTGGGAGAAGAGGCCGTTGAACTGGTAATTGAAGCAAAAGATGACAATCCAGACCTTTTTATTAACGAAGCGGCTGATTTGATGTTCCATTATTTGGTATTGCTGCAAGCAAAAGGGTTTTCACTCAATCAGGTAGTCAAGGTGCTAGAGGAAAGGCATAAAAAGTAAATTTTATTGAAATTGACAATAATTGGTTCTAATAATTAAAGTTTTTCAACTTAAGGATTGAAAAAATTGAACCATCGTTTTTTCTTAACACATAAATAGCTTACAGGAATAGCACCAAATCCTTTTGCAAAAGTATGGAGGTGATTCAACGTGGACTCTCCAAAGTTGAGGGTCAAATTCTGATCCGAATTTTCTTTTATATAAAAATCCAGTATGGCTACATCAGCACTTAAGGCATGCCCCTCTTCAGAATTAGCCGTTAAAAGGTTGATGCTCTTTTGATGTGATTTAATAAAAAAAGAAGCTGAAATCAATTCATTCTTATTATTATAGGCTCCTATCATTTCACC
This sequence comes from Salinivirgaceae bacterium, assembly GCA_041664345.1. GTDB lineage: Bacteria > Bacteroidota > Bacteroidia > Bacteroidales > SZUA-534 > GWE2-40-63. Next base: position 69,787 of record JBAYKX010000022.1, read on the forward strand.
CATATTGTGACTTATTGCAAAAGGGATCATCCGACGCAAAATATTAAGATTCTCAAAAGTTAGAGGTTCGCTGGATGTATTTTTTTTGAGTAATAAAAAATCCTTTAAATTAACGTGTTTCATCACCTGAACCATGTTCACTTTATAATATTTTACTTTCTTCTTTATCTCATCATCAAAATTCAAATAAAGAGCTTTATAAGGCGATATCAAATCGAGTTGGTAGGTAATTTCTTTCTTTATTTTGTACTTTGTATGATTTGTTTTATTAAATGAATTCAAACACAGTTCAACCCGATTAAATTTATCGTTTATGACAGACAAAAACTCATCAACCATTTGGCTGTTAAGAAACTTGGATGTGAAAATACCCAACTGATTGGCATACTGTGGCTGTTGAATGGTATAAAACGATAATGTTTTTTTTGATGTAATGGGCATTACAGCCTGATAGTCGTCTAATACCAAGGCTTCCCATTGAGAGGAAACAATATCAAGGTACCAGGAATAAGCATACACTAAGCCATTAAACGATAAATTAATGCACTTATCCCATTTAAATTTATCAATTTCTTCGTGTTTTAAATGCCTTATATTCATTATATTTTGGCTGATTTTTGTAAAACTAGTTCAAATAATTCTTTCCAACCTTTCCATTCAAACAAACTGTTAAAGCTTTCGTTGTGCCAAAGGGTAATAAATAAACCATCTACCATTCGAACCTGTTCAATCAATTCATTGTAAACTAACTGAGCTCCAGCCACTGTTTCTTGATTCTGGGTATTTATCGTGCGATCCATTGCAGCAAAAGGATGCACGTATAGTAAGGTTGCTGCTTCTATCTTTAAATCATACCATTTAAAAGGACGTGTTGTTCCAGCTCTAAAACCCGGTTTATCGGCAAATCCCATGGAAAAATCATCAGTTATACCTGCACTTAAAAGCATTTGATAGTATTCGGGAAGCTTAATTTTTAAAAAGTGTTGCCGACTGAAGGTAATTGGTCTTTTTGTTATCTGGCTTAAACTATCCAGTTCCACCTTCAGAGTGGTCAGTTTGTTGGCTGAATTGTATGATGGATGTAAACCGATGGGATATTCTTTGGCTAACCTTTGAATAACTCTTCGAAAAAATGGATTTTTTGAATTCACCGACTTGTCGAATTTGCCATGTTTACCTACATGAACAAACAGTATTGATTGCTGATTGTATTGATTGAGTATTTTCTTCAACCAATTAAAAACAAACCAAGGATCGGGTTTTAACCGGAATAAAACAACCAACCTCAAATAAACTAGATTTAGTTTAAAATGGAACAAATCACGGATTAAACCTCCAGCATTACGCAAAATACCTTTATGCCGGTAACACCACGGACTGTCAATATCAATAGTGGGAATAGCAGTAAAGGTTTCCTCTTTAAAAATCAAATCAGGATATTTATGCACTATTTTTTGCTTTATAAATAAAATCCAATGGTCAACTACAGGTTGGTTCAGGAAGATATTTTTAAATGCCAGACTTTCCTTTGCTGGAAAACGATTGTGAATATCAGGTTCAAAATACTGGTATTCCTCGTATCTGGAAATAAAATAAAATACCGCGGAGAAAATATCAAAGGTTAGACTTACTTCCTCAAGGTTTCTGAAAATTACAGGAATACTATTAAAATAGGTAACTGAGGGTTTTTCATTACGAATACCGGTCTCAAATAAAAGTCCTTCAGGCATTATATTTATTCCGTTTTGCAACACCCTATGCGAATAATTTATTTTTGAATCGGTACTTACTAAAAATTCTTCCCACGATTGCGTTAAATGATAGGTAATACCCAATCGTTCCGTAAAAATATACTCGAAAATATAATTCAAACGTGGAGAAATCGGTTCGCAATAGATAATCATGAGTTAAACACTTTATTAAAAAGATGGGTGACTTTGATTTTTTCATTTTCCCAACACAATAACCGGGCTGCCTGCTGCAAATTGTTATTTAAGTCCGTTATTTTAACGTCATCAGAAAGTACTTTTAGAATCAATGCCGCTAATATTTCCGGGTTTCGATCCATCAATACTTCTCCAACACCATGGTCCTCAATTATTTTTCTCATTTCGGGTAAATTGGATACAATAACTGGAATACGAGCCTGAATGTAATCAAAAAGTTTGTTGGGTAAGGCATAGTAATAGTTTTTGCCCAAATTTTCTTCCAGGGTTAAACCAAGTCTAGCTTGCAACGTTATGGCATGTAAATCGGAAAAAGGAATTCTACCCAAAAATTTAACCCGCGTTTCTAAATGAAGTTCCTGAACTTGCTGTTTCAATGCGGGTTCAATATCACCTCCACCTGCAATCCATAGTTCCAATTCAGGAAGAAGGACCATAGTCTGTATCATCAACTCAATACCACGGCCTAAATTTAATGCCCCTTGATATATAATTGCATTACTTTTAGTAACAATGGGTGCTCCTTTCAATACAGGCAAATTCCGTATTACGTGAAACGTTTTACCATATTTTTGATGGTACTCATTTGCAATAGATTCAGATACCGTGTAAGCATAGTCGATACGGGGTAAAAGCATTTTTTCAATGAATAACCATGCGTTTTGCTGAAACTTGCGTCCTACCAATTCAGGAACCTCAGTAAAATATTCATGGCTATCGTAAACCAGTTGTTTTCTTTTTAATTTGGCCGCCATAAAACTGGCTAAAAGGGTATCTAAATCATTAGATAAAACGGCATCAAATGGAGTTAACAGTAGGAAAAAAAATAATTGCAGGTTGTAATTGACATAAAACAGAGGCCCTTTTTTAAACCACAGTTTGAACCGCTTGGTTTTATAAGGCCTGACAATAGGTAAACTATGCGGTAACAATCTTCCTACCAAATATACTTCATAGCCATCATCTACCAGCGTATTGGCTACTCTACCTATCCGCTGATCGGTCACTAAATCGTTGGTAACTGCTATTATTATTCGTTTTGCCATACCTAACAAACCTACAATTTTTTTATTTATTGTAAAAGGCCTTTTTACATTGAAGCTATGTTCAATAAAACCTTTTAACGCACTTGATAAATGAACAGACTCATTATATTTGTATAAAAACAAGAAACTATGATAACCATACAGGAAAACATTTCACTAAAAAAATACAACTCATTTGGAATTGATGTTAAAGCCCGTTATTTCTGCCATTATAAGAGTTCGGTTGATTTAAATTACTTGATTTCTGAAGGACCGTTGAACCGGGATATGGAAATGATAATTCTTGGCGGAGGCACCAATCAATTGTTTATTAATGATTTTGAGGGTGTGGTTATTCATCCAATTAACGATACGATTGAATTAGTTACCGAGGATTCTGATTTTGTATATATAAAAGCGGATGCCGGTCTCGAATGGGATAAATTGGTAGCTTATGCGGTGGATAAGGGTTATGGCGGGATCGAAAACTTATCCGATATACCGGGAAATGTGGGAGCCTCTCCGGTTCAAAATATTGGAGCTTATGGAGTTGAAGCCAAAGACACCATCCATGAAGTGCATTTGGTCAGTTTTCACGACGGTTCAACCAAGACATTGAGTAATAAGGAATGTTTGTTTGGATATCGTACCAGCATCTTTAAAAATAAATTAAAAAACCGGTATTTAGTTGATTCCGTAACCTTTAAACTGGCTAAGAATCCAGTTTTTGTGACTCATTACGGTAACGTGGCTGCAGAACTTGAGAAAAAAGGAACGGTTACCCTTCAAAGTATTCGCGATGTAATTATCAGTATCCGTAGCAGCAAATTACCAAAACCCACAGTAATTGGTAATGCAGGTAGTTTTTTTAAAAACCCCATACTTCCTGAAATTGAAACAAATGCTTTAAAACAAAAATTTCCTGAAATGCCCATTTATCCTGCGTCAAATGGTCAGGTAAAACTGGCAGCCGGTTGGTTAATTGAGCAATGTGGGTTAAAAGGTTATACTGCACCTAATGGAAAAGCTGGCATTCACGATAAGCAAGCCTTGGTAATTGTTAACAAAGGAAACGCTTCGGGTTCCGATATTCTTGAGGTTTCGCATTTGGCCCAAATGAAGGTTTTTGAAAAATTCGATATTAATTTGGAACCTGAAGTAATTATTTTGTAAGAAATACTTCCTATCATGAAAGTCCTCGGTATCAACGGCAGTCCACGTAAAGAAGGGAATACTTCGCTTCTTATAAAAGAAGTTTTTAAGGTACTTGAAAACCACAGCATCGAAACCGAGTTTTACCAATTGGGAGGCAAACCGGTACATGGCTGCACCGCTTGCGGTAAATGCATGGAATTGAAAGACGATAAATGCCATATAAAAAACGACGCCATCAATGAATGTCTTCAGAAAATGCTTCAAGCCGACGCCATAATCATAGGCTCACCAGTTTACTTTGCCAATGTAACCACCGAAATCAAGGCATTGATTGATTGCGCCGGATATGCCACCCGCCGCACACAATCGCTTAAACATAAAATTGGGGCCGGTGTGGTAGCCGTTCGCCGAGCCGGCGAAATGCATACTTTAATTCCATCAACCATTTTTTCCTAATCAACCAAATGTTTGTTTCCGGGTCTAGTTATTGGACCATTGCCGTGGGACGTTTACCCGGCGATGTGCTGGATGATGAAGAAGGAATGCAAACTATGAAGGATTTGGGGGAAAACATGGCCTGGCTGCTGAAAAAGATTTCCTGAGTTTAAATCCTTCGATTTGATTCCATTTGTTTTTTTAGTATTCAATACAAATGTTCAATCACAGGATTATTTCAAAGCTTATACTTTAATCCAACAAGCAATCCCACTGAATTTGTTTTAATTGAACCTTTGTCTGCGTCTGGATTTTTACTAATGTTTACTAGTCCAAAATTCGCCTGTAAACCCAAGTCGAATATAAACCTGCTGTTAATTGGAAATGATAGTCCACTGGCTAAGGTTATTCCAAAATCAAATTTCTTTCTTATACCCTTGCTTTCTATTATTTGGTTTGTAATATTACTCAATGAATTAACGGTTGTTTTTTGGTTTATCAAATATCCAAAATAAGGGCCTGCATCAAAATGTAAGGTGATTTTGCCTTCAGAACTGAATGAACCTAAAATGGGCAAGATTAAATAATTATAATTGAAACTTACATTGCCTATTTGGACGGGCATATTGTTTTCACCAATACCATAAATCTCATTCTTTATTAATTTCTTTTCATAAAAGATAACCGATTTTAAAGAAAACAGAGAATTAAATGTGTAATCTGTACTAAATCCTGCGGAATAATTATATTGAGTTTCATTAGTACTCAAAACTTGGTCACTGCTCAGCCTCATAAATGGTGGGGATAAAACCATACCAACAGAAACCTTTGAATTTTGACTAAAAGCCTCAGAACAAAGAATAATAACATATAAAACAAGTAAAAACCTTTTCACTATTTTTTTAATTTGATTTGATAATTTGAATTAGAACAATTGACAATCTAGGCGTACTAGTAACTCTAAATACTCTAAGTACTTTAAAATACTCTAATTACTTCTTAAAGTTCTTCCTCAAAAAACCTCTTAATAGCACCAATGTAATAATTACGCCATCCTTCATTAATATTATCAAAAGCCTCATCGGGAACATTGGTATGCTTCACTTCCACTTGAGTACCTGTTTTATGAGAATGCAATTTAATAGTAACAATAGAAGGTTCCGGTGAACCCTCAAAATACCATTCCTGTACCAGTTCCTTATTAGGCACAACTTGTAAATTCCGGCCACAGATATCGCCGTCCCATAGTTCAAATTCAGTACCAACCTGCGCGTCCATTTTTGCTGGCGAATCGCTCCAAAGTTCAATAGTAAAAGGATTGGTAAGCGCTAAAAATATCTCTTCGGGTTCTGCTTCAATGTATTCATAAAACTTAATTTCCATAAGTATCCAGATTTGTCATTAAATTAAAATATTGTTCATTAATACTTTTCAGTTCCTGTCCTACCTCTTCAATAAAAAAGTAGGTTGCACCCCAACTATGTTTCACTTTCAAATATATTACCACCTTATTGTCAATGTTCATTATAATCCGTGTAATATGTTTTCCCGGTTTTTCCAATTCTTCCACCGTTCTTTTGTTTGGGTAGGTCATTGCCAATCGTTTTTGTTCCTGCTCTATCCACACCTTACGTTCTTCTTTGTTTACCGTTGTATTTGGCTTAACATCTTGCATTTGCTTAATAACTTCTTTTTTTACAGGTTCCGGTGCCATTTTTTGAGTTTCAATTGAATCTTCCATAACTGGTTCTGTGGCAGGAACTTCTCTTTTTTCTGATTTCAAAACTGGTTCTGGTGCTTCTTTAATAGCACTTACCGATTCCTGCTTTTTACTATCCACAGGATTAATAGCTACCTCCCTATTTGTTGAAATAGACTCCACTTCAATGGTTGAATTATCAATAGGCACTTCATCTTCTTGAATTTCAACAGAGGTAACTTTCAAAGCAGTCAATTCTTTTTTAACCACCTCGGCTTCTTGATTCATTTTTAAGGTTGCCTTTTTTTGAATTTGCTCTTCCTCTTGCTTTTGTTGCGCTACCTTCTCCTTTTTTGATAGCTGTTTTGACCCAGCAGATTGTTCCTTTTTAAAATCATTTTGTTCTTTTTCAATATAAATAGTTCGGATATCTTCTATTTTATATCGGGGCAATAACGATTCAGGCTTTATTTGTTGGGCTTCGCGGTAAAATAAAACCGCCTGTGAATATTGTTTGGCTTCAAAAGCGGTTTTAGCATTCTGTAAGGCTTGTTTGTATTGCTCATCCTTTGAGAATTCCTGAGCTTGTGAAATGGATACCTTCAACGAAAGAATTAAAAATAAAATATAAACAATAGTTTTCATCCGTAAATAAATATTAGTTCGTTGAATGTCAATTGTTTCGTACGAATGGAACGCCCCATGTAAATTTTCATCCGTTTTTGTGCAGTTTCATACATGGGGGTTTCATTTAAAAATGTTGTAAGGCTTTAACGCCATAAAGGTAGTATTTATTGAGGAGATGCAAACTATGGAAAAATACTACCACTCAACTAAGAAAAAAATTTACTTTTATAGGAATAATTGCTAACATTATTGTTATTATGCAATGAATACTTTTAGAGTTAAGTTTGTTTAACTATTGATTTTTTATTTTACCACTATAAACATTAAAAATGAAAATAAAAGGAATTCAAGATTATTACGCCAATGAGTTTGCCCATTGTTACGGATGTGGAAGGCTAAATAAGGAAGGACACCAAATTAAAACCCATTGGGATGGAAATGAAACCGTGAGCTTTTATACTCCAAAAAAACACCATACAGCCATGGAGGGCTTTGTTTATGGCGGATTGCTTGCCTCGCTCATTGATTGCCATGGAACCGGTTCAGCAGCATTGGCTTACGCCAAAGAACAAGGCATTGAATTAACTGAATTCAATGCGCCACGTTTTGTTACTGGCAATTTACAAGTAAGCTATAAAAAACCCACACCCATTGATGGTGCGCTTGAATTGAGGGGCATTATTAAAGAGATTAAAGGAAGGAAAGTTGTTACTGAAATCCGATTGATTACCGGTGGTGAAGTATGTGTAACCGGCGAAGTACTTGCCATATTAATTCCTGAAAACTTTGGAAAATAATTTTTTGAAGTTATAAATACCCAACATTCATATTTCATAAAAAAAAGCCGCTGATTTTAAGAGGCCACTGAAAAAGTATCTATTATTTCATGTAGTCCATAAAAGGATAACTGGCAGGTGAAGACCAATTCTTCATCTACCAGTTTTTTTTAAGTGTGAAGTGTATTTTTTCTGGTTAAA
>JBAYKX010000023.1:0-76884 GCA_041664345.1 Salinivirgaceae bacterium
TATAAGTATCTTTATTTTAGACCCTTAAGATACAAAAAAAGCAGTAAAATACCAAGTTTTTACCTTGTATTTTACTGCTAATTTATTAACATTCTGACACTTGGGACTTTTTCAGTAGCCTCTCTTTTGGGGAGGCACCTTTTATTAAGATCGGTATTACTGTTTATTTTTTAGTCAGTAAATAGGTGTTTTTGGCAAAGTTTACTTCAATCAGGTAAGTGCCTGTTGTAGGTGGAGGAGGAATTGATTTAACATCAGGTGCTCCAACCGGACGATACGTTAAAGTACCTTTTTCCCAAGTTCCATTTCCATCTTGGCCATACATCGGCTCCCATGCTCCTTGATTTACTAAAAACTTGAACCCTTCGGTAGCCGTTGAGCTTAACGTAGTTTCAATGGTGAAAACTCCGGGGGCGTCTTTAGTTAACGGAATTGCTTTTGTATTATCCCAAACTGCTGTGGTTGCATCGCCAATTAAATGCAGCGTTTCTGCCACTTTTTCAATTTTATAAGTCAAACTAACAATGTTGGCTGTAACTAAATAGTCTCCAGCCTCAGCAGGACCAGGAATTGCCGTTGGATCCGGAATTGCTTCAGTAGGTCGGTAAACTAATGGACCGGCTGTGTTGGTTCCTGTTGCATCGGTACCCCATTGTGGAGCCCACATACCAATGAATCGTACAAATTTTATTAACCCATCAGAACCATCAACGCCATTAGGTGTCAATTTATCAACCGCAGTAAAAGTTGAATCGGCGCCTGATGAAGGTTGGTAGTAAGCAACTATATTGCCATTATTATTTCCCCAACCTGCCGATGTGCCGCCGCCTAACATATAGATAACTGGAATTTCGTCGCTGGGAATTTCAGCTGCAAAAGGTGTAATGTTAAGTGTAGTAAGATTGCTTGTTACAACTCCACTTATGCCACCAATGGATGCAATTACTCTAAATTCTATAGGTTCAGCGGTTCCAGGTTCCAAACCTCTTTTAAGTAATGCTTCGTTAAAACTCTTCACATTTGCTGTGTAACTTAGTTTTGATGTATTCACCAAAGTAACAGCATTTACAAAGTTGCTATCCGCTTTATCGAATTCAAGCATATAATTAACGGAATAACTTGAACCATAATTTACTGCATCCCAAGTAATGGTTTCCCAATCTACGGTTCCGGTTGAATCAAATTCCAGAATAAAGCTGGAACCATCCAAAGGAGATGAAATATTAGGTTTGTTATAAGCGAAAGGTTTAATGGTTAAACTTACAATTTCAGAGATGTAACTTGTATCAACAATAGGTTTATTTACTGTGGTTATTACTCTTATTTCGAAGTTCTCAGCAGCTCCAGACGTAATTCCAAAATCCCATAATTTTAGATTTAAATCGGCAACCATTATGGTATAATCCAAATCCAATGTATTGCTTAATTCCAAGGCATTGGCAAAGCTATTCCCTTCTTGATCGATTTGAAGGGAATATTTTTGAGGAATGATTTGACCAAAATCGGCAGGAGCCCAGGAAAAGGTTTCAAAATCGGTGGTACCTTCTGCTGCTAATAATTCATGGCTGCTACCCAGTGTTGGTGTTATAATAGAAGCAGGAGTTACATCAGTCATATTAATTGACTTATACTCTTTATCATCTTCGCAGGCGTAACCTAATAGTAAGCTAACGACGGCAAGGAAAACTAGTTTTATATTTTTCATATCTAAGTTTTTATTAATTATATCCTTCGTTTTGTTTCAATTTTGGATTCGCATTCAGGTCGTTTACCGGAATAGGGAATACATCGCGGTAAGAATCTGTAGCAGCTCCATCCTTTACAAAACCTTTCCAAGCCCATATATAACTTGATCCGGTAAATTTTCCAAAGCGCACTAAATCGGTACGGCGGTGTCCTTCCCACATCAATTCCTTTAATCTTTCGTCGAGAATAAAATTGAGTGTTAATTGGCCGCTAGTAATATCACCTGAGTTATCTCCATAAGCTCTTTGACGTAATTCATTAACATAGTTTAGAGCAGTGGCAGCACTTCCACCACCACCGCGTAGATTGGCTTCGGCATACATTAAATAGGCATCAGCTAAACGGAACATAGGAAAATCAGTATCCACATAATCGTTGTGTTGACCGGATGCTCCTGTACTTGACAAGTTTAAAAATTTAGGCACTGCATACCCATCAGTGAAGAGTCCTACATTTTCAATTTCCAGATTTTGACCATTGGTAAAGAAAATGGAACGGCTGTCATTAGTTGTTGTAATATCACCAAATTTGGCAACTACTTCTTTTGTAGTGCGTAAACCACCCCAACCGCCACCAACACCATAGTTCGCTTTCATTGAATCGGTATTGGCTTTTCCGTCGGCATCAGTACCCATTAAACCTCCAATGGCAGCATGCACTAATATGGTGGTACCACCCCAGGTTTGGGTTTTCAATCCATCGAAAGCTATAGGGAAAATTACTTCATCGGAATTGTTATTGTCAGTTCTGAACAAGTTTGTGAATTTAGGTTCTAAGGTATAACCGGCTCCTAATACTTTTTCAAGGGTAGTAATACACTCAACATACTTATTTTCACCAATATATACTTCAGCGTTCAGATACAATTTAGCCAACAACATATAAGCAGCTGCTTTATCGGCTCGGGCATACTCGTTGGTACGTGCATCCAATAAATCGTCACCACCTTGACCATCGGTAATGGCAATTAATTCGCTTTCAATATATTGAAACATAAAATTGGCATCTTTTTGTTCTGGAAAAATAGCGCCAATTGCGTCATTTTCAGTTACAAAAGGCAATTTACGGAACATATCCAAACCATGCCAGTAACTCAGAGCCCTTAAAAATCGTGCTTCAGCCTGATATACAGCAAATGTTTCACGATATTGACTTCCAATTCCTCTTTCGTCTAATTTCGAGGGGGAAGTATTCCGAATAAGCTCATTGCACATGGTTGCCTGAAACATTACCCGATAATACATTGCAGTCACAAATGGATCGGATGGAGTCCAGGTTTGGTAATGCAAATCTTTTATCGTTTGGTCGTTCCAAGTAATAATAGCTTCATCGGTAGTTAATTCCTGATGGTACCATAATTGCCGCAAATATTGGCTAAAACCACCGTCAATTCCGCTGATATCAGAACTTCCATCACCACCTTCATTACCTCCTACAGCTAATCCCATGTAGCATTTAGCTAGTACATTCACGTAATTGTTAGGGTCTTTATATATTTTTTCCGATGATAAAACGGTATCATCCAAAGGAACAGTGTCCAAATCATCCAAGCAGGATGGAAGCAGTAGAATGGTTCCTGTAAAAAACAGCAGTAAACTATATCTCTTTTTCATATTTATTTTCTTTAAAAATTAAAATTGGAAATTAACACCAAACATAAATACACGTGGTCTTGGATACATATTATTATCAATCCCATCTTTCACTTCCGGATCCAATCCTTGGTATTTGGTTAATACAAAAGCATTGTTTATGGTTGCCATTAATGATAAATTAGTTTTACTCCCCATAACATTTTCGAAACGATAACTTAAGTTGATATTATCCATTCGGAAGAAAGAAGCATTTTGCACGTAATAATCTGAGATGTATTGTGGTGCAGTAAAGTTTACATCAAAGGCATCGGAAGTAATGTTTGATAAGTAGTTTCCTTCTGGACGATACAATCTACTTAATTCTCCGTTATTGGAACTAATGTTATTATACACATAATTTCCAAATTGAGCCCTACCGGCGAAAGAGAATGTCCAGTTTTGATAGTCAAAACGAGAGTTAATACCTAAATAAAAATCAGCATTTGGGTCTTTAAATTGACGTCTGTCACCTTCTGATTTTTGGCCATCACCATCGTAATCAACATATAAATCCTCAATAGGCTTGCCATTTTCATCATATACTTGTTCGTAAACAAAGAATGAATTGGCTGGATAACCTACCGAATGGATTTGAATGTTTGTTCCAACACCCCCAGAAATACCTCCAGTATAAACTCCCAAATAGCTAGGATCATCATAAGCTGTTAGTTTGGTAATTTCATTTTTGTTGTAGGTGCAGTTAAAGCCAATTTCCCAAAACATATCATCGGTTGAAATTGGGCGTCCGGTTATACTAAACTCAACACCTTTATTTTCCATATCACCGATATTGGTAGTCAGATAATTTGAAAAGTTGGCGCCCGCTGGAACAGGAATTTTATTTATCAAATCCTTTGACTCTTTATAATACAAATCAATACTACCAAAAACCCTTTCGTTTAAGAATCCTTAGTCAAGCCCGAAATTCGTAGTCGAAGTTTCTTCCCATTTAATAATGGCATCATAAGCCGAAGGACGGAAGGCTTGATAATAAGTATCCCCTAATAGATATGAAGCAGTGGGAGTGCTTAATGAATAATTCGGTTGATAAGGGTAATTATTATCATCAACAATATTTTGTTGCCCAGTCACTCCCCATCCTGCCCTCAATTTCATTTGTGAAAACAAATCGTTGTTTTCCAAAAAGCTTTCTTTTTTTAGATTCCAGGCAAAGCCTACCGCTGGAAAAATCCCGCTTCTTGTTTCTTTTGAAAACCTCGATGATTGGTCGTTACGAACCGTCACCGTTAATAAATAACGGCTTTTAAAATTATAGTTCATTCTTCCAAAAAACGACAGCAAGGTATATTCCGTAGGATAATCTTTTGGAAAGGTTGTGGTGTCAGGATAATTATGGTTTGTTCCGTTTGTTAAGGTTCTGGTTACATTCCATTTGGTGCTATAGAAATTTTGATAAGAATAGCCACCCATAACATCAAAATAGCTGTCGATTGATTCCAAATCTTTGGAGTATTGTAAGTAAAAATCCAACAGCTTGTTCTTTTTTTCCTGTGTGTATGCATTATAAGAACCATTTCCTGTTTCCGGATTGTATGAAAATGAAGCTAAGGAGTCAACAATCTTTGAACCCTCGCTATTTGAACCATCGTAACCTAAATTTAGGTTGGCTTTTAATTCCGGTAAAAAATGAAATTTATAGTCTAACTGAACATTACCAATAAAACGATTTATATCTGCTTGATCGTCGGTATATTCCAATAATGATGCTGGGTTTCTGGTTCCCTGTCCCCCTTTGGCCCAAGTCCAAAAAGTAGTATCATTTAAATAAACCGGTTGCGATGGATCCATTTGAACAGCAGCTCCTATGGCGCCTTCATCGGCAAACTTGCTATGGTTAAACGATGCTTTAGCGTTCACATTAACTTTCAAATGCTCGTCAAAGAGTGTTGGATTTAATGATGCACTAATTGATTTACGATCTACTGATCCCGTTTTTAGAATTCCGTCTTGTTTGTACCAACCTCCAGAAATGTGATAGGGTAAAAATTTGTATGCTCCCGATAAACTTAAGTTATGCTCGGTTCCCATAGAGTTTTCAAAAACTTCTTTCTGCCAATCGGTGTTGGCAGTTCCCAACAAGTTAGTAATAATGGTATCGGTATAATTCTCATTTATGGCTGCACGAAATTCGTCGCCATTTAAAACAGAAATTGTTTTAGGAACGTTATAAAAAGAAACATTTCCTTGATATTCCACTTTCAATTTCGATCCTGCTTTTCCTTTTTTTGTGGTTAAAATTATAACCCCGTTGGATGCCCTAGAACCATATATAGCAGTAGCTGAGGCGTCTTTTAGAACGGTCATTGATTCAATGTCGTTCGGGTTAATAGTAGAAAGCGGGTTGGCTAATCCACTAATGCTGGTATTATCCATTGGAACTCCATCAATTACAATCAAGGGATCGTTACTGGCATTCAGTGAAGCACCGCCACGAATGCGGATGGTTTGCCCAGAACCGGGTGCACCACCACCAGATGTTATTTGAACTCCGGCAATTTTACCGGTAATCAACTGGTCAGGGGTGGCTAAAGCTCCTTTATTAAAATCTTCCGATTTAATAGCCACAACGGAGCCCGTTGCATCTGACTTTTTTACGGTACCGTAACCAATTACGACCAACTCATCCAATGAGGTAATGTCCTCAATTAGGGTGAAATCCAACGTGGTGGTTTTACCGTCTTCAATTACAACGGTTTGTTCAATGTTTGCAAACCCTATAAATGAACTTAGGATGGTTTGCGTACCTACAGGTACTTTCTGAATTAGATAGATTCCATCGATGTTAGTAATGGTTCCATTCGTTGTTCCTTTTACGACAACGTTTGCACCAATTAAGGGCTGACCATTTTCATCAACAATTTTTCCTTGCAAACTTCCGGATTGGGCATATAATGCAGCACCCGACAGCAGGAAAATAGCGAAAAGCGTAAGTATTTTTCTTACCATAATGCTTAAGTTAATTTAGTTAATTTATCTGTTTGTCTCTCTAATTTAAGCTGTTGATTTGATTTAGCGACTGTAAATCTAGTAAGGTTTTTAAGTTATAAAAAATAAAAGTACAATATACTTTTTTAATTTTGATTCCGCAATCGGTTTCGAATGTTGTAAAGCATAAAAAATTCCTAACAAACAAATTCTGAGCTTTATCCGTTAAGGCTCAACTAAAATATTAATTTTGCTATTGATTTTAAAGTAGATTTTACATGGAACGAAAGAGTCAGATTACCATTAAAGATATAGCCCGGGAACTGGGAATTTCGCCAAGTACCGTTTCAAGGGCCATGAAAAACCATCCCGATATAAGCCAAAAAACTAAGGATTCTGTCCGGGAATTGGCAGAGAAATACCATTATAAACCCAATGCAGTGGCACTGTCGTTGCGCAGCAGTAAAACGCACATGATAGGAGTAGTAATTCCGAAGGTGGTACATTTTTTCTTTTCAAGCGTCATAAGCGGAATAGAACATGTGGCCAACGATGCCGGATACAATGTGCTGATTTGCCAAAGCGATGAAAATGAAGAGAGAGAAATTACCAGTATCCAAACACTAACATCGGCTAGGGTTGACGGTATTCTTGCCTCAGTTTCGAAAGATACTACCGATTTTACTCACTTTAAAGAGCTTTTAGATAACAACATTCCCTTAGTGTTTTTTGATAGGGCGGTTTCTGAAGTGAATACCGATAAAGTTATAATTGATGATTTGGAAGGTGCTTTTAAAGCGACCGAACATTTAATTCTAAAAGGGTGCCGGAAAATTATTCACTTAGCAGCACCTCAAAACCTAATTATTGGCCAAAAGCGTAAAGAAGGATATGTTAAAGCATTAAAAAAACATGGAATACCCATTGACGAAAGCCTCATTATTAAATGTGATAACCGGGAAGAAGCCTTGGTTGTAATGCGAAATGTTTATGAGTCGGAGGTTCGTCCCGATGGGGTATTTGCCGTAAATGATTTAACTGCCTCCGGAGTTTTAAAAGTGGTGAAACAATTTGGGTTCCGAGTTCCAGAAGATGTTAAGGTGGTTGGATTTTCCGATGGATTTGTTGCGTATGTTACCGATCCAACCCTAACAACTGTTGACCAACATGGCTTTGAAATGGGAAAAGAAGCAGCATTGCTCTTACTTAGCCGGATAAACGAAACCATAACCAATTACTCACCAGTTACAAAGGTCATACCTACAAATTTAATTGAGAGAGAATCGACGGGAGGTTAATTAGTAACGTTTAAAAGTGATATTCTGACAATATTTCGGATTTCGGATTTGCCGATAATCTTGGAATTCTTGTTATGGGTTTGCTCAATCCACAATTCTTTTGATTCCACAATCACAAATCCACAATTCTTTTGATTCCGCAATCTCAAATCCACAATCCGCAATTCTTATACTTCCGTCGCAACCGTTTTAAATAGCGCTTTCAAGGGAAAATTCGTTTTTTCAATTTTAAAGATTTGGGTTTCAATTGTTTTTTCTTTTAATTTGCCTTGTCTTTCCTTTTAAGCATGATTGAATTATAGCGAGTTGTAATCATGTTCATTCCTTATTATTATATATAATGAAAAAGCAACCAAAACTAAATTTTTGGCAAATCTGGAATGTGAGTTTCGGATTTTTGGGCATACAAATGGGATTTGCTCTGCAAAGCGCGAATGTAAGCCGTATTTTATCAAACTTAGGTGCCGACTTGCACAGTCTGTCATTATTTTGGCTTGCTGCGCCGGTTATGGGACTCATTGTGCAACCTATTGTAGGTTCTGCCAGCGATCGTACTTGGAATCGGTTCGGTAGGAGAGGTCCTTACTTATTAGGAGGAGCCCTAATTGCGGCTTTTGCCATGTTTTTAATGCCTAATGCTGGTATGGTAGTTGCCTTAATGCCACCCCTTATTTTTGGTGCCATTATGTTTGCCTTAATGGATGGGTCGTTTAATATTACCATGCAGCCTTTTAGGGCATTGGTAGCAGATATGGTTTCAACCGATCAGCGGACTTTAGGATATTCAATCCAGAGTTTTTTGATTAACACAGGAGCTGTTTTGGGTTCTATATTACCCTTTGTTTTAACCAATATGTTAGGTGTTCAAAATACAGCTCCAAGTGGGCAAGTTCCACCTTCTGTTATCTGGTCGTTTTACATTGGAGGCAGCATGTTGCTGTTGTCAGTTGTTTGGACAGTTTTCAGAACCAAAGAATATCCTCCCGAAGAATACGCTGAATATAAAGGTTTGGATAAAAATGCCGTAGCTGATCCTAAATTCAAAGGAATTATGGGTTTTTTCCGCCTTATAAGCCATGCTCCCAAAGCGATGTATCAATTAGCCATCGTTCAGTTTTTTTCATGGTTTGCTTTGTATTTAATGTGGGTTTATACCACCTCAGCTGTAGCTCAGCATGTTTGGGGCTGCCCTGTCGATGATAGATCATCAGATGCCTACAATGCTGCAGGAAACTGGGTAGGTCTCCTTTTTGGAGCCTATAGTTTGTTTGCCGCCATTTTTTCAATTCTTATGCCTCGCTTAGCGCATAAATTTGGCAGAAAAACTACCTATTCGTTTGCTTTGATAGCAGGTGGTATTGGATATATTTCCATGTTAGGAATTACCAATCAATACCTGTTATTTATTCCAATGATTGGAGTAGGTATAGCTTGGGCAGGTATTCTTGCAATGCCTTATGCTATTCTATCCGATTCAGTACCAGCCGATAAAATGGGCGTTTATATGGGCATATTTAATTTTACCATTGCAGGTCCTCAAATTATAAGCGGTTTTCTTGCCGGAGCAATTTTAAAATACTTCTTTCACGAGCAAGCCATTTATATTCTGGTTTTGAGTGGAGTATGCATGCTTTTGGGGGCGGCAGCTGTATCCTTTGTAAAATCGGCTAAAACAATAACAGAATAAATTCTACTTTTTAGATGGGAATAATTAAAGCCTGTATTTTTGATTTAGATGGGGTTGTGGTAGATACGGCAAAGTATCATTATCTGGCTTGGAAAAGGCTGGCGAATGAATTGGGCTTCGATTTTACTGTACATGATAATGAGCGTCTGAAAGGGGTGAGCCGCATCGATTCTTTAACTATTCTGTTGGAGATAGGTGGACTGACCTTTACAAATGAAGAAAAATTGGCGTTTGCCGAGAAAAAGAATAGCTGGTACACGGAATATATCGATAAAATGACGCCCGATGAAGTGTTGCCGGGAGTGCTCGATTTTTTTAACCAGTTAAAAGCCAAAGGAATTAAAATGGCCTTGGGTTCAGCAAGTAAAAATGCCGGGTACATTTTGCAAAAAACCAATTTAACCCATTGGTTCGATGTAATTGTTGATGGTACAAAAACCTCAAAAGCCAAACCTGATCCCGAAGTTTTTCTGCTTGGAGCCAAAGGTTTGAATGTGCCACCCAGCGAATGTGTAGTATTTGAAGATGCCGAAGCAGGGGTAGAAGCCGCTTTAAATGCGGGCATGTACTGCGTAGGAATAGGCAGTAAAGCTGTGCTTGGTAAAGCAAATATTGTGATTCCTGGTCTTTTTGAAATGAATTTGGAAAAATTGAAATTTTGATGTTTAGCATCAGTAAGAAAACTCATCATTTTTAAGTGGCTTTAAAGAAAACGTCAAGAACAAGGCTTGTGAAGCCACGAAACTGGGAATTTACTTTTCGTAAATGACCATTTTTGCGGCAAACGTAACGCAGTTATTGGCGTTTTCTTAAAGACACTATTTAGGGGAGCAACCACTCACGAAGTTTAAGGATTTCATGGGATTATTTGGGGGAATAAGGTTGCTCTCCATTTTTTAAAACTTATTTTGGGATAAGTGAGTAGTTACGAATAATTATTTGGTGTATTTGAGTTATAGCGAACTGAAGGATCACCATTTAAAATTATTTACATGAATAGATACATCAAACCTGATAAATGGAACATTATTGAAGAGGGGTTTTCAGCCGAAAACGTACCTTCTTCGGAAAGTATATTTAGCATTGGGAATGGCCGAATGGGCCAACGGGCAAATTTTGAAGAACAGTATTCCGGAAAAACCTTACAAGGAAATTATATCGCCGGAGTCTATTATCCCGACAAAACCAAAGTGGGTTGGTGGAAAAACGGATATCCCGAATATTTTGCCAAGTACTCAATGCTGCCAATTGGATTGGAATTAACGTTCAAGTGAACGGTGAAGAACTTGATTTAGCAAAAAACAAAATAGACGATTTTAGAAGGGTACTTAATATGCACGAAGGTTATCTTTCTAGATCCTTTCAGGCAACTATGAACAACGGCAATGAAATCCGCATAGATACCCGTCGTTTCTTGAGCATTGTTGACGATAATTTGGGAGCTATCCGCTATACCCTTATTGCTGATAATTTTACAGGCATAATTACACTTACTCCATACATTGATGCCGATGTAGTAAATGAAGATTCAAACTACGACGAAAAATTTTGGGAAGAGGTTTCTCAGGAATCGGTTGGTAATAGTGCAATGGTAATAGCCCGTACCAAAAAAACCGGATTTGTAGTGGCTACTGGAATGGTATTTGAAATCTGGAAAAACGGCAAATTAATATCAGTTAACCCGATCAATACCATTAAAGAAAAGTATGCTGCTTGTCAAGTTACGATTGACATAGCTGAAGGTGATGAGTTGGTTATCTATAAGTTTGCCACCAATATTTCTTCGTTTAATCATCCTGAAAAAGAACTGGCTCCAGTTGCTAAAAACGAATTGACAAAAGCTCAAAACAAGCATTTTAACCAACTTTTACTAGAGCAAAAAGAGGCATGGGTAGCCAAATGGGAACAAAGCGATATTACCATTGAAGGCGATGTATCTGCTCAGCAAGCCATACGGTTCAATATTTTTCAATTAAACCAAACCTATACCGGCGAAGACGAAAGGCTAAACATTGGGCCAAAAGGCTTTACCGGCGAAAAATACGGAGGCAGCACCTATTGGGATACCGAAGCGTATTGTTTGCCGTTTTATTTGGCAACAGCCGACAAGCACGTCGCCCGAAACTTATTACTTTACAGGTACAAACAGTTGGAAAAAGCCATTGAAAATGCCACCAAGTTGGGATTCAATCATGGGTCGGCACTTTTTCCGATGGTAACCATGAATGGCGAAGAATGTCATAACGAATGGGAAATTACCTTTGAGGAAATTCACCGGAACGGAGCCATTGCTTTTGCTGTTTATAATTACATTAACTACACTGGTGACAAGGGTTACTTGAACGATTTTGGACTTGAACTTTTAATTGGAATAAGCAGGTTTTGGAGTCAGCGTATCACTTGGTCGGAGCGTTTGAATAAGTTTGTGATGTTGGGTGTTACCGGGCCCAATGAATACGAGAATAATGTGGATAATAACTGGTACACCAACAAACTGGCATGCTGGTGTATGGACTACACATGCGAAGCTATTGAAATGGTAAAGAATAGCGACCCAACGAAATACACGACCATGTCGGCTAAAATTGGTTTTAACGAAATGGAAGAAACCAAATGTTGGAATGAAATATCTCAAAAAATGCATTTTCCTGAAAGTAAGGAGTTGGGTGTGTTTTTACAGCAAGATAATTACCTGAATAAGGAGCAGATTTTGGTAAAAGATTTAGACCCCAAACAACGACCGATTAATCAAAAATGGTCGTGGGACCGTATTCTCCGCTCATGCTTTATTAAACAAGCCGATACGTTGCAGGGAATTTATTTGTTCGAGGATAAATTCGATATAGATACCATTGAAAGGAATTTTGAGTTTTACGAATCACGTACTTTGCATGAATCATCGCTTTCGCCTTGTGTGCACTCCATTTTGGCCGCTAAATTGAATAAAATGGAAAAAGCGTACGAATTATATTTGCGCACATCGAGGCTCGATTTAGATGATTATAATTGTGAAGTGGGCGAGGGATTGCATATTACCTCCATGGCTGGTACCTGGATGTCAGTAGTTCATGGGTTTGGTGGCTTTAGGGTTTTTAACGGAAAAATACATCTGAACCCAAGAACACCAAAAGATTGGGATAGTTTTTCATTTAAAATCAGGTTCCGTGGAAGCGTACTTAAAATAAATGCCTTTAAAGAAAGGGTGGAAGTTCAGAATTTTAGCGCGATTCAAGTTCCCTTGATTATTTTTGGTAAAGAATACCTGATTGGTTCAAACGATAAAATTTTAATAAACAATTAACTAAAAAAGTATTCCTATGAAAGCTTTCTCTTACATTTTTCTAATTTGGTTGAGTGCCTTGTTACTAGGTTCTTGTGCATCACCTGCCCCAAAGGCATCAACAGAACAAAATGTTGCCAAAAGCAGCAAAGTTTATACCCATGCCGATTGGGTAAAAAATGCTACTATTTACGAGGTAAATGTGCGCCAATACACTAAAGAAGGGACTTTTGCCGCTTTTGAAAAAGAAATGCCCCGTTTAAAAGAAATGGGTGTTGATATACTTTGGATTATGCCCATTCATCCCATAGGCGAAATTAACCGAAAGGGATCTTTAGGAAGTTATTATGCCGTAAAAGATTACCAAAAAGTAAATCCAGAATATGGAACCATCGACGATTTTAAACAATTAGTAGATGCTGCACATGAATTGGGAATGTATGTAATTATTGATTGGGTTGCCAATCATACATCATGGGATAATTGGTTGATACAATCGCACCCCAATTGGTACACCCGCGATTCATTAGGAATAATAGTAGCTCCGGTAGCCGATTGGACCGATGTGGCTGACCTGAATTATGACGTGCCTGAGCTTAGGGAATATATGACACAGAGCTTGGAATTTTGGGTTAATGAAGCAAACATCGATGGCTATCGCTGCGATGTGGCTGGTATGGTTCCTATTGATTTTTGGTCATCGGTACGAATTCGTTTGGACTCAATTAAACCAGTATTTATGCTGGCAGAATGGGAATCGAATGAAGCAATGTGCGCCTTTGATATGGTTTATGGTTGGGATTTTCACCATATTATGAATCAAATTGCCCAGGGAAAGAAAGAAGTTTCTGCTTTGGATGCATATTTTGCAAAAATTGATTCCTTGTACGATGCGGATGATTATTACATGTATTTCACATCGAACCACGATGAAAATTCATGGAGTGGAACCGAATTCGAACGGATGGGATCAGCTGCGCAAACCATGGCTGTATTGGCGGCAACAGTACCCGGTATGCCACTTATTTATTCAGGTCAGGAAGCAAAATTGGAGAAGCGTCTTAGTTTTTTTGAAAAAGATATCATTGATTGGAAAAATTATGAATATCAGGATTTTTATAAAAAATTACTGACCTTGAAGCACGACCATAAAGCCCTTTGGAATGGGAACAGCGGAGGTTCTTTTGAACGGATTGCTACTAGCGACTCAAGTATTTACTCATTTAGCCGCAGTAAAGACGAGGATCAAGTAGTGGTGATTTTGAATTTATCGGCAAATGAAAAAAACGTTTCCTTACAGAATGAAAAGATAAAAGGTAATTACACGTCATTATTTACTCAGGAGAATATAGCCCTAAGCAGCGACAGAATTTTTAAATTGGAACCTTGGGGATATTTGGTTTTAACCAAGAATAATTAATTTCATTTATTGAGTTAGAATCGGCACTTAAAAAATCTTTATGAAACGAGTTACCTTTTATTTAGTTGTTTTTATTGCTTTTGCCTTTAATTTACAAGCAAAAATAACCTTGCAGCGTATTGAACCCATGAACTGGTGGGTTGGGATGAATAACCCCAATTTGCAACTGCTGGTTTATGGCGAGAATATCTCTCTTACCCAACCCACGCTTAATTATCAAGGGGTGCAAGTGAAGGAAATCCATAAAGTGGAGAATCCCAATTATTTATTTATTGACCTCATGATTGGTGCCGAAACACAACCCGGAAAATTCACTATTGAATTTAAAGAAGGCAAAAAAAAGGTGGCTCAGTATGAATATGAATTAAAAGGCCGGAATACTAAGCCCAATATTCATAATGGTTTCAATGCTTCCGATGTTATTTATCTATTAATGCCCGACCGGTTTTCAAACGGTAATCCGGGAAACGATTCAACGATTAATACCCTTGAAAAAGCCAACCGGCAAAACCCCAATGGACGACATGGTGGAGATTTGCAAGGTGTAATCAATCATTTGGATTACATAACTGAAACCGGCTTTACTGCACTGTGGATGAATCCGTTTTTAGAGAATAATCAGGAAGAAACTACCTACCACGGATATGCCATATCGGACTTCTATAAAGTGGATCCAAGGTATGGAACCAACGGGCAATTTGTTGAATTGGTTGATTTGGCTCACCAAAAACAGTTGAAAATCATCATGGACATGATATTTAACCATTGTGGAAGTGGTCATTGGTTTATCAAAGATATGCCCATGAGCAACTGGATACATCAGCATAATTCCTATTTCCGTTCCAATTTCAGGGCACCGGTAGTTTCTGATCCATATTCTTCAGAATACGATAAAAACCAAATGCTAACCGGCTGGTTCGATACCAATATGCCCGATTTGGATCAGCGCAATCCTTACTTGGCAACCTATCTAATTCAAAATACCATCTGGTGGATTGAATTTGCAGGGCTTGATGGCCTTCGTATTGATACACAACCGTATCCATACAAGGAATTTATAGCTGAGTGGGCAAAAGCAGTTATGGCACAATACCCAACGTTAAACATTGTGGGTGAAGCTTGGATTCAGCAAATACCCATTACAGCTTATTTCCAAGGAGGTGCTAAAAACAAAGATGGATACGATTCGCACATGAATAGTGTAACCGATTTCCCGATGCATGGAGCGTTAAACGAAGCATTCAATGAACGTGAAGGATGGAGCGAAGGAATGGCCAAGCTGTACAATATACTTGCGCAAGATTTCACCTATTCCAATTCACAAAATCTGCTTGTTTTTGCCGATAATCACGATTTAAACCGGTTTTATGAGTCGGTTGGCAAAGACCTGGACAAGTTTAAAATGGGGTTATCCTTTTTGTTGACTACGCGGGGCATTCCTCAGATTTATTATGGAACCGAAATACTAATGGAGGGTAAAGAAAACCAGGGACACGGATTCATCCGAAAGGATTTTCCGGGTGGTTGGGCAGGTGATACCATCAACGCTTTCACTCAAACAGGATTGACTGCCGAACAATTGGATGCTTACCAGTATGTTAAAAAATTATTGAATTGGCGTAAAAATAGTGAAACAATACATACTGGTAAATTGAAGCATTTTCTGCCCGATGATGGGGTTTATGTTACCTTCCGTTATACCGATAATCAGGCAGTGATGATTGTTTTAAACAATAGCGACACGAACTCCAAAAGTTTAAAAACAGAACGGTTTAAGGAAATACTGAATGGATTTCATTCGGGTAAAGAAGTAATAACCGGAACAGTGTATGAAACCCTTGATTTGATTGAAGTGCCGGCTAAATCGGCTTTAATTATAGAGCTTAGCAAATAGTACTTCTTAGAAATTCCGGTGAAATCACTTTGTTATTCGCCATCGCACATGAAAACGCTTCGCTAAGTTCGTTAAGTTGCATCGCGTGGCTTGCAGTTTTCTATTTTACCAATATATGGCATTACAGAATAAACTTAATAATTTTTTAAGCCAAACGAGGGGACTCGTGCGGCAGCAATGGGTAGCGAGGGTTTTTTATAACTTTACAAACCGTAATAAAAAAAAAGAGGTTACCATTTAAAGTAACCTCTTTTTTTTACAACAACTAACCAACTAACATTGAAAAAAACTATTTAATAAAACTTGAACTTGCGAATAAGCTTGTTTATTTAGCGAATAAATAGTTTTTGGGGGCATATCCAATCCATGAATCAAACGTACTTTCCTTAATTCTTTTAAGTGCTGCGATACGGTAGATTGCGCCAAAGGCAATTGGCTAACCA
This sequence comes from Salinivirgaceae bacterium, assembly GCA_041664345.1. Lineage (GTDB taxonomy): Bacteria > Bacteroidota > Bacteroidia > Bacteroidales > SZUA-534 > GWE2-40-63. Next base: position 16,349 of record JBAYKX010000023.1, read on the forward strand.
GGTCATTGCAGGTGCAATCCTTCTTGAATAGAAGTTCTAGAATGGCAATTCGTGCAGGATGACCAATAGCTCGGGCTACTTTCGAAACCTCTAATTGTGAAATGGAATAACTCGATAAGGAAGATGAAAAACCCATGATGCAATCATTTTAAGGTATTAATTGATTGCAATATTACGATAAACCAATTTTAAAGATTTTGTGAATGTATATTTGGTGCGAACATTTTCACAAATGGATGAAATGACTTCAAATGCGGTATAATTGCATTGCCTGACTGTGCTACTTTTTATGTTGTACCATGGTGGACATAATTTCCAGAAATTGGTTCTTCTTCCTGCGGGAAAGGAAAGCAACAGAACCATCATCCATAATTATTTCATTCCCTAAGCGGTTAATTTTTTTTACATGAAGCAAGTTTATAAGGTGCGATTGGTGAGGCCGGTAAAAAGGATGATCTTCCAGTAAACTCTCAAATTCGCCCAAATTTTTTGAAACCACCAATTCTGTTTGATCCAAAAATTTTAACGTGGAATAACTTCCTTCGGCTAATATCTGCACAATGTCCGATATATTAACAAATTCAATACTTTCCGAAGTGGAAAGGGCAATTTTGTCCGGCTTACTGTTTTTAACATTGTCGAGCAAAAGGTTTATTTTGTCTTCCACTTTTTGATTGGTATTTGAACGGTGGATTTTTGACACAGCGGTAACCAGTTCGTCAATATCAATAGGCTTTAAGATGTAATCTAAGGCTGAATATTTAAAGGCTTTTATGGCATATTGGTTGTAAGCAGTTACAAAAATTACGTTGAAGTTCCGGTTAGGAAGTCCTTCAAGTACATCGAAACCAGTTCCTCCGGGCATTTCAATATCCAAAAAAACAATATCCGGTTCAACGGTTGGAATTAGTTTAATAGCCTCATTAGCAGAGTTTGCGGTTCCACTAATAACAATATCGGAAAAATGCTCTTGAATAATTAATTTTATTGATTCAATGGCATCTTGCTCATCATCAACAATAACTACTTTATACATATATTTACCCTAAAAAAACACCCCTTTGCAGAATCAAACCCTGCAATTCAAATATACATTTTATTCCAGAATATCTTCTTTTTATTTTTTACCTAAGTTGAGCGATTTGACCCCGAGTCCTCGGGGGAAAAAACGCTTTACTTAGGTATAACCCCGACCTAGAAATTGTTACAACATACCAAACAAATGGACAGCATAAAGTAAATTACTTACAATTTCTTAGTCGATTGAGTGATTTGCCCTTCCAAATCGCTCAATTTGGGTCTTATTATTAAAACCTTCTACAACAAGAACAATTTCACCTTTTATGGTTTTTTGTGAAAAATGTTCAATGGCTTGCGAAAAAGTTCCCCGATAGTTTTCTTCGTGCAATTTCGAAAGCTCCCGGCTTACACATACATTCCGCTCCTCTTTAAAAAAGTCTTTTAATTGCTGAAGTGTTTTAATAAGCCTATGGGGTGATTCATAAAACACCATTGTTCTGGGTTCAAATACCAGCCCCTCAATTCTTTTTTGACGGCCTTTTTTCTGTGGCAAAAAACCTTCAAAAGTAAAACGGTCGTTGGGTAACCCGGAATTGACTATTGCTGGAATTAATGCTGTTGCTCCGGGCAGACATTCAACATCAATCTCCTTTTCGATGCAGTGTTTCACAATTAAATAGCCCGGGTCGGAAATGCCTGGTGTTCCGGCATCGCTGGTCAAAGCTACTGAATTGCTTGCAGCAATGCGTTGGATCAAATTTTCGAGCTGTTTGTGCTCGTTAAATTTATGATAAGGAAATAATTTGCTTTGTATCTCAAAATGTTTCAATAAAAAGCCGGTGGTACGGGTATCTTCGGCAAGTATAAAATCAACCGAGCGCAGCACATTCAAAGCCCTGAGCGTTATATCTTCAAGATTACCGATGGGCGTGGGAACAATATAAAGTTTGGGCATACGTAATCAATTAATGGGCAAAACGGCGGAAAACCAATTCCAGAAAACTTATGGTACTTTTTTGTTTTTGATCCCAAGTAAAGTTGGTGAACAAATAAGCTAACGCTTCGTCCAAATCGGACGACTGATTGAGTACATCTATCGTTTTTTCGAATTGCATTTTATTTTTATTAAACAATTCATTGGTAAACCAAATGCGATCGTTGAGCTTTATGGCCGATTTTAAGTTTCGGATAGGACTGTCTTTCAGCGCGGAAGCCAGATTTTTATTGTTTTTTATCCCTATTAACGTATCGTTTAATGAGGGAGTTAGCTTCTGAAACTTATCTGCAACGATTCCCGATTTTTTATGAGAATCCTTTTCATCCGAGGCGGGTTCTTCCTTTTGGGGCAAATCAGATGGCATCGAGCCGTCAAGCTGCTTTTCCTCATTATTGTGGGGTTCAGGAGTGGTTATTTCATTCAGCGATTCGCTAGAATAAGCGGCAACTTCCATTGAATCTTCGGGCAATATTAGTATGGGTTCTTCAGGAACAATGGTTTCATGGAAGGTATCCGTTAAAACCGGTTCAGAATCAATTACTGGTGCAATTATTTCTTGTATTGGTTGAATTGAATTTGGTTCTATTTCAGCCAGTTCTATTTCGGGCTCTGTATTTTGAATTGTCGAATCTATTATATCTTTAACCGTATTAATTTCCACTAATTCAATTACTTCAGCAGTGGATTTTACATCGTGATTTTTGGTTTCACGGTTATCGGATACTATTATTTTAGCAATTGCAGGACTCAATGGCAACTCGTCCAAATCGTTTGCAACAGGAATGGTAATGGAATCGTCATTTTTCTTTAAAAGCAACAATTGGCCATATATATCTTTTGTTTTCGATAGTGCCATATCCACCTCAAACGCAGGAATTTCGCCTTCTTTCGAAAACTCACTTACAATATCCGTTAGAATTGTTAATTCTTTGTTGATGATTTTTACCAGACTTTTCTTATTCATAACCCGGGATTGTTTTTTATTTGCAAAAGTAATCATTGTATTAAACGTGCCTAAAAATAATTTAAGTATAATTGTGAATACTTTCTTACTGACACTAAATACTGTATTTCAAACACAATAAGGCAAAAATATAACCATGTTTCTTGAAAAGAACAACAAAATAGTAAAAAAAGGATGGATTGAAGTAGTTTGCGGTTCTATGTTTTCAGGTAAAACCGAGGAGCTGATTCGCCGTATGAAGCGGGCAAAAATTGCTAAACAGAAAGTGGAGATTTTTAAACCTAAAATTGATACCCGCTATTCCGAAGTTCAAGTAGTTTCGCACGACGAAAATGCGATAATGTCAACGCCGGTTGATAGCCCACGAACTATTTTACTTTTAGCAACCGATGTTGAAGTGGTAGGGATTGATGAAGCCCAATTTTTTGATGATGGATTGGTTGAGGTTTGTAATGAGTTGGCAAACCGTGGCATTCGGGTAATTGTAGCCGGATTGGATATGGATTTCAGAGGGAATCCTTTTGGACCCATTCCAAAATTAATGGCCACAGCCGAATATGTTACCAAGGTTCATGCTATTTGTGTAAAATGTGGCGATTTGGCGCACCATTCGCACCGGTTATCGGAAAACGACAAGCTTGTGGTGTTAGGAGAATTAGATATTTACGAGCCTATATGCCGCGATTGTTTTCAAAAAGCTATTGGAAAATAGTTTCAGAAATCACATTTTAGGTTCCTAAATGCTGTAATACATCCCCGTTTTTAGTATATTCACCATTCAATTTAATAGGTTGTTGCTTGAAAAAAATTCTAATTACCTTGAGTTTGATGCTAAGTTTGGTAGCAACAAATGCAACGAAAGTTGACAGTTTATTGCATTTGATGAATCAAGCAACACTCAACCAAAAAACAGAATTGTACATTCAATTATCGGAATGTTTTTTGAATGATAGCATTCCATTAGCATTGCAATACGCCCAAGAAGCATTGGTGGTTGCCACTCAATCAAAAAACACAATAATGCAAGCAGATGCATGGGTTGCTTTAGGCGAAGTTTACATTCACTCCAATAACTGTGACAGCGCCATCCATTTTTTTGATAAAGCAATTGATATTTATAAAAATGAGGAGGAAACTACGAAGTTTATTCAAGTTGGGATAAGGCAGAGTGAATGTATGAAGCAATTGGACAGATATGAAGACTCCAAAGAAGTATTAACTGGTTTAGTGGTTTTTGCACAAAAATGGAAAGAATATAAGCTGCTCAGTAAAATTTACGAACAGTTAGCTTATGCCTATTTCACTCAATCTGAGTTTGAAAAAACCATTGAAATAGCATTGAAAAGACTTGAAATTGATAGTTTACTACAGGATAGTGTTGCCATAGCTGAAAATTACAACACCCTTTCGACTAATTTAAGAAAACTAGGCAAATATATTGAAGCCATAGCTTATGCTAAAAAGGCATTGGATATTTTTGAAAAGAAAATGAATAGCGAAGGATTAGCCAATACTTATTCTACGATGGGGAGTATTTATTACTACAATGACGACTATGACCAAGCCATCCGGCATTTTTTGAAATCGACCGAAATATGGGAAAAAAATGATCCAAACAACAGGTTAGCAGGAAATTACAATAATATTGGCAGTGTTTATATTGAGACGTTCAATTATGGAAAGGCACTGGAATATTATCAAAAAGCCTTGGTTCTTTACCGGAAGCAAAAGAAACGATATGTTGAAGCAATTCTTACGGGTAATATTGGGTTGGCTTATCAAGGATTAGGTAATTATACCAAAGCAATGGATTATTTTACCGAATCGCTGACATTGCAAACCCAAGTTGGGAATAAAGAAGGAGTGATACATGCACTTACGAATATTGCTGGTTTACATTACAGAATTGGGAATTTTGTTGAATCACAAAATAGATATTATAAGGCGTTGGAAATGGCTAAAGAGGGTGGCTTTAAGGCCGAAGAATTAAGTATTTACAAAGAATTAGCTGTTCTTGAAGAGGCTATGGGACATTTCGATAAAGCATTAGAAGCGCTAAAGGTTTACCAAGTGATAAAAGATACGTTGCAAAACCAGGAAGCCCGTACACAATTGAATGAATTTCAGGCACAGCTTGATTTGCAGGAACATAAAGCCGAAATAGTTATTTTGAACAAAGAAAATGAATTAGCGAATGTGATGGTAAAAAAACAACGGGTTTTCACTATTTCGGTGGTATTGGTTACTTTTTTATTACTCATTTTAATAATCATAATCTCCTATGCGTTAAGGTTTAGCCGCAAAGCAAAACAGCTTCTTGAGATTCAAAACCATGAAATTGATAAACACAGAAACGAGATACAGATAAAAAACAAACAATTCACCGATAGCATTGAGTATGCTGGCCGGGTTCAAAAAGCCTTGTTTTCGCCTTGGGAAGATTTGAAGGGTTTTTTTGATGGATTGTTTATAATCTCAAAACCACAAAATATTGTGAGTGGCGATTTTTATTGGTATAAATATACTGGCAGTAAACTTTATTTTGCTTTAGCCGATTGCACCGGACATGGAGTTCCCGGAGCTTTTATGAGCGTGCTGGGCAATACCTTTTTAAATGAAGTGGTTGATGATAATTGTGATAAACCGGCTAATCAGGTTTTGAATGAATTGAGGGAAAAAATAAAAGCATCGCTGCACCAAGAGGGGATGAAAGGAAACACCGATGGAATGGATATTCTACTTTGTATTATTTCGCAAAACGACAGGATTTTGAGTTATTCTGGTGCCAATAACTCACTGTATTTAATCAGGAAAAATACCTTGATTGAGTATAAAGCGGATAAAATGACTATTTCGGTGAGCATGAAAGAATCTCCTTTTAATTCGGAAACAATAAATTTAGAACCGGGTGATCAGTTTTATCTTTCCAGCGATGGATATTACGACCAATTTGGAGGCAATAAAAATGAGAAAATAAGCCGTAACCGTTTTAAAGAGTGGTTAGTTCAAAATTGTGACAAGGCAATGAATGAGCAAGGTAAAGAGCTGGAACAGTTTTTTGAAACATGGAAAAACAATCAAGAGCAAACTGACGATATGATGGTTATTGGGTTTCGGATTAAATAGAATAAGCAATGTTTTCGTATAACATTCAAGATATTTCTACTATAGTTGGCGGTGAATTGATTAAAGCATCGGGCGGCAAGATTTCGTATTTACTCATCGATAGCCGAAAGATTCTTTACCCCAGGGAAAGCCTATTTATTGCTTTACGGGGAACCCGAAACGATGGGCATCTGTTTATTGATGACTTATACAAAGCAGGAGTCAGGAATTATTTAGTTGAGGAATATCCAAAAGACAAGGAAGTTTATTCGCGGGCAAACTTTGTTAAGGTGGAAAATTCCTTTGAAGCCATGCAAAAACTGGTTATGTGGCACCGGTCATCCATTAAAGTTCCAGTGCTTGGAATTACGGGTAGCAACGGGAAAACAATTATAAAAGAATGGATTTACCAATGCTTGAGTCCCGAAAAATACGTAATCAGGAACCCAAAAAGTTTTAACAGTCAGGTTGGAGTTCCCCTTTCGGTATGGCACCTTACTCCAGAGGCCGACTTAGGAATTTTTGAAGCGGGAATTTCGCAACCCGGCGAAATGGAAGTTTTGCAACAAATAATTCAACCTACCATTGGTATTTTCACGAATATTGGTGATGCACATCAGGAAAATTTTAATTCGCTGGAGCAAAAGATTGATGAAAAACTCAAGCTTTTTTCAAAGGTAAAAGCCTTAATTTACTGCTCCGATCAAGAATTGGTACATTCCAAAATTGAGCCGTTAAGCAAAAAAGGAATCCAGCTTTTTTCATGGGGCGTATCCTTTAAGGCCAATCTACAAATAAGGCAAATAGTGCATCAACAAAACCAAACGGTAATTACCGGATCCCATAAAAATGACAATCTATCAATAACGATTCCTTTTACCGATAAGGCTTCGGTTGAAAATGCCATTCATACCTGGTGTTTTATGTTATTGATGGGCTATTCAAATGATTTTATTTCGTTTAAGCTCAGTAAACTCGAAAATGTGGCCATGAGGCTGGAGCTTAAAGAAGGGAGCAATCAATGCACCATTATTAACGATAGTTATAATTCCGACTTAGAATCGTTGCACATTGCCCTCGATTTTTTATCGTACCAGAACCAACACAAACAAAAGGTTCTCATATTATCGGATATTGCGCAAAGCGGATATCCTAAAAATGAGTTGTACCAATTAGTAGCCAATGTAGTGCGACAAAAAAAGATTGACCGGTTGATTGGTATTGGTAACGATATTAGTGAATTTAGAACCTTGTTTGAGACGCGTAAAGAATTCTACCCCACAACCAAAGCATATTTGGAAACCAACGAATGGCAAAAATTGCATGATTGTACCATATTACTCAAGGGAGCGCGGGTTTTTGCATTTGAGCAAATTGGGCAATTGCTTCAGAAACAAAACCACCGGACCATTTTTGAAATTGACCTGAATGCCATTGAATACAACATCAATTATTTTAAGAAACTACTTCGTCCGGCTACTGGAATTATAGCTATGCTCAAAGCATCCGGTTATGGAAGTGGAACCCACGAAATCGCCAATTTGTGCCAGTATCAGAGGGTTGCGGCCATTGCCGTAGCTTTTCCCGATGAAGGAATAGAACTCCGACAACATGGAATTAAAACTCCAATTTGGGTAATGAACCCCGAAGAAGAGAGTTTTGCCGGAATGATTGAAAATAAGCTGGAACCCCAGATTTATAATTTACGGTCGTTGATTGAGTTTAATAAAATGGCCGGACAGTATGCAACAAAACCTTTTCCCATTCATATAAAATTAGATACCGGTATGCACCGATCCGGTTTCTTAAAAGAAGATTTGAATGAATTGTTGAATATTTTGCAGCAATCGGAACATGTGAAAGTAGCCACCCTATTTTCCCATTTAGCATCAGCCGATGAGCCGGAACAAGATGAATTTACCCTGGGTCAAATTAAACTTTTTGAGCAAATGAGCCAGGCTATAATGCAACAATTCAACTATCCAATTAAAAGGCATATTTTAAACTCTGCTGGAGTTGAACGGTTTGCTGAACATCAGTTTGATATGGTGCGGTTGGGCATTGGAATGTATGGTATTAGTTCAATTAATGCCCAATTGGCTCAGGCCGGAACCCTTACTAGTTCAATTATTCAGCTTAAGAAGATAGTAAAAGGGCAAACAGTTGGCTATTCCCGAAAAGGAAAAGTCACGGTTGACTCAGTAATTGCTACCGTTCCTGTGGGTTATGCCGACGGATTGCGGCGTATTTTAAGCAATGGGGTTGGAAAAGTATGGATTAACGGACGTTTGGCACCTATAATTGGAAATGTTTGTATGGATATGTGCATGATTGATGTTACCGGGTTGGATGTTAATGAGGGCGACCGGATTGAGATATTTGGGAAACACTTGCCGGTAAACCAATTGGCGGAGTGGATGCAAACCATTCCTTACGAAGTTTTAACAGGAATTTCAAGTCGGGTTAAACGGACTTATCATACAGAATAATGCTTATAAAAACAACCAATGATGCCATGGGGCTTGCCCTTGTTGATTTTATGCAAAAGGGAAAAGCAAAAAAACTGTTTATTGATTCCAATATCGCGGAAACTGATGTGATTCCTGTGGAGTATTTATTTAGAGATTTTTCTGAGATGCCTCCCATTGAGCAAGTTGCTTTGAATAATTGCCATGGAAAAGTGCTCGATGTTGGCGCAGCTGCTGGATCGCATAGTTTGTGGTTGCAAAAAAACGGATTTCGGGTAACGGCTATGGATATTTCGGAGTTGGCTTGCCAAGTAATGAAGCAACGGGGAATTGAAGAAGTGTCGCTGGCCGATTTTTTTGAATACCAAAACCAACATAAGTTCAACACGTTACTGTTTTTAATGAACGGAATTGGTATTTGTGGCCAATTGGAAAATCTGCCTAATTTTTTTAATCAATGTAAAAATCTGTTGGCCGAAGGGGGTCAATTACTCATCGATTCGTCGGATTTAATTTACATGTATGGCGACGAGGAAGAAGGGTATGTTATTGATTTAAATGATTCCTATTATGGCGAAGTGGAATACGTTATGCGTTACGGAAAAATTAAAAGTCCACCGTTCAATTGGTTGTTCGTTGATGCGAACACGCTTACTGAATATGCGAATCAGGCTGGTTTTACCTGCGATATATTGGTTGAGGGAAATCACTTTGATTATTTAGCGCGGCTGACTTTAAAAAAGGTTTCATTGGGATAGAATGATACTGATTGCAAGATTTCAAAAAAAAGAGGACCGTTGGCTAATTCTTTTTTAGAAGGGATGAGTATATCTAAATTCTTACCAAATATTCCCCAGATTCAATTTCAGGATTGCTATCTTGTCGAATCTTAGATAAGAACGTTGCGGTGGCCTGATAAAACTGCGGGCTGGCGGTAGGGTGAACCCCTCATGCACCTGTATATGCAATAATTAACTTACTGTTTGGAAGAGCGGGTGTTGAAACTTGCAGCGCCCCTGAGCTATCTCCGAGTCATTGGGGCAGGCCGCTGCAAGAAATTGAAAACTGGAATAATGGCAAAGGTGAATATATGGAAAATGGGAAAATGAGGATTTTTTTGATATTTTGCAACGTGATAACCAGCGACAAATATATATACAACAAAACAACTATTTTTTTTAAATGAACCCTACTCAAATAGAAACCTACCGGAAGCGGATTGATCAGTTTGCCATTGAATTGAAAACTGCCAAACAAAGACATGCTCTTGTTTCCATCATTCGGTTATTTTGTATTATTGGAATTTTAGTTTCGTGGTTTTGGGTGTTTACAATCAATCCCTGGTTGGGTTCATTTTTAGGAAATTTTTTAATTGTCCTATTCCTCATTTTGCTTAAAGTTCATAAAACAATTGAAGAAAAACGGGACTTCCTAATCCAATTGATTGAAATTAACCAAAAAGAACTGGATTGCTGCCAAGGGATATTTAGCCAATTTGAAGGAGGAGAGGAATTTGTTGATACCAACCATCCGTATTCTTACGATATGGATTTATTTGGTGCCGGGTCATTGTTCCAATACATTAACCGCACTGTCACAAATAAGGGCAAGGAGCTTTTGGCCAATTGGCTTCAGAATATACCCTTGGATGAAACAACAATTTTGAAAAACCAAAAAGCTATAAGGGAACTTGTTCCACAACTTTCGTTTCGTCAAAAGTTCAGGGCTTATGGAAAAGTATTTCAAACAAAGGCTGAAGACGAGAGTATGGTTCATCGTTGGATGTTTCTCCCTTCGTTTTTTAAACGGGCAAAGGTTGCTTCAACAATACTTTGGATAGTACCTGCAATTAATATTTGTATTTTAATCCTCGCTATTTTTGGTTTTATAGGATGGTCAGTTTTTACAGTTACCATCATTGTTAACTTAGCAATTGTCGGAAGTCGCTTAAAGCAATTCAATGAGGCTTATGCGCTGCTCACCAAAAGTCACGGCAGCTTAAAACGAATGGAGCAATTGTTGCTTCTGGTAGAATCGCTGAACCCTGAATGCAGGTTGAGTAAAGAGTTGTTAAGCCTTTTACATAAAAACCAAATACCGGCAAGTCGTCAAATTAATAAGTTAACAAAACTTTTAGATGGACTTGATAACCGGAATAATATTTTGATAGGAATACTGCTAAATTCCTTATTATTATGGGATTGGCAATACCTTTTTAGGATAGAAAAATGGGCTCAAAGCCACCGAACCGATTACGATAATTGGATTTATACCATAGGATATTTTGACGCTTTGAATTGCTTGGCTAATTTTTCATTCAACAATTCCGATTTTACCTTTCCGGAAATAGTGCCTGTTGGATTCCAACTGAGTGCTGTTGAAATGGGTCATCCTTTATTACTCAAAGAAGATAGAATCTGCAACAATTTTGACCTTTCCGGACAGCCCAGGTATGCCATTGTTACGGGTGCTAATATGGCCGGCAAAAGCACTTTTTTAAGAACTGTGGGAGTAAATCTGATTTTAGCCGGATGTGGAGCCCCGGTTTGCGCCAAAGAATTTAAAGTTACTCCGCTGCCCTTGTATTCAAGTATGCGAACGGAAGATTCGTTGATGAAACATGAATCGTATTTTTATGCCGAACTTAAGCGATTGCAGCGCATTGTTCATGAGTTGGATAAAGGCCGTAAATTATTTATTGTTTTGGATGAAATTTTGCGGGGCACCAATTCTGAGGACAAGCGCAAAGGTTCCATTGGGTTTGTAAAAAAGATTACCGAAAAAATGGCTTATGGTTTGGTGGCTACCCACGACTTGGAGCTGGCAAAATTGGCCGAACAACTGCCGCAACTATTTACTGCAATATGCTTCGAAGTAACTCTAAATAACAATGAATTGGAATTCGATTATAAGCTGCAGCCGGGAGTTACACAAAATATGAATGCTTCCTTTTTAATGCAACGGATGGGGATTATTGATATATGAGTAGGGAACTTGCAGCGCCTGCTGCGAGAGATTGGAAAACTGGGATGATTGGAAAATGGGAAAGGGTTGCCAGGTTACAAGGCTGCAGGGTAGAAAGGTAGCAGGGTTACAAGGTAACAAGGGAACAAGGTGGCCGGGTTACAGGGTTACAAGGTGGGAAATTAGGAACGTTGGAACTTGCAGCGCCTGCTGCGAGACAAGCTGCTGCGAGAGATTGGAAAATTGGAGCAATGAACATAAAAAATACCCACCCCAGTAAATTTCAAGAACCTACCGCAGGGAAATCGCTTTTAAGAATTTCAATTTTAAACACGCTTTTTCGGCGCATGGTTTTTCACAATTTCAATTAAACTGTAGTGCTTGCGCCGATTTTATACCGCAAATTCATATACCCCGAGTTGAAACTCGGGACTATTCATATTAAATCCCTCCGGGATTTCTTAAAAGCGAATTCCCTGGAACCTACCGGGATGGGGATTATTGAATAGGGAACTTATTCAATACTGATTTTCTTATAGTATATTTTTTCGGCGGTTGCTATCACCACAAAATAATTGCCCGTAGTAAGCCTCGAAAGGTTTATTCCTTTGGTTAAATTAACTGATTCATTGCTAAATACAATTTTACCGGTTGCATCCAACACTTTAACCTGTTGTACTTTGGTAACCGGGTTTAATGCTTTAATATGCAAGAACCCTCTGACAGGATTCGGATAAATGTTAAATGCCTCAGAAGCCTCAACCAGTAATTTAATGCCCAAATCGTTTTTAACGAGAATAGCAAAAAAACATGTTATAGTCAATCCGCCCAAATCGCTAGCCTTAATAAGCAATTCATGCAATTGCTTATCGGTAGTAATGGTTTTGTTCACTACCAAATTATGGCCGGTAATGGTATAGTTTTTTGTGTCATCCAAGTTAGTTTGAGTATCGGAGGTAAATTCGAAGGTGTGTGAATCGTTCATATCTTCGTCCTCTACATTCAAAACACCAACCACCGTACCCAGCATATCGGAAACAAAAACCGTATCGTTGCTTAATAAAATGTCGGTTGGGGCTTCGTTAACATTGTTAATGATTACTTCAAAACTTCTTTCCATGCTGGAATTACCCTCGTCTATAGCTTTTATTCGATAATATAGTTTTGATTTAAATTCATAGTTAAATTCAGCACCAGATAATAAATTATAACCATCAATTGAAAATGCATTGTTATCATCGGAGCCAATTCCATCAACTAATTCAAATGAATGATTGCCCTGAGAATCTTCATCAAATACTTGTAAATTAGCAACTACTGTATTTAATGGCATGTTTTCGTAAATTGTATATCCAATATAACCTATTTCAGTAATCGGGTCATTCATATCGGTTACCGTTAATACAAACCCCTTTTCAAATGAATCTCCTTCCGAATCAATGGTTTTGACCCTAATTTTTAGTTCATTCTTAGCCTCAAAGTTTTGAGTATAAGCTTTTAACTGATTACCTTCAATAGTAAAATAAGTGTTATCATCGGAACCTTCCCCGACTACAAGTTCATAAGTAAAGCTATCGTTGCTGTTTTTATCAATAGTTGATAACGTGCTTATTGCCGATAAATCAGGCAAGTTTTCAGCAAAACTGGCAAACGACAATTGAATATCGGTAGGTGGATAATTGATGGGAAGATACAAGCTCTGTATGTCGTTGGTATAGGTAGCTGTCATAAAACCATAGTATCCGGTACCAAAATACACCGAATCGCCCAAAGCAAATGAAATGGGATTATTTCGGTTGTTCCCCAAATTTAGTAAGTCGCCCAAGTTTTCAACTTGATTGGTGCTTGGTTTGTAGCTTACAATATCTTTCTTGTTACCATAACAGATATACCCTTTATTCCCAATTCCAATAGCTGTGGCATCATTCACTGAGAGATGTAATCCATCGGCAAAAATTTTCTGTTGCCAGCTATTGGTTGCCGGGTTGTATTCCTGTATATCGCTCGATTGCGATGTCCCATTGGAATAGTTGACCCCTCCCGAAACATAACCCTTGCCCTCAACCACAAAGGCACAGGCCGATGTTCTTTTTGCTCCCGTAAAGGTGGCAATTTCAGACCACGAGTCATGTACGGCATCGTATTTCCAAAAGTCCTTTGTTTCATCCATTGCATCGGCTCCGGTGCCTACATAAGCGGTATCGTTAATAACAAAGCTAACCGCATCGTAACGGGCGGTTCCTGCAAAATTGCCAAGGGTTGTCCATTGATTGGTGGCAGGGTTGTATTCATAAAAATCGGGATAGTAAGTAAAGGGGTATTTACTGCCTCCCAAGCCAACGTAACCCTTTCCATTAACAGCAAATGCAACAGCTTCTGTTCTTGCTGCCCCAGGGAAAGGAGCTACCTTTGTCCATACATCGGTTCCGGCATTATATTTCCAAAAGTCGCTTAACACACTGTCGGCATTTTCGCCCAAACCCACATAAACGGTATTATCAATGGTAAAACTTACCGCACTGGAACGGGGAATTCCCCGGAAGGGATTGATTCCCGTTTCATCCACATCAATCAGGTTGATGGTAATGGTGGCGGTATCGGAAAATTCGCCATCGAAAGCCACTACTTGAAGGTTAAAAGATGGGTTAACTTCGTAATCTAAAAAGAGGTTGTTATTTACCGATATTCCACCGGTTGAAGCATTTATAGCAAAAGTATTGTACAAGTTACCGGAAATTATAGCATGCGCTAATACATCGCCATCTAAATCGGAAGCAACAACAGAACCAATAATAGTTCCATTCTGCTGGTTTTCTAAAACAGAAAATTCAGTATCAAGAAACTCTATGGATTCGTTTATATTTAAAATATTAATGGTAATTGCTGCGGTGTCGCTTAATTCTCCATCAGACACTAGCGTTAGAAGTTCAAAAGTTTTGTTTTCTTCAAAGTTTATAGCCGTGGAATCTATTACATAAACAACCCCTGTAGAGTCAATCACCCCAAAAACCTTATCGAGGCTTGCATGAATAATAGAATAGGTCAATTTTGAATTGAAATCTTCATCGGCAGCAACCAACGTGTCTAAAATTGTACTATTATTTGGGTTTTCAGGAATGTTTAAAACTAAATCGGATAGGTGGGGTTTTTCATTTAGATCAATTAAATCTATATCAACTTTAACCGAATCAATTAATTGACCATCAGAAACTAAAATTTTTAGATTAAATGATTTGTTTAGTTCATAGCTTAAATATTGTGTGTTTTTAATTTGAATGGCTCCTGTTGTGGAATTAAGGTCAAACACATTACTTATATTGCCCGAAACAATGGTGTAATTTAATGCATCATTATCTTCATCAAAAGCTTCTAGTTGATAAATAATTGAATCATTGGGTAAATTTTCCTCTATTTCTAACTGTTTATAAGGGTTACATATAAGTTCATTAACATTATCAATTTGAATATTAACGAAAGAAGTATCAACAAATTCCCCATCAGAAACTTGTACATATAAACTGAAATTTTGATTCTCTTCATAGTTGATTAAAGAAGAATCCATAACATAAATAACACCGGTCGAGTCAACTACTCCAAATGCACCAGATGGATTTGCCTGAACAATAGAAAAAACATGGGTATCATTATAATCTTCGTCAGAAATTAAAATGGTATCAACAATTGAATTGTTTAAAGGATTTTCATCTATCAACTCTTGCAAATTATTGGTCAAAACTCTTTCATTAACATCATTAATTTTAATGTTGTAGCCTATGAGTTTGCTTGATGATCCATCATATATTTTAATTATTGCGTACAATGAATCGTTTCGTTCAAAGTTAAAGTAACTTGAATCAATAATCGAAATCTGCCCTGTTTCACTATCTAATTTAATTGCATTATCATCATTCCCATCAAAGACCGAAAACTCTAGAATTCCATTACCATAATAATAAGCATCAACAGTATCAAGTATCTGATTATTATTTTGATTTTCATTTATTTGGATTTCTTGATTATAAGTATAAAGTTCAGGCCCTTGATATTCATAAGCACCTATATCAATTCTTCCATATTGAATTCTTTCATTACCTTCAAAATCATAATTAGTTATTAAAGAATCATTTGTAAAATTTGGGTCGCCCATATTTATGCAGGGTGATGTATTTTGTAACGCATAAGGATTTGCACCGGAACCCACAAATAAAGGATCAACATCTATATTGCCATCAGCTTGTAATTGAGCCCCCACAATATCACAATTGGTTATTTTAGGAGTTGAGTTGTATGGATCTAAATTTGCCTGCCCATTGCCTGAAACAATGCAGTTTGATATTTCAGATAAGGAGTAATTTATTTGAATTCCAGAAACTTGATTATCCGATATGGTATTGTTTGTTATTTTAGGTGAAGAAAAATCACAACTAATACCAATCCAATAATTTTTTACAATTAGGTTCCCTTCGATTCGTGGAGATGCTTGATAACAATAAATTGCTTCATTATTGTTACGTGTAATTAAATTATTAGCTACAATAAGTTTATTCATATTATAAACACACAGTGCACTACCATAGCCATCAAGCCAATAACTGCCAAAGGCATTCCCAAACTGCATAATACAGAATTCAATTTTTGAAGTATCGTTTGAGCTGGGTGTTTCTAAAAACCGAATACCACCCCAACCACCACTGATATAAGTCAATACCGAGTCTTTGGCTGTAAAAATTATCCTATTTTGTGCCGTTCCTTGGGCTAAAATCCTTCCTTGCACATTGAGTTTGTAATGCCCCTGAAACTCTACATAAACCCCCGGGTTTATGGTTAAGGTGCGGGCATTGTTAATGGTTAAGTTGTTATAACTTTTATGGTGTCGGCACTCCATACTACATCTTCATTGGGGAGTTCAAAATATTCATTTGAATTGAGTACATAAATTTCGGTAATGAGTGTATCGGATAAAACGCCATTGCTCACTTTTATCTTCAAATGGTAGTTAGTTTCTGCCTGGGCCTCTGTTGGAACCCATTTTATTGTATCGTTTTCAATTGACAAACCACTCGGGGCCTCAATTATGGTGTAAGTTACTCCTGAAGGAAAACTTATCGGTTTTATTGCTTCTGCATAAACGGAATCAAAACGGATGTGCTTTTTTCTGATTGTACGGAAAACTAAAAACGAATCAGGGTCGCTTTGCAGTTCGTATGCACCCATATCAATTGTAGGGTTTGTTCCCCCTTCGTAAATCCTTGGGTTACCGGCTATGTCCATGTTTATTTCCAAACTATCCGTATCCCAATCGGGTCGCCCGGAATTTAAACAAGGTGATGTTTTTTGTAACGCATAAGGATTTGAACCGGATACCACAAATAAAGGATCCACATCTATATTGCCATCAGCTTGTAAATTAGCTCCCACAATATCGCAATTGGTTATTATAGGAGTTGAGTTGTATTGTTCTAAATTTGCCTGCCAATTTCCTGAAACAATGCAGTTTGTAAGTTGCGGAGACGAGCTTTGTAAAGATATTCCACAATAACCTTGATTATCCGATATGGTATTGTTTGTTATTTTAGGTGAAGAATTATAGCAATTAATACCATTCCCATAATTTTTTACCATCAAGTTCCCTTCAATTAATGGTGATGCATTATTACAATAGATTGCAGAATTCCAACTAGATGATCTGTTTTTTGCAATTAAATTATTGGTAATTTTAATTTTGTCAAAACCATAAATACATAATGCGCCTCCATGACCATCAAGCCCATCACTGCCAAAGGCATTCCCAAACTGTATGATACAGAATTCAATTTTTGATGTATCGTTTGAGCTGGGTGTTTCTAAAAACCGAATACCACCCCAACCTCCACTAGTATCAGTTAATACCGAGTCTTTGTCTGTAAATGTTATCCTGTTTTGTACCGTTCCCCGTGCTAAAATTCTTCCTTGTACATTTAATTTATAATGCCCCTGGAATTCCACATAAACGCCTGGGTTTATGGTTAAGGTACGGGCATTGTTAATGGTTAAGTTATTAATAACTTTTATGGTGTCGGCACTCCATACAACATCTTCATTGGGGAGTACAAAATATTCATTTGAATTGAGTACATAAATTTCGGTATTGAGTGTATCGGATAAAACGCCATTGCTCACTTTTATCTTCAAATTATAGTTTGTTTCTGCCTGGGCCAATGTTGGAACCCATTTTATGGTATCGTTTTCAATTGCCAAACCACTTGGGGCTTCAATTATGATGTAAGTTACCCCTGAAGGAAAACTTATCGGTTTTATTGCTTCTGCATAAACGGAACCAAAACGGATGTGCTTTTTCCCGATTGTACGGAAAACTAAAAACGGATCAGGGTCGCTTTGCAGTTCGTAGGCACCCATATCAATGGTAGGGTTTGAACCAAAAGTATAAATCCTTGGGTTACCGGCTATGTCCATGTTTATTCCCAAACTATCCGTATCCCAATCGGGGCGTCCGGTATTTAAACAGGGTGATGTATTTTGTAACGCATAAGGATTTGCACCGGAACCCACAAATAAAGGATTTATATCCATATTGCCATCAGCTTGTAAATGAGCCCCCACAATATCGCAATTGGTTATTTTAGGAGTTGAATAGTATTGAGCTAAATTTCCATCCCCATTGCCTGAAACAATGCAGTTAGTAAGTTGCGGAGAGGAACTAACTAAATATATCCCATAATCTTGATTATCCGATATGGTGTTGTTTGTTATTTTAGGTGAAGAATTATCACAATAAATACTATAATAATAATTTTTTACAATTAGGTTCCCTTCGATTCGTGGAGATGCATGATAACAAAAAATTGTGTAGTATCTGTTACGTATAAATAAACTATTAGCTACAATAAGTTTATTCATATTAGAAACACACAATGAACTTCCAAATTGATCGAGCCAATCGTCACTGCCAAATGCATTCCCAAACTGCATAATACAGAATTCAATTTTTGAAGTATCGTTGGCACTTGGTGTAGAATAAAACCTAATTCCACCCCAACCACCACTGGTACCAGTTAATATTGAGTCTTTGGCTGTAAAAGTAATTCTGTTTTGTGCCGTTCCCCGGGCTAAAATCCTTCCTTGTACATTGAGCTTGTAATGCCCCTGAAACTCCACATAAACCCCCGGGTTTATGGTTAAAGTGCGGGCATTATTAATGGTTAAGTTATTAATAACTTTTATAGTGTCGGCACTCCATACAACATCTTCATCGGGGAGTTCAAAATATTCATTTGAATTGAGTACATAAATTTCGGTATGGAGCGTGTCGAATAAAACGCCATTGCTCACTTTTATCTTCAAATTGTAGTTTGTTTCTGCCTGGGCCAATGTTGGAACCCATTTTATGGTATCATTTTCAATTACCAAACCACTTGGAGCCTCAATTATGGTGTAAGTTATCCCTGAAGGAAAGCTTATCGGTTTTATTGCTTCTGCATAAACGGAACCAAAACGGATGTGCTTTTTTCCGATTGTACGGAAAACTAAAAACGGATCGGGATTGCTTTGCCGTTCGTATGCGCCCATATCAATTGTAGGGTTTGTTCCCCCTGTGTAAATCCTTGGGTTACCGGCTATGTCCATGTTTATTCCCAAGCTATCAATATCCCAATCGGGTCGCCCGGTATTTAAACAGGGTGATGTATTTTGTAACGCATAAAGATTTGAACCGGAACCCACAAATAAAGGATCTGCATCTATATTGCCATCAGCTTGTAAATTAGCTCCCACAATATCGCAATGGGTTATTTTAGGAGTTGAATTGTCTTGGTATAAATTTCCATACCCATTGCCTGAAACAATGCAGTCTGTTATTTCAGGAAAGGAACTATCAAAAATATTAATACCATAACCTCCATTATCCGATATGGTATTGTTTATTATTTTAGGTGAAGAATTATTGCAACTAACACCAGTCCAATAATTTTTTACAATTAAGTTTCCTTCAAATAGAGGTGATGCATTATAACAATAGATCGCTTCATTATTGTTATGTGTAATTAAATTATTAGCTACAATAAGTTTATTCATATTATAAACAAACAATGCACTACCAACTCCATCAAGCCAATCGCTGCCATAGCCATTTCCATATTGTATAATACAGAATTCAATTTTTGAAGTGTCGTTTGTATTTGGTGTATCAATAAACCGTATGCCATGCCAACCACCACTGGTATCCGTTAAAACAGTATCCTTTGCCGTAAAAGTTATCCTATTTTGAGCCGTTCCCCGGGCTAAAATCCTTCCTTGTACATTTAGTTTGTAATGCCCTTGAAATTCCACATAAACACCCGGGTTTATGGTTAAAGTAATGCCATTATCCACAGTAATTTCTCCGGTTACTTTTACGGTGTCGGCACTCCAGGTTTCGTTGGTGGTAATGTTTCCGCTTTTTTCAATTACAGTTTGGGCTTGTAGGGTTGTGCCCAATAAAAAAATAAATGGGAGTAGTAGATTCTTCATTTGTGCTATTTTGTTTAAAAAACCTTGGATGCTCAATTTAGTGTATATTAACTTGGTGTTCTGAGGTTGTTTTACAAGTGGTTATACTTGCGAAAATAACCATAATAATGTGATATGCAAAAAGTATGTGGAACATTTAGTGTAAAGTTGGGGATTTGGAAAGTTGGGAAGTTGGGGAAAGGGTAGCAAGGTAACAAGGTTGCAGGGTTACAAGATGGAAAATTGGGGACGTTGGAACTTGCAGCACCCGCTGCGAGACATGCCGCAGAGAGAGATTGGAAAATTGGGAAAATGGGAAGTTTCCAAGCCCAAAGGACGTTGGAAAGTCGGTAGTTATTCCTTTTTAACTTTCCATAGCCACATTGACGTTTCCATGTCCTCCGGACGATGGAAAGTCAGTGCTGATGTGGAAAAGTCGTTGAAATTTGAAATTCTGGAAAGATGGGAAATTGGAAAGGTTGAAAAATGGAATTATTTCTTTCCATTTTTCAACCTTTTTTATTGGTTAGAACACCCAACCAATGCGTAGTCCAGCAGTACCAGCAATGGGTACTTCTTCACCTCCAGTTGCGAAGCCGTAGGCTATTCCTTCACCATTGCCACCAGCTTTGCTATAGCCATAGCCAAATCCAACATATAAATCCACTAAAAATGAATCATCGATTACCCATTGTTTACCAAACTTTAGCATTAATGCAATGGCAAAATCATCCTCACGCTTGGTTGATGAATTGTAAGGGTAATAATAATCATAATCATAAGTATCAAAATACATGTAGCGTAATGCAAATTCAGGAGCAATGTAAGCCCCTTTAAGAATGTGTGAATAACGCATTTTATTCATATAAAGGTCGGGTGTTCTTATAAATTTATAGGCAAATTTGGTATATACTCCCGCTGGATTATTTTCCTGAGGATCGAATCCCAAACCTACTATACCAAGCGCAGCTTCAAAGGATTTCCCGGGTTTTATATTTTGTTCGTAGGCAAATTCGGTGCTACCGTATAAAGGCGACAGAAAATTAATTTTAAGGGCTCGCCGGCTTTGATTGGTATAATAATCCGGATTATCAAAACTGTTGTTTTCCATTTTAACAACTTCACCAGTTGAAAATTCAACTCTATCAACCAAGGATTTTTCTATTCCAAAAATAATTTTAGGATTGCTTTGGTAAAAATACTTTATTTTATCACTGCCCAATTCCGATACAGTGCAAGTAATAACATCGCCATTTGTTTTAATAATTTTATCTTGAGCAACCGATGTTAGGGTTATAAAGACCAATAGAAAGCTAATAATATTTTTCATTTTTAGTTAATTAAGGTTAGTACTTTTTCAAAGATGTACGTTATTTAAAAAGGTTGCTAAAAATAGACAATTTTAGCATACAACTGAAATTATGTTAGTTTTTCGTTAAATCAATCGAACTTACTAAAACAAATTATCTCTCTACTTGTCATTGAGATTATTTGCTACTTTTGCTTTACAAAATTCAATTATTAAGAAGTATTTATTTTTATCACTAAGCGTGTTTTCGCTGTTTATATTTATTGGTTGTAGTCAGAAACGGGCCATTTCAGATAAACCTACTGTTACGGTGAGTGTGATTCCCCAGAAGTTTTTTGTGGATCAAATTGCCGGTGATTGGTTGTATGTGAATGTGATGGTTCCCCCTGGAGGTAACCCCCATACCTATGAACCAACTCCCATGCAAATGAAGTCGTTGTCCAATTCATTGGCTTATTTTAGTATTGGATATATTACTTTTGAAACCGCTTGGATGGATAAATTAGTGTCGGTAAGTCCCAAAATGAAGGTAATAGATACTTCAGTTGGTTGTGAATTGTTAGCCGAGGATGCTTGGTGTGAGGAACATACAGAATTGGATGGAAGTACTACCCGCCATGAATCTTACAATCCACATATATGGTTATCACCAAAATTGGTTAAAATTCAGGCTCAAATCATATACGAAGCATTATCTGAATTGTACCCAGAGCATAAACAATCGATGGAACAAAACATAAATCGGTTCTTAGCGCAATGCGATTCAGTACATTCCAGTTTAGACACTATCATGAATAGTTCCAGCGGCACTTCCTTTATTGTTTATCACCCGGTATGGACCTATTTAGCTAAGGATTATAATCTCAAACAAATAGCTATTGAATACAATGGAAAAGAAGCCACTGCCGACAAATTGAAAAACATTATTGATTTTGCCAATAAAAATGACATCCGGTTTATTTTTGTGCAAAAGGAATTTAGTGATGCCCAAGCAAGAACCATTGCTGAACAGATAAATGGGCGTGTGGTTTCAATGAATCCGCTTAATTACGATTGGTTCACTACCATGAAGGAATTTGGCGAAGCATTTCAGGCAATTAAGAATTAATAATTTGCAATTAGCAATTTTCGGATATGGTTACTTACAAAATAGATAAACCTTTGATTAAGATTGAAAACCTTTCCGTTGGTTACCAAACCACGAAAGTATTGGATGCAGTAAATCTGGAAATTGTGGTGACTGATTTTATTGGGATTATAGGTCCCAACGGAGGAGGTAAAACCACTTTGATAAAAACCATTTTAGGTTTGATACCTTATTGGGAAGGAAAAATCAGTTATCAAATAAGCCAATCGAAAATTGGTTACCTGCCGCAAATCAATGTCATCGACAAGGATTTTCCGATTACCGTTTTTGATGTGGTTCTTTCGGGATTAGCCGGTAAAAAAGGACTTTGGCAGAGTTTTTCGAAAGACGACCGGTTGTTTGCCGATGAACTGTTGCAACAGGCTGGCATTATCCATATATAAAGCAAGGCCATTGGACAGCTTTCTGGCGGACAAATGCAGCGTGCATTGCTTTGCCGGGCCCTGATGAACCATCCCGAATTGTTGATTTTGGATGAACCCAGTACATTTGTAGATAACCAGTTTGAACACGAATTATTTGAATGGTTGGGTGAACTCAACAAAACCATTTCTATTTTAATGGTATCGCACGACTTAGGAACCATTTCAAGTCATGTAAAAACCATCGCCTGTGTTAACCGACAACTTCATTATCACCGTTCTAATAAAATATCAGCCGAGCAGTTAGCTTATTACAATTGCCCCATTCAGATAATCAGCCACGGTCAAATACCGCATCAGGTATTAGCCACTCACAAACAGTAGCTTATGAACTCATTTTTAGAATTATTCCATTATACTTTTATCAATCACGCCTTATTGGCTGCTGTTTTATCGAGCATTATATGTGGAATTTTGGGAACTTATATTGTGAGCAAACGCATGGTATTTATCTCCGGTGGAATCACCCATGCTTCGTTTGGTGGTATTGGAATGGCATTTTACTTTGGTTTGTCTCCTTTTATAGGAGCCACAGCGTTTGCCTTGCTTTCGGCACTGGGCATTGAATGGATATCGAAAAAAGGCAACATTCGCAACGATTCCAGCATCGGTATTCTTTGGTCGTTGGGTATGGCTATCGGGATTATTTTTGTTTACATCACACCCGGTTTTACACCCAATTTAATGAGTTACCTGTTTGGAAGTATATTAACTGTTGGAGGCTCTGAATTATGGATAATGACAGTGCTTGCCGGGGTAATCATCTTGTTTTTCACCCTATTCTACCGACCTATACTTTTCTTTGCATTCGACGAAAGCTTTGCCCGTTCGCAAAAGGCTCCGGTGGCTTTCCTGAATTACACCCTTATATTGCTCATTGCCTTTGGAATTGTGATAAATATAAAAGTGGCCGGAATCATTTTGGTAATGAGCATGCTTACCCTGCCCCAAAACACAGCCAACCTGTTTTCAAACAATTTTAAACACATACTAATTTACTCCATATTGATTAGTTTAGCCGGAACATTGGCTGGACTGGCAGGCTCGTTCTGGTTAGGAATTCCATCGGGAGCAGCCATCATTTTTACGCTTTCGCTCATATTTTTTATTGCCAAAATTGCCAAGCTTATTTTTGATAGAAGGAAAAGAGAGAAAACAGAGATTAGAAGTTAGAAGACCGAAGTTGGAAGTCAGAAGAATGAAGACGGAAGTTAGAAGTCAGAAGTTGGAAGACCGAAGCTAGAGTTTAGAAACAAGAAAACAGAGACAAGAAAACAGAGACAAGAAACCAGTACCAAAAGTTGGAAAATGTGGCAGCCCTAAAAGGGCGAAAGAACATAGCCAAGGGCAACGCCCTTGGTAAAGTAGCACAAGTAATAAGCGGTGCATCCAACTAAGTTGCAATGGAATGGAAACATAACATGCACCGCAATATAGATAGAGCAATTGGAAGTTGGAAGTTAAAGATTAGAAATTAGGAATTAGATGTTAGAAACTAGAAGCCAGATAATAGAATCTAGAAACCAGTAACTAGCATCCAGCAACCAATAACCAGTAACCAGTAACCAGCAACCTAAGAAGTAAACGTTAATAATAAAATAAAGACCGCTAATTTATATTCTGAACAACTTGACCGTTTAATAGTTTATAGTGCAAAACTGCTGCAACAAAAAAAATGTAGCTTAAAAATAAAAACCAATGAATTTTGATGTATTAGTTATAGGAAGTGGTCCCGGCGGTTATGTGGCTGCCATCAGGGCTTCGCAATTAGGATTAAAAACTGCGGTTGTTGAGAAAGCTGAATTGGGCGGAATTTGCCTAAACTGGGGATGTATTCCCACCAAAAGCTTGCTAAAAAGCGCTCAGGTATATGAATACATGCAACATGCCGAAGAATATGGCATTACGCTTGAGGGTACCGCAAAGGCTAATTTTGCCAAAATGATAGAGCGGAGCCGTGGTGTGGCCGATGGCATGAGCAAAGGCATTCAGTTTCTTCTTAAAAAGAATAAAGTTGAGGTTATTAATGGGTTTGGAAAACTAAAAGCCAAAAACACCATTGAAGTTACCGATGCCGATGGCAAAAAAAGTGAAGTAACGGCCAAACATATTATTTTAGCAACCGGTGCGCGTTCCAAGGAATTACCAAACTTGCCCCAGGACGGGAAAAAGATTATTGGTTACCGCAGAGCCATGACCTTGGAAAAACAACCTGAAAGTATGTTGGTGGTTGGTTCAGGAGCTATTGGAAGCGAGTTTGCCTATTTTTATTCCACCATTGGAACCCAGGTTACGTTGGTTGAATTTTTACCGAATATTGTTCCCAATGAAGACGAAGAGGTTTCCAAACAACTGGAACGCTCCTTCAAAAAAGCAAAAATAAATATTATGACAAGTTCATCGGTTGAAAAAGTGGATACTTCCGGCAAAAAATGCAAGGTTACCATAAAAACCAAAAAAGGAGAGGAAGTGGTGGAGGCCGATATTGTACTTTCCGCCATTGGCATTACCCCAAACATTGAAGGCATTGGTTTAGAGGAGTTGGGTATTGTTATGGAAAAAGGAAAAGTTAAGGTGGACGATTTTTACCGAACCAATGTGGAAAGTGTTTACGCCATTGGCGATTTAGTTCATGGTCCTTCGTTGGCTCACGTAGCATCGGCAGAGGGAATAACCTGTGTGGAGAAAATTGCTGGTTTGAATGCCCATCCCGTTGATTACACCAACATTCCCGGTTGTACCTACACCTCACCTGAAATTGCTTCGGTAGGAATGACAGAAAAAGCAGCCAAGGAAGCCGGTTATCAGATTAAAGTGGGTAAGTTCCCATTCACCGCATCAGGAAAGGCAAGCGCAGCTGGAGCCAAAGATGGTTTTGTAAAACTCATTTTTGACGAAAAATATGGTGAATTGCTGGGTGCCCACCTAATTGGAGCCAATGTAACCGAAATGATTGCCGAACTGGTGGTAGCAAAAAAACTGGAAACTACCGGACATGAATTAATTAAAGCCATCCATCCGCACCCAACCATGAGTGAGGCTATTATGGAAGCAGCTGCGGCCGCATATGGCGAAGTGATTCACATCTAATCAAGGGATAGCCGTTTTGCAACGGTTTAAAATATAAAACCCCGGTGGAATTGATTCTGTCGGGGTTTGTTTTTACCGTTAATCTAAATATTAAGCAAATGGGCAATTGTATTTGGCTATAACTAGATTGATAATTATACTTAAAGCCAAAACAAATAAATATGTTTAATTAAATTAATTTTTTCTAAGGTCAAAACTTCGCCACTAAAGGCATCCTACGCCCAAAACCAAAGGCTTTTGATGAAATGCGTAACGTAGGTGGTGCCTGAAATCGCTTATACTCGTTCATATTTACCAATCGAAGCACTTTATTAACTACCGTAGCGTCAAAACCCATAGCAATTATTTCCGAGGCACTCAGTTTTTGTTCAATGTATTGGAAAAGGATGGCATCGAGCAAATCATATTCAGGCAACGAATCGGAATCTTTTTGGTCGGGGCGAAGCTCCGCTGATGGTGGTTTGATGATGGTATTTTCAGGGATAATTTCCTTATTGTGGTTGATGTAACGGGCTAATTTGAACACATCGGTTTTGTAAACATCGCCCAGCACACTCAAACCGCCGTTCATATCGCCGTACAAAGTTCCGTAACCCACAGCGGCCTCGCTTTTGTCGCTGGTGTTGAGCAAAATATGCCCCATTTTATTCGATAGCGCCATGAGCAATGTTCCACGCACCCGGGCTTGGATGTTCTCTTCGGTAACATCGGCTGGCATGCCTTCAAAAATTGGCGACATTCCTTCATTAATGGAATCCACCATAGGCTGAATGGGAACCAGTTGGTAATCAACACCCAAATTTTGGGCTAAATCCACGGCGTCTTTAATGGAATGGTCCGACGAATATTTGGAAGGCATCAGCAACACCTTTAAGTTTTCAGCTCCCAAAGCCTCGGCAGCTAACACCAAAGTGACTGCTGAATCAATTCCACCGCTCAAACCAAGGGTAGCTTTTTTGAAATTCATTTTCCCAAAGTAATCACGGATGCCAATTATAAGTGCCTCATGTATTTGTGCGATATAGTCAACGGATTCTTTTTGCAATGGAGTGTATTTCCCCTGCATGAGTTGTTGGGTATCAATTATCTTCAGGTTTTCGGTAAAAACGCCGCATTTTTCTACTACTTGACCATTTGCATCCAAAGCCATGGAATCGCCGTCAAAAATGAGTTCAGTATTACCACCAGTTTGGTTCACATAAATAACCGGTAGCTTGTATTTGAGGGCGTTTTCCTGCAAAACCTGAACCCTTACTTTTCCCTGGTTGTACGAAAAAGGGGAGGCAGCAATATTAATGATATAATTTGGATTGAGTTTTGCCAATTCCGCCATGGGCGATTTTTTGTACAAAGCCCCTTTGGCAGTAATGTAGGCCGATGGCTGTTTGTCCCAAAGGTCTTCGCAAATGGTTAGGGCAAATAATTCACCCTTCCATTCCACTAATTGAAATAATTCGTTGGGTTCAAAGTATCGGTATTCATCGAAAATGTCGTAGGTAGGGAGCAGGGTTTTGTGGCGGGTTTCCAAAACCTGCCCATTAGCGAGTAAACAAGCCGAATTGTGGAGTTTTTTTCCTTTTGCTTCCGGATTTATGGTTGGAACGCCCACAATAGCGGCAATATCCACGCACTGTGATGCAATTGCTTTCACGGTTTCTTCGCAACGGACAATAAAATCATGCTGTTCCAATAAATCGTGAGGTGGATAACCACTAACGGAAAGTTCGGAGAAGACCACCAAATCGACGCCTTGTTGTTTGGATTGGGAAATTACTGCAACCATTTTTGCTGCATTCGAATCAAAATTTCCCACATGAAAATTCAGTTGGGTTAGGGCAACTTTCATTATTTTTTAAGTATTTCTAAAACAGCACCCCAATTTTTAAGGCTACACTGCGCACCGATACATTATCGCTAACTGCCTTTCCTTCATTGGAAGTGGCATCGATAAAACCGTTGTTATAAATCAGGCCAACGGTAAGTGCCGTGTTTTTCGAAAAATAATAGTTGAACCCGGCACCAATATTATAACCCAGGTTATAAAAACTTACTTCGTCTTTACAGCCTACGCCACCCATTGAGGTGCTTAATAAAGGATTGATGGATTCAATATCGGCGGATGCCCCAATACGGAATTGGTTGGTAATGCCAAATTGCGCATAATAAACAAAATAGCCTATTTGGTTCGATTCCATGCGGAACGACAAAGGAATTTCGATGTACTGGAGCTTATATTTTATCTGGGTTTCCGGAAATAGTGAATCGGTAGAAGTATTGGTAGTAAAAGCATTGGTATCGCTGTAAAGCAATTTTCCACCCGTATTGTTGATATACAACCCCGAGGACAAACTATAACGTTCCGCAAAAAAGAAATCGGATTGCAATCCAAAGCTAAAACCCAGGGTGGCACCATCGGATTTAACTGATTCTACATCGGATTTCATCCATGAAGTTTGGGGGTTAAAGTTTAATCCCATACGGACACCTTGGGAGTAAATGGTAACAGGAATAATTACCAGTAACAATGCAACAGAAACGGTTTTTAACATGTTCATTTTTTTTAAATTGTAATTTGGACTTTAAAAACTGTCGTAAAGATAAATAATTTCGACAAGCCTGTTTATATTTGTGAATAACATTGGAAAACTTACATACCATGAAATCATACGGAATTATTAGCCTTGTACTTTTGCCTCTTTTATGGCAAAGTTGTTCCCGCAGTCAATGGGATATTGATATATCGAATATTGAAATTTCGCAACAGTATCAGAGGTTCGATGTGGATCTGTTTTCGGCCAACCCCGATAGTTTATGGCAAATGGTGCCTAAATGGGAGCAGAAATACGGCAATTTTTTTGAGGCATACAACCAACAAATCATCAAAATTGGAGGCAGCAATCAAATGGATTATGCCAAAAAATTGAAATACTTTCTTACCGATCCATACATTGCCGATGCTTATACCGATGTTCAGCTAAAATTTAGTGAATTGCCCTTTAAAGATGAGCTTATTGACGCATTTAAGCGCTACTATTATCATTTTCCGGATAAAAAAATCCCCAATATTTACACACACGTTTCAGGTTTTAATCAATCCATAGTGGTTGATTCGGCTTATATTAGCATCAATTTGGATAAATATTTAGGACCCGATTCGAAGTTTGATAGCATGTTGCGCACTCCGCAGTACCTGAGTGAGAACATGCACCCACAAAAGATACCCGCCGATGTGATGATGGCCTTGGCATTGACTGAATTCCCCTTTTCCGGTGAAAAGGACGATCTGCTCAGTCAATGCTTTATTATGGAAAAATACATGTATTTGTTGATGCCATGCTCCCCGAAACAACCGATACTTTGAAATGGGGATACACACAGGAAAAAATCAGGTGGTGCCAAAAGAACGAAAAGTTTATGTGGCTGTATTTGATTGAATACAAACTGCTATTCAATTCGAGTTATAAAGAGAAAAAACGGTATATTGATGATGGCCCATTTACCTCCACTTTTTCGAATGAATCGCCTGCCCGAACCGGTCAGTGGTTGGGTTACCAAATAGTGAATGCTTACCTCAAGGAACATCCGGAGGTTAAACTGCCGCAATTAATGGAGGATCAAAACTATCAGGAAATCTTGAATAAGTCGAAGTATAAGCCGTAAGGAGTTTATTCAACAGCACCTAATAAAACCATTATATTTACTTGCTTGACAAAGTTGTTACTCATGAAAAAAATTCTACTTCTCCCATTATTGGTGCTTATTATAGCTGTTGTATCAGGAATTTTCTTTGTTAAGCACAAACAAGTTCTTTTACCAAAACTAAAACCTTTTGAGGAGTATCAATTCATGCGGAATTATCCCGATTTTGAAGCCGGTGCCAAAGCTTATCAGATACATATTCGAAAAGAGGCAACCCGGGTGCAAAACCAAACTCAAAAAAGTGGGGAATCAATTCCCAATTGGATTACACAAGGACCTTACAACATAGGAGGACGAATTAATACCATTGCCCACAATCCTGGAAACGGCCAAATTATTTATGTGGGAAGTGTATGCGGTGGAATTTTCAAAACTACCGATGGGGGGACAAACTGGTTCCCAATTTTTGATGAACAAGCCTACCTTGCGATAAGTTGCATTGTGGTTAGCCCCGCCGATACCAACACCTTATTTGTAGGAACCGGCGATCCCAATGTTTCAGGATATCCTTGGGTGGGCGATGGAATTTATAAAAGTACCGATGCCGGTCAAAATTGGAAACATATTGGATTGGAACAGACTGGAATTGTTAGCAAAATTGCAGTAAATCCAAAAAATTCCAATATTGTTTATGCGGCAACCATGGGAATCCCTTTTATCAGAGATGCCAACCGTGGATTGTATAAAAGTACGGATGGAGGAACCTCATGGAACAAGGTTTTGTTTCTGTCGAAAGAGGCAGGAATTATTGATATGGTTATGGTGCCGCAAAGTCCAGATACTTTGATTGTTGCGGGATGGGATCGAATCCGGAATTACAATGAAAGTATTGCTTCCGGTACTCACAGTAAATTATACCGCACTTTTAACGGCGGCGCGAACTGGGATACGCTAACTGTTGATTTGCCGACTGTTGAATCTTCGCGCATTGGGTTGACTCTTTCACTTCAAGATACTCTTGAGGTTGTTGCGCAGTTTATTGATGCCACAAGTTTTGAAACGGCGGGGATTTTTAAATCAGTAAATTTTGGTTCTAATTGGCAAAAGTTAGAAGCTACCTATACTGAAGATATATTGGGTGGATTTGGTTGGTATTTTGGAAAAATCCGGGTTAACCCGTACAACAAAAAGCAACTATTTGTTTTGGGAGTCGATTTATCACGCAGCGACAATGGAGGAACTCATTTTGAACTATCTACGCCGCCTTGGTACACCTACGAAGTGCACGCCGATAAGCACGATTTGGTTTTTATCGACAGTTTAACTCTTTTGCTTTCCACCGATGGCGGTTTGTATAAAAGTACCGATGGGGGTTTGAATTGGAATGACATTGAAAACATTCCCAACACCCAGTTTTACAAGGTGGCTGTTGATCCAAATAAAAAGGATTTTTATTGCGGCGGTGCTCAGGATAATGGTACCAGCTATGGCCAAAAAGCAGACAGCATAAATTGGAAAAGACTTTTTGGGGGCGATGGGTTTCAACCGCTTTTTGATCCAAAAAGGCCGGAACTTATATATGCAGAAACACAAAATGGTGGTTTGTATTATGGAATCGATAAAAGCGGGGAATATGAATGGGATTATTTTGAAAATGGACTGGATGAAAGCGATCGCCGTTCGTGGGATATGCCCATTTGCATGAGTAAAATAAATTCAAAAATTATTTATACCGGTACCTACCGGATTTATAGGAATGTAGATTCCCCAACCGGAGATTGGGAGCCTATTAGTGATGATTTAACCGATGGAACGGATAATAAATATCACATAATTTCAGCCATTGATGTATCACCGCTTACTGATAGTTTGATAGCTTCAGGCAGCAGCGATGGAAAAGTTTATCTTTTTGATTCTATAAGTTGGCGTGATATTTCAGCAGGGCTTCCCCAAAGGTATGTTACTTGTGTGCGATTCAGTCCCAATTCAAAGGAAAGTCTTTTTGTATCACATTCGGGCTATAAAGCCAATGAAAATATACCTCACTTGCATTTTTCCGAAAACTTGGGACAAACCTTTAAAAACATTTCGGGCAACCTGCCTCAGCTTGCCATTAACAGTATTGTTGTTTTAAAAGGATACCACGATTCAGTTATTTTTGTAGCTACCGATGGTGGAATTTATCACTCCCTTACCAAAGGACAAACTTGGGAACGAACCGGAACCGGAATGCCGGTAATACCTGTTTACGATTTAGCTTACGAGGATACCAATCACCTTCTGGTGGCCGGTACATTTGCCCGTTCTTTAATGACGTTGGAATTAGAGCCAATTATTAAAAAATATCAAGAAATTATTGAAAATGTTTCCGACCAAAAAATCTCGATGGACATCTATCCAAATCCGGCTAAAAACTATGTAATTGTTAAAAGCGCTAACTTTTCAAATGGTTCGATACTGACTATAGCTGAAATATCAGGAAAGATACTATATACACAATCGGTAGTTCCAGATATAGAAAACAAAGTTAATATATCCGGACTATCGAAAGGAACTTATTTGGTATCGGTATATGATGGACAAAAGAAACTATATACCCAGAAATTGCTGATTCAATAATGGTTACAGAGAAAAGAGAACTCCGCATCCACATAAGGCAATTGAAACAGCAATTGCCGGATGGATTGCGCCTTGAAAAATCGGAAAAAATAAGGTCTCTTTTAGAATCCGATCCTGATTTTATAAAGGCGGAAACAGTGCTTATTTACTGGTCAATGCCCGACGAAGTGCATACCCATGACTTCATTAACAAGTGGTGGAAGTCAAAAATAATACTGCTTCCATCGGTACAAGGTACTGTTTTGAAACTGAAGCAGTTTACTGGATTAGATTCCTTGCAAAAGGGAGAACTGATGGGAATATTGGAGCCAGTAGGACCAGAGTTTTCTACCACTGAACCCATTGATTTGATTGTGGTTCCGGGTATTGCTTTTGATAAAAACAACTTCCGTATGGGACGTGGAAGAGGCTTTTACGATAGGTTGCTTCAAAACAAACCATCAAAAAAAATAGGAATCTGTTTCGATTTTCAATTTTTTGAATCCATTCCAAAAGAAACCCATGATATTCCTATGGATGCAGTTATTTGGGCGTAGTTAATTTGAGGTATTTTATTTGGATTCTAAAATCTTCGTTTTGAGGCAGGATAAAATTAGAAAAGCAAAGACTGACAATTCAAAATGTCAGCCTTTACTTTAATTCTTATTTAAATACCGGCATTTTACCAGGAATTTTCTTTGCCTGAATTCCGGTTTGAATGGAACGTTTCTGTGTTGAACCTTCTTTACTGTTTTTTAGGTTCTTTTCCCTATCAGCTTTGGTAACTGATTTTTCTGAGGCATTTACTGTTGCACTTAAATCCATCTTCCAAATGGAAATCCAGTCGGTAGTTATTTTGGAATCAGCACCCAATATAAATCCAAATTTTTGGCCATAATTGCCTTCAAAAGGAGTTGAATTCATATAAACTTCATTTATAAAATAGTACAGGGTGTTTTTGTATTTCCTGATGGTCAATTTATTGTAATCACCTACAATTCCTCCGGTTCCAGTAAATTCTTCATCCCATGGATTATTATTTTTATTTCCAAACGTATAAAAGGAGGTGCCTTTATACGGAGTTAACAAGAAGAAATAAAAATCAAATGAAGTTTCAATTAACGAACTAAAAATACCCGATCCTTGATTTAAGCTGTCGTCATCTATTTTGTAATAAATCTCATAATCGAAGTCTTCGTTTTCAGCGGGCATTTCCTTGGAATTCGTCCAGAAAAACCAGGTATTTACGGTGTCAAAGCTAGTCATGGAATATACTCCATTTGAAATGGAAAGGGTGTAATCAGAAGTGGTTTCTTCGGGCCATTCGCCATCAGTTGTAAATTCATTGACATAATGGTTGAACCAATTAATGGGTAAATCATAATTGGTAGGGTGGTCAAGTATAATTTCTGCTGCTGCCACAGTTATGGTAATTTCCTTTTGGTTGCTTTTGCTTTCGTTTTGAGCAATCAAAGTAACTTTATAGTTGTTAGCTTCGGTATAAATATGCTCAGGATTTGCAGCAATAGAGGTAGTTCCATCACCAAAGTTCCATTCATAAATATCTGCATTTTCGGAGCAATTGGTAAAAGTTACTATGTCGCCGGCTTTTATCTCAATACTTGGCGTATAGCTAAAGCAAGCTATAGGTTCGGGAGTGTCGCATCCTTGATAAATAAATACCGAAAGGACTGCAAAGAGAATGCTAATTTTTGTGTTTAGTTTTTTCACTTGGTTTAATTTTGAAGTTACTACTTAGGAATGGGCTAATTTAACTAAAAAAATGGTACTGAAAACAGGGGTTTCTGTTTTTGGTAGTATTTACCTGTTTATATTTTAATTGCATTTTAAAATAAATAAAGGCTGCCGTATATTATGGCAGCCTTTATTTTAGTTCTTGTATTTACCTTTTTAGTACGGGTGATATTAGAGGTTCAGTTATTTTTACTGGTTTGCTTATTTTGCCTGTAGGTGCATATTTTTTAATTGCCTTAACAGGTTTTTCCCATTTCCCGGGTTGAAGGGTTATGTCTGCTTTTACAATCGGGGCAGTTGAATTGGTTCCTATTTGGCCACTTTTGCTTGTGGTTGCAGTATATATTTGAACTTTTTCAACCATTATTTGTGAAAGTTCATCGGTTGAAATGGCAAGCACATCTCCATAATCCCCCAAATAGGTGGTTGACTTAATAAATTCTTTATTGAGAAAGAAATAATAAGTATTGTCGTACTTACGACAAGTTAACAGATTGAAATCATTACTAATACCTCCGAATTGCCACCCATTATTAAAAGAACCGTTGTGGTTACCAAAATTATATATGCCCTGTCCTGAATTGAGGTCAAAGGCGTAATAATAGAGATCTGAACTACTTTCATTAAATCCCCAATACATGCCATTACCTCCGGTATAAGCTCCATTATTATATATTACTTTGTAGAGGATTTCAATGTCATAATTTGCCGAAGTTGGGGGCATAGTACACGAAGGATATGAGATATAGAAACCATTGTCTGCTCTATAAGTAGTAAGTGTATAGTAACCGCCCGATACGTTTGCTGAGAATTCAGAATCACTTCCTACATACCAACTTCCTGTAGCATTGAAATCATCCCGGTAATATTCTGTCCATACCACTGGCATTAGATATACTTTAGGATCAATTACTGCATCAGTAATCACAATAGTTTGCACATCGGTATCGGATTCAGAACCATTTCTTGCAGTAAGCTTTATATTATAGGTTCCTGCCGTACCATAATAAACATATAAATCTTTATCGGTAAAATTAGTGATACCATCCCCATCGGTGTCCCATTCATAACTGGTAGCACCTACTGAGCAATTGGTTAATGTAACTGTTTCACCAACATAGGCACTGGTTGTTGACATGTTAAAACAAGCCGTAACTGAAGGTGCATTAATAGTAATGGAGTGAGTAATTTGTTTTGAATCGGTGCCTTTTTTTGCAATCAGTATAACATCAAAATTTCCTGCTGAGCTAAAAGAATGAGTTGGTGAAGTATTGGTTGATGTTTGTCCATCACCAAAATCCCAACTATAGCTGTCGGCACCTGTTGAACAATTGGTAAAATTAACAGTTTCGCCAACTTCTGCCGTAGTGGTTGACATGGTAAAGCAGGCAACAATATTTGATTTAACGGTTATTTTATGAATTATTTCATCCTGTAAATTTTTTGTAGTTACCACCAATTTTACGTCATATACTCTAGGTTCATCAAATTCATGTTCAGGATTAGTGGCCACTGATTCTTCGCCATCGTCAAAATCCCATTTATAGCTGTCTGCATCGGTAGAGCAATTGGTAAAACTAACCAAATCGCCAGGTAAAATGTCATTTACCGGTTCATACGTAAAACAAGCAACGGGTTGTACATCCTCATCTCTTTCGCAAAACCCTCCCATTAACAAAAAAACCGAAATGGCTGCGAATAAAATTCTTGATATTGATTTTAATTGTTTCATAGTTTCATAGTTTAATGTTAAATAAATTGGTGCAGCTAATTTACTAAATAGGGAGGGTTTTTGCAAATAAATTTAATGGTGGGAAAAGCTATAAATAGTAAACCACAAAGATTGAATTATTATATCAGTGAAAAAGTAATATGTAAACTCAAAATTAAAAATTTGGATTATATCAAACCTAAAATGTAAATTTACACACCCTTTAATTGCATTTGATTTAGGGTAACATCAATAGAATTAAGAATGAGAACCGCATTAACAAGCTTGAATATTGCCGGTTTAGTACTTGCATTATTATTCATTTCGCTCATACTTTTAAAAAAGGATAAGCAACTCCGCGATTATCTGTTGGCATTTTTTATATTCCTGCTCGGCACATTTTTACTCATTAAGTATGTGTTTCAGTTTGATTTGTACAACACCTATCCAATTATTATTTATTTAGATATCTATTATTGGGTATTACTAGGTCCTACATTATATATTTACACATTGGTTTCAACCAGAGGGGAAAACCACTTCCGTAAAAATTACCTTTTCACGTTAATTCCTGCTGCATTGGTAACCATCTGTTTTTCGCAATATATTTTTGGGAATGCAGCCGATCTGTTTAACAATTGGGATAATTTACCAACAATCGCAATAGTTGGTGTTTACATCTGGCTTTGGAATTCTCCTGTTTTCTACTTGCTAACAATATTGGCAATTCGGAAACATCAAAAGAGCATTAAAAATCACTTCTCGTATTCAAAAACAATTGACCTTAACTGGCTGAATTACCTATCACACGGCTATGCTATTTTTATACTTTTTATAATCACACGCGGAATAATACGCAATTTATCGGGTTGGGATTTATCTATTGATAATTATAGCCTAAGCCTCGCAACAGCTTTTATATACATATTTGGGATAGGTTTTTTTGGTTACCGCCAACGTGGGATTTTTGACAACTATAAAGATATTGCCATTCCGATTAATAATCGCGAAATGCAAAAAACATCGGATATTAAAGAAGATCGTTATCAATTGTCCTATCAAAAATCGGGATTAAATGATGCGGAAGCCCAACGAATTATTAACAAACTTGAACGGGTTATGCAATCGGAGGAACTTTACCTTGAAGCGAACTCTATCTGGCGGCCCTTGCCGAAAAGGTTGATGTATCGACTCACAAGCTATCTCAGGTAATTAATGAATACCTGAATAAAAACTTTTTCGATTTTGTTAACGAATACCGGATTGAACGGGCAAAAGAATTTTTGTTGGACCCGGCATATAATCAATTAAAAATAGTTTCGCTTGCCTATGATAGCGGTTTTAGTTCAAAATCGACCTTTTATACCACGTTTAAAAAAGCGGAAGGAATTACTCCGGCAGAGTATCGGAAAAAATACCAGCAAAAAACAGCATAATCCTAATTTTTGTTATCCCAGCCGATAGGGAAAAACCCAATTCTTGATATTCTTAAATAGTTTTGTCAATAAGTACCCAAATTGAGCGGTTTGGAAGGGCAAATCACTCAATCGACTAAGAAATTGTAAGTAATTCACTTTTTACTGTTAATCTTTTTGGTGAGCTACAACAATTTCTAGGTCGGGGTTAAACCTAAGTAAAGCGCTTTTTCGCTGCGCTTAAATCGCTCAACTTAGGAAGAATTTGCCATACTTGAGCCATGCTTATTGCGTTGCTACATTTATGTGTAGTTGCAAAAATTGTAAACCAATTTGTTTAAAATCATAAAACCAGCATTATGAAAAAATACATCACATTGAGTTTATTAATGCTCATAGCATTTGCATCAACTGCTCAAATATTATTAAACGGACCTCAAAAAATTGTTATTGATGTACCCCGAAACCGGTTGCTTGTTTCGAATTTTAACGATGGGAATCTTGTTGTGATCGACAGCGCGGGAAACCAATCCCTTTTTGTGCCGAATGCCGATTTTATTGACGGGCTTGAAATAGTTGGGGATACTATATTTGGTGTTGGCAGCAACAGGTTCATACATGCCTACAATTTGGAAACACGGAAACTTGTGTGGAATATAAAAATTCCGGGAACCAGTTATTTGTCGAGCATTACCTCCGATTCTGCAGGTTGCCTGTTCATTTCTTGCCCAAAATTAAACAAAATATACAAGCTGCGCATTAGCGACCAGTCGTATTGGGAATTTGCAAGCAATAACGGACTGAAAAACCCAAACGGCATCCTACTCGAAAAAGAGAAAAACAGGATTGTAACCATAGGTGATTCTCCAAGTCCGTCGTTAATTCAAACTATTAGTTTGTCCGATTCTTCTGTTTCCACCCTGGCAACTACTAAATTCAGCAGTACCGATGGAATTACAAGGGACAAATTTGGGTATCATTATCTCTGAGGATATTCTTTAAATGGTGTTTATCGGATGAATGCTGATTTTAGCAATGAACCTGAACTGATTTTTAAGGGCAACCAGATTATTTATCCAACTTACGATCCTTCCAGTCATTCGCTGTTAATCACCTATTATGGCTCTAAGTCATGGGGTAGGGTTAACCTTGGAGCTTTTGTTAAGCCCATAACTGACTAGGATTATGGATTTAATTTGTAAACGGCAAATCATAAATCGTGTGAATAATTAATTTCTTAGCTTTTAAACAGTATGAATACAAATGATCCCATCAAATTATCAATCCATAGCCAAAACGAAATTGAATTTATTGAAATTGAATCAATTGTTCGAATGGAAGCCGAAGGGTGTTATACCAATGTTTTCCTGCATAACGGACGAAAAATTACGGTATCAAAATCATTGGGTGAATACGAAAGCATTTTGTTGAACGCAAAATTTGTTAGGGTTCATAATTCACATATTGTAAACCTTAAACACATAAAAAAGTTCCTTAAAAAGGATGGCCTAATCCTTCAAATGACCGATGACTATATGGTACCCATTGCAGTGAGGAGAAAAGATGTTTTCGAGGAAAAAATGAAAATGCTGGTGATATAACACTTATTCAAATTATACTAACAGATAGAGGATTATCATACGCACATAGATAAACAGTGGCAGTTAGTAAAAAGCCCCAATATAAATTTGCGTGAAAATAAAGTTCCATTGCTTTGGATCATTGAAACTATAATTGATTAGTATAAAACAAGAAGCCAATTTTAGGCGTAAGAATATTTTTCCGATAAAAATTTATAAAGCTATTAAATTCAGGATGTTAAGCTAAATAAATAGTTGTTGTTATGCAAAGCAAATAACTAGATAGCATGTAAATTTCTTCATTAACTTACAAAACCTGAATTCTTTTAAAACTTCCCGGTATTCTGGGAAGTTTTATTTTTTATAAACTACGAGTACCCTGCGAGCAAGGGAGATCGGTTTGAATCGGCATCGGTTGTTATTTAATTATTTCAATTTGTTCCCCATTTTAATTATTGGTACTGCCCTGCTCCCTCCTTTTCAAGGGAGGGTTGGGGTGGGTAAATTATATTTCAAATTTTTTCATTTTCCCTTTTTTTACTTGTTCATTGTCTATTGGGTATTTGACATTGTTCATTTTTTCTATTTCTACCATCCGTCATTTATACCTGAGTAGTTACCACAAATCAGGATTTTTTAATTCTCCGCAAATAACACCTATTTAAATGTTCCTTACAATTATGTATCAATTCCTGCCACCTATATAAGTATCCTCTCTTTACACTTTATCAGGCTTAATTTAGGGTTTTATTAACTTAAATCTGCCTATTTATGAAGAAATTTTCGATGCTTTTTGTTTGCTTAGCCATGCTGGGCGTACAATTAGTAAATGCGCAACAAAAAACTATTACCGGTAAAGTTACCTCATCGGAGGATGGTAGCACGGTACCCGGTGTTTCAGTGGCTGTAAAAGGTACAACTTTGGGAACCATCACTAACATGGATGGCCAATACTCGTTAAGTGTGCCAGAAAATGCAACCATTTTGGTGTTCTCTTTTGTAGGGATGACCTCAAAAGAAGTCCCTATAGGAGCATCCAATGTTATTGACGTGAGTATGGTGCCCGGAGTATTCAGTGTTGATGAAGTAGTTGTTACTGCTTTGGGTATATCCCGCGAAAAGAAATCGCTTGGGTATTCGGTGCAAGAAATTGCCGGAGATGATGTAAACAACGTGAAGTCCCCGAGTTTTGTAAATTCACTTGCGGGTAAAGTAGCTGGTCTTAAAGTAAAAGCTAATAATAACATGGGCGGTTCATCCGATGTAATTATTCGCGGTTCAAATTCTTTATTTGGCAACAACCAGGCGTTGTTTGTTATTGATGGAGTACCTGTTGATAACTCAAACACGAATCCATCGTCGCAAACAAGCGGCCGCAACGGGTTCGACTATGGTAATGCCGCCAACGACATTAACCCAAACGATATTGAAAGTATGAGTGTACTTAAAGGCGCTGCTGCAACGGCTCTTTATGGTTCAAGGGCTGCCAATGGTGTTATTCTTATTACTACAAAAAAAGGGAGTAAAAGTGAAAAGGGTGGTGCTTTAGGAGTTAGTCTTAGCTCAAATGTTACTATTGGTGTAATTGATAGAAGCACTTTTCCTGAATACCAAGACAAGTATGGTGCAGGTTATGGGCCATATTATGCTTCAGCCGATGGCTATTTTGATGAAGAGGATCCTTTTGGAGATGGGGTCGGTTTATGTGTGCCTTATTATGATGATGCTTCGTATGGCGGTATTCTCGATGGCAAATTGGTGTATCAATGGGATGCTTTCCACCCAGAATCACCTAACTATGGAAAACTGACGCCTTATGTAGCACATATTGACGATAAAACAGGGCCATTAAGCTTTTTCAATAATTCAGTGGGTTTAACCAACAGTATTGATGTTAGTGGAGCTACCGACAGAGCTACTTATAGGCTTTCGTACACAAACCTTGACCAAACAGGTATTATGCCGAATAGTTCTTTAAAAAAGAATAATTATACCTTCAACGGTTCTTATGACATTACTAAAAATTTAAAGCTTTCATCATCGGCCACCTATAACAACACTAGAGGTAAAGGGCGCATGGAAACGGGTTACAACGATAATATTATGTCGAGTTTCAGGCAATGGCACCAAGTTAATGTGGACATATCGATGCAAAAGAAAATGTATGAATTAACTGGCGAAAATGTCACCTGGAATAGAAAGAGCTATGAAAACGGTGAACCAAATTTTTGGGATAACCCATATTGGCTCCGGTACGAAAATTATGAAACCGATGAAAGAAACCGCTTGATAGGCTATAGCCAATTGGATTGGAAAGCTACCGAATACTTGAGTTTTATGGGAAGGGCTTCTATTGATACATACAACGAGCTGCAAGAAGAGCGCAAGGCTGTGGGTTCAAAAGCCGGTGAATTTGGAGTTGGAATTGGTGGTGTCCGCACCGACGTTGCTTCGGGCTATTCCCGATTCCAAAGGACGTGGATGGAGACAAATGTTGATGTATTGGCCAAATTTAACAAAAACCTAGGTGAAGATTTAAACCTGAACGCTATTGTTGGAACCAACATCCGCAGGAGCAAAATGGATAGGGTGTTTGCGTCAACCAATGGTGGCTTGGCAATTCCTAACTTGTATTCATTAAACAATAGTGCCGACCCTATGTTGCCTCCTGAGGAACGACTTGAATTAATCGGGGTTAATGGTATTTTTGGCAGCTTATCGGTAGGTTATAAGAATATGTTGTTTGTTGACGCTACGCTACGCAGGGATCAATCATCAACACTTCCTGCCAAAGATAATTCCTATTTGTATCCATCTGTTTCAACAAGTTTTATTTTCTCAAATTTGGTTGATTTTAGTTGGTTGAGTTTAGGTAAAATACGGGCCAATTATGCTGAGGTTGGTAACGATGCTCCCGCACTTAGGGTAAAGGACACTTATCGGGGAAAAGCCCCAATGGGTACTTCACTGGCCTATGTGTTCGATGTTAAAAACAATCCCGATTTGAAGAGCGAAAGAGCAAAAAGCTGGGAATTGGGGTTGGATATGAATTTCTTCAAAAGCAGGTTAGGTTTTGATTTTGCTTATTATAAAACAAATACCATCAACCAGTTAATTCCGCTCGATATTTCAGCGGCAACGGGTTATCTCTCAAAATGGATTAATGCCGGTGAGATTCAAAACAACGGTTTGGAATTATCATTATTTGCAACACCTTACAAAACCAACGATTTTAAATGGGACGTGGTTTTAAACTGGTCAAAAAATACGAGTAAGGTATTGGAATTATATGTTGATGAATCGGGTAATAAAGTTACCAATTTGCAAATAGCTTCGCTTCAAGGCAGCGTGTCAATAAATGCTAGGGTTGGCGAAGCTTATGGTAGCATACATGGTACCGATTATTTATATACCCCCGATGGCAAAAGAATTGTTGAGGGCGGATATTGGGCACAATCGGCCGGTTCCGATGAGGTAATTGGCAATGTGAATCCCGATTGGATTGGCGGCATTAATAATGCTTTTACTTATAAAGATTTGACACTTAGTTTTTTAATTGATTGGCAAAAAGGTGGCGATGTTTTTTCGCTCGACAAGTATTATGGCGATGGAACAGGTATTTATAAAGAAAGTGCTGCAAATAATGAGTTAGGGAATCCAAAAAGAGATCCCATAACTTGGATTGATGAAAATGACCCCTTATTAGGGTATGCAGCCAACAGTGGCGGTATTTTGCTCGATGGTGTTGTTGACGATGGAACCGGCGTTTATGTGCCTAACACAGAGCGAATCGATGGAAATACATATTACACCGAGGGTTCGGAATCGGATCCTGCCAAAAAATATGTTTACGATGCTTCATTTGTTAAGCTCCGCGAAGTGGTTTTAACATATAACCTTCCTAAAAAAATAATGGAAAAAACGTTTATTGAAGGGGCATCGTTAAGTTTTGTTGGTTCAAATTTATGGATAATCCATAAGAACCTTCCTTATGCCGATCCTGAGGCTTCTCAGAGCAATGGAAATACCCAAGGATGGCAAAGTGGCGTTTTGCCAACAACCCGAAACTATGGATTCAGTATCAAACTTCAATTTTAAAAAAAAATAAAAAATGAAAAATAAATATATAATAGTATTTGTATTAACGGTCTTACTATTTTCTTGTACTGATAATTTTGAGGACTATAATACCGATAAAAAAAACCCTGAAGCAGTTGCAGGTGAGATGTTGTTTAGTAATGCTCAGAAAGAACTATCCGACCAATTGAGTTCAACCAGTGTGAACCAGAATGTGTTTAAGCTTTGGGCGCAATATTGGACTGAAACCCAATATACCGAAGAATCAAACTATAACATTGTAAAAAGGACACAGCCCGATTGGAAGTTCCGTGTTTATTATCGTCAGATTTTAACCGACTTGCAAGAATCAAAAAAGCTTATTGCTCAAGCTGTGCCGCTCACTGAGGAAGAAAGGTTTGAAAATGCAAATAAGATTGAGATAATTGAGATGCTCACTGTATTTGCATACCAAAACTTAGTTGATATTTTTGGTATGGTTCCTTATTCCGAGGCTCTGGATATCGATAATTTATATCCTGCTTATGATGATGGCCTCACTATTTATAGAGATTTAATTGTAAGGTTAGATGCTGCCATTGCTGGTATGGATGCAACGCATGGCAGTTTTAGCGCTACCGAAGATTTCTATTATCATGGAAATGTAAATGCTTGGATTAAATTTGCCAATACCCTGAAAATCAAACTTGCCATTAATTTATCGGATGTTGACCTTACTCTTGCTGGAGCTACAATTACAAGTGCCCTTGCTGGTGAAGGGGTATTTACGTCGAGCATTGATGATGCAACAATGACTTATAAATCGGCGGTTCCAAATACAAATCCATTGTATGTTGATATAGTTTTATCGGGCCGCGATGACTTTGTTCCAGCAAATACATTGATTGATACCATGAATGCTTTGAATGATCCGCGCAGAGCCCAATATTTTACTTTGCATGATACTTCATCGGTAAATGGTGTTGAAAAATTAGCTTATGTAGGCGGTCGTTTTGGTTATACCAATTCCTATTTAAATTATTCCCACATTAATCCAAACATATACAAAGCTGAGGCTCCCGGTTTAATATTGACCTATACCGAATTGCTGTTTTATTTAGCTGAAGCCGCTGAACGTGGGTTCACTGTTCCGCTATCTGCTGAGGAATATTACAATGATGGTATTGTTTCATCGTTCGATTTTTGGGGTGCCACCGATGTTGCTACCTATTTAGCAAACCCTGATGTAGCTTACTCAACCGCACCCGGTACGTGGAAAGAGAAAATCTGTCTTCAATCATGGTTAGCTTTTTATACCAGAGGCGATGTAGCTTGGAATACTTACCGTAGATTAGATGGTTTAAAAATGAACATACCACGGCGGCCAAAAACTTTGGA
This sequence comes from Salinivirgaceae bacterium, assembly GCA_041664345.1. Classification (GTDB taxonomy): domain Bacteria; phylum Bacteroidota; class Bacteroidia; order Bacteroidales; family SZUA-534; genus GWE2-40-63. The sequence continues at coordinate 60,471 of JBAYKX010000023.1, forward strand.
TGGATTGCCTCCAAGAAGGTTCACATTCCCCATTCAAGAACAATCATTGAATAAAGGAAAATACGACTTAGCCGCCGAAGCTGTGGGTGGCGATTTTTTGGAAACCCGAATCTTTTGGGATCTGCAATAAATGAAATTTAAAAAAAGGCTGCCTATTTAGACTATTGAGTCTTAATTAGGCAGCCTTTTTTTGTAACAAAGAAATCGCTCCTAAAAAATCCCGTTAGGGATTTAATATGAATAGCCCTGGGTTTCAACCCAGGGATCAAGTTTTCATGGTATAAAATCGGCGCAAGCACTACCGTTTAATTGAAATTGTAAAGAAACCATGCGCTGAAAACGGGAATTAAAAATTGAAATTTTCCCAAGCGATTTCTCTGGCCTAAAAAGACTTCTTAGTCTTATTTAGGCAGCCCTTTTTGTCCGCAAAATTTTTACCTATTGCTTAACAAACGTGGCTTTTGAAATACCACTATTTGTTTCAATAGATATTAAATACATGCCAGCTTCTAAATCGGTTACATCAATACTAGCTTTCTCATTATCAATGTTTTTGCTAAGCACCAATTGACCCATACTGTTATAAATATGGGCAGTCTGAATTATTTCACCCGTTAATTCAACCTCCAATTGGTTAGATGCTGGATTTGGATAAATTGAAAAATTGACCTTTTTAGAATCTCCAACTGAAATGTATTCCGAAAATTCCAATCTATCAATACTAAAGGTAGGAATAGCTTTAATGTTCAGTCTTATAATTTGCTGTCCTTGTGTCATATTAATAGTAACAGTTACCGGTTGCATTGCGGTTGAACTGGTGGTTTTAGGTGCCGTTATTAATGGGGAAGAAACCGAACCAATTTTTAATTGCATTTTACCGCCGCCAGAGGTTGAGGCTAAATATGCTGTAACCGAATAAGTACCTGTTTTAGCAACATCCACGGTATATTCCAGCCATTCGCCCACTTCTACATTATAAACATAATACATGGCGTCCGATTTTTTAATATCAACCCCATCGGTACGGTAAACACCACCTTCGTTTACAAAGTCAATATCGTGAAAGGTCAATAATTCGCCGCCGGTATCATAGTTTTCGGCTTCTAAAACGCCGGGAATAGGAATAGGGGTTCCAGAGTAAGCAGAACGTTCCGTGCCAATCCTGAATAATTTCATTGGATACGATGGGATTGTATCCTGGGTATAAACATCCACAATACGGTAATAGCTATCTTTGAATGGCTCCGTGTTACGGTCAATGAAAGTAGTTCCCGATGTTTGTTTCAATTCTCCAATAACGGCAAAAACGGTATTCAGCATCTTTTTTTCAACCAAAACTTTCTCAAGTAAACCGGCGCTGGCCCGGCTGGTCCACGAAACCTGAATGGCGGTGTCATCCACGGTAGTTAGTTTCACAGCGGTTATCGATGAATCGGATGCATGAATTAAAATATCTTTCATGTCGTTCCATTTGGCATTTTTCCGCTGCAATACCTGAAACCAGCCATCATCGTCCCATACGGTAAAGGCAAAACCATGTTTTAATGCTTGTTCCGTATAAGTGGCATAGTAAAACATCCGGGAATTATAATCGCAATCCCACATGGCTCCAAATTCACCAATCAGTACTGGAATGTTGTGCGTCTGTGACCAAGTTTTAACACCAGCCATTTGATTTATCATGGCATTTACGTCGCTCGTACTGCCCCAAATGCCGGTACTTTCTCCAGCAAAAGCCCAAGGGTCATACGAGTGGTAATTTCCTATTAAATAGGGATCATCTGTATTTGGAATAGCGGCAGCTTTTAAATCAGCTGAGCTGCTCCATCCAGCTCCTGAATAAATAACCAGTCTGGTTGGATTTGCTTTGCGTATAATTCCCAAAACACGTGCATTCAATTCATCCACTTGCGCTACAGTTATTGCCCCATGTGGTTCATTTAAAATTTCGAATAGTAATTTTTCTGATTTATCCTTGAATCGATCGGCAATTTGGACCCAAAGCGAATCAAACCGGGCTTTTTGCCCGGCATAATCATCTTTTATCCAGCTGTCGTGGTGGGCATTAATAATTACAAATAAATCACGGTCAAGACCCCAATTCACAATCTCTTCGACCCTATTTAAAAACGTAGCGTTAATAGTATAGGGCGAAGTGGACGAAAGATGATTGCCCCATGTAACAGGAACGCGTACGGTTTTAAATCCGGCTTCTTTATACATATCAGAATAATACTCCTGAGCCTTGCCTGCCCATTCACCTTCATTGGGTGCATCCAACGTATTACCCATATTTATGCCACGCTCCATGGCCACAATTGCTTGTTGCGCTGTTATTTGTGCTTGTATGCTTATGGTACAAACAAGCATTGCCATTAAAATGGTACTTCTTTTTGTTGTAGTATTTTTCATTTAAGTATATAATTGTGTGATTAAATTGTTTGTTTACATTAATAACAAAACTAGCAATTAATAGCAAATTAAATATTATCCCCAACCTAATTGGTGTCATGAACTTTTATGATATCGGTTTAGAAGGTAAAACGTATATTTAAACGAGCAGCATGTGTGATGGATTATGGGTGTGAGTAAAAACACAAAGAAACCATAAAAAGGGAAAACTGTCGTACACTCCTGATTTTGTTAAAATGAAATCATATATTTGTTTTTATTCTATATTTGGTAAGCGTTTAATGTTACCATTTTGAGTTACCTTAAAAAGCAACAACTAAATGCTAAATATCAGCACCCTAGGAGCTTTTATACTTAATAATAAGTGAAATTGTGCAGGGGGTGCTTTTATTTATAAGTTGGCAGTAAATTCCGTTTATTATTTAGCATTATTTTAAAATGAGAAATATCACAATGCTTATTGCATGTATAATTATTATTAATTCTTGTGCACATTATAAAATGGTAAAAAAACAAGATTCTTCAAAAACGGACTCAGAACAGATTGATGGAATTGTAAAACTTGATTCTTTGGATATTTTCAGACTTAATTGTGGACAACCTATTGGACCAAATTGGAAAATGGATATTGGAGGAACTTGGGATGCCTCATATATAAATTATGTAAAAAGCGGGACTGTAAAAAAAGAATTGTCCATTTTGATTTTTGCTTCAGATGAAAAGGATGTTACAGACGAATCTATTCAAAATAAGGCAATATCAAGATTTCCTACACTTTCAAAAATTGACGACCGCTTTATTACAATGGATTATGGAGCTAAAGCATTTGTATTTAAAGGACAATCGAAGCCAATTGGAAATGAAACGAATTATATTTATTCAATACTTTCTTATGCAAATAACGTAGAATATAATATAACTTTAAGTTGTTATTCAAGACCAGTTGAACTAGATAAGGAAATGTCATTGATACTAAAATACATAGAAATACTAAAAGAATCGAATGTTGAAAATATTGAGAAAGAAATTGAAAGCATTGACTTTAAAACAAAACAGGAATGTTTAGAACTTCAAAAAATGGAATTTGGTCAGCCATTTGGTGAAGATTGGCACAAAGATATTCAGGAGTCTTCGGGATTTTTAGTTTTAAATTATGTAAAAAGAGCTCCAATTAAAAAGGAGTTATCGATTTTAATTATTAAATCCGATAAAAGGGATATATCTTTGGAATCTGTTCAAAATAGAGCAATTTCTAAAATTCTAAGTTTATCTATGGTAGAAGAAAAAGACATCTCGTCTGATTTTGGAGTAAATGCTTTTGTCTTTAAAGGTCAATCCAAATTATCCAATGATAAAGTCAATAACTTTTTCTCAATTCTTGCCAATGCAAATGGATTTGAGTATAATATTGTATTGAGCTGTTATTCCAAACCTGTTGAACTTGACGAAGAGTTGTTAGAAATCTTAAAATTTATAAAAATTAAAGAATAAAATCTACTGCCAATAAATAGGGGTTTAAGTGGCACTTAGTGCCAAGCGATAACCACCGGTTGAACTACATCAAATGGATTTTAAAGAAGTGTTATTTTTTCAATGGACTAATCAACCTACCTATGTTGCATAAATAAAAAGGTGGATAAAGGAAATGGGCTATAAATTGAAAATAGTTTCATAAAGGATAAGGTATAAAATTTATTCAAATTGAAAGAAAAAAATCTTATAATAGTTCTTTTTTTTTGTATAGTAAATAATGCCAATGTTGGAAAAACTATCCCGTTAGCGATTTAGTTCAACATGCGGTATAAAAATTGCCAATCAGTAGGTTATTCAAGTCCCGATCCTGTGACCTCTGGAGGGACAAGCTAAGAAAACACTTAGTTAAGTTGTTTTCTTTGAAATTTGAAGTTTTCTATGAAACACTAATTAATATATTTTTAAACCAAAGAACTTATAGTGAAAAATTTCCACAGAGTAAATCTAAAATTAATTCTTAGGATATGCGGCTATTTAATGTTAACCGAAGCTGCTTTTCTTTTTCTGTCGCTGATAGTTTCTATAATTTATAGAGAAAGCGATGCGCAGGCTTTTATATATTCCATTCTTTTAACGGTTGGGCTGGGTTTAATTGCTATTTTTTTTACCCGAAATGAGCGGCCTGACTTTGGTAAACGTGAAGGGTATATAATTGTGAGTTTAATGTGGTTGGTATTTTCGTTAGTAGGTACCTTGCCCTTTATTTTGAGTGGTTCAATTACCAATTTTACCAATGCATTTTTTGAAACTATGTCAGGTTTCACCGGAACCGGGGCTTCCATATTAAATGATATTGAGGCACTGCCACATGGAGTGCTATTTTGGCGCAGCATTACTCAATGGATGGGTGGAATGGGCTTTGTTGTACTGGCATTAGCCGTTTTGCCATTTTTAGGAGTAGGTGGTGTTCAACTGTATTCAGCAGAGGCTCCGGGCTTAACAGCCGACAAATTGCAGCCAAGGGTTAAAGAAACGGCTCAGCGATTATGGTTAATATATTTGGGTTTAACCCTAACCGAGACTTTACTATTATGGCTGGGTGGTATGACCCTTTTTGACTCCATTTGCCATTCTTTTACTTCTATGGGAACCGGCGGTTTTTCTACTAAACAGGCAAGTATTGAGTATTATACCAACCCATACATTCACTATGTAATTATTCTATTCATGTTTATGGGTGCCTCTAACTTTACACTGTGGTATTTTGCCTTAAAACTGAACTTTAAGCCGATATTCAAAAACGAGGAATTCAGGTTGTTTGTATTCTTCATCCTTTCATTTTCATTAGTCATTGCTGCACATCTGTTTCTTGTTGAAGGATATGGTATTGAAAAAGCCTTTCGTGATAGTTTGTTTCAGGTAGTATCCATCATTTCCACCACCGGCTTTATTTCAGCCGATTATATGCTTTGGCCACCAGTTCTAATTGGAATGATTTTCACGCTTATGTTTATAGGTGGCTCTACCGGTTCTACCGGAGGTGGAATTAAGGTTGTTAGGATACTTTACGTTTTTAAGAACATTTATTTCGAAGTTAAACGTTTGGTACACCCAAAAGCTATCATTCCCATCCGTTTGGAAGGAAAAACTGTACCTCAGCCGATTATCAATAGCCTCTTTGCTTTTTTTGTTTTGTACCTTTTCATTTTTGCTTTAGGTACTTTATTAATGATAGCTACCGGCCTGGATATGGATTCTGCCATGGGATCCGTAGCCACATCGTTAGCTGGAATTGGCCCCGGTTTGGGAAGTACCGGACCGGTTGAAAATTTTTATCACGTGGCACCCTTTGGTAAATGGGTTCTCTCGTTCTTGATGTTAATCGGTCGCTTGGAATTATTTACATTTCTAATAATTTTTACTCCAGCTTTTTGGAAGAAATAGGTGTAAACAATACAAAATCCGTTAAGACACCGGGCAATTACTTTAAAGCATCCACTGCTAAAAATGCCATAACCTGAATGCCTGTTTCAATAGCGGCTTCGTTGGCAACAAATTTAGGTGAATGTAAGCCGGCACTATCGGTACTGTCACCATCAGCAACTCCCAAACGATAAAAACAAGCCGGATATTTTTGGGCAAACCAACCAAAATCTTCCGCTGTCATGCGAATATCGAGGTTATGTACCTGAGCGCCACCAAGTAATACAGTTGCAGCCTCCTGAGCTTTACGGGTCACTTCGGGATTGTTATAAACTGATGGAAAACCAATCTGGATATCAATATCTGCTGTTCCACCCATACCATCAACCACCGATTGGGTGAGTTTTCTGATTTTATCGTGAGCAATATACCGCCAATCTTCATCCATGGTGCGGAAAGTACCTTCCAATCGGATGGTTTCAGGAATAATATTCATGGCACTGTTGCAAACTATGTTTCCGAACGAAAGTACAGCGGGAACTTGAGTTGGAATAATCCGGCTAACCACTTGCTGCAAGGTAATTACCGTTTGGGCAGTCATAAGTACGGTATCAATAGTTTTGTGGGGTAAAGCTGCATGTCCGCCTTTTCCTTTTAAAGTGATATAAATCTCATCGGCTGATGCCATATATTGCCCTTGCTTAAAACCCACATGCCCTGCAGGTAATTCCGGAAATACATGCTGACCAATTATTACATCGGGGGTATAATCATCAAACAGGCCTTGCTCCATCATGAGCTTGGCTCCTCCCGGAATTTTCTCTTCGCCGGGTTGAAATATTAATAACACAGTTCCCGACCATTGATGGCGCAGTTCATTTAAAATTTTTGCGGCTCCCAATAAACAAGAAGTGTGGATATCGTGCCCACAAGCGTGCATCACACCGGCATTTATCGATTTATAAGGTAAATTATTATCCTCGGTAATAGGCAACGCATCCATATCGGCCCGTAAGGCAACGGTTTTTCCCTTTCCATTTCCCTCAATAATTCCAAGAATTCCGTAGCCTCCATATCCTTTTTTATAGGTTATTCCATAAGAATCGAGTTTTGATGCCACCAACGCGGAAGTTTCGTTTTCCTGAAACGAAAGTTCGGGATGGGCATGAATGTGCCTGCGGATGGCAATTATCTCCTGAAGATTTTCCTGAGTTAAGGTTTTAATCGTTTCTTGTAAGTTCATGGTTTATATTTAAAATGGTGATATGGAATGATTAAATTTGTAATTAAAAATCGGTACAAAGCGAGAGGTAAAAAACCCCGGGCAAAACTCTACCGCCATCAATTCCCCAAGCCCAATCAGTGCGAACATAATAGCCCAAAAAACGGGAGCGTAACCCAAAACCTACTCCGGCTACAAATGGTGAATGTTTCCGATCGATTTTTACCGTTATGGGTGGCCGGTTTATTATTTTATAGTCGTACGCATTATTTGCTGTCACAGGGTTCCATCCTTCCCAGGCAGAGCCCACATCGGTGAAACCCATAACCATAAAATTATTAAAAAAATCGCTGCTGATGGGCCGATTAAAAATGTATCGGATAATTGGCCATCGCAATTCAAAATTGGCTACTGCAAACGAATTTCCATTCCGCACATTTTGAATAAAACCTCTCATATTAGTTGCTACTGCCTGATATACCCAATTTTTATCGTAGTTTATATTCGTGGAATAATCAAACGTAGGATTATTTTCTGAGAAATTCATCCAATTATCGACCCCTCCTAAATAATACATCAGCAATGAATTACCGAATGAGGAACTCCATGCCAACCGGCTGGCAAATATAAAATCGCGATGGATGGGCAAATAATTCCGGATGTCGGCTCCAACAACAAAAAGATGGGAATTTGTTTGCTGACCTACCTGATTGTAATATTCGCCAAATACTTTTAACCGCGTTCCATCGTACAAGTTAAGGCCTAAACTTCGCGTATTGTCGAGTATAACTTCACCTTTTAGTCCTCCCCAGAACTTTATTTCCGATGGCAGAACCAGCGTATTCAAATCCGACGATTTATATACTTGCTCATCCAATCGCCCTGAAACAGTTCCTTTAACTGCTAAAATCTGACTGATGGGGTATTTGTAAACGGATATTAATTCATTGGTAAATATTTTTGAGTATTCATAACCGTTCGACGATTCAAAAACTTGCCGATGATAGATATATTGTTTATCGAGCCGGTATTTTAGGTTTTCAACACTTAATAGGTATTCATTCGATTCAAAATCAAGGGAAAAACGGATACCTCCGGTAATTTTATAATCCTCAAACAAATCAATGGCACCCACTTTTGTAAGCACATTAAACCCCGGATTGTAATAAAATGCACTACCGGTAAATACTTGGTAACTCTGATTCATAAAGCCAAAATCGACCTGAGTAACCAATAAATTGGAATAGAAATTAGTAAAATAAACCAGTTGTAAGGGTAATTTAAAACCTTGTTCTTCTTCAGTATCATCTATTTTAAACTCCCGCTTCTCAATTTCAAAAATATAATTATTCACATCAATTAAGGTATCGTTTAAAATATCCAAAGTTGCTGCAAGGGTGATTGAATCAGCTTCGTATGTTGGAACTTCAGTCTGTCGGATGCTATCGAGCTGTGTTTTTTCCTCAACATAACTTCGAAACCAGGTATCAACCATTTCATTACCAACAGGTGCCGGTTTTGAATCCAGTTCATGGGTAAATAAGCTATATTTCTTTACCCCTTTAAAGGCTTCGCTAAAGCTTCGGGCTTGCTTGTTGAAGTCAAATCCGGTAATACTAAATTGCCGGTTGGTAATAGGGAACATCTTAGTAAAGGACTGATAATGAATAGAGGTATCAATAAAACTAATGGCACTATCAAATAAAGCCATTCCTTGATTAAGAATTCCATTTTTGTTGGTTAAATAAAAAAACTGATCCTGTTTAAATTCCAGGGGTTGCAATTCGTCAATCCGATAGGTATTGGATAATTGAGTAAGTTCATTGGCTTTATTTTCGTAATCGTAAACAAACAAATCGTAGTTGCTTTGAATTTCCGGTACTTGATTCTTTTCGTAACTAAGCTGCGTAGTTTTCCGGTTCGACGAAAACAAAATTTCTTTCGACTGAGTTATAAACCGTGGATTTAAATCATCAGCCACATCGTTGGTAATGCGGTTAAAAGTGCTGGCAACAATTGAAAAAACAAAAATGTCGGTGTAGCCGTTGTCAACCGCTGAAAAAACTATCTCTTGTCCGTTTTCCGAGAAACTATAATCGAGAATTTTATCCATGGTAAAGATTTCACGGGTGGTTTTAACTTTTGTTTCCAAATCATAATATTGCATCCACAAGTGCCCCTTTCGCTCATAAACATAAGTTAAAAGTTTGCTGGTTGGATGCCAACACAAAATTGGATAGGAATAATCAGGAATCTGTTCCAATTTATTTTCCCGCTTTATCAACCGTTTGGTTTTATTGGTTTTAGTGTCGTAAATATAAATGCCGTATTGCCCATCCTGATTGGTAACATAGGATATATATTTACCATCGGGCGACATTTTTATCTGATTGTAAATTTTATTTTTTTTAGTCCGCCTTACAATCGGCTTTTGATTTTCCGGTTTTAACTCCCGGTCTTTCAGTTCATCGGTGTATCGGGCTTGGTGGTAATAAAACCAATCGTTAAGCACATCTTTCATGGGCATTCCCAATACATATAAAAAGCCCGATTCTACACTTTTACTTATGCGCCACATGTAAACAATTTGCGAAACAATGGATTCGCCATAGGTTTCAGATAAATAACGCCAAAAAGCATGTCCTGCAATTTTTGCATCATTTCCGTGTAACCGATGAATTTTTTGAACCTTTCCTTCGAGTAGTGCATTTTTAATTTTGCTCTCCGTTTCAAAGTCCAAATCGTAGGCAATGTATGATATTAACCCGGGGGTAAACCATTCAGGCAAGTTTAACATGGTAGAAGACGAAACCCTATCGCGAAAACTGCCCCCGTAAAGCATTTCATTAATCAGCACTTCAGCTATGGAAGCCCGTATCTGGCGGCGAAGTTTTGCATGATCGCCATCAAAATATACAAAAACCTTATTATCAACAATTCGTGTAACTCCGCCAATATTTGATTCATCGGCTCCGGTAACCAGTCCAATATTGCTTTGCCGGAATTCACTTTGCTTGTTATATACGATAAAAATGATGCGTCGCTGCAAGATTTCTTCCAGTGAATATTCAATATAATTTAGCTCTTCAGTAGCTATCTGAGAAACAAATTCAGCCAGTTTGCTTCCATTAACATAAAAATAAGTATCAAATTTCGGGAATCGGTAATACTGCCAATAAAAATCGTTGTATTGCACCCGACTCTTTCCAAAGGTCATTTGATGACCATTATAAAATTGGGCATGCACGGCAGTTGTCAATCCCAGTAAGGGAATGAGCAAAAATAGTATCCGGTATTTTTTAAGCCAACGACTCACTTTTTAGGTTTAAATAATTCCATTTCTCATTCAATAATTCATTCATTCGTGCGCTGCCTTACCGCTTCGTAAAGGAGCACTGAAGCCGCCACGGAAACATTTAACGATTGAATTTGTCCCAATACCGGAATTTTTATAAGGGTATCGCAAACTCGTATCACATCGTTACTCAAGCCGGTATCTTCTGCTCCCATAACAATGCATACGGGTTGTTTAAAGTTTTGGATAAAATAGAAATCGCTTGCTTTTTCAGTGGCTCCGGCCACGGCAATACCGCACTGCTGCATGTATTGTAATGTCTTTTTTAAGGAAGAAACCCGGCATATCGGCAATTTATAAAGAGCTCCGGCTGAAGTTTTAATAGCATCGGGTCCTATTCTTGCTGAACCTTTTTCAGGAATAACAATGGCATGAACACCCGCACACTCTGCTGTACGGACAATAGCGCCAAAGTTACGCACATCGGTTACTTCATCAACAGCCAATAAAAAAGGCTCTTGCCCTTTTTCGAAAATACTTGCTATCACCTCTTCAATTACCGAAAAACTGATGGGAGATATTAGGGCAATTACTCCCTGATGATTTTTAAGGGAAACCCGGTTGAGTTTTTCATCCGGTACTTCTTGAAAAGGAATGTTATTTTGATGCATTTCCTCAAAAAGCTCTTTAATCAAATCGCCCTTTAATCCGCGTTTAATTAAAACCTTATCAATGTCTTTTCCTGAACGGATGGCTTCAATTACTGCCCGAATCCCAAAAATTAAGTCATCGGTATTCCTTTCGGTTTTGTGATACATAGTTCTTATTGGTTTAGTGTAAAAACCCTTCCTTCGCGCCAGGTAGTTATTGCATTGAACCACAATCGGGCATGCAAATCGGAACGTTCCAAATAACTGGTCTTTCCGAATAAAGGGTGATATTCGTTGTAAAAATAAAATTCCAATCCATCTTTTGAATCACGGCCATAGTTCCAAAATTCCCCATCATCGGTTTTTCGAACCTCGCCCGGAGCACCAAAAATAATATAAATCATTCCCCGGTCAGTTAGCCATCCTTCTTTAAAATCGGTAAAATAATAGTTGGCTAATTGAACCCTATGATAATAAATGCGAATCAATTCCCGCGCTTTATCCACATCATTAGCAGCAGTTAGCCAAAAAGAATCAACGGCCAACTTTGGAGAGCCAAGTTGCCAATAGGCCTGCATTTCTTTATCAGAACATAAATAGCCTAAAGGCCGCAATAATTCTTCCGGTGTTTTAAGGTATGGATAAAACTCATTGGCACAAAGGTAAGTTTTACCATGAATTCCCATAGTATCTGAGAAAAAATAGACTCCTTTTTTATTAAAAGAAAACAAACAAGTATCGGGGTGAGGAACGATGTATGATGTATCGATATCCATGGGTACAAGGTAAGTTTCTTTCTGAATATCAGGAGCGACGGGCAATGAGGTATCTGCCTGATAATAGGACAACCTTATTCCTGATGGATTAAAATGGTCACTGCGCACTCTAAAAGTATCCATGGCCGAAAAATGATTGTAGAAAATTGGATTGGCATGCTGCGATAAAAAAAGGAAACTATTTTGGTTCCCTTCGGGATTAAAATCAACATCCAAAACCTGTGAAACGCTCTGTCCGGAATTCAAATCGGTTAAAAAAACCTCAATTATGTATTTTCCTTTTTCAGTAAATTGCAACGGTACATATCCCATGAACTGCGGGCGGGGTTTTCCCTTTAAAGTAAATAAAGCGGTTAAACTATCAACTATTTCAATACTTTGATAACTTTTAGTTGTTCTGAAAAAAAACCGGATATGAGCCTTTGGAACAGAATCGCCTTCAGCTACTAAAAAGGCAAACTCATTGGGGAAAAACCTGAAAAACAGGCGGTTATCGGTAGCCGATGTCATTAAAATACCATATTCAGGATGAAACGGAGTAAGTCCCGGATTGTATTGATGGGCATAATTCCTGTTGCTAATGGTGTCATATACCGTGACACATGAAATTGCAACCAACAATAAAATCAGGAATACAACGAAATTATTTATATAATTTTTATTCAAAACAGTTAAATTAAATGGGACATTACAAATCAGGCATCGCACAAGGAACAATATTAAAATGAATTGTTGAAATTAAAAAATTGTAAGGCGAATTAATAATTAAATAGCAATGAATAATTGGCAGTGAATTACAAAACTTCAGTTCTTCTTCTGTCTCCTGGTTGCTGGTTGCTCGTTACTGGTTGCAGGGTTTCAAGGTTTCAGGGTTGAAGGGTTAAATGGTTACAAGGTTAAATTGTTACTATCCAGCTTCTAATCTCTAATCTCTAACTTCTAACTTCCAACTTCCGACTTCTAGCTTCCATTTTCTAAGGCTTAACTTTCTTTAGGTACGTGCTTTCAAATTCAACCATTCTTTTCTCAACTTCAACAAAAATTTCGTAAGTAGTTGCATCTAATAAATAATTGTTACTAAATGCAAGATAGTTATACAAAGAATCGAGCTTAGTGCCCGAAAAACCTGAAAATTTACCCAGTTCTACCTTATTATATTTTTCATCAATCAATAGTTCTATTTCATCTTCCAGAAGCAGTTCACCCAGTTTCCGTAGGCTTTTCCCTTTATCGCTAAACATAAAGTACAATGCGGAAATGGGTCCATCAAAAGTCTTTTTGGGATTAAACTTTTCTTCTTCGCGCATAAATTGGTATTCACTTCGGGTAACTCCGGGAATTATCAGTTGTTGCCCCCAGGCATTTCTATCCGGTTTTAAATGAATAAAATCGTACCTGAATTGATTTTCGCGGGTTAAAGCAAAAATATCTACCACATTGAGTTGGTATGAGGTGGGCGAAAGTGAAATTTCCAAAAAACAAATGGTTGATTTCAACGAATCAGGCAGGGTCATTACTTTGTCTTCAAAACCGATGCAGCGAAAGAGCAACGTGTCTGTTTTTAATAATTTTATCCTGAAAATTCCTAAAGAATCGGATATGGTTCCGGTGCCGGTACGCAAATTTATAATATGCACAAAAGGAGTTTTTTCCGATGAATCGGACGAATGAATAATACCGGCTAACCGGTATTGCATCGTTTCAACCTGAGCTATTGCTGTGGTTGCAGTAAGTACAATAAAATAAATTATAAGTAACTGTTTATTCATCGGCTTAAAAATCCTTAAAAAAAACGGATATTTGCTTTCAAAATTATTTTTTAACCAAACTTTAACAATAAAAATAATTCAGAACCGTCAAATCATGCAGCGTAAATACAAAAATAGTTATAAAAACATCTATTTCGACTTGGATAGGACTCTTTGGGATTTTCAATCGAACTCAGAGCAAACATTAAGCGAACTCTTGGAGAAATACGCTCCTGAATTGATGCCCAGAAAAAATGAATTTTTAAAGATATACCACCAAGTGAATGAAGTGCTTTGGATTAAATACCGCGAAGGCGAACTGTCAAAAGAGCTGTTACGCACCCAGCGGTTTATTGATACATTTACTGCAATGGACTTCCCTTGTAACGGAATTTGTGAGGCAATGAGCATCGATTATATTACAGAAAGCCCATTGAAAACGGGCCTTTTTCCCTATTCATTAGAAATACTTGAATACTTAAAACAAAAAGGTTATCGCCTATTTTTGATAACCAATGGGTTTTCCGAAGTACAGGACGTAAAAATTAGATGCAGTGGATTGGAGCCCTTTTTTGAAAAAATGATTACCTCCGAAGAAGCCGGCTATCAAAAACCTCATCGTAAAATATTTGAATATGCGTTAAAAACGGTAAATGCAAGAAAAAATGAAAGTATTATGATAGGGGATGATTTGGAAAACGATATTCTTGGTGCCCAAAGAATTGGAATGGATACGGTTTTTTTTAATCCCCAAAAAATTAGTCACCAACAAAATACCACTTTTGAAATCAACCATTTAAAAGATTTACAGTTGATTTTATGATATTAAATCAGATTTTTATCTTTTCAAATTGAGTTTAAGCAAAATAATAAGCTGCATATCTTTTAATAAACCTTTACAATCTAAAATGTAGAGGTTTTTTTTATACCATTATTCGGTTTTGCTTTCAAAGCTTACTATTTTATCTAAACAATAAATATCCTGTAATCGTTATTAACAAAAATATATTATTTACTAAATAGTATTCCATGAAAAAAACAAGAGCGTTACTTAAAAGTCTGTTGATAGTATCTGTTTTGGCGTTTACCATTTCTACTGCAACAGCGCAGTTCGAGCAAAAATTTACCTTGCATGGTTCATTTGGATTTGCCATGCCTACTGGTGCTAAAGAATTTATTTCTGGTGCAGATACTTATCCTTATTTGTTTTCAAACTTTTCATCAGGTATATCCGTTTCAGGTGGAGTTCAGTATAATATAAACAGACGATTCTCCATTGCCGCGAATATTGGGTTTTTGGACCATTGGGGTTGGGAATATGGAAGTCAATCATTTGATAATGTTCAGTTTTGGAATTTACAGATAGGTATTGCTCCGAAATTTTATTTATTGGCATCGAAAAAAGTAAATCCCTATTTGTTTACTGAAGTTAATTTAAACTATACTAGTATTTATGTAATGGGATTAACTGCTAAAAAAGGTTATCCAGGCATCGGATTTTACCCTGGTGCTGGTATCGATTTTATGGTATCGGATAACTTTGGGATTTATGTACAAGGCGGTTATTCATTTATTTCGGTAGGTAGTGACCCATATAGTTTTGGAGAGTCCGAAAATTACAAAGCCCTTAAAATTGAAGTAGGTATAAAAATCAGCTTCCTTAAATCAAAAACCATTTAATTTCAACTTAAAAAACCAATCCTATGAAAAAGAGTTTTAAATCTATTTTAGGGGTGTTAGTTGTAAGCACCTTCTTATTTTCATGCTCTACTGATGAGCCAACGAATAATAATCCCACTTCAAATTATTTTAAAGCAGGGGATAAATATTTTCCAGTTTCTAATGGGTATATTTTTTATTACGGTGATAATGAGTATGACATTTTTATCTCAGATGGCACTTATGATGAATCGGCAGATGATATTATTAATGTAAATAGGTATTTATATTTTGAATTTGGATCGAATAGTAACAGTGATCTTACTTCTGGTTTTTACACTTATGATGAAGCAGGGGAGTACGACCCAGAAACTTTTGCATATGGGGAATTTTTTACTGATGACGGACAAACCGGGGGTACGGTGAAAAATCCTTTCGATAAAACTAAAAAAAATGCTTTTGTTAATGGCGGATATTATTACGTAGCAACAGGAGGTAATGTATCCGTATCTAATTTGGGTGGAAGTAGTTATAACGTAGATTTTACAATACCATGCAAAGAATATGACCCAAATACCTATGAGGAGACTGGTAGTACTGAACAATTTACTGGAAATTTTGAAGGGAACTTTACTTTTATTGACGCCAGGACCGTTAATTTGCAAATTCAATTTATTGATTTTCAGACCAACGAAGTAGTTGATTTAGTTGATGATAATGGTTATTACAATTTTGACAATGTTATTATGCAGTTGTATACTAATGAAACTGATTATTATAACTCAACCAACGGAATAAGCTATGGTTTGTTAGATGCATTTTATGTTGCAGAGGATGGAAACAGTTATCCGGATATATTTGAATTCTTGGGTTTAGAAACAGGAATCTACTATTATTTTGATGCAATTTTTGAAAGCACAAGCAATAACGGTTACTATGGTACATCAGGCATTTTGGGCGAAACACTAGAATATGGAGAAAATTTAATTGGAATTTATATTGAATGGTATTATAACAATGGTGTAAAAAAGATGCGCATAAAAAGTATTGAAAAACTAAGTTCTTCCAAAGCGTTAAAACAAAATTAAAAATAATACAGATAGTAACAAGTTAAAAAAGACCGTCTCCTTTTGAGGAGGGCACTGAAAAAGTCCCTTTAGAAATCTAGAGAGAAAAAAACGCTTAAAATTGGCAATTTAACGGGCTGAGAAAGGCTTATTTGCAACAAAGAGAGAATGTTTTTTTAAATATGGCAA
>JBAYKX010000024.1:0-74207 GCA_041664345.1 Salinivirgaceae bacterium
AATAGACTGTAAACCCCAAAGAGTATCTCCAACCGGTTGATATAATGAATCGTAATTGAAATAAAAAACTAAGGCTGCTATTGATAACCGGTAGTAGTTTTTTTCCGGATCCGGATCCGGAAAGGTTACGTTAAATTTGTTGACATCATATCCATACTCGTCTTTTACTATTCCAACGGAATCGAACGAAACTATAGGAACAGGCTGCAATAGCTGCACGCTGCTGGTAACCGTAGTCAAATTAGAAACCGATACCTGAATAGTATAGCTAGTGCCGGCCTCAGCCCTTTTATCCATCGATTGATAATATCCATTTTCAACCAAAGGTAAAACATCTATCAACAGATTGTTACTGAATATTTCTACTGTTGCATTATTCAGGTATAGGGCTGCTTGAATTCTATCGGTAACTAAATTGCTCCTATAAACTTGCGCCGAAAAAAGTTCACCTTCGGAAAAAACAGAATTCACAACAATTTTTCGATCACTTTCAGCTATTTTTATGGGCACTTCTTTTTGGCAACTTAATAAAAACAAAGTGACAAAAACCAGTATATATTTAGGTTGAAAAAATAGACCCATATAATTTATTACTTTCATACAAATTGCATTTAAATTAAAACTCAAAATGATAGGCAATGGATGGAATGATGGGGAACAAGCTAAATTGATACAACTTAAGCTGACCCGTTTTATCATAATCCCAATCCAAATAAAAAGGGTTTTGCCGGTTATAGGCATTATACACTGAAAAACTCCAGGTACGTTTCCCCCATTTTTTTTGTTTATGGAAGTTTATTCCTATATCAAGGCGGTGATAAGCAGGCATTCTATAATTATTGCGGTTTTCATAATAGGTAATATCTCGCCCATAGTTATAATTGTACCCATTGAAACCCATTGGATAATAAGCCGGATAAGTTTCTACTCCTAATGTTGTGGCATTTCCGGTACCATAAACCCAGGTAAGTCCCATATCAATGTGATCGTTAAATGAATGAGAAATAACAATACTTACATCGTGTCGGCGGTCGTAAGTATATGGAAATTCTTCACCAAAGCTAATTTCCTGCCCGGGACGGTTGAATAAACGGGTTGATTTTGAAAGCGTATAACCAATCCAACCGGTTGTTTTACCCAATTTTTTCATCAGCAATACTTCCAGTCCGTAGCTCTTTCCTTCACCCAGTGCCACTTTGCTTTCCCAATCGTTTTCGAATGAAAAGATACTGGCTCCTTCTTTGTATTCAACCAGGTTATCCATGGTTTTATAAAACCCTTCAACGCTTATTTCGTAATCGGCACTAATTTCGTAAACCGAGCCAAGTGCAATTTGCTGGGCTTTTTGAGGTTTTATAATATCGGTAGCAGGTACCCATAAATCGGTTGGCAATCCTATTTTAGCAGTTGCCAGAAGATTGATGTATTGGTTCATCATGGCATACGATGCTTTTACGCTCCATTTTTCAGTTAATAAAAACCGCGCTGAGACACGGGGTTCCAATCCATTGTAAAAACTGTCACGTACCTTAAATGCCGACCAACGCAAGCCAGCATTTATTTTAAGTAAATTGCCAACCCTGATATCATCCTCGGCATACAAACCCAGTTCATGAGTATATAATTTACTATTCCCAAAATTAGCCTCTTCAGTAACCCCATTTTCATTGGTTGCAATAGCAAAAGCTCCCGGACTATAGGTATGATAGGTATCATCAAATCCAAACTTTATGGAATGGTTGGGATTCGGAAAATAATCAAAATCAATTTTTCCACCCCAATCAGAAATTCCTGAAATATATTCGTAGGTGCTTGGTTTTTGCCCATCAGACGATTCTTTGGCACCGGTAGTCATTTGATATCTGCTATAAGTAGCGGTAGTATTCGAAAAAAGTTTGTCGGAAATGGCATAATTCCACCGTAGGGCAGTGGTAATATTTCCCCACCAAAAACCGGCTTCACTGCTATAGGAATGATTTGTAGTGAAATATTCGCCAGTTTCCGGATTGTAGTCGTCATAAGAATACGAATTGGCTTCCTCGGAATAAGCCTTATCTTTTCCTGCATAAGCGCTCAAATACAATCGGCTCCTTTCCGAAAACTTATGGTTAATTTTGGCATTGAAATCATAAAAATAATATCCAGCTTTAAACTTATCCATTCCCATACTTCTGCCTGACGCTTGAACAAAAGGATATGCCAAAAGATCCAAGTAAGTCCGGCGCCCTGAAACAATAAACGAGGTTTTTTCTCCAATGGGTCCTTCGAGAGCTAACTTTGATGAAATTATACTCACTGAACCTGTTCCATGAAACTCTTTTGAGTTTCCCTCTTTCATACTGATATCGAGCACCGAAGAAAGCCTTCCTCCATAGCGGGCAGGAAACCCTCCTTTAACTAATTTAACATTCTGAACAGCATCGGAGTTAAACACTGAAAAGAAACCAAACAGGTGATTCACATTGTAAACCGGAACCCCATCCAATAAAATTAAATTTTGATCAGGGCCACCCCCACGAACATACATGCCACTCATACCTTCGGAACCACTTTGCACTCCAGGTAACAACTGTATTGATTTAATAATATCTGCTTCGCCCAAAAGGCCAGGTAAGTTTTTGATGGTTTTCATGGGAATTTCAACCAAACTCATTTGGCTGCTTTCCGCTCCTGATTCCGATTTTTTTCCCTGAACTAAAACTTCTTTAATCTCAATGGATGGTTTTAATTCAATGGAAAGTGTTTTATTAGCATTTAACTCCAACTCCTGTTGATAGGTAGCATACCCAACATAAGAAATGGTAAGCAAAATTTTTCCCTGCGGTAAGGTTAAGGAATAAAAACCAAAGCTGTTAGTTATGGTACCCTTAAGGTCGCTGGTATTATACACATTGGCCCCAATTAGTTTTTCACCGTTTTCAATATCGGTAATATACCCACTGATGGTGAATTTTTGAGCCCATAAAATCCCTAAATTAAACACTATAAATAATAGTAAGAGAGCCTTTTTTATCATTAATTGAGTTTGGTTAAATTATGGTTAATAAAACGTACACAAGATAGTTTTATTCTACAAAGCAGACAAAAAAAATAATCAATGGAAATCAATAGCATCGGGTTAATACCAAAGCACCGTTTCATAACGATTCCTCTCGTGTAGCCAATAAAGTTACTAAGTTTATTCAGCATCAACATATTTTGTTAAAACAGAATCAAATAACTATTTTTGAATAAAAAGCTGTATGAACGAATTTAATAGAATATCAAAAGAGCTGGAGCTATTGATTCAAAAATGGGAACCCATTTTATTAGCCCTTCCTCAAGAAACACTCATCAATCGCCGAAACAGTCAGAACCGGAACATTAAACAAATTTTGGGTCACCTGATAGATTCTACTTCAAATAACACCCACCGGGTGGTACACCTGCAATATCAAAAAAGCCCATTGGTTTTTCCAAATTATGCTACCTATGGAAATAACGATCGATGGATTTCTATTCAAAACTATCAGGAAGAAGATTGGAAAAACTTGATTCAGTTATGGAAGTATTCTACCCTTCATTTTTGCCATGTAATTGAGTATGTAGATAAAGAAAAACTCAATAATCAATGGTTATCATCGGCTCGAAAAAAAATAAGCCTTCAGGAAATGGTTATCGATTTTCCGAAGCATTTTATGTTACACCTAAAAGAAATTAAAGAATTGATTTAATGTAAAGTTCTTTACTATCATTTTAATAATCAGGCCAGAAAAGAACCATTACAAATAAATAAAACCGGGGATATCGTTTGGTGGTATGAGGTCGTAGCGGATTTAAAACTCAAATCTGCCCAACCGACACGAAATATATAACAAAGATTCGATTATTGAATCGCTGAAAACCAGACATTCCTTATATGGTGGGTTATGTGGCGTTATTTATATACTTCAACTGATTTCAATAGCAATTCCGATTTTCGTTTTGACATTTTAGAACCTAACCATATTGAACCGATTCCAATACCAATCGGTAAATAAACTGAGAATCCCTTAGAATGTATAAAATCAGAACTTGAATCATTATGATTAATTGAATTTATAAATCCAAAAATAATTGATGTAGCTCCCGCAAGGTAAAAAATTGTACTCCTTTCACTGTACATTTTTGCTTCATTCAAAATTGTCATACTTTCTTGATTATCAGAACAGCTAATAACTAAATTTTTATATTTTAATGATTGGAGGTCGCCATATCCTTTATTATAATAATTTAAATTATGGGATTCAATTTTTTTTGTGTAATCCCCCCACATCTGATTTGATGATAAATAGATATTGGTAAAATTAGTATTTACCCTTAATTCTACTTTTGTGAACAAATTAATTGAACCAGTATGAGTTCTCAATGCAAAATAGTTCTTTCCTTTATTTTCTATTTTATTAGTATTTGCCCAAAAATAATTATTGTATTTAATAAACTTTATATGCGACAATTCCACTTTAAGAGAATCTATAATCATGTAAGCATATCCGTTTTCATTCAATACATCGAAATTATTTCCAGTAAAAATATTGCCTGAGTAGGTATATATTAGGTTTTCTACATTGCTTTCGATGGTTTTTAGAGATATATTATTCTTTATTGTTGTGTCATTTTCAATGTTAGTTTGAGCTTGACCAGTTAAGATGAAGCATTGTAAAATAATGCTAAGTATAAATGCTATTTTTTTCATTTTTATATCTAAAAATATATTTGTTCCTATCCTGTAAATTATTCCTAATTATGAGAAAACTATCAATCAAATTACTTTCCAGCTTTAAATCTATCACTGAATTTAATTGGCTGCTATTATCTCACCATAATGCCGCACAATTCACTAATAACACCTGTATAAAATAATTGCCCGCAATAATTTAAAAATCAGTAACGGGCAAATTATTTATTGAATTAAACTAAACTTTAACTGTTGAAAAGTAAACTTAAAGCCAAAATACTTACCCCAAAATAACTTCTACCTGATATTCTTTACCAGCAGGTAAAAGTGGAATTATATTTCCAGCTATTTCTTTGCCATCAACCATCATTTTTTTAACTCCCTTTTGTGCTTTATTAGGGTTGCTTACCTTAATAATGTATGTAGCACCGCGGAACTTACGAGTGATAGTAAAACCCTCCCATTTTGAAGGAATACATGGGTCAACTACCAATCCATCATAATCGGGGCGAATACCTAAAATGTAGTTAGCAACGCTTGTAAATGTCCATGCAGCGCAACCAGTTAACCAGGAGTTCTTGGCTTCGCCGGGTTTGAAAGCATCTTTACCTGCAATCATTTGGGCATATACATAAGGTTCGGTTTTATGTAAATCGCTTATTTCTTCCAAATAGGAAGGTGTAATTTTTTCGTAATATTCCCAAGCACGATTGCCATTGCCATTAACGGTTTCACCAATAATAATCCATGGGTTATTGTGGCAGAAAATACCTGCGTTTTCTTTGTAGCCTGGAGGGTAACTCGAAATTTCACCATACTCAATGTAATACTTAGTATAAGCCGGATTGTTTAATACAATACCGTATTTGCAATCAAGGCGTTCTTTAACAGCATCGAGGGCTTTGGTAACCAGGCCTTCTTCTTTCCCAATTCCGGCCATGGTACACCATCCATTGCTTTCAATAAATATTTTACCTTCTTCGCATTCGTTGCTACCAATTTTATTGCCATAATAGTCATAAGCACGGAGGAACCATTCGCCATCCCAGCCATGTTTCTTTATAGCCTCAACCATTTTGTCCACTTCTTTTTGAGCACGGACAGCTTCGTTGTTTTTGCCAATTCGTTTGCAAAGTGCAACATAATCGCGGCCATAAACCACAAACAAACCGGCAATCATTACCGATTCAGCTTTTGTTCCAATTGCATTGTTTTCGGTAGTTTGGAACGATTCGTTCGGGTCGTTCGAAAAGCAGTTCAGGTTCAAACAGTCGTTCCAGTCGGCACGGCCAATAAGTGGCAACCCGTGAGGCCCAACATTATTAATTACATGGTCGAACGAAACGGTTAAGTGATCGAACATGGTGCGCGCAATGGTCACATCGTTGTCAAAAGGAACCATTTCATCAAGAATTTTGAAATCGCCTGATTCTTTAATGTAGCTGGTAGTTCCCAAAATTAACCACAACGGGTCATCGTTAAATCCACCGCCAATATCGTTGTTACCTTGTTTAGTTAACGGTTGATATTGGTGATAGCAACCACCATCAGGAAATTGTGTTGAAGCAATGTCGATAATGCGTTCGCGGGCACGTGCCGGAATTTGGTGAACAAAACCAATTAAATCTTGGTTGGAATCGCGGAAGCCCATTCCACGGCCAATACCCGATTCGAAGTACGATGCCGAGCGTGAGAAGCAGAAGGTAATCATACATTGGTATTGGTTCCAGATGTTTACCATTCTATCTAATTTTTCGTCGTGCGATTTAACCGAATAAACACTTAGAAGGTTATCCCAGTAAGTGCGAAGTTCAGCAAGGGCCGAATCAACTTTAACCGGGGTATCGAATTTAGCAATGGTTTCTTTGGCTTTTTTCTTGTTGATAATATTTTTCGATTCCCATTTTTCCTCTTGTTTGTTTTCAACGTATCCAAGAACAAAAACAAAATCTTTGCTTTCGCCGGGTTTTAATTCTACTTCAATGTAGTGCGATGCAATGGGCGACCAGCCGTGAGCTTCTGAGTTCGATGGTTTACCAGCCAACACGGTTTGAGGTTCATCAAAGCCATTGTATAAGCCAAAAAATGTTTCGCGGTCGGTATCGTAACCCTTAACCGGAGTATTCACCGAGTAGTAGGCATAATGGTCGCGGCGTTCTTTGTATTCTGTTTTGTGATAGATAACCGAATCTTCTATTTCCACTTCGCCGGTTGAAAAGTTGCGCTGAAAGTTTTCCATGTCGGCAGCGGCATTCCACAAGGCCCATTCAACAAACGAGAATACCTTTAGCTTTTTGGTTTCTTTTGAGTTGTTGGTAAGCGTCAGCTTTTGAACTTCGGCCCAAGTTTTTAAAGGCACAAAATACAGGGCTTTTGCCGATACACCATTTTTATGGCCTTCAATTTGGGTGTAATTCATCCCATGACGGCATTCGTAAAAGTCGAGTTCTGTTTTGCAGGGTTTCCATCCGGGTGACCATATTGTACCGCCATCGTTGATATAAAAGTATTTACCACCGCTATCCATAGGCACGTTGTTGTACCTGTAACGGGTCAAGCGCCTGAATTTAGCATCCTTATAAAAGCTGTATCCTCCAGTAGTATTCGATATGAGTGAGAAAAAATCTTCGTTTCCTAAATAATTTATCCATGGCCAGGGAGTTTTTGGATTGGTTATAACATATTCCCTGTTTGCATCATCAAAATAACCGTATTTCATACTAAATTTTTTAATTGTTTTTATTAATGGATTTGCCGTAGGCATTTATATAACTGATCGTTAACTCACAATTTATATTTAATTACGATAGTTTTATGCTTGGCTAACCAATCCGTATTTTTATACAAAAAAATCGAATCGTTCTTTGCGTGTTTTATCGTACACATCTCTGCTAAACATAAACAATTGGGCGGGTTTATGGGCAACACCAATTTGCTTTTCTTTTAGCGGTACAACGTAATTCATTTGCGAAACTTTTTTCCGGAAATTCCGTTTGTCAAATTGAGTTCCCAAAATTGCTTCATACAATTTCTGCATTTGCGATAGTGTAAATTTAACAGGCAATAATTCAAACCCGATGGGTTCATGCCAGAATTTATAACGCAAATGTTCAATTGCTTTCTCCACAACAAAATCATGGTCATAAGCCAATCCTTTTGCGTTAGTAACTGGATACCATGCTGCATTTCTTCCTTTTTGAATAATGTTAACGTTGGTTGATGGTAACAAGGAATAATAACCAATGGTTACAACCCGGTCGCTAAAAACATCACCACAATTCTCTAACCAAAGTTGATCGTTTGGATGATGCAGCCGATCCAGCGCTCCAAATGAATAAAACTGTTTTAACGGAAGATTTTCTAACCCTGTTAAATCTTTAACGATGCGCGCTGCTGCCGAATCTAAATCTTCATTTTCGTAAATATGATAACCAGTCAGCGTTAAATCAGAAAAAACTACTTCAGTGGTATTAGGCAGAATTAATGTTCTATCTACTAAAATAACATTCAGTTGTTCTGAATCAAATCCCAAGATTACACAATCAACTGAAATACTTTGCATTAATTTTCTTACCGTCATTTTTTTGATTTAAAAATTAATTCTTCCGTTATAAATCCAATGCAAAAGTAAAAAACTCCATCCATTTATATTTAAAAAGATATAATTTGTGTAATACTTACACTTTTTTGTTGAACAAAAATAAACAATCTTCTGAATATTACAAACAAAAATTCAAGCACAGTTATCAAATGTGTATTTAATACACTTTTATGCTTCTTTCAGTAAAACTATATAACTTTACTTAATATCCAAATCATTATTTAACAGGTTCATTGGATAAAATGAGTAAGAAAATGAATTTTACCCATTTCTATAGTAAGGATTTAAATACAATAATTAAATGGTACAGAGAATAGGATTTAAAAACATTTAATACATAATTAATTATCAAATAAACTAGATAGTGTTTTTTATACACTTATAATCAACAATTAAATTGTAAGCTCTTTAAAACATTTTATGTATAATAATAATAAAGTGTGTTAAAAACACTTAATTTAGCTGAAAGAACTCAAAATTGGTTTTATGAAGTGCTTTACTAGGAATTCAGACTAGTGCAAAACTAATTAGCTTTTAATTAAAATCAAACATAAAAAAATAATCATGAAAAGAGTTAAAATTGTTTTATTAGCATTTAGCATTGCATTTCTGACTAACTGCAAAAGTAATAGGAATGAATCGGCTCAGAAACATTGGGAAAACATAACTGTAAAAGGAAATAGGTTCGTTGCCGGGACTGAACCCATTAATTTTAAAGGTCTTTGTTTGGAAGATATTGGCGAATTGATGAATAATGGACATTGGAATAAAAACTATATCGATCAGGCATCGAAATGGAATGTAAACGTGGTGCGATTCCCAGTTCATCCAAAACATTGGAACCGGTTGGGAAAAGAAAAATATTTGGAAGAACTAAAAAAAGGAGTAGAATGGGCTAAAGAACGTAATATGTATTGCATTATCGACTGGCATGTAATTGGAAACATGAAAGACGAAAAATGGCAAAACCCCATGTATGAAACTACTTTAATTGAATCGTTGGACTTTTGGGCAACCATTGCAAAAACTTTTAAAGATGAACCTGCTGTAGCCTTTTATGAACTATACAATGAACCTACGGTATTCAATGGAACATTGGGCGAAATGAACTGGCAGGAACTAACGACCATTTACCAACAAATATTAGACACTATTAAAACCTACGATAAAAATACTACTGCTTTATTGGCCGGTTTCAATTGGGCTTACGACCTTAAGGAATTAAATACCTACGATCCGAAAATTGAAAACGTTGGATATATTACTCATCCTTATCCTCAAAAAAGTGAACAACCCTGGCCTGCAAAATGGGATGAATATTTTGGATTTGTTACCGATAAATATCCGGTATTTGCTACTGAATTTGGTTTTGCTTACCCCAATCAGGTGGGTGCCCACATTCCTGTAATGGGAGATGAAACCTATGGCGAAGAAATATTAAACTACTTTAATAGCCACAATATTTCCTACACCTTATGGGTATTTTCGTGGCATTGGTATCCAACGTTACTTAAAGATTCAACTTTTGCCATTCAAGAAGGACAAGGTGAGTTTTTTTATAAAAAATTCACTGAAACTAAATAATCACCCTACCATTCGTAGAATAAAATTCCAGCATGTATAAACTTGCTGGAATTTTTATTTAAATACTTGTACAACCTTCACTAGTTAGTCCAATTTTTTTCTCATTTTTGAACATCTAATAATAAAAATGGTAACCATACTCGACGATAATATTACCTATTTAAAAGGTGTAGGCCCAGATAAGGCCAATACGCTGGCCAGTGAATTGGGCATAAAAACTTATGGCGATTTGGTTTATTATTTCCCCTACCGATACCTCGACCGCACAAAATTTTATACCATCGGCGAATTGAATGCTGAAATGAATTACATTCAAATTAAAGGAAAAATTGTACACATTGAAATTGTCGGTGAAAAGCGTAAACAACGCATGACAGCTATACTAAGCGATGGCACTGGAACCATAAAACTGGTGTGGTTTCAGGGAATTAAATGGCTGGCTGACCGGATTAAACTAAATACGCACTATGTGGCTTTTGGCAAACCAACCGAATTTAACGGGTCGCTAAATATCACTCATCCCGAGTTGGAGGAGTTGGTTAAATTTCAGGAAAAATTGGATTACAATTGGCTGGCTTTTTACAATACCACTGAAAAGATGAAAGCCAAATACATCAATTCGAAAGCCATCCATAACATGCTTATAAACCTTCTGCCTTTGTTAAAAGACAAGCTTACCGAAACGTTACCCGCATATTTAATTGAAAAACACAAACTACTGAATTTGTACGATGCTCTTTATAATGTTCATTTACCTTTAAGTCAGGATAAACTCCAGATTGCACAATTTCGGTTAAAATTTGAGGAACTGTTTTACATCCAACTAAAAATATTGCGCTTAAAACATTACCGCACCACCCATTTTGGGGGCTACCGGTTTGAAAAAGTTGGCGATTATTTCAATCGGTTCTTCAAGGAAGTTCTGCCTTTTGAACTTACCAATGCCCAAAAAAAAGTACTGCGCGAAATACGGGTTGACACCAATACCGGTAAACAAATGAACCGGTTGCTTCAAGGCGATGTTGGTAGCGGAAAAACTTTAGTAGCTTTAATGACCATGCTATTAGCCATTGATAATGGGTTTCAAACCTGTATTATGGCTCCAACTGAAATATTGGCCAATCAACATTTCCAAACCATTTCGGAGTGGGTGGTTCCTTTAGGATTAACCATTGAACTTTTAACCGGCTCCACCAAACAAAGCAAACGAAAAACCTTGCATGCAGCCCTTCAAAATGGCGAATGCAAAATACTAATTGGAACCCATGCCCTATTGGAAGATCCGGTGCAATTCCTGAACCTGGGAATGGTGGTAATTGATGAACAGCATCGTTTTGGAGTAGCACAACGGGCTAAACTTTGGAAAAAAAATGTGCAGCCACCCCACATATTGGTTATGACCGCCACTCCTATTCCACGAACATTGGCTATGACGCTTTATGGCGATTTGGATGTTTCCGTAATTGATGAGTTGCCTCCCGGACGAAAACCAATTAAAACCTTGCATTATAATGATGCCAAACGACTGCGTGTTTTTGGTTTTATTAAGGAACAAATTGAATTGGGACGGCAAATTTATATTGTATATCCACTGATAAGGGAATCGGAAGCCATGGATTATAAAGACCTGGAAGACGGATTGGAGAGCATTTCAAGAGCTTTTCCGCCACCAAAATTTGCTATTAGCGTGGTACATGGCAAAATGAAGCCAGAAGAGAAAGACAAGGCGATGGATTTATTCGTGAGGAAACAAACCCAGATAATGATTGCCACTACCGTGATAGAAGTAGGTGTAAATATCCCCAATGCATCGGTTATGGTAATTGAAAGTGCCGAACGGTTTGGCCTTTCGCAATTGCACCAGCTCCGCGGTCGGGTTGGTCGGGGTGCCGATCAATCCTATTGCATTCTTATGACTGGCTACAAATTAACAACCGATGGCAAAACCCGCATCAAGACTATGGTTGAAACCAACGATGGCTTTGAAATATCGGAAGTTGATTTAAAACTCCGAGGCCCAGGTGACATTGAAGGAACTCAGCAAAGTGGCCTCCCCATTGACTTGAAAATTGCCAATTTAGGACACGATTCTCAAATACTGGGCTTTGCGCGCCAAGTTGCCGAAGAAATCCTATCGGTTGATCCGAACCTCGGCGAACCTCATAATTTTGTTTTGCGGAAAACAATGGAACAAAAATGGAAATACGAATTTAACTGGAGCCAAATCTCTTAAAACAAAATCACACCCCCCACAATTTGCATTCGTTTGCACAAAACACCTACATTTATCATCACTTTTAGAGCCAAGTAAACCCCTACCCGATGAATTATTTCTAATTTTGTGTCGTAATAATTTTTAAAAAACTATGAACAACGAATTAAATCAATTAGAAAAAAACGCTCCCGATAAAAAAAGAAATGTCGCTTCAAAAAAAAATTCCGACTCTTCTTCAAAAAAACAAATCAAAAACGCTTCAATACTTATTCCTACCTGGGAATGGGAGAACAATCCGGAATACGATGAATTTTGGAAAAACAATTAAGTTGGTTGTCCTACAAATTTTTAAGTATGGGTAAGTTGCCTAAAAGTGTATTGATAAATTATCACAAAAAATTCCCATAATTGAATTTGCCTTTTCATGTTTTACAACTTATAAAACATAAAAATCAAACAGTTTTACCCATTCAATTGCAATAAATACAGCATAATAAGGCTTGTTCCGTATTTATTTATAATCATCCTAAATAAGGTTTTCAAGTCAGCATTTGGGCAAAAATCCTTCCGATTCAATTTCAAACATTTTACATTTGCGCAAAATCATAAAAATTAGATGAACCATTCATCCATTTCCCATCAAGGACTTGTGGAATCAGTAAATAATGGGATTGTAAAAGTAACTATTACCAGTGTTTCAGCTTGTGCATCTTGCCATGCTCAAGGGGCTTGCAGTGCATCTGATATACAAAACAAAGTGGTTGAAGCCACTGATTACAAAAAAAAGGTTAAACCCGGCGATTGGGTTACGGTTGTCACCAAAGAATCAATGGGTTTGAAAGCCGTATTTTTTGCTTACATACTTCCTTTTATTCTGGTACTTCTTTCGCTTATTATCGGACATATTTATTCAATCAATGAATCAGCATCCGGTTTAATTTCTCTTTCAATCTTAATACCTTATTATTCAATACTTTATTTATTTAAAAATATTCTGAAAAAGTCCTTCATTTTTGAAATTGAATCATAAATTTTTGAAAATATGAGCATCACGATTATTTATACCATTCTAGCACTTAGCCTTTTAGGATTGCTTTCGGCTGTAATTCTTTACTTTGTGGCTCAACAGTTCAAAGTAATTGAGGATCCTAGAATTGATGAGGTGGAAGGTATGTTGCCGGGCGCAAATTGTGGGGGTTGTGGTTACGCCGGATGCCGACAATTAGCAGAAACTATGGTAAAATCAGATGATATGGCTGATTTGAATTGTCCGGTATCAGAATCATCGGCAATGGTAGCCATAGCCAATTATTTAGGACACGAAGCTTCCACCGTTGAACCAAAAATTGCGGTAGTCCGTTGCAATGGAACTTTTACCCATAGAGCGAAAACAAATACCTACGACGGAGCCAGTTCCTGCGCCATTGCTTCAGCTTTATATTCGGGCGATAGCGGATGTAGTTATGGCTGCTTAGTCCATGGTGATTGTGTGACCGTATGCAAATTTGGTGCTATGTACATGGATCCACTTACGGGATTACCCGTTATAATTGAGAAAAAATGTGTTGCCTGCGGTGCTTGCGTAAAAGCTTGCCCCAAGAAAATTATTGAATTGCGGAATAAAGGGAAAAACAGCCGCCGAATCTATGTTTCTTGTATCAATAAAGACAAAGGTGGAGTTGCTAAAAAAGCTTGTTCAGCCGCTTGCATTGGCTGTGGAAAATGTGTAAAAGCTTGTCCTTTTGATGCAATTACTTTGGAGAACAATCTCGCTTATATCGATTTTAATAAATGTAAATTATGCCGTAAATGCGTCATGGAATGTCCAACAGAGGCTATAGTTGAGCTAAACTTTCCGGCACGAAAGCAAGTTCAATCAGAAACCATAGAACCAGCAAGCAATGCTGCAGAAAACAGTAATACTTCAAACGATTAAAAATTAGGAGGAAAACGTGTTAAAAACATTTAAAAAAGGTGGCGTTCATCCGGCCGAAAACAAATTATCAGCCCACGCTCCTATTATTAAAGCAGAAATACCAAAAACCGTAACCATACCTTTGGGTCAGCATATTGGAGCTCCATCGAGTCCAATTGTTACCAAAGGGGAAACTGTAAAAGTTGGACAAATCATTGCAAAAAGCAATGGGTTTGTTTCGGCGAATATTCATTCCTCGGTTTCAGGAGTTGTAGCCAAGATTGAAGATACATTCGATATTACCGGTTTTTCAAGACCTGCAATTTCTATTACTGTTGATGGTGACGATTGGTTGGAAACTATTGATCGAACAGAAACCATAAATAGCAATCTGGATTATCAACCGGAACATATCATTAAAAGAGTCCAGGAATCAGGCATTGTAGGTTTGGGAGGAGCCACCTTTCCAACTCACATTAAATTATCGGTTCCAACAGGCAAAAAAGCTGAATTTCTGATAATAAATGGAGTAGAATGCGAGCCTTATCTGACAGCTGACCATCGCCTGATGATGGAAAAAGGAGAGCAGGTATTAATCGGCACAAAATTATTGATGGCTGCTTTAGGAGTTAATAAGGCTTATATTTGCATAGAAAACAACAAGCCCGACGCCATTCAGCACCTAATGCAATTAGCAAAAAAGTATCAACCCATTCAAGTGGTTCCCTTAAAAGTTAAATATCCTCAAGGTGGCGAAAAACAATTGATAAATGCAGTACTTAAACGCGAAGTTCCATCGGGTGGATTGCCTATTGATTTGGGCGTTATTGTGCAAAACGTAGGAACTGCCTTTGCCGTTTATGAAGCCGTTCAAAAAAATAAACCTCTATTTGAACGCATAGTAACCGTAACAGGAAAAACAGTTAAAAAACCATCAAACTTTTTAGTGCGCATTGGTACACCAGCCATTCAATTGGTTGAAGCTGCCGGTGGAATCCCTGATGATACCGGTAAAATAGTTGCTGGCGGCCCCATGATGGGTAAAGCCTTAAACTCGTTGGATGTGCCCATCACAAAAGGGGCTTCAGGAATTCTTCTTTTTGATCGAAAAGAAGGGAAGCGGTTACCAATTAGTCCTTGCATCCGCTGCGGAAAGTGTGTTTCGGTTTGCCCAATGGGGCTTGAACCCTATCTTTTAATGACACTTTCGGAAAAACAGATTTGGGACCGTAGTGAAAAAGAAAATACTATGGATTGCATGGAATGCGGTTCATGTATGTACACCTGTCCCGCAAACAGGCCTTTACTTGACTATATCCGGTTAAGCAAATCAACCGTAGGACAACTTATCAGAACTCGAAAACAATAACTTGTAGAATAAAAATGGAAAAATTACTACATATATCTCCCTCCCCACACATAGCAGGGGAATACTCGGTACAAAAAATTATGTATGGGGTTTTGCTGGCATTGCTTCCTGCATTTGCGGCATCTGTCTACTTTTTTGGGATAGGTGCTATTGTTGTTACCGCAACCGCAGTTGTCAGTTGTGTGGCATTTGAATATTTAATCCAAAAATATCTAATTAAAGGAACTCCTACCATTTTGAATGGTTCTGCCGCATTAACCGGTGTGTTGTTAGCTTTTAATGTTCCTAGTAATTTACCCATATTGCTGATTGTTATTGGTTCGATGGTAGCTATTGGAATTGGCAAAATGTCGTTCGGTGGATTGGGGCAAAACCCATTTAACCCTGCCTTGGTTGGCCGGGTATTTCTTCTTATATCATTTCCGGTTCAAATGACCAGTTGGCCATTGCCCATGGGTTTCCAAACCAAATATTTTGATGCAATAACTGGTGCTACGCCATTAGCTCTTGTTAAAGAAGGAATTAAAAATGGGCAAACACTTTCTAGTATCGAAAATATACCCAGCCACATGAATCTATTTTATGGAGCCATGGGTGGAAGTATTGGCGAAATATGTGCCCTTGCTTTAATCTTAGGATTTGCATTTATGCTATATCGCAAAATAATTACTTGGCACATACCGGTATTCCTTATTTCAACCATATTTGCTTTTACTGGAATAATGCATTTAACAAATCCTGAAAAATATGCCGACCCCCTGTTTCATATTTTAACCGGAGGCGTAATGTTGGGAGCAATTTTCATGGCAACCGATATGGTTACTTCACCTATGACCCATAAAGGTATGGCTATCTTTGCCATTGGCATAGGCTTAATCACTGTTATTATTAGGCTTTTTGGAGCCTATCCTGAAGGAATTTCATTTGCAATTTTAATTATGAATGCATTTGTTCCTTTGCTGAACAAATGGACAAAACCCACCCGATTTGGAGAGGAGGTACTCAATGGCTAAAAAAGAATCAACCTTTAAAAATATGGCAATCACCCTATTATCAATTACCTTGATTGCCTCAGCAAGCCTTGCCATGGTTTACAATGTTACAAAAGAACCTATTAAACTGGTTCAAATTGAAAACAAAAACAAATCAATAAAGGAAGTATTGCCGGATTTTGATAATCAACCGTTTACTGAATTGTACAAAATTCCGTCCGATGGCGATTCGCTGGTTTGTTATCCGGGTAAGCTAAATGGCGAAATAATTGGTGTAGCAGTTGAAACCTATACAAAAAAGGGTATAGCGGTTTTATAAGCATCATGGTTGGTTTTAAACCCGATGGTACCATTATTAATTATTCCGTAATTGAACATAAAGAAACACCTGGTTTGGGAACTAAAATGGTTGATTGGTTTAAAACCGATAAAAAGGAACAAAGCATTATTGGTAAAAATCCGGGCATAAATAACCTTACTGTTAAAAAAGACGGTGGTGAAGTAGATGCTATAACTGCGGCTACTATCAGTTCGCGGGCATTTTGCGATGGCATCCAAAGGGCATATAATGCCTATATGAATTCAAAAAAAGCAGGGGAAGAACAAACCGTTCAAACGAATTAAAACAAGTACCATGAGTCAAATGAAACAATTTACTAAAGGTTTTTTCAAGGAGAATCCTATATTAGTGCTCATATTAGGCACTTGCCCAACCTTAGCAACCACCTCATCAGCAATCAATGGAATGGGGATGGGTTTAGCCACTACTTTTGTACTTATTGGATCTAATGTGGCCATTTCGCTTATTGCTAAATCAATTCCCGATAAAGTTCGAATTCCAGCCTTTGTGGTTGTAATAGCTACTTTTGTAACCATTGTTGATTTATTGATGCAGGCTTATGTACCTGAATTGTACGTGCAATTGGGAATATTTATTCCACTAATCGTGGTAAATTGCATTGTACTCGGCCGGGCTGAAGCTTTTGCATGCAAAAATACGCCCACTGCATCCTTCTTAGATGGCTTAGGAATGGGTTTAGGCTTTACCATGGCTTTGGGAATTTTAGGTTCAATTCGTGAATTGTTGGGCGCCGGTTCCATTTTGGGTATGAAGCTAATTGAAGGCGATGGGATGCTCCTATTTA
This sequence comes from Salinivirgaceae bacterium, assembly GCA_041664345.1. Taxonomy (GTDB): domain Bacteria; phylum Bacteroidota; class Bacteroidia; order Bacteroidales; family SZUA-534; genus GWE2-40-63. The sequence goes on from JBAYKX010000024.1 coordinate 17,518, forward strand.
TCCTTGCTCCCGGTGCATTTATTGCTTTAGGATATCTAATAGCTATAATTAACCGATTTAAAAAGGTATAACCGTTAAAAATTAATTGTATGGAATATATTTTACTTGTAATATCCGCCATATTTGTCAACAACATTGTATTATCTCAATTTCTTGGCATTTGCCCTTTCCTTGGGGTTTCCAATAAGGTTTCTACTGCTATGGGAATGTCAGCTGCGGTGCTTTTTGTTATTGTTCTGGCCACCATTGTTACATACCTAGTTCAGGTAAACGTATTGGTTCCACTGCACATTGAATACATGCAAACTATAACCTTTATTTCGATAATTGCTGCGTTGGTGCAAATGGTGGAAATTATCCTAAAAAAAATAAGTCCTTCCTTGTATCAGGCGTTGGGAATATTTTTACCGCTCATAACCACCAATTGCGCTGTGCTGGGAGTAGCTATTCTGGTTTTCAAAAAGAATTACCACTTATTTGACGGAGTTATTTTTGCTGCAGCAACATCAATAGGTTTTGGACTGGCCATTGTAATATTTGCGGGCATCCGCGAGCATCTCGACTTAATGGCTATTCCAAAAGGAATGAAAGGCATTCCCATTTCATTGATAACCGCAGGTATTTTAGCGATGGCCTTTATGGGTTTTAGTGGACTGGTATAATCTATAGTCCTTTGCAAATTAATTACTATTAATTTTTGCAATAATTACCAGTAATTAAGAATATTATCACTTTTTTCTGATTCAAAGACACGTTTCTCCTAGAGCTTCTTAATTAATAAAGCTCATTAAAAAAAATCCACTTCAAAGAAATTGCATGGTCAGTTAATATAAAATCACTTATTAAAAGAAAGATGGGATTCCATCAATCAAATAGTTTCTCAAGCCCAATACCCAATGAAACAGCTATATTTTGACTATTCATGGATGGTTTTCCTTCCACATTATTTACATCGGAGAACCCGTATCGATACTTTATTTCCAGAGTTATCCCAACGGGTTCCATATCAATATCAAAACCAACACCAGCTTGAATTCCATAATCAACATAAGAAAATCTATCCGTTACATCAACTGCCGAGTTAAAGTCATATACAAAACCTTCTGTTGGCTCATATTCACGGGTACTATTTAAAGTCGCTTTAGTAATAAAATCAATGGAAGGTCCGGTGAAAATCCGGAATACGGAACCATTTCCTACCGACATATTAAGATGCACCAAAACGGGAACTTCAATCACACTCAATGAAATATCGTGTTGCTTATATTTAATAGATGAAGTACCATTCCAAAAAAGGGGCGATTGCGGATCATATAAATTATAAGCATCAAATTTGTTTGCCCCTTTTAATGCATAAGCTGGTTCAACTGAAACACCCAATTCATCAGACAGGTTATATTGGAAATAACCGCCAACAGAATAACCCGGTCTAAAACCATACATACCATCATCGGTACTTGAAAATGTACTGGCTAAAAAACTGCCTTTTACACCATATTTCATTTCTTGAGCATTAAGCACCATGGCACTAAACAAGAACAAGACACTTGTAAAAATAGTAGATTTTTTCATGTTGGGTAGCAATTAATTAATAATCGAAATTCAACAAACAAAATAAAAGTAAAATTCAATACGAAGCAATTTTTTTTATTGATATAAAAATTTATAGTTGAATCAAAAAAAATAAAATACTTATATGTCTTTAAATAGCAAGACTTTAACTGATTTAGATAAATTATATCTTTTCTGAATATTTTTTTTCTTTATATAGTACTTGACTTGTATGTAAAAAAAAACATAAATTTGATCCTTTATTTAGTTAATCCTAAATTCTAAACTTATGAAGAAAATTCTCTTTTCCGGGTTTTTAATAGCCCTTATGCTGGTATTCTCATGCACCAAAGATGAGTTTACTGAAGAAGATGCAACCCAAGCTCAAAAAGACATGATCAGTTATCAGGATTCCCTTATTAACTTAAGAGACTCATTGAATCGTATTGGAGGAATTATTCAATACAGCGTGAGCGTCATTCCTGTAAGTGGTGGCACTGGCTTTGTTGGTGGAGCAAATTTAAAATCTGGTAATTCCATTAAAAGTCTTGCCGGAGCAGTGGTCTCAGTTTCACAGCATGGCGAATTATTGATTGATACCACCAATGAAAGTGGCATCGCAGTTTTCTATAATTTAAGAGTTGGAACTGTAAATGTTAGTGTTCGGGCGGTGGATTACACCAAAGTCAATTTTATTGCTGAAATTACTCCGGAAGACGATCCAGACGTAAGCAACTACTATGATGTATTGCGCCAAGCGGCAACTATGGTTCCTGTATTTTCGCTTACCGAAGGTACTTCGAATATTTCAGGAAGGCTAACTTACGAAACCGACCTTACGAATACTACCCCTGAAATTGCCAGCGGAATTAAAGTTATTGCTATGGTTGATGTGGACAATTCCAACTTTAAAAATAATTACTTTAATGATTTGTGGACTGTTGATTTTGATAAATATCAAGCTAAAATTGTTCAAATAGCTTATACTGAATTGGTAGCTGATACAATTACTGATACCGATGGTTACTATTCCATTGATATGCCATCAGCATCGGATGGATTACCCATTAAGTTGGAAATTTCGGATAAAGCTGTTGATCAACAATTACTAATGAATACGGTCAATGGCCAGACAGTTCATGGGGTACAAACCATTCGTACTATCTTTTCTTCCGATTTAACCTCATCCACTGCAAGTACTGTTGATGTTGTTCCCTCAGCCTATGTAACTTTTGGTGCACCCACCGGAACCTTAACCCAACAACCCATAACAAAAGCTCAGGCTTATGCAGTTATTGGGGAATCAGGAATTTCATCCATTATTGTTATCAATCAGGGTAGCGGGTACACCCAACCTCCAATTATTACTATAACTGGTGATGGCGAAGGCGCTGAAGCAATTGCATATCTGTCAAATGGAAAGGTAACAAATGTTCAGATTACTAAACCTGGTAAAGGATATACCTATGCCAATGTTTCAGCAGTTGATAAAATTGGAACTGATGCAGATGCAACTCCTGTTATTACTTATGAAATAGAATCCTTTACTCTTACCGATCAAGGTTCAGGATATGAGTCAGTTCCAAATATTTCGGTAGTATCAACCCAAGGTTCAGGAGCAAGTGGCGAAGCTATCATGTCGGGATATGTTTCAAAAATTACGGTATCCAATGCGGGTAATAATTATGTATGTCCTCCAGCAGTTGTTATCGATGGAAGTATGGGTACCGATGCAATAGCCACGGCTGTAATGACAACTTATAATACCATACATTCCATAGTATTATCCGATTACTTTATCGAGAATAATTTTTATGAAACTACCCCTGAGGTATTAATTGAAACATCCAGTTACGGTAGTGGAGCTACTGCACTGGCACAACTTTCAAATGCTGGCGTACTTAGTACCATCAATTTAAGCAATGCCGGGCTTGGCTATACTCAAGCACCATCGGTATTAATTGTTGGTGGGGGTGGAACAGGAGCTATTGCTTATGCCACGCTAAATGGTGATGGCAGTATCAATGTAGAGGTTTTAGAAGGTGGAAAAGGATATACTTCAAATCCTACCGTACAAATTTCAGCGCCACCAACTGGAGGTACACTTGCTGTAGGAACAGCTGTCAGAGCATTCCCTATCGAAAATATGGTAATTACCAACGCTGGTTCGGGGTACGATATAATATATAGCGATGGCAACGTTGATGATTACACCAACGAACCCGATATTTATATTGATGGCACTTATATTAGTACCGATGCCTATGTAACCGTAAAACCCAATATGAAGGTTGAAAGTGTTACTGTAAATACCGCTGGTACCGACTACCAAGGAGTTCCAACAGTTACCTTCGTTCCTAAATGTGGGTTCGGTTCAGGAGCATCGGCTACTGCTGAAGTACTCTATTCTATAAAACGAATCGATGTAATAACTCCAGGTTCGGGCTATACCTACGATGCCACTGTTACAGTTACGGTTATAACTCCAACGGAAGGATGTTTAACTCAGGCTAAAGCTTACGCCACAAAAGGGAATGGAGTTTTAAGTTCCTTTATTTTGAATGAATCGGGCGATAATTATTTAGCACCGCCACATATCTACTTAAATAATAATGTTGGCACACCAGATATTGACGCCGAAATTGAAGCGCTGTTGTCAAATGGTAAAATAACAGGATTTACAATAACTAATCCGGGTAAAGGCTATGAATTTGGAAGTCCTGGAAGTTTTTGGTTTGATATTACCACTCATACCGATATAGCTACATTCAGCTCAGATGCTTATCCACAATCCGGTAAAATTTCATTTGTTACCATCTCGAATCCGGGTGCTGGGTATGCTACAGAACCTATGGTACGATTCATTCGAGTCGATCTATCTGGTAATCCGGTAGTAAGTGGATCGTTTACCGATGCTGAAGCAACTGCAGTAATTTCAGATGGGCGGGTAGTTGCAATCAACATAACCAATCCGGGAACTGGCTATTATTACGAGCCAATCATTGAGATATTCATTCCTGACTATTTAGAAATAGCCAAAGGAACTCTTTATATTAACAATGATGGGTACATTACTGGTGTTAATATTACCAATAATGGGATGGGTTATTCCGAAGTACCGTCGGTAACTTTTACAGCTTCAGTAACTGGAATGGGTTCCGATGCTACAGGAACTGCTGTTATTGAAGATGGTGAAGTGGTTGATGTGGTAATGACCAATAATGGTTCTGGTTATTTAGGAAAAAACACACCAAGTACCAAGAAAGGTGTTTCTTTTATGCCTTCGGGTGCAGCTTTGAGTACTTTTTATGTGTATGCAGGCAAATCGTACATCAAAGATGTTTATTTAGGTACTGGAAAACGGACCATTGAATATTAATCAAAACCCTTGAATTGTAACTTAAACATTTGAAATATGAAAAAGATAATCTTTTTAATATTAATAGTCGGACAAATCCTGTTAAGCAATGCTCAGGACAAGGTCTATATCAACGCGAATTTTAGCGCTGTCCCACCTACCGGATGGTCAGTTCTGGACGATCAGGGAGGTTCAACAACAACCAACAACTGGGCACATTCTGCTTACCCTATAGTTTATAGCGATGTGGTTGCACAAGATGAATGGATAAAATCTCCCACCATATCATTAACGGGCACCTTTGGGTATAGAGTAAGTTTTAATTATATGGCTTCAGCCTATGATGCAAATGAAAATCTATACTTAATAGTTTCCACCGATAACGGGGCAACATGGTCAACCGATTATCCTGCCGATAATATTTGGGATAAAAATTCATATTATGGAGGTCCTTCTGAGTATTGGCTCAATTCAGGTTATATCGATTTGTCTTCTTATGCTGCCGGAGGTAATGTTGACATTAAAATCGGGTTAGTGTATCAAACCGACGGCTCTGTTGCCGATGGTTATTTTGCCCTTGACAATGTTTTGGTTGAAGAAGACAATGGCGGTGGATATGCTCAATTGGCAATATACCGTTTTGAAAATGGCATAACTGGTTCTCCTGCCTGGACAAAAACAAATGGAGCAGGTTCTACCCAACACTTTATTGATTATAATGTTGCTAAAGTAGAAGACGACCTTGCTTTAAATCAAGACGAATGGTTAATTACCAACGATATCGTTATTGATGATAATGCCCTGACTGCTGTAACTGTGTCCATCGATTGGTTTGCATATAACAATACAGCCGGAAATGGTGCATACATATATTATTCCACCGATAACGGTGCAAACTATTATTCATGGGATGATATTAGTGCAAGTAGTGCAAATAGCACAACTACTAACCAAATTGTTAATTATAGCACCAATGTAAACAATTTTAAAGGTGAAACAGTCCGGTTTGCTATCCGTTTCATCAGTAACGGAGTTGCCGATTTTTTCATCAACCGTTTTGTTGTTGATCAAATATTTAATAGTGGAAGCGTGAATGCTGATGCTCAAATAACTTTACAACCTTATGAAACAGTACTCTATCCGACGAATGTAAAATATAATGGTGATTTTAAAGAAGGATTTTGGCAGGTTGAACCCGAAAATTGGGCAACATCAGGAACCAATACCGGTGTTGATTGGTACCGGGCTGGTTGGATAAGTAATCACGACTATTCGGCTCAAATTGATACGGTAGGAGCCAATGAAGCTACTATGAACGAGACACTTACCTCAGAATCTATTACCGTCAGCTATCCTTCAGTTGGAGCAAGTTACCTTCTGTCGTTCGATTGGCGTACCGAAACTAATTTGAATGCAGGCACCAATACCGATCCACTGATGGGAGGAAGTGTTGATTACGATTTTGCCGACATCAAAATGGAGATCCGCACCAATGGAGGGGCTTGGACCCAAATCTGGCAGGAAGACGATCAAGCAGTTCTCGATGCCACCACACTAACCACATCAGATGGTTATCACAATTCATGGAGTGGTTTCCAAGACTATCTGGATAATCCGGGTTTATGGTTTACCGCAGTGATCGATTTGAACTCCTACATTACACCTACAACCACCAGCTTGGAAATCCGTGTTAACTATACCGGCGATGGAATGTATGGGGGATATTTTAATATAGATAACCTTTATGTAATGCAAACCCAAAACCCCGAGTTTGATTTTGAAGCTGCTGAGCCCTTCTCTGTTTCCAGTAGTTTTTTAGCAAATTATGATAGAATCCCAATTACCCAAATCACCAATCCTTATCAATTAGGAGCTGTGATTACAAACAACGGGGTGGCTTCGTTTAGCAACAACAATTTATTTGCGTATGTTAACGAGAATTATGCGGGTGAAGAAACCTTTGGATACCGTGTTTTAACATCGGCACTCCTTCCTGCAAATACCACCAATTACATTACCGTGGATAATTTATCATCAACCTTTACCGGGGGGATGAATTTTACAGAAGGTTTACACTATAACCTAAGGTACGCCGTTTCGGACTTAAACGGAAATGCTTTCAATGAAAGTTTAAGCTTTGATGTTACCTCTACCGAATTCCGCAAACATACTGGTGGTGCCGATGGATATGACATTACTACTGATTATGTAACCGGAGGAATTGGAACTTTGTTCGAATTCAAAAATGCCGATGTTATTGATCAGATATCTGTTCTTTTGGGTGATGTGCCTAATACCTCCGATTTTAACCTTTCGGTGATTAAAGTAGCATCACCATCGGCAACCACGGGGACATTGATCTATAATTCACCGATGGCTCGGATGGTTAATGACTATTCTACTTACTATTTTAACGATGATTTGAACATTACTGAAGGTTATTACATCTTTATGTTCAACCAGTTGGATGACTATAATTTAAATATAGCATACGATGATGACACCTATACCGATGGTGTTGTTTACCGTGGCAATGCTTCAAACATTTATACAAATACCAGTGAAGTTGCTGAACTGATGGTAAGTGTTTTGGTAAAACAAAACGAATTGCCAGAGATTGCAACATCACTTACCAACGATGAAAAAGTGTTATTTGCAGATGAAGCGGTGGAATTGATTTTTGCCGCTACCGATGCCAATGGGGATGTACTGACATGGACCTTGGATGCAGCTACACCCGCTTGGCTCACCGATTGGATTGTGTTTACCTATAATGGTGATGGCACAGTTACCCTATCTGGCACACCCACAACCAGCCATCTTGGTACTAGCAGTATTCTTATTTCAGTTAACGATGGGCGTGGAGGAACCGACAATTATTCATTCACTTTAAAAGTTTCCTCGCAAATAGCCGCCTTTACTCCTGATTATACTGAATTGTTTGATGGAACTGGTGGTACCGTTCCAGTAAACTGGGTAACTTTAAATGATCAATTGGAAACAGGTTCCGATTATCATTGGAATTTATACTCCAACAGGATGAATATCTTTGGCGATGATAATGAAGATCAGGACGAATGGATTATTTCACCTCCAATTTCATTAGTTAACCAAGCTAAGAGCCTGGATTCTTCCTATAGGTTGGAATTTGATTGGGAAGTTTACAATTTCAGTTATTTCTGTTTAGGATTACCTGGGGTTTTAGGTTCCGCAGGAAATGGCGGTTATAACTATGCCGATGTTACCTTGATGGTTTCAACCGATAATGGCTTAACATGGTCGGCCCCTATCTGGAAAGAAGACAATCCGGATTTGGTGGCTCCTGTTACTGAAGGTATCAGTGGTGGTGAAAAGTGGGGTTATAACAACAATACCACATATACCTCCAAGTTAGATTTATCAGCCTATGTAGGTGAAACGGTTTTGTTTGCCTTTAGGTATCAGGGAAAGTCGGCTGATTACTGGCAAAACAGTTTCGCAATTAACAACTTCAAAGTATTGCGGAATAACCAAGTCGATATATCTGTAATCGCTTTCCGTGATTATTATTATTTACCTGAACGGCAAGTGGATCAAACAAATGGGGTGAAATTCTATGCCTACATCATTAACCAAGGGATTACAGTTCCCGATGGAGCTACCTATACTTTAAAGCTTCCTGAAGTGGGTTACGAAGAAACCTTTGATTTGAATGCAGCTTTCTTTGCAACGGGTGACACCCAGATGGTAGAATATACTTTCTTCCCACAGGCAAACGTTAATCAATGGTACTATTTTACTGCCTCAGTAGTTGTTGATAACAATGCTACCAGTGGGATGACCAGCCATCAGGAAGAAATCTATATTCATCCGTATCTAATGAACTTGGAATATTCTACAAATGTTGAAGAACGTTCATTTGGATATTACGACGGTTTGGGAGTTGGTTATGAATTGATAAATGCTGATCATCTTTACCGGATTTATGGTTATTTTGGACCATCCACTATCTATGGGACCCCAATCTCAGTATCAATTATAAAAGTGAATGATTTTGGTGATACATCCGGTGAATTGATTGCTACCATTGACGATAGCGGAGGTTCACCCTTGTATGTTTATGGTTCAGGTGGTTATTCTTTTTACCCTTCAAATGATCAGGACTTTAACGACAATTTGTATTTAGAAGCAGGAAAGTACATTGTAATGTTCAATCAATTGGACGACAATTATCCGTTGTACATCTACAAAACTAACACTACTTACTATTTTAATAAATACTATCGGGGTAATTTCTCTGAGATTTATCAAGATGACTATGACCAGGGATACCTCTACACGAATCTTTATTTTGATTCCAACGATGCCCCTGGATTTGTAGATGAAAATGATAATTCAATTTCCACCTACTCAGCAGAAGTCTTACTAGGGGAATCGGAAACCTTTGCCATTTATGCCAATGACAACGATGAGTTTGATCTATTGGGTTTTGAGCAAGTAACCTATCCTTCCTTCTTGGCACCTTCTTGGTTAAGCTTCACTTATTCCGGTGATACCGCATTTATGACCATAGCAAATACCGCTTCTGTGGGTACCTATCCAGCTCAGCTAATGGTTGGCGATGGTGTTGATACAACAACACTTTCAATAACTATTAAAATTAATGGCCCTCAAAACATGGCCGATGTATTCTACGAACCATTCAACGGCTGGAGTGAGAACTATCCAAAAATCACTACGGCTAATAATGCTTGGACCCTCAAAAAAGGGACTAACAGTGAATCAACCAGCGATTGGTGGTATTATAGTAATGATACTAGAATCAACAATGACAATTCAAATTATCAAAATGAGTGGTTGATTAGTCCGTATGTCCATTTTACAGCTCCTTCAAGCGATACCACGTATTGGTTGAACTTCAATTGGTATATTGAAGATGTATCAAGTATGCTAGGCGGTACTAAGGATGTAATTGGTTCCGGTGATGAGTTCAACGATTTCAATTACGCCGATTTGCGTGTGAAAATTTCGACCGATGGTGGAAATACCTGGACATTGTTATGGCAAGAAGATGATGAAGCTTTAGTAGAAGCTGCAAATCCTGACATAATTTATCCTTACAGCAGTAACTACTATAACAACAAGAATTTCTCAAAAATTAACATCACCTCTTATGCCGGGCAACCTCTATTATTCGGTTTCCAATATGAGGGAATGGGAGCTTGCGGTGTTGGTCTTGACGGAATAGAAGTTGAACGTGTCGATCCGTATGTTGATTTGGAAATTACCCGTTACGATGTACTTCCATACTACATACCTATGAAACAAGTGAAGGATTTTGATGTGAAGTTTACCGTCACCAATTGGGGAACTACTTCAAGTGATGCTACTACCATTGCAGCACAGGTTACTAACTCAGGCGGTGACCTTAACCCTGCCTATGAAGAAACCATGCAAATGGCTCCTTTGGCTGGAGGCGCTTCCATTGAATATTCCTTCCCTGTTGCACATGCCACTTATGGACAGAACAATTGGAATTATAACTTTTATTTCGACATTTATTCACCGTATAATATAAGTAATTCCTATTCTACGATTGTGAGTACCGATACTTATGGATACGACCACGGTTCTGTCAATGGATATATAAGCAGCGAAGCAGGGAAAGGTCTGGGCCAGGTGTTCCATATTTATGAAGAAGATCTAATGACCCGAGTGTATTTATATTGCAATACAAATTACAATTATCTGGTTGTCAATATAGTAAAATTGGATAGTGCCAATGCCATTTCTGGCGATTTAGTTTATTCTTCGAGTCCTCAATATTACTATTATAACTGGCAGTACCTTGATATTGAAGATGTAACCCTGGAACCTGGCTACTATGCTATTTTTGTGAACGACAGCGAGGAAAATGAAACCTTCCAGATTGGGTACAATTCTTATTCAGGAGTTAATGCTGGAACCTACATCAAGGGGGATGCATCGGGTTTCGAAGTGGTAGAACAAGAGAGATACTTAAATTTCCGTCTGATATTTGATAACAGTGCACCCTATTTTGCAGATGCCTCCGGAAGTAATATTACCCTTGAGGACGATATAGCCAATGTTGGTATTGCCTACAGTAAAACGATACGAACTATTGACGCAGATGATGATGACATCTCCGAAGTGATTGGTTTAACAGTACCCACATGGCTTACTGTTACTGACAATGGGGATGGATTTGCAACCCTCACAGGAACACCCACTATTGACGACTTGGGTGAAAACCTAGTGGTATTGCGCGCCATTGATGGAACAACTTACGATGAAGATGATTTCATAATCACGGTTAAAGAAAACCCAGCACCAGAATTCATTACATCGCCGGTTACCTATGCTTTTGAAGGGAAAAGTTATTCCTATACAGCAACAGCAACCGATAGGTTCAATGATGCAGTAACATTAACAGCTACCGTACCTTCGTGGATAACAGTTACGGGAACCGGAAATACTTTGGTATTGGCAGGAACACCCACTTCAGCTAACGTTGGAGAATTTGTGGTGACTATTTTGGCTACTGATATAAATGGCATGACCTGTCAGCAAATATTCAACATTTTGGTAGCCCCCAATGCAGATCCTGTATTTGTATCAAATCCGGTTGAAACAGGATTTGTGGGTATTTCATATAAGTATTTAGTGGCTGCAACCGATGATAACAGCAGCGATGTGGTTACAATTACTGCACCTACCAAACCTACTTGGCTTACTTTAACCGCTACTGGCAATGGGCATGCTGCACTTACAGGTACACCTACAGCAGGTGGTAATTTTAATGTTGTTTTGGTAGCTACCGATGCAACAGGTGCAACGGACAACCAGTCGTTTACAATTGAGGTTGGAAGCAATGCTGCACCTACATTTACAGGTACTGCAACAACTTCAGCTACTGAAGATGTGTTGTACGTTTACAACATTACTGCTACTGATGCTGAAGAAGATGTTCTTTATTTTGTTGAAGAGGTAATGCCTAACTGGTTGGTTATGACCGTAACTGGAAATGGTACCGCTGTATTGCAAGGAATTCCAACGCAACAATATGTTGGCAGCAATCCGGTAAGTATTAAAGTTGGCGATGGTTACAACACAGCCATGCTTGACTTTTCAATTACAGTTGCTGAAGTTAACGATGCTCCTATTATTGTATCAACCAGTGTAAATGAAGCCAACGCTGGAACCAGTTACCAATATTTGGTAGAAGGTTTCGATGAAGAAGGAGCTTTATTGGAATACAATGCACAATTGCCCGAATGGCTTACCTTAACCAATATGTTTAATGGTAAAGCCATCATTTCAGGTATTCCAACCAATGAACAAGTGGGTGATTTTGAAATTTCAGTTTCAGTTTCTGATGGAACTAATGTAACAGAACAAGAATACCTGCTTTCTGTAATTGGGGCACTTGGTGTTGATAATACCAATAATTCTGAGGTTTCAATTTATCCAAATCCTACAGAAGGCAAATTCAATATAAGTAATGTTGAAAATTCAAGCATCTACCTATTTAATAGCGGTGGTGAACTGATTAAACAAATTGATCATACAGCCGCTATAGAAATATTAGATATAACGGGTTATTCAGCAGGCAGCTATATTGTAAGGATAGTTACAACTGATAAAGTGATTACCAAATCAGTAACTATTATTAAATAATTGAATTTTAACTAATTGAAAAGCCGGCATAAAGCCGGCTTTTCTGTTTTTAATAGATGAGATGTAAATCCCGAGTGGACTCCACTGAAACTTCGGTGTGATGGTTCAACTGAACTCGCTCCTATGTCTCAGTCGAACGCTAGTTGAAGTAAAATAAAGGTATCTCAGGGTTATATTGGCTTCACCGAACTCGTAAACTGGGTTACCCGTAGCTCTACTTCGATGGAAATAACGCGAGTTCGACATAACATATTCGTTACTTATAAAATAGCTAAGTCATTATTAAAACATCGTTGGTAAATTGGAATAATGGAAGAAAAATGGAAATTAATTCACTGATTATGTTTTAATAGGTCCATCTTTCCAACTTCCCATTTCCCCACCTTCCCAGTTTTTCATTTTTCCATACTTCCCGTCTTTCCATTTTTTCACCCTGTAACACTGTAACCTTGACACCTTCCCTTCATTCTATTTTCTTATCTTTCCACCAACTTATATTTTTACTTGCTCGCAGCGGCCTGCCCCGACAGCTCGGGGGCGCTGCAAGTTCCATTTCCCCATCTACCCATTTCCCAACATTCCCAGTTTCCCAACATTCCATCTTTCCATTTAAAATAATAAGCTTTCAATGCATTTTTGCATCCATCGAACGGTCGTTATTTCAGTTTTTCCTATTGAGGAACTATTACATTGATTTGAATCGGCAGTTGACTTTGGTTGGGTTCATTAACAAGCTTCATTTCATTAACTAGGTAGCCTGCTCCGGCAAATTTGTCGATTATGAATAAAATATAGCGGATGTCGAGGGCAATATTCCGGCACATTTCGGGATCATACATTATATCACTCATGGTTCCTTCCCAGTTGCGATCGAAGTTTATACCTATTAATTGACCTTTACTGTTTAGCACCGGACTACCGGAATTGCCTCCAGTGGTATGGTTTGATGCAGTAAAACATACTGGCATGGTGCTATCGGGATTAGCATATTGACCAAATTCCTTTTTCTGGTAGAGTTCTTTTAAACGGGTGGGAACATTATAATCGTAAATGTCAGGATCGTCCTTTTCAATGATGCCTTCCAATGTTGTCTGATAGCTGTAAGTTACCGCATCCATTGGAATATAATTGTCAATTTGCCCAAATGCCATGCGAAAGGTGGAATTGGCATCGGGGTAAAAATGTTTATCAGCCTGAAATTCTCTCAAACCTTTGAGATACTTTTGGTGCAAGTTACTTATTTGTTTGTTTGTTACTTTTAATACCGGATTTAACGATTGCAGATAAATGGCAAGAGCCTGATTATAAATAATTACCATCGGATCCTTATGAAGTATTTTCAATTTCTTGAGTGAAAATGAAGTTAAAAAAGCATTTAACTTATCGGGATAAGGAAACATTGACTTTTGATACACATAATGGGTAAAATCATCAATATTGCCTTTAAACTTTGTATCAATTAGCTTAAGTATTTCGGGATGAAATTCTTTGGGTACATTGGTATAAAAGAATTCAATATATGCTCTGAACAGTTTTTTATCCGTTTCAAAATTATAGTTTTTGTAAAACGGTTCGGTTAAAGCAACTATATTTTGAACGGTTTTATCTAACTCTTCTTTTTCGGTTTCTTTTGTAAATTGGTCAAATGCATTAAATTTTCCTGCCAAATCAACTGTTTCTACCTCAAACAAGGTTTCGTTAAAATACACTGCTGACAATAGATTAGGTGTTAGTTGAGCATATAATTTGTTGTATTGTGGCAGTATCTGGTTGTATTCATTTTTAGTTACTTCATTTTGAACCAGCCATTCCTGAAAACTTTCCTCAAGTAGTTGTTTTTTCTTTATGGCATTCATCCGTTCCAGTCCAAGGTTTTCACCCATCCATTTTTTCCACCCATTGGCAATTCCTGCAGCTTTCGATGCATATTGTATCCGCACCTTAGGATCAGCATTCATGGCTGCTTTGATTATATTCAGGCTTTGAGTCCTAATTTTTATTTTTGCAGGGTTAATAACGTTTTTTTGCATAGTAACAGCAAATGAAGGTAGATATTGGGTGGTAGTTCCGGGGTAACCCAACACCATGGTAAAATCACCTTTATTAACACCATCCATAGAAATATCAAGAACTTTGGCTGGTTTGTAAGGAACATTGCTTTCGGAATAATCAGCAGGATTATTATTTGTATCGGCATATATCCGGAATAACGAGAAATCTCCGGTGTGACGTGGCCACATCCAGTTATCGGTATCACCCCCAAATTTTCCGATAGCCGAAGGGGGCGCTCCTACCAACCTTACATCGGTATAAATTTTATATACCGATAGATAGTATTCGTTTCCGGCAAAAAAAGGCTGAACTTTTGCATAATACAATCCATTTTCATAAGCTTGTGTTTCAATACTCATTATATTGCTTTCAATAATTGAATCGCGGATGAATTCATCCGTATTTTCATTTATATTTTCCAATACTTTTAATGTAACCTCTTCCATCCGATTTAAAAAGCACACACCCAAATCATCATTAGTTAGTTCTTCCTGCTGGTTCATAGCCCAAAAACCATTTGTCAGATAATCATTTTCGAGTGAACTATGCGATTGAATGTAATCGTACCCACAGTGATGATTGGTTAACATGAGTCCTTGATTTGAAATAATTTGACCACTGCAAAAATGGTGATACGGATTGCTTATATGAACCAAGCCAACCACCGCATCTTTTATGCTTTCCTGATTGATGCTGTACAAATCTTCTGCAGTAAGTTTGAATCCTTTTTCCTCCATCTGCTGAATGGTATATTTTTTAAGCATAATAGGCAGCCACATTCCTTCTACTGCTTGAGTTGCCTGCACCAGCATTAGAGTAAAAATCGACAAGAGTAAACTTCTAGTAATCATGTGAAGCTGTTTTATTAAAATTTCTTTAATTCGTCGTATAATTTTTGAATAGGTAACCCCATTACATTAAAATAAGATCCGTTAATGCGCTCAACCCCCACATAACCAATCCATTCCTGAATACCATAAGCTCCAGCTTTATCATAAGGTTGGTGGCTATTTAAATAATATTCTATTTCGTGATCTCCCAATTGCCGGAAATAAACCTGAGTGCTCGCCCAAAAGGTTTTTTCTTTTTGCTTGGTAATTAAGCAAACTCCCGTGTAAACAGTGTGCATAGTGCCTGACAATAATTTAAGCATCCGGAAAGCATCCTTATAATCGGTTGGTTTTCCTAATACTTGTTCATTAACCCAAACAATGGTATCGGCAGTAATCAATAATTCGCGTTCATTCAATTCACTCAAAAAAGCTTCTGCCTTAAGTTTTGCCAGATACACTGCAATTGCTTCTTCTTTAAGGTGATCTGGGTATAGTTCCGGAACTTCCTTTATTCGTACGGTAAAATTAATTCCTAATTCTTTTAACAGATGTTGCCTGCGCGGTGATTGAGAAGCCAGAATAATATCATGGTTCTTAATTGCTGTAATATCATGCATTTTACAGTTTTATAAGATACTCCATCAAGAAGTAGGTTACTACCGAATAAAGAATTCCATTTAGCATAATAATTTTCATAAATTGGCTCATGTAATGAAACCGTTTTACTGAATTTCCTGTTACAGTGAAATAGGTTACAACAACCAATGGAATAGCAATAGTAAATAGTAAGTACCATTTCGAAATTTGGTTGTTTAAATAAGAGTTATAAAAATACCATAAAAGCCAAATGGTAAGTATTGATAGCATGGAAATTATAATTTTTGCTGACTTTACTCCTAAAATTACAGGAATCGTATTGCAACCGTAACTGGAATCGCCCTCAAAATCTTCCATGTCTTTAATAATTTCGCGAATAAGATTGGTTAGAAAAGCAAATAAAGCAAATGAAGCTAGCCAATAAAGCAATACTTTAAATGACTGACCCTGCAATGCCATAGCCAACCCATATTCCTGTATTAGTGCATTAAGTTCAAAATAGGCCAGTTGAAGCGGAATCATTGCGGTTCCTAAGGCCACAATAATATTGCCAATCAAAAATTGCTTTTTGTAGGTAGTGGAATAGAGCCAGAAAATACCAACAATCATTAAGTAAGCAACTAAAATTAATGGTTTTCGGAAGTGCCAGGCTAGAAACCCAGAGAGAATTACTGCAATTGCATTGAGCGTGAAATGAAGGATTATGGCAAAGCGTCGATGCACGGTATTTCCAACAATTACTTCTTCAGGACGATTAATGGAATCAATTTTTCTATCGAAATAATCGTTAATAACATAACCGGCAGCTCCTAATAACATATTAATAAGAATGAGCAGGTTGAAGAGCAAAAAAGGGAGCTGCAATTGCATGTTTTCGCCTAAAGCAAACGAATAGCCGTAAGTTAAAGCCGGCTCAATAATACCATAACGCAGCAAATACATGGTTAATGGCACCATGAGTAAGTTTTGAATCCGGATTAGCTTTAGGTATTTTATCATTACTAAAGTATTTCTGGTTTATCAATGGAAAGGTCAACCCATTTACCTTGTGCTCTGAGAACTTGCTCTATTACATCGCGCACACAACCATCCCCTCCATTCAGATTTGAAATGTATTTCGAAATCAGCTTTACCTCAACTGCTGCATCGGCTGGACAAGTTGGGGTTCCCACCATTTTAAGTACCGGAAAATCAGGAATATCATCGCCCATGTAAAGCACCGAATCGAAATCGAGGTTATACTTTTTAGCAAAGTGCTCCATGGCCTCGGTTTTTTCGAATGAACCCATGTAAAGATCGGTAATATCTAAATATTGTAACCTTTTTATGGCGCCTTCATTTTCTCTACCGGCACTGATTATTCCAATGGGGAAACCCTGTTTTTGTGCAAACCTGACTGCGAACCCATCTTTGCCATTAAAAGCCCTTACCTGTTCTCCATTGGCAAAACAGTACATTAAATTATCTGTAAATACTCCATCCACATCAAAAACAAATGCTTTTACTTTCCGTAAGTCTTCTTTAAAATTGCTCATTCCAATTATATCTAAAATAGTTAAAGCATATTCTATTTTTTCGTTTTCACATCCAAAAAATCCTGAATACTGCTGCTTACAAAACTATATAATTTTTCTAATTTGTCTGATTTTAATTGATGTAAGTGTGCCTCCATAACTAACAAATCATTCCTAACGGCTGGTCCTGTTTGTGATTCGGAAGGCGATAACTGCTGGACTTTACTGGCCGTTTCGGTAATTAAGGGTTTTATTAACTCAAACGGAAGGTTTTTATCCTGAAGTATCTGCTGAGCCACCGCATACATGTGGTTAACAAAGTTGTTGGCGAAAACTGCAGCTAAATGGCATTGTTTCCGCTGTTCGGAATCCATTTCAATCGGATTGTTTGAAATAGATTTTGCTAAACCCATCAATAATAGCTTTGCTTCCTGATGATTTGCTTCAATGCAAATAGGTATTTGACTTAAATTGATAGCCCGTTCCTTGGTAAATGTTTGCAATGGATAAAAAACTCCGTGGTTCTTGAATTTTGATAAGGCTAACATGGGAATACTTCCCGAAGTATGGGCAATCAAACGGGGCTCAAATTGCCATTGATCGGCAATTTCATTGATAGCCCGGTCAGAAACGCAAATTAAGTAGAAATCGGCATCAGGAAAAATGGAAGCTATTTGGTTGGTTGCTTCAGCATTCACTATATTAGCCAATTCATGGGCATGATCTAAATTCCGGCTGAAAACCTGCACAATTCTATGGCCAGAATTGAATAAGTTATTTGCCAAATGATGGGCTACATTGCCAGAACCAATAATTGAAACATTCATTTTAATTGTTGTATTTTAAATCCGAATGGTATAATTGTAATTGCTATTTTAATTACTTAGTCATTAATACAAAAGTAGGATACTTTGTGCTATCCATGCCAATTGAGAATAAAAAAAATATTATGTGCGTTGCGGGTATTTCGTAAATCCGTAGGTTTTTACCTAAGTAATTGTTAGTCACGGCACAACTTGTAATTCAATAGCTGCAATACAATCACCTTTAAATAGTTATTTACCAATAAGTCACCCCGTGATTTGCTGATAATAATAAGCTCAATGCAAGCCTTTAAGTTTACCGTTTCTATTTTTTTGTTACTTTTGGTAAAGGCTGGCAAAACCAAGTTTATAAACCAACTACAAAAACTAAGGCTAAATGAGAACTATCCCTACTCCTACTGGTGTTATACATGAAAATGAGAGAGATAAACTCGGTAGAAAGGATTAGATTTGAGTTACCAACCATATTAAAAAACCCATCATACAATGAATACAAAAAAAATAATTTACATACATCTATTGGCTTTTTTTATCTTCGGGATATTTTTATTACCAGCAGCAATATTTAACTTATCCTTTGCGCGATTTATCTTGTCCTATGTACCTATTTTAGTAATATTTGGAGTACTTAGTTTAAGTTTAGCTTTTATTATTAACAAAAACAAGAAACTTGGTAGTATTCTTATGCTTCTATTTCTATCGCTTATATCAATCATGGTGTTAATGATAAAAATTATAGATAACCAAAATACAGAAAAAGTTAATTGGAATTCGCCAAATGATAACGTACCAATTGATTTTGTCGTCGGAAAACAAGGACTAATTTATTTGAATGCCAAAATAAATGATGTAAACGGACTTTTTCTTTTCGATACGGGTTGCGAGCTAACCTCTGTTAATGAAAAAATTGTCTGCGACAAAAAAAAGAAATTGAATCCCTATACAATATTGGATGCAAAGGGAATAACACAAACCAAAAATGTATTCAAGGTTAAATCGTTTGAATTAGGTGCAATTGAAATTAGAAAATTACATGTGTATCCTACTGATAGTATAACATGGACACATCCCAAAGGCAGTAATTACAATCAGGATAGTATTCTTGGAACTATTGGTAATAACATCATTTCTAAATTTATTTGGGATTTTGATTTAATAAATCAACGTGTTACGGTCTCAAATAACAAAATGTACTGCCTGAATCTTCTCGATTCGGCTGCAATTGATCTTGTTACAAAAGGTAATCATAAAGAAATTGAGGTGCTAATCAATGGGGAACAAAAAATACTAACTCTGGATTTTGGATGTAGTTTTCCAATCGTACTTTCAGATTCAATTCCCGAAAAGAAAGTAACTGAAGAAAATTTTGTTTTTTGTCATGAAACAAAAGGTGCATTAGATCACCTGGACTCCACTGAAATAAGTAAGAACAGTTTTGATTTTGCAGATATAAAACTTGGAACTTATGAATATACACAGATAAAATGTGTTGAAAATGATCATGCAGATTTATTGGGCATACCTTTTATTTGGTCATTTAAAAGAGTGGTTTTAGACTTCAACAATTGTAAATCTTATTTTATTTCGGAAAACGAATTTGCAGGTGGTTTTGGGGTTAATAATTATAACCGTCAATCCACAAATGATGAAATGGATGAAAATGGAGTAATCTGGGCAGGTAAACCAGGTGGAATGACAGTTGTAATTGAAAGGGATTCAATTCGAATTAAATATATCATTTATGGGAGCTCGAAATTCTATAAGAATAATTATAATCTCCTTTGCAATGATTCATTGTTAATGCCCAATGGTGAAATTCAACATGGCCCTTTTACATTAAATTTTAAACAATAGTTTTTTTATTAAAATAGAAGATAAAATACGGTTGGTAACCCAAAATATAAATTATCATAACTTTAGATAGAAAATTAAGGAGTAACAGAATAGATTTCAGTTAAATTATGAGTAATGCAAAAATATCCATACGTTTTTTTGACGACCGCGAAGTGCGAGCCGTTTGGGACGAGCAAAACGCCAAATGGTGGTTTAGCGTGTTGGATATTGTAGCTTTGCTTACCAACCAAGACGACTACACCAAAACCCGCAACTATTGGAAATATCTTAAAGCGAAGTTGAAGAAAGAAAAAAACGAGTTGGTTAGTGCCACTACCCAACTGAAACTTTTAGCAAGTGACGGTAAACGATATTTAACCGATATGTTGGATTATACCGCCATTATTGCCTTAGGCAAAGAATTTCCGGGCAAAAAGGCAAACCGGTTTATTGATTGGTTTACGTTCAGCGATGAAAGTATCGATGGAAAAAGTAAAATAAAAGCGTATGCACTGTTTGAAAGTTCTTTTATCAACAGCATTGAAGTTGGTACAGCTAAAGGGTTGCAACAAATACATGCATATTTGTTTGGCGGATTGTATGATTTTGCCGGACAAATCAGACAAAATAATATTTCAAAAGGGGGTTTTCATTTTGCCGTATCACGCTTTTTAGGCGACACAGTAAAGCAAATAGAAGCAATGCCAGAAACTACAATGGTCGAAATAGTAAACAAATATGTAGAAATGAACATTGCACATCCTTTTATGGAAGGTAATGGCAGAAGCGCCAGAATATGGTTGGATTTGATATTAAAAAAACGCCTCAAAAAATGCGTTGATTTGAGTAAAATAAGCAAGCGGGATTACATGAACGCAATGATGCTAAGTGCAACCAATAGTAGTGTTCTTGAAACACTTTTGGAAAAAGCACTAACTACCAAAATAAACGACCGCGAAATGTTTATGAAAGGGATTGACTACTCCTATTACTACGAAGAAAATGACTAATGAAAAAACGGATGAAGAAATCGTCATCGTCATCATCAAAGGCATTATAATAGTTGAGAGTTAAACATGGCTATTCTCGAACACCTTAAAAATAAATGTATGAGTGAGCAAATTGCAATAATAGAAGGAGGTAGTAATGGAAAATAAGGAAACAGGTTTACAACAATTTTCGAACTTTGTTTTTTTTCAAACCGCCGATGGCAAAGTTAATATTGATGCGTTTTATAAAAACAATACCGTTTGGCTTATCCAAAAGGCACTTTCGGTACTTTTTGAGAAGGATAGAAGTGTAATAACCAAACATTTAAAAAGAATATTTGAATCGGGAGAACTACAAGAAGAAGTGGTATGTGCAAATTTTACACACACCACTCCACATGGTGCCATTGAAGACAAAACGTAGGAAAAGGATGTTCGATATTACAATCTGAAAGCTATTGTGGCTGTTGGATACAGAGTAAATTCGCACCATGCTATTGAATTGCGTAAATGGGCAACACAAATTCTGCACGAGTATCATCAAAGGCTTTGCAATGGACGATGAGCGATTGAAGCAAATGAAGCACTTTTGGCAGGATTATTTCGATGAAATGCTCGAACGGATTAGAGAAATCCGCTTAAGCGAAAGGCGCTTGTACCAAAAAATTACTGACATATATGCGCTCTCAGCCGATTATGATAGTCTGGCTGAAATAACACAGCACTTTTTTGCTTCCGTTCAGAATAAATTGCATTGGGCAATAACGGGAAAAACGGCTGCAGAGATAATTTATATCGAAGCCGATGCCACAAAATTGTATATGGGTTTAAAAACTTGGAAACATTCACCACAAGGGAAAATATTAAAAAGTGATGTGGTGGTTGCTAAAAATTATTTAAACGAAGAACATATTAAAAATTTGGAGAGAATTGTAAGCGCATAGTTGGATTTGGCCGAAAGCAGAGCAATGAACCGTAACGGGATGAATATGAAAGATTGGAACGTTTTTCTGATAAAATTCTTAGAATTATCCGACTCCCCAATTTTAAAGGACAAAGGCAAAATAACCATGCTCGAAGCCAAACTAAAAGCCGAAATGGAATACAACAAATTCCGTGTAATACAAGACAAAGAATATGAATCGGATTTTGACAAGGAAATAAAGAAATTGAAAAGCAAATAGATGAAATGGTTTACAAACTTTAGCTTACCGACTATGCACTAGCAGGGAGTGCCACTCTCATCACTTTGTGGTCACAACTGCGGATTTCCTAGTTCGTTTGGGATGAAAAACCAATTGCAAACCAATTAACAAATTAAAATATTGGGTTATGAGCAAAAAACAATGGTACGAATCGCTGTTTGAGAATTATGGACTGAAATACGATAAGGAAAATTTCACTCAAGGAACTATGGGAGAGTGCGATTTTATTGAAAAAGAATTAAGATTTGACAAGTCGCTTAAAGTATTGGATGTGGGTTGCGGCACAGGCAGACATTCAATAGAACTAACAAAGCGGGGATATTCTGTTACTGGGATTGATTTGTCAGAAACTCAACTTAAAAGAGCAAAAGAAAAAGCAGAAAACTACAATTTGAAAATTGATTTTCAGCAACAGGATGCCAGAAATTTATCTTTTAACAATGAATTCGACATGGCAATAATGCTCTGCGAAGGAGGTTTTCCGCTGATGGAAACCGATGAAATGAATTTTGAAATACTAAAAAGCGTTACAAAATCATTGAATGATAATGGTAAGTTGATATTTACAACCTTAAACGGACTTTTCCCATTGTATCATTCGGTTGAGGAGTTTTGTGCATCGGTTACCGAAGGAGGCAATGCAACGTATCGGAGCAATACTTTTAATTTAATGACATTCAGATACCACAATGTAACTGAATTTTAAGATGATTTTG
Organism: Salinivirgaceae bacterium; assembly: GCA_041664345.1. GTDB lineage: Bacteria > Bacteroidota > Bacteroidia > Bacteroidales > SZUA-534 > GWE2-40-63. Next base: position 40,667 of record JBAYKX010000024.1, read on the forward strand.
GAAACAAAAAAGTACTTGAATGCAACGAAAGATACTATGTTCCTTGCGAAATTACTTGGTTATTAAAATCGCTGGGATACAAAAAGATTGAACTATTTGGGGCAAAACTTGGGGCATTTTCGAGAAATGACAAGTTAACCACCGAAGATTTTGAGATGCTTATTATATCTGAAAAATAACCTGCTGGAAAGAACAAAAGTCTGGGCAACCGCATTTAAGAACTGAAATTTGAAATTCCCATTTTCGGCGCATGTATTGTACATCATTTCAAAAAATCTATACTGCTTGCACCGAATTAATAGCTCAAATTCATATACCCCGGCTTATGCTTCGACTAGGCTCAGCAACCAGCCGGGGCTATTCATATTAAATCCACTTCGAGATTTTTTTTAAATAGGTTGCCATAAATATCAAAGAAAGCCCTCGAAAGGGCGGAAGAATAAAGCCAAGTCCCGATAGCTATCGGGAGCCCTTGGTAAAATATGGTAACGTCCCCAAGCGGTGCATTCAATCAAGTTGCAATAGAATGGTGTCCTAACATGCACCGCAATATAGGGAAATTAGAATATGGATATCGATCCCATGTACTTAGTATTCGGGATGAAAACACTAAAAAGGGAAAAATGTCGTACACCTATTTCTTTAGGAACCTAAAAACTACCTCCGTCATCTTCCATGCCGTTACCTGATTCTCCGTTTCCGTTCTTTTTATTTTTGTTGTTGTAGTTGTTTAATTTGTAACTCAGCGAAAGCATTATTATAGGAGTATTGGGCTCAAATAAGTTATGTTGGTAATAATCATCACCAAAAGTAGTATTTTCATGCTTCATGGTACTAAATACATCGCGCATTTGAAGTGTTACAGAAGCTTTCCGTTTCATAAAATCCTGCTTAACAGCCAGATTGGCCATAAAAAAACCTTCTTCGGTTCCTTGCAATTCCAATTCACCACTTTGATAACTAAAATCGAGCTGAAAGCGAGTATTGGCTGTAGCTTTAAAGGTATTGTTAAGCCGGGCACTCCAAGTAAAGCTGTGGTCATCTTTTGATATTCCTTCAATTTCACCCTTGATGCGATAATCATAAAAATCGGCCATCAGATTGGTAGTGTACCATTTTGTTGGGCTGTAGTTAAACATAAATTCAGTTCCTAAGGCGTAATCGCTGCCGATATTAGCAAAAGTTTCGAGCCACACTCCCGGAGAATAGGGCAAGGTTATATTCTCAATTTTATTTTGAGTTATTCGATAATACCCCTCAACTGAAAAGAAATTACTGTTTAATTTTTTTTGATAGCTCAACTCAAAGGAGTTTATGTATTCTGGTTGAAGATTTGGATTTCCCCGACGTACATTATTTGCATCCACAAAAGTAATAAAGGGTTCAATATACCATCCGCGAGGACGCTCAATTCGGCGGGTATAACTCAACATGGTTTGTTGTTCAGCAGGTAAATTGTATGAAAGGTGAATGGTTGGAAACAAATCGGGCCTATCGATGGTATAGGTTTCAGCAGTTTTTACCGATTCAAGCAACCAATACGTATATTCGGCACGCAACCCAGCCTGATATCCGAAATCGCCTTGAGTTCCTCCAAAAGTGGCATAGGTAGCATAAATTTGTTGATCGTAATTGGTCTGGTTGCTGTAAAGTGGCATGTAAACATAATCCAAAACATTGAAAGCGGTGTCGAAGTCATATACATTGTTTTCATCGTTACTTAATGAAAAATGACCTTGAAATCCGGCTTCCAATTTACCGCCCCAAGCAAAAGGCTGGGAATAATCAAGTTTGATTCGAATGCTATTTGATGGACCACTTTCATCGCTCATTTTACCTTCTAAAATACGGTTTAATGAATCTACCTTATTATTTTCTGAGGATTCATCCATATTCCTGCCATCAACCGTTAGTTGAGTTTGAAGGTAATGCTCGGTATTCTTTCCAAAGGTATGTTTGTAATCAAGGGTTGAGGAATAGAACAAGCCTCCCCTGCTAGATTTATTGAGTGAAGTATAGTATTCATCAATAGTTGCAGGTTCAGTCCATTCGGAATATTTTTTAGTTTCCTCCCTTCCAAATTCGAGCCAACCGCTATTTAAGTTAATACCAATTACATCGTTGTCGGTAAAATTCCAGTCAATACCTGCGTTAATGCTCGATGTTTGTCTGCTTCGTTTGAATTCTCCATCGGAAACCAAATTAAAAAGAGTATCGTTGGTCCGGGTCCAACGCTCCGATTCAACATTGCCAAACATGTTTCGCATGTTATAATCGCCTCCAAGATAAAAACGCCATTTTTCGTATCGCGAATCCACAGTAAAATCAGCTCCGTACTTTTCATCTTTACCCAAATTCGCATTCATAATACCGGTTACGCCATTCAATTTATTCTTTTTGGTAACAATGTTAATGATTCCAGCGGTTCCATCGGGTTCATATTTTGCCGATGGGTTGGTAATAATTTCAATGTTTTCGATAGCACCGGCAGGAATCTGGCTCAAGGCATCGCTGGGATCCAAAACGGTAGGACGACCATCAATTAAAACGGTAAAAGAGGTGCTTCCTCGCAATGAAACATTGCCTTCAATATCCACTTTTACGCTCGGTACATTTTCAAGAATATCAACAGCCGTGCCCGATTTGGCAGTAAGCATCTGGCTTACATTCACCACTTTTTTATCAATTTTATATTGGACCGATGATTGGTCAGCTGTCACATTTACAGCTTCTAACTCTTTTGAATTCGATTCAATAACAATCTTTCCCAAATCAACTTCTTTAGTTTCGGCTAAAATGGTTATGTTTTCAATGCTTTTAGTTTTGTATCCCATAAAGGTGAGAGTAAGGTAATACGTTCCAATCGCATTTCCTTTTAATCGAAAAAAACCTTCACTGTCGGAAATTCCGCCAGTAACTAATTTTTGAGTTGTATTATCGTAAAGTGCAATGGTGGCATATTCCACAGCATGACCCGTTCCATTTTCAATTACCATTCCAATGATATCGCCTTTTTTTACTGTTACCGTTTCTGTTTCTGTGGCCCAAAGATTGGTGCTTAGGATTACTAGGGCAATGACTAATTTATTCATAATTTATTTGTTTTTTTATTTTTGCATACAATGTTCTGACGTGGCATTTTGTAATTAATTGCACTATCGTAAAAAAAAATTTACAAAGCGGGTTGCAAGGTCAAAAACTGTGCCTTTTGGGAAAGAAGATTTTTTTTAAAATTGTAATTCTTATTCGGCTTCAATCGATTCGGATAGCTTAGGTATTGAAACAAAAAATGTACTCCCTTTTCCCAACTCACTTTCTAGCCATATTTTACCTCCATTAAGCTCCGTGAATTCTTTACACAATATCAAACCCAAACCCGTGCCTTTTTCCTTTGAGGTTCCAATATTTTTTGATTGGCTGGCTAAATTGAACAGTAGTTTCTGGTCATCACCTGAAATTCCTATCCCTGTATCAGTTATTGAAACAATCCAATAATTTGCCTCAAAATTTACCTTTATTTTAACAGAACCGTTCTCCGGTGTAAACTTTAATGCATTGGTCAATAGGTTTCGAATTACGGTATTGGTCAAATCCGGATCGGCATAAACCACACATTCGTTGCAGGATTCGTGTTGAATGGAAATATTCTTTTGTGAGGCATATCCTGCCAATAGGTCAGTATTATCACGTATAACTTCAATCAAATTAAATACCTTACGTGAAACTGAGATTTTGCCAAGTTGCAATGTGGCCCATTGAAGTAAATTTTCCAATAATATGTAAGCCTTTTCGGCGGAATTGCGCAAATGGAATAGATACGTGTTTAACTTTTCTGTTTCCATTGTTTCATAATCCGTTTGAATTACTTCACTGAGTTTATAAACTCCACCCAACGGATTTTTCAGGTCATGAGCTATAATTGCAAAAAACCGGTCTTTGGTTTTATTGAGCGCTTCAATGCGGTCGTGTTGTGTTTGAATTTCTTCCTTTTGGGTAGTAATTTCCTCTTTTTGTTCACGAAGTTTCACATTGTCCTTACTTTTTAACAGGTAATTCCGATAAACAATTCCGGCTATAAGTAATAACGCAAATCCTGCAATAAGTGCAACATTACGGCTCTGTTTTTGCCTATTTAATTCAAGTTGGGTTTCTAATTCTTTGTTCGTTTGGATAATTTTTTCCAATTCCCGCTCCTTTTCAAATTTTAATTCCGACTCAATACGGGTAATGGATTGAATGGTTTCTGAATTTTTTGCACTATCGGCCATTTGTTTATAAAGTAATTGAAAGGAATATGCATTTTTATAGTCGCCAACTTTAGCATAAGCTTGGTACAAATGCTCTGCAACCCATTCAATTTCATAAACAATACCAATTTCTTGAGCCAGCGTTAATCCCCTTTTCAAAAATACAATAGCTTCAGTGTAGAGATTTTTGTGAAAATAATATTCACCTAAATAGGTATAAGAGTTTGCCATCATTTGTTTGTGGTTCAGCGGAGTGCTGATGGCTAGACTTTTATTATAATACAAGAGGGCGGAATCGGGTAAGTTTAAATCATAATAAAGCTTCCCGATATTGTTATAGTAAAGATCCAACGATTCGGTATGGTTGCTTTTTATTGAAATGGCCACAGCCTGTTGATAGTTTTCCATCGCATTATCGTATTCCTTCAAATCGCGGTAAGCTACAGCCACATTGTTATAACTGCCTGCTAATTTAATGGAGTCACCAATTTTCTTCCGCATTTCTAACACCTGCTTATCCATTTCAAGCGCTTTGTAGTAATATCCTTGATTTCCATAAACAACAGCAATGTTATTTAATGCGGTAGCCTCTCCTACACTATCTTTAAGGAGGTGAAACAGTTGGTGGCTCTGTAAAAAATAGTCTAACGATTTGGCGTAGTTTACTTTATAAAAATAAACAAGTCCAATAATACGAAGTAGTTCTGCTTTCGGCTTTTGGTAATTGTATGCATTTGCTGTTTCCAACGCTTGGGTTGACCAATCGAGCGCCAAATCGGGATTTTGATTGCAACTGTCCAACGCCCGGGTTATCTCATTTTGTAAATATATTTCTATCGTATCCTTGGTTGCCTCAACCGATGCTTTGGATTCTATTACAGCCATAAAAAAAAATGCCAGAATACCAATCCGGTAAAATAGGAATTCAAACTTTATTAAAATGAATAACTTTATTGTTCCCGATATCATTGAATCAAATTTTTTAAAGGTTATTACTGATAAAATTTAAATCGTTAAATCACAAATAAATACAATCAAATTATCCCGCTTTATTCATACCTGAGCATAGCAAAAGGTTTGAATGTGCGAGGGGAATTGCGTTGCAAAGCGGGAAACCCCGATTTAGCTATACCCAAAATTGGGAGTTTTTATTTTCCCAATTTTGAGGAATAGCTTTATCGTAAGGATTATTCAAGAATAATCCGGGTTATCACTATTAAGTCCATTGTTAACTAATTATTCAACCAAAAGAATGAAAATAATTAATAATTTAACTAAAAAAGGGTAAGTAAGTTTAGAATTATAATCAATTTATTATTAACAATCCTTGCTTTGATTTTTTACTTTTTGCTCAACTTGTGATATTTAATTACATTTGATTCCAATCAAAAAAAGAGAATTATGAAAAAAACGACGAAAGGAATATCCATTTTTGCAATAGTTATGGCTGTTTTGCTGGTGGCTTATTTTGCCTTACCGCAATATGCGCGCCGTGCACTGGTTTATCAAAAAGCGGGTATCGATGATTTAACTATGTTTGACAATCGCGAAGTAAATACAGCTAACCCACAGGAATGGGAAACCAGCACCAAATTGCAAGGTTACCGGTTGGATGATTCTACCCTAAAAGCTTTTAATGAGCTTCAAACCATTGCCTACTTGATTATAAAAGATAAAAAAATAATTTTTGAACAATATTGGGATGGATATGGCCCGGAATCACGAACCAATTCATTCTCCATGGCCAAAAGTATTATTGGTCTGTTAATTGGTGCTGCAGTTGACGATGGATATATTAAAAGCATGGAGCAACCGGTTTCCGATTTTATTGAAGAATACCGTACTCCGGAAAATAGCAAACTTACCATCAGAGAATTATTAACCATGAGTTCGGGACTGAATTGGAATGAGAGTTATGGTTCACTTTTCAGTAAAACCACGGAAGCTTATTATGGAAAAGACATTAACAATCTGATTTATTCGTTAAAAGTGATTGAGAAACCGGGTGTTCAGTTTAAATACTTAAGTGGCAACAGTCAACTATTGGCCATGGTAGTTGAAAAAGCTACCGGTAAAAAAGTAGCCGAATATGCATCCGAAAAATTCTGGAAACCCATGGGTGCCGTAAATCAAGCGCTTTGGAGCCTAGATGCCAACAATGGAATGGAAAAAGCTTATTGCTGTTTCAATTCCAATGCCCGTGATTTTGCCCGTTGGGGACAATTGGTTTTGAACCAAGGAACCTGGAATGGTGACACCCTGATATCGCCCGATTACATAAGGCTATCAACTCAACCCGCATCGAATTTAGTGGACGAAACCGGCAATGCCGTTGATTATTACGGATATCAATGGTGGATTCAGCATTTGAATGGCGAACCGGTGCCTTATATGCGGGGCATTTTGGGGCAATATGTGTTTGTAATTCCTTCAGAAAATGCCGTGGTGGTAAGGTTGGGACATCTACGGAATGAAGGAAAAAAGAATCATCATCCTTTGGATACCTATTTGTACTTGGAGACTGCAGAGAAGATATTATCAAGTTATTCTAATAAGTGAATCAATTGAAACGTAATTTTTAACAGTATAAAAATGAAAAATAGATTCTTATCAGTCGTTTTGTTTCTAAGTCTTATTAGCTTAAAAGTAGAAGCACAGCAAGCATTGTGGGGTGAAGATGTAATTACCTCACCCGAAATAAATACGGATCAAACCGTCACGTTTCGCTATCTGGCTCCCGATGCCAAGGAAGTGAAAATTAGCGGAGACTGGTTTCCCAGCAAGGATTGGGTGCCCGGTTCGGAAATGATGAACAAAAATGAAAAAGGAATTTGGAGCTAAACAACAACGGTCCTTCCATCCGACCTTTACAGTTATTCATTTATAGTGGATGGATTGAAAACCACCGACCCAAACAATGTATATCTGATACGCGATGTGGCCACCGTGTTTAATGTGTTTATTGTGGGTGGTGGAAAAGCCGATTTGTATGCTGTGAAAAAAGTTCCTCACGGTTCTGTAACCCGAAGGTGGTATGATTCCCCTGGAATTGGGTTAAACCGCCGCATCACCATTTACACCCCACCGGGGTACGAAACAAGTAAAGAAAAATACCCTGTACTTTACTTACTTCATGGTATGGGAGGTGATGAAGAGGCTTGGATGGCGTTAGGTCGCACTTCGCAAATAATGGACAATTTGATTGCACAAGGCAAAGCAAAACCCATGTTGGTAGTAATGACCAATGGAAATGTTTCGCAAGAAGCCGCACCTGGCGAATCCAGTTTAGGTTTTTACAAACCCACATTTCAGCTTCCAAATACCATGAATGGAAAATTTGAGGAATCGTTTATGGATGTGATTCAATTTGTGGAAAGCAATTACCGGGTAAAGGCTGAAAAAAGCGGCCGTGCCATTGCCGGCTTGTCCATGGGCGGATTCCATTCGCTTCACATTTCACGATATTATGCCAACACCTTCGATTATGTAGGTCTGTTTTCGGCTGCTATTTTGCCCGATACCAGTGTAGCTTCTAAGATATATGAAAATTTAGATGCCACTTTGGAAACTCAAATGAAAAATGGGTACAAACTCTATTGGATTGGAATGGGTAAAACCGATTTTCTTTATAATGATGGTAAAGCCTATCGTGCCCGTCTTGATAAAATAGGAATGAAATATACATACATGGAAAGTGAAGGAGGTCATACCTGGACAAACTGGCGGGTTTACCTATCGGATTTTGTACCCTTATTGTTTCAATAAAACAATTTAAGGAATTAACGATTAAAAGAATCGCAAACCAAAGATAAACAAGGGTAAGACAATCTATACGATCTGGGTTTATAGGCATTGTTAGGCTTCATGCAAAAAAAGACTATGAGATATTGGCATTTGTACCAAAATATGTATATTTGGTACAAATAAAAAGAATATGGAACAAAATGCACCACATTATAAACTTGACAGACTTCCTCCATTAAGAGAGAAAGTTGAAACAATTGCAATTTTAAGACAGGCAAATAAATCAACAGCTGCACTGGCGGAATTAAAAGGGATTGCAAAAACAATCCCAAATCAGGCAATGTTGATAAATGCAATTGTTCTACAGGAAGCGAAAGACAGTTCTGAAATTGAAAATATAATTACAACCCAAGACGAGTTGTATAAAGCTTTGACTATAAATAAAACAAAAATTTCAGCAGAGACGAAAGAGGTTGTTAATTATCGAACTGCTATTTTACATGGATTTGATTATGTGAAAAGACAAGGATTTTTAAAATTAAATGATATCGTAAGCATCCAACAAGAATTAGTTGATAACAAAGCTGGAATAAGAAGCATACCAGGAACCGTACTAAAAAATGATAAAACAGGTGAAATAGTTTATACTCCACCACAGGATAAGTCAGAAATACTTGACTTATTGACCAACTTCATTAATCACTACAACAAAAATGAAGAAGAATTAACACCATTAATAAACTTAGCAATACTTCACTACCAATTTGAAAGTATTCACCCTTTTTATGATGGCAATGGCAGGACAGGTAGGATTTTGAATATTTTATATTTAATTCTTAACGGGTTGATTGATGTTCCAATATTATATTTGAGTTCATACATCATTGAAAATAAACCTGAGTATTATAAATTACTCAACAAAACAAATAGGACTGGAGAATGGGAAGAATGGATACTTTTTATGCTCAAAGCAGTAGAAAGTACTTCGAAAAATACAATCGGAAAAATAACCAAAATAAAAAACCAATTAGATAGAACCATTGAAATAGTGCAACAAGAAACACCAAAGATTTATAGAAAAGAACTGGTTGAACTGTTATTTGAGCAACCGTATTCAAAGATTGATTTTGTTGTTAATAGATTGAATGTAGAGAGAAAGGCCGCATCCAGATATCTAAGAGAACTGGAGGATATTGGAATATTGGAATCTCAAAAAATTGGGCGAGAGACATTGTATATAAACAAAGACTTAATTGAAATTTTAAAACAATAATAAACCAAAGCCTAACCCGCTATTAACCCAATACTGCAACTCGCTAATTTTAAGCGTATTCGCATTTGTTAACCCAGACTCAACTGAATTTAAGGCTATTTGGTAAAAACGTTAACTTGGACTCAAAAATTTAATTCGGCTATGGAGCAACCTTTAAACTGGAAAGTAATCAAAAAACCCTGTGCTAATGGCTAGGATTAGCACACATTTTGGTCACAGAAAATTACTACTTGAGAATCATTGACTGGAATTGTCAAGGCATTGTTATAGGATTATCTTCAAACAAACTTTTGATGTTTTGAAAAAATGTTTATCTTGCTTCAAGATAAACCATATTCAATATAAACCATATTCAATTTATCATGAAAACAATATTTTTCTGTTTGGGCATATTAACTGCACTTCCTTTATATTCACAAGTATTTACCGAGTTTGCAAAAACATTACCTATTGCTGATTCATCAGCTACATGGAGCGAATTAGGTTCTTCCATTGCAATTGATGGCGACTATGCTGTAATAGGAATGCCTGAAGTAAGTCCTAGAAAAGGTAAGCTTCTTATCTATTATAAAAACAACCAATCATGGGAGCCTATTGCTGAGTTGTCAAATTCTTTTGGATATTATAGTTTAGGTTTAGTAGTTAGTATTTCTGGAAATACAATAGTTGCAGGATGTAAGTATGCTGGTACTGAGGAATTCCCAAGTAGTGGAGTGGCTTTTGTTTATGTTAAACCTGAAGGAGGATGGAAAGATATGACAGAAACAGCTACACTTACCTCATCCAATAAGTATGATATGAATTATTTTGGTAGTTCAGTAGATATTGAAGGAAATACAATTGTAATTGGGGCCTTTTTAAATAGTATAGATTATAAAAGAACTGGAGCCTCATATATTTTCGAAAAACCAACCAATGGGTGGACTGACATGACAGAAACAGCTATGCTTACCGCTTCTGACAAAAAAAATAACGATTATTTTGGCTGCTCGGTTCATATATCTAACAATTTGGTCATTGTAGGAGCTGAAAAAGCTACTGGTATTATTAATAATAGCGGATCAGCATATTTATATCAAAAACCAAATTCTGGGTGGATTGATATGACCGAAACGGCTAAGCTATATGCTAATGATGGTATATCTGGTGATGGATTCGGAGGGGCTGTGTGTGTATCAGGTAATATTGTAGCAATTGGTGCAAAATATGAGGATAGCATCTCAACAAATTCTGGGTCGGTTTATGTATTTGAAAAACCTGAGAATGGTTGGGGAAATATGGCAGAAACAAAGAAAATAGTTGCTTCTGATGCAGGATATAATTCTTCATTTGGATATTCTTTATCAATAATTGGGGATACAATTTTTGTGGGAAGTCCCGATCACAAATATAGGGGTGCTGTTTATGTATTTGCAAAACCTGATTCAGGATGGTCTTATTTAACCGAAACTGCAAAAATAATAGAGTTTAATTCAAAATATGATAATAAATTTGGTACATCCATTGCCATATCAGGCGATTATCTTCTTTCCGGAGCACCTTGTAATGTTGATAAAGGTGATAGAAGTGGCGCTGTATTTGTTTTTCAAAGTACTGAAAACGGATGGAAAGAAAATTATTTATTACAGAAACTTTTACCCCCAACTTATCAAAATACAACTGGTTTTTATTATGGTGAATCAGTATCAATTTACAAAGACTATGCTGTAGTTGGGGCTGAAAACTATATGAATAGTAAAGGCATAGCATATGTATTGCATTTTAATAATAATACATGGGAAAATATTGCTATTCTTCAAGCTTCTGATGGAGAAATGAATGAATATTTTGGTTCTTCAGTTTATATAAATGATGGTGTTATTGCTATTGGTGCATATTGGCATAATGGTGGAGCATTCCATGGAGGTGCTGTATATGTATATGAAAAACCTGCTGGTGGGTGGACTAATATGACTGAAACGGTAAAAGTTTTACCTAACGATATATCAGGTTTTGATAGATTTGGTGAATCGTTATGTATTTCTGGGAATACCCTTGTTGTTGGAGGATTGTTGAGTAAAGTAAATAATCAAGAGACAGGGGCAGTTTATGTTTTTGAGAAACCTGCTTCTGGATGGGTTGATATTACACAAAAAGCAAAACTTTATGCATCCGACGGCGAAAATGGTGACTATTTTGGTATTGATATTGGGTTGTCAGGCAGTACTATAATTGTTGGTGCATATTATGATAATACCGATTTTGAGAGAACTGGTTCAGCATATATTTTTGAAAAACCGGTAAGCGGATGGACTAATAGGACAGAAACGGCTAAGCTATTAGTCTCCAATAGAAAACAATATGAATATTTTGGTAGTTCTGTTGATATTTATGAAAATACCGCTGTTGTTGGCTCACAATATGGTAATGGTTTTAATGTTAAGTCAGGATTGGTTTATGTTTTTGAGAAACCGGCTAATGGTTGGAGTAATATCAATGAAACAGCTATTCTAAGCTCATCGGATGCAGAAAATGAAGATCGATTTGGTTGTTCCGTTAGTATTTATAATAGTACAATTATAGCAAGCGCGTATTCAGATGATGATAGAGGATATGATATGGGAGCTGTTTATGTATTTGAAAAAGCTGATTCCACATGGTTAAATTCTAATGAATCATATAAATTAACAGTTTCAGGCAGTGGACATTACAATAATTTTGGTTACGATATTGATTTATATGAAAATGTATTTGTTTCTGGGGCCTATCAATACGATAATGAGCTTGGACAAAACGGTGGAGCTGCTTACTTTTTTAAAAAATCTGACATATTCAGTATAACACAACATCCCGTAGATATTAATAATGCATGTTTAAATAGTATAGTTAATTTTAGTATTCAGGGTAATAATATTTTAAATTATCAATGGCAGTTATCAATAAACAATGGATTAACTTTCATCAATATAGTTGAAGCAGGTGATTATCAATATCCAAATAACAGAACACTTCAGGTTAACGTTGATTCAACTATGAATAGCAATATGTATCGATGCATTGTTTCAAATCAAAATAATATTGACACCTCTGATGTAGCAATACTTCATTTAGATAATTCTGCTCCCGTAATTACTTCAGTACATTCTGATACTACAATTATTTTTAATTCCGATAATTTAATATTACCTGATTTTACAGGTGATGTAGAAGCTTACAATTATTGTGACTCAAGGCTTAGTATTACTCAAATTCCTGAGGCCGGTTCTGTAATTCAAGATGATGTAACTAATGTAACCATAACGGTAACTGATAATAAGGGTATTGCAACTTCTATAAGTTTTAGGGTTTTTTATGAAATAGTTGGGTATGTTGAAAATGAATCTGAATTTATTTCTATACATCCAAATCCTGTAAATGATTTGTTAAATGTTAGTTTTAATGAAAAGGAGATAGATTTTATAAAGTTATATAATAGCTCAGGAACAATGATTTATGCTGATTTTAAGGTAGAGGATAATACTAGTATTGATATGCGAAATTTCTCGACAGGTATATATTATGTTACTATTAGCATTGATAAAAAACGATACATGCATAAAATAATTTGCCAATAAAGAGTAATAAGTCATTGTAATTCACATTCGATTGAATACTTTGGAAGTGTAATTTTTTAAAAAGTTAACTTGGAAATGTAAATTTATTTCAACATGAAGTAAACCATAAATATCCGTGAACTCATGAAATTAAAATCATTTTTTATAGCCTTCATACTATGTGTAGAGGTAATTACATCCGCTTATGCCCAAACATTTAAAAACCCAGAACTTTCAATTTCCAGCATCGGAAAAAACCGATGGATTATTCAAACTACCGACAACAATACCATGTATTTGGTTGAGGGAACTAAAAAAGCACTCCTTATTGATACCGGTAACAAATGCAATCAGTTCGATTCCATTGTTCGCTTGATAACAAAAAAGCCGCTCGAAGTAGTCCTAACCCATGCCCATTCTGACCATACAGGCAACATTGATGCATTTGATGAAATCTATCTGCATCGAGCCGATACCGTTTTGCTGGATAAAAGCTATCAAGGAAAACTGCATTTTATAAGCGATGGTGACCAGTTAGATTTGGGTGGAACCATTCTGGAAGTGGTTCATACGCCAGCTCACACACCAGGCTCCATTGTACTAATGGATAAGGAGGTTGGTTATTGTTATTCAGGCGATGCTTTTGGTTCGGGGCAGGTTTGGCTTCAATTACGACCCACGGCTCCAATGAAAACCTATATCGGCTCCTGCGAAAAAATGGAAAAGTGGCTGGAAAAAGGTATAGACAGCATTTATTGTGGCCACTATTTTTATGCCAAGCAAGCTTTTTCAAAGGAGTACATTACCAATATGCGGATTCTGGCTGAATCGTTGGAAAATGGTACAAATTTAAAAGGGGAGCCTTATCCAATTATTGTGTCATTTGGGGCCGATCATCCAATGATAATTACTTTGGGTTTAGCAGGTATTGTGTATGACCCGGAACATATCAAGTAAAAACTGTTCAATTGACAATTATTTTTGAGGCCGTTTTCCCAACTTTTATCAAGTAAATACCTTTTGTAAAGCTTGAAATATCAATAGTTTTAGTACCGTTTTCATCAAGTGTTGACTTCATCACTAGTTGCCCAATGGGAGAGAATATTTCTATCATCGAATTAGCTTCGTTATTAGCTGAAATTAAAATTTTATCGGTTGCCGGGTTTGGGTAAATGCTAATTACCCTACTGTTTTTGACTTGAGGTACTGAAAGAATGTTTACCACAGGCATGGCGCTCCAATTTTCGGGAAAGTGGTTATCTACCAAAAGATTATTTAGTGTAAATGCATATTCATAGTCAAACCCATCAACCGGCCAGCCTAAGTCGACCGAATATTTTATATAATCAACCACAATTCCATATTGGTTGAGCAATTGAATGGACTCTCCATTGTTCGATAGTTTTCCCTCAGTCCACTGTACAACATTTCGGGAATGACTCCACAACCAGGCTTGGTCAGTTACAAATAAGGTATCCTGTGGGTCAATAGTTGTTCCCTGGGGAACAGTACAAGTAATTCCCTTATCGATACTATAATTGGAAACATCAACTGCATCAGGCGTTGGATTATAAATGGCAATGTATTCTGCATCGGTTGTGTTTAATGGGTTAATATAAAATTGGCAAATCAACACGTTTGGCTTTTGGTCGATGCTTGGTAAATTAGTTCCCAAATCAATGGATTTACCATTTTCATATCCGGCCCCAATACAAGGAGATCCAGCAAGAAGATTAAAATTATAATAAGTTGGAGCGGTAAAAAGTGGATTTCCAAATTTATTCATTGCTTCGGCGGTCAACAAATCATTATCGGAAAGACAATATTTGAATTGAATGGACGACTTGGAATCCGATTGAAAGGAAGCCAGAGAAGCATTCGATAAAATACTATTTTGTATTAGGGCATTTCCCCCGGCACGCCCTAAATTTTTCTCATAGCAACTTACAGCGGTTCCGTTTCCATAAAAAATACAATGATCGATAAATAGGGAACTTGAGTCTTTAACACCCACACCCATATTGCAATTTACAAATGTACTGTTGGTTAAAACTACTGAAGACCTTTGGCCCACAGAGATACCTTTATCAAATACGTTATAAATGAGCACACTATCAATGAGTATATTGGTTGCTTCTTCGCCAATATCAACAGCATCAGCATTAAAGCCAACAATATTGTAAAGTTTTGTATTTCTGATTATTCCATCCGCAATACCATCGTAATCAATTCCATCGGAATCGAACTCTGAATTACCCACAAAGGTGCAGTTTTCGATAATTGCGTTACCATATTTTATGTTAATCAAATCGCCGGTATAATTGGAATGTATATAACTATTGGTCAATGTTACATCGGAGTACCTTGCTGAAATAGGGTTTTGGTATGAATTTTCGATTATCAGGTTATCGAGTTTTACATTTCCATAGAAGGATGCAATGGCACCTACCCTTTGCGGTATTGGCCCACAGGTGGCATCATCTACAGTTACGTAAGAAAGGTTCGATGTAGCACTTGAATTCCAGAAATTTAAGGCTCCCCAACCTTCAGAATCATACGTTGGATTAATTTTAAAAACAATACGTTCTGCCGAAGTTCCAATTGCATTGATAGCTCCATGTATGTAAAAATTACTACTGGGCGACATCCAGATTTCAACACCCGGCTCAATGGTTAAGGCAACGCCACTTTTTACAGTAACGTCGTTTTGTACAATAAAGGGAGAACAGCTTTTTGACAACGTTGTGTTTTCAGCTATTTCCGTTGGAATCATACAATAATTATCTGATTCAAAAACAGCTACCAAACTTATATCTTCGGTTAAAGTAAAAGGATAGTTTAAATCGGTCGATATAAAAGCAGTATTTTCCAAAATGGAACTAGATAATTCAAGATCGAAGCTTAAGTCGGTGCTGTTAATGGTAATTTGATGCACCTCAACGGCAAGCACATTGGTACCGAGTAATAAGTTGCTTTGGTCGATTAAGAAGGAATTATAGGTACTTTCCTCAGACCCTGCTACTGAAGATAAGGCCATTGTTTTGTAATTGATTTCACCACTGCTAATATTATCTCGAACCAATTCTTTGCCGTTTAAATATACTATGGCACCATCGTCTTTCAGCAAACTTATAGTATATGAATAAGCGGTCAGGTCGTCTTTTGTAAGTGTAAATGTGTGCCGGAAATAAGTGGTAATGTATTTATTCTGACTGTTGTTGCCGTAACTCACCACAGTAGTTTCGTCTCCATCGCCATAGCCAAATTCCCCTAAACCGGCATTCCAGGAGTTGTCATTGAAAGCCGACTCTTTCCAAGCCGCACCTTGATTGCTTCCATCATCCAAGTATTTCCAAGTGGATTTTTTAGGAACCAAAACTTTTTTAACTGGATTTTTCCATCCTACAAAAGTAAAACCGGCTTTTTCGTCGGCGGAAATTTCTGCTTCCACATATTTCAAATAAGGACTCGTACAAGTTGCCAGTGGTATTTTTAATCCATTCAATGTTAAAGTACCGGCATTTTCAGGATAAACAGCCACCGATAAGTTTGCTGTTCCATCAAATCCATAGTTATTTAAATCGGTAAGCAACACTTGAGGCCTTGCTTGAACATAATCCTCTAGGTGGTTCACCTCGTTATACCAGTAATCAACCGATGGCATGGCATCCCCATAGCTTGAGGTAGTTCCCAGCCAGCGTTCCACATGTGCGGGTATTTCTTGTTCAATGGCAATCCGATGTGAATTAATAAGTTTCTTCATCGTTTCCGGATGAAAACTGGTAAACAGTTGGTCAGCAAGCCGCTGTCCAAAGTATTTTTTGTAATCATCGTTTGCCATTAGCCTTCCGAAAGGAAACGAAGTTTGACCCAAATAAAAACTGATTAACTGGCTGCTTGTGTTAGTATAACCTCGGTCAAGATCCATTAAAATCCACCTCCATTTCCCAGAGTCTTTTGGTTTCCAAGCCATCACATTGTGGTCGATGGAATAGTTTCCAGAGGCCATTTCAGCAATAACCATATCGGTAAAGTTCTCAATATCCATTTCCTCAGCTACCGCATCAAAATTTGCCGGTACCGACAAATCTTTCATAATAAGGGTTTTAAAATCATTGTAAGCATACAAATCGCCGCATTCTGCATAGTCTTCGTTTTCAACCATATCAAACGTTCCTGCGGCTAACCCATAATGCTTTTCAATGTAGTCGGTTTCAATTTTCTCCCTAAAATTATGAATACCCATGTATTGACCGTTTACATAAACCGTACACCAGCGGAAGGCTGAAATATCGAGATTCATATTTAACTGGGTAGCATTTTGACCTAAAATATCCCGCATGAGGGTGTTGCTCCAATCGTTACCCGATGCCCGTAGAGCAAAAGTTTTAAAACCGGACCTAGGTGAATCGTAAAATAAAGTATAATCCAAAGTGCCTGTTCCGTATTGTTTCCGGAAATAAACACCCAACATTTTTTGAGGCAGTTTCCAGGAATACAAGCCATTTATTTTGACCCCAGCCATTTCATTAAAAGCCGCCCGGTCGGATCCATTGTTTTCGAACATTTCAATATTAACCGGGACTTCCCAATCGGGTTTAAAATTCTGAACATAAATACCGATTTGCGGATCCCAAAAATTTTCAGGATTTGTTGACAACGAAACCACGGGTAGTGTATTAGGAATAATACTTTCATTAATAAAATAGGAATTGGTAATTATAGGTCCTGGTACCATTTCGGGTTTAAATATCCTTGCCCTTATCACTGTTGTGTTATTTACCGTAATTGGACTGGCATAAACAGGTGAACTCAGTGTTGGAGCAGAGCCATCGAGCGTATAACGGATTACGCCACCCATATCAGTGGAAAATATGATGGATAGGTTGGAATTATAAATACCACCCCGATAATTGAATTGTGGCTCATTCGCGGCAAAACCAGTAAAAAACTCCGTAATATTGGCTGTATTGGGAGTGGCTGTAGCGTAATATCCCCATTGTTGGTAGTTATTGATATTCCTCCCCTCTGATACATCGGGGCTTTGGTTGGAATAACTTATTGAATCTATTACTTTTAAATTCACATTGTACAACCCAATAAATTCGCTCAATGCATTTAGGTTAAAACCAGTGTGGTTGCTGCTGTCCTTTCCATCGGCCCAAAAAATAGCAAAACCATGAGGACCTATATTAATATTCCCTATTTTCCATTTATTGGGAACGCCTTTATCATCGGTTAAGTAGTATCCATTTAGGTTAACTTCCATTTCACCTGCATTATAAAGCTCAATCCAATCAGCATCTTCGTAATAATCCGGATCTTCAATTGTAGATGCATTCGAAGCCATGAATTCGTTGATATATAATTGACCATAGCTGGCAAGGGAAATGGGTACAAGAAGCAGTATTAGTATAATTCGCATCATTTGGTTTCTTTTTTCAGAGCACTCACAAACTCATTTTTATTAAAACTATTTTTTAAAACAATATCAAAAAATTGCTGGATTCAGTTAAAAAACTTAATGTTCTACTTTTCATCCGATTCAAAAAAAACAGACAATCAATTTTCATGCAATAATTATCCTCCTTTAAAAGATATTTTCATTAACTTAATTTCCGAGCTTAATTAACGCAAATTTAGGAGAATAGTTATGACTAAAAATTAAAATATTACAAACTATGATTCTAACCATTCCGCTTTATGGTATTTATTGATGAATGTTTTATTCCGCCAAAATTGGAACAATGTTGAAATAATAACTTTACATGATATTAGTGCAACAGAAAAACCTTTTTTTAAGGTCAATGGGGTTTTAAAGTATTTTATAGTTCATAATAACAAGCTTTTACAAATCAAAAATGTAAGTAAAACTATTAAAGTCGAGGCAAGTTAAATTCAAACTTATAGTTAATTACCTGCCACACGAACTAATTTTGATAAAAAACGATTAAATATGAAGAAAGAAGTTGTTATTGTATCAGCAGTGCGCACAGCTATTGGCAATTATGGGGGCAGCCTTTCAGGATTGTCTTCTGTTGAATTAGGTGTAATTGCTGCAAAGGAAGCTATTAGGCGTGCCGGGATAGATCCGAAGTTAATTGATGAATCCATTATTGGAAATATACTATCTGCAGGACAAGGTCAGAACATTGCACGGCAAATTGCGGTTCATGCGGGTGTTCCGGTAACAAGCCCAGCTATGACCATCAATATTTTGTGTGGTTCCGGATTAAGGTCTGTTTCACTGGCAGCTCAAATGATACTTACCGGAGACTCCGATATTGTAATGGCCGGTGGTACCGAAAGCATGACCAATGCACCTTACCTTCTTCACCAAGCCCGCAGTGGCTACAGAATGGGGCATAACCAGCTTTTTGATAGTATGATTTTAGATGGACTTACCGATGCCTTCAATGAATACCACATGGGTATGACCGCTGAAAACATTGCCGAACAATGGAAAATAAGCCGTCAGGATCAGGATGCATTTGCATTGAATAGCCGATTAAAATGTGAAGCAGCACAAAAGGAAGGGAAATTTGCCAACGAAATAGTTCCCGTGTCTATTCCACAGCGAAAAGGTGAACCCATCATCTTTGATACCGACGAATTTCCGAAGCACGGATTGAGTTTGGCACAATTGGAAAAGCTGAAACCAGCTTTTAAAAAGGATGGAACGGTAACTGCCGGAAATGCATCCGGACTGAATGACGGTGCATCGATGCTAATTGTAATGTCAAAGGAAAAAGCGCTGGCATTGGGTTTGAAGCCTTTGGTTAAAATTATTTCTCATGCAACAGTAGCACTTGACCCATCCATTATGGGATACGGACCAGTTCCGGCTTCCGAAAAAGCACTGAAACTGGCCAATATGAAGATTTCAGACATAAATCTGGTTGAAGCCAATGAAGCATTTGCATCACAATCAATTGCTGTAATGCGTGACCTAAAATTAAATCCTGAAATAGTTAATGTTAACGGCGGTGCCATCGCATTGGGTCATCCAATTGGAGCCTCCGGTGCACGCATCTTAACTACTTTAATTTATGAAATGAAACGCCGACAGGTTGCTACCGGATTAGCTACCTTATGTATTGGAGGCGGACAGGGAACTTCACTCATTGTAGAGAATGTTTAGAAGCTTTAAAACTTTTAATAACTCCTTTTAAATCTAGTATTCCATTCCGGAAAACCGGAAGTATAAAAAAGTTTAGAACCTTAAAAGAAAATAAAATGAATCGTAAATTAGAAAATAAAATAGCAGTAATCACAGGTGGTGCCGATGGAATTGGTAAAGCTACCTCTATTAAATTTGCAGCAGCGGGTGCAACATCAATTATCTGGGATTTAAATGCTGAAAAAGGCCAAGCCTTGGTAAAAGAAATTGTACAATTGGGTGGAAAAGCCGAGTTCATGCAAGTTAATACAGCCAATTATGCTGAAGTGGAAGCGGCCACCAATGAGGTATCAAAAAAACACGAAAAAATAGATATTCTGATTAACAATGCAGGAATCACTCGTGATGCTTCTTTGAAAAAAATGACTCCTGAGCAATGGCAACAGGTTATTGATGTAAATCTTACCGGTGTTTTTTATTGCTGCAAATGCGTGAGCGATAAAATGGTGGAGAAAAACTATGGGAGAATTATAAATACCTCTTCGGTGGTGGCTCTGTATGGCAATTTTGGACAAACCAATTATGTCGCTACAAAAGCCGGTTTAATTGGCATGACTAAAACTTTGGCTAAAGAGCTTGGTCGTAAAGGCATTACAGTAAATGCGGTTGCTCCCGGATTTATTGCTACCGACATGGTAAAAAAAATGCCTGAGGATGTTCTAAAAGCTATGGAAGAAAAGGTACCTTTAAAAAGATTAGGGTTGCCGGAAGAAATAGCTTCTGCTTATTTATTTTTAGCCAGCGACGATGCCGCTTATATTAATGGTTCAGTTCTAAGTGTTGATGGTGGTATAACCATTTAATTTTGGATATTTAAATGAAAAGTAAGAATTTAAATAGTGATAAAAAACAATTCCGGTATTTTGCACCTAAATAAATATGACTACCACTGACAATTCAATACAATCTCCCCTGCTTGCAGGGGAGATCCCGAGTACTCGGGAGAGGGGTAAAAAGGAACAAACAAAAAAATTAAATCATTTACTTTCTATACCCCTACCGATAGTTATCAGCACCCGAAACTTGGGAGAGAGCAAATCAGTGCTAATATTAGACTATCGATTAAGTAATTAATATAATTTACAGCATTCATACAAAAATAATTTTATGTCAACAAAAGCACAGATAATAGGGGCGGTAATTCTACTTGCACTTTATGGAATAGCCATACTCTACTTCGTTATCAAAGGATCGAAGGGAACAAAAAGCATTAATGATTTTGCCTTAGGGAGCATCAGTTTTTCTCCAGTATTTGTTGGGCTGTCGCTTGCAGCGGCTATGACTAGTGCTGCAACGTTTGTAATTAATCCGGGTTTGGTGGCAACCTATGGTATCAGTGGGTTCCTTTCGTTTGGGGTATTTTTCCCATTAGCCACGTTAATTTCACTGGTAATCTTAACAAAGAGTTTCCGAAAATACGGTCAATCGGTAAATGCTTTGTCGCTGGCAAGTTGGATTGGCAGTCGCTATAAAAGCAAGGGGTATGCTTTGTTTGTCGCCTTTTTATCGGTACTATTAATAACTTTTATTGTTTTAATTTTAGTAGCCCTAACCAAGGTAATTGCCCAAGCATTAAACGCCAACGAGATAGTAGTTTTAGCACTCATGGTAATTTTTATCTTCGGGTATATGATGTTTGGAGGAGCCAATTCCATGGTTTATACCAATGCCATTCAAGCAATCATTATGGTAGTGGTGGCATTTATATTGATTGGCTCAGGCATTCAGTTTTTCAATGAAGGAATTGCCGGTTTTTTTCAAAAACTCAAAACCATCGATCCTATGTTGGTGCAAGCTACCAATCCTAAAAGCCCTCTGTTTCGTGATTTTTTTGAAATTATTGTGGTTCAAATGATTATAGGGGCTGCAGTGGTTTGCCAGCCACACATTATAACCAAATCGCTGCTACTAAAAAAAGAATCGGATGTAAATAAATACCTGATTACGGCAGTAAGTGTTGAGGTACTTTTCTTTCTAGTTGTAATTGCCGGATTGTATGCCCGATTGCTTTTCCCTGAATTGACTCAAAATGGTGCACCCATTAGTACCGATAGCATAATTCCTGCATTTGTTATTAAAATATTTGCCGGTGGATACGTTTCTGTCCTGGTCGGTTTACTGGTAATTTTGGGATTAATCAGTGCTGGAATGTCAACCATTGAGGGACTTATTCAGTCGTTGGGTACCACCATTACCACCGATATTATCAAACCATTGTTTGGCCATTTGGTTTCAAAAGAAAAAAAGTACATCATGATCAATAGGGTGGCCATCATCGGACTGGCAATCGTTTCGTTTTTTATAGCTCGTGACCAATTGCTTCATCCAAAATTGAGTGTCGCCATTCTGGCACAAAACGGCGTTTATGCGTATTTTTCAATCATCTTTGTCCCTATTGTTTTCGGAATCTTTATAAAAGATATTGGATTGAAAGCCCCATTGATTGCATCCATCGTAGCTTTACTGGTTCATTTTTTAGTTTATTATGGATTCCCTTTGCTTTTAAAAGCAGAAATAGTCAATTTTGGTTTTTTCAATAAATATTTAATTGGGACGGTTCGAAATCCAGCAATAGCAGCTGCTTCAGCTATAACTATATCCGTTTTAACGGGATTAATCATTCATTGGTTTGAAAAACACAAGTTAAATATATCAAGCAAAACAATCTAACAATTAACTCATGGCAGATTACCAGAATATTTATAAGAGCAAACTCATTACTACCCAACAGGTTGCCGGACTTCTGAAAAGCGATACGGATGTAATTGTAGCTCAATGCGCCTCTGAACCACAAGGTTGCATGGCTCAGTTTCATTTAGCAAAAGATAAAGTACACCAAGTAAAAGTATTTTCGGTACTTACTTTACAGCCTTATGATTTTTACATGAAACCTGAAATGAAAGGTCATTTTGAACTTTGCAGCTGGTTTCATGCACCAGGTTCGCGCAAAGCCTTAAAAGCAGGAACAGGCACGGTTACTTTTGTTCCAAATATGTTGCACCGGGCAGCTTCTGATAGGCTGAAAGTACGACGACCCCATCTTTTTGTGGGAACTTGTACTCCCCCTGACGAAAAAGGTTTTGTTTCCCTTTCATTAGGGATAACCTACGAAAAAGATATTTTGGAAGCCGCCGAAATATCAGTTTTAGAAGTCAACGACCAATTGCCCCGCACTTATGGAGATACTCAAGTGCATGTGTCGGATGTTGATTATTTTGTGGAATTCTCCCAAAAGCCACCCACCCTACCATCACCATCATCCGATGAGACGGCTTTGGCTATAGGTTCAAACATTGCCAAATTGGTTGATGATGGTTCTACCATCCAATTAGGTATTGGTGAAATTCCCAATGCAGCAGCACTTATGCTACGCAATAAAAAGGATTTGGGAGTACATACCGAAATGTTTGTCGATTCCATGATGGAGCTTTATGAAATGGGAGTAATTACCAATAAACAAAAAAGCATTCATAAAGGCAAGTTTATTTGCACGTTTGCCATGGGCAGCGAAAAAATGTATCAATGGCTTAATAACAATCCGGCGGTAGAGTTTTTAAGGGGAACTTATGTAAACGATCCTTGCCTGATCCGGCAGAATTCCAAAATGGTTTCCATCAATACCTGCATTATGATTGATTTTACAGGGCAGGTAGCCAGCGAAAGCATTGGAATTGATCAATATTCAGGAACCGGCGGCCAAACCGACACGGCTGTTGGAGCTACCGAAGGGTTTGATGGTTTGGGGAAATCAATAATTGCCTGCCGGGCTACTGCCCGAAATGGGGAAATATCGACCATTGTGCCAGTACTACCCGAAGGAACGGCAGTAACACTGCATCGCAGTCATACCGATTACGTAGTTACTGAATTTGGAAGTGTGCGGCTAACAGGTTTAACTGTTAAAGAACGGACACATGCCTTAATTTCAGTGGCTCATCCATCCTTCAAGGAATCACTTACCCGCAAGGCAATTGAAATGGGATACATTGATGAACAATAAATCAGCACAGGATATGATTCCTATAGAAATACTCAGCACCGGTTTGTACGTTCCCGGTAGTGCCATAACTAATTCCGAGTTGAAACAATTAGCCGGAATTGAATTCGATCAGGCAAAGATAGAAAGCAAGCTAGGCATCTATCAGCGGCACATTGCCCATTTGAGGAATATAACCGAAACTACAGCCGATTTTGCTACCAAAGCCGCATTGAATGCAATTAAAAATGCAGGCATTGAACCACAGGAGATAGGCCTATTAATTGTAGCCACCGATACCCCTGAATTTATAACACCTGCTACGGCTATTTTGGTTCAAGGCCGGATTCAAAAAGGTGAATTTGGCACCATGGCTTTTGATATTGCCGCTTCGTGTGCCAGTTTTTCCATGGCTTTTGATACCGCAGCATCTCTATTAGCTAGCCATAGCACCATGCAGTATGCTTTGGTTATTGGGGTGTACAACATGCCTGCTTTTATGAGGCCAGGCGATGCCTTTGGATACCCAATTTTTGCTGATGGTGCGGGTGCCTTTATTCTTAAAAAAGCTAGCCATGGAAAAGCTTGTTACCTCGGAAGCCACATGGTTACCGATGGTACTCAATGGGATTACATTGGCATCTATGCCGGAGGATCAAAAAATCCGATTACTCATGAATTATTGGATTCGCAAAAGCAAGGTTTATTGAATTTGCAGACACTTCCAGGCGACCGTAACGTTAGGTTATGGCCAATGGTCGTTTCGCAGCTTCTTGAAAAAACCGGTTATTCAGCCGACCAAATTGATCATTATATTTTTACTCAAATCAATAGATCGGTTATTTTAAAAGTAATGGACGCTCTAAATCAGCCTTACCATAAAGCTCATTTTGTAATGGATAAATATGGCTACACCGGATCGGCATGTCTGCCCATGGCATTTAATGATGCAATCATTGATAAAAAAATAAAAAAAGGAGATAAAGTACTTTTTGTGGCATCAGGAGCCGGACTCTCTGTAGGGAGCAACTTATTTATCTATTAAATATTTTCGAATGAATACTATAAAGGTTGGAATTGTAGGTACAGGAATTTATTTGCCCAAAGGGCGCATGACTGCGGCTCAGATATCAGTAGCAACAAATGGAGTTTGGTCAGAAAATGCGGTAAAAGAAAAGTTAGGTATCATTGAAAAACCTATTCCCGGAACCAATGATGGAACCCAGCAAATGGGAGTATTAGCGGGTCTGGATGCATTGAAAAATACCGGAATTGACCCATTAGAAATAGATATTATTTTATGTATTGGTGAGGAATGGAAAGAATATCCCTTAACAACATCCGGTATTTACATTCAATACATGATTGGTGCTAAAAACGCATGGGCCATTGATGTTCAGCAACGTTGCGGAACTACCGTAGCCGCACTTAAAATGGCCAAAGACATGATGATAGCTGACTCCAGCATTAACACCGTAATGATTGTAGGTGGTTACCGAAATGGCGATTTTATTGATTATACCGATCCATCGGTTTCGTTTATGTATAACTTATCAGCCGGAGCAGGAGCTTTAATTTTAAAAAAGAATTATCCTAAAAACCTTTTATTGGGTACTCATATTATTACCGATGGTTCCATGGCACGTGATGCCGGGGTTGAATTTGGCGGCACCGTAAATCCCATTAATGAAACCAACTTTCATTTAGCCTACAAATCGTTAAAGGTATTTAACGAAAGGCACATGAAAGATCGGTTGAACGAAGTATCCATGACTAACTGGTTCCAATGCATCCATAAAGCATTTGAAAAATCAGAAGTTCCTCTGAGCGACCTTGGCTTTTTATGTTCCCTTCATTTTAAAAGAAGCATGTATGAATTTATGCTCAATGAATTGAAACTGAATCCAGAACAAAGTATTTATCTGGAACATTACGGACATATTGGACAGGTGGACCAAATTCTATCGTTGCACTTAGCGCAACAAACCGGGCAATTAAAACAAGGAACTATTGTATCAATGATTGCTGCAGGTATTGGTTATGCCTGGGGAGCTAATGTAATAAAATGGGGCGAATGAGTATGAGTCGCACTAAATATTTCTTTACATATCTATTTAATATTCTGCAATTTAACAAGTATCAATTGCCAATAATAAATTTAAGTCAACTCAATGTATTTTAATTAAGACTAATTATTCATTATATTAGTGACTAACTTGCTATGACAAATTTGATTGTTAACTAAAACTAAATTAGAAAAAGTATGAAAAATTTATTTATTATTCTTGTTGCTGTTGTATTTGCATTCAGTGCATGTGATAAAAGTGAAGAGAAAACTGTGTATAATCCCTCTACCGATGGTATTGTTGGTCAATGGTATTCTTCAGGTGCAAACGTTGCCGTATTGTTGTCAACGTATTTTGCCATCGATTCAATTTATGCAAAATTTGAATCAAACAACACCTATTTAGTTGAATCGTATTCTGCTGGAGCAAAAACAACCTACACCGGTACTTTTACTCAAACTAAATCGGGAACCGGAAGTATTTGGAACATTGTTTTGAACCAAAGTGCCCCAACAGCGGTTACCAGCGAAGGTATTTTCGAAATTACCACGGTTACCAATGGATTTACCATGAAATACGAAGTGGCACAAACAGAACCTAACATTAGTGCTACCCCTCCAACGGCAACTGCTGGTTTTGGAAGCACCAATGGGGGTGCATTATCGACTTGGAATATTCAAACATTTGTAAAAATAGCCGAATAATTAACAAACCGGAAAAAAGTCAGAATATGGTATCTCAGGATATTTTATTCTGACTTTTTTATTTTTACTCTTGTTACCATTAAATCTTAATACAACTTTTTAAGCATAATTTAACTTTCGGCTGTGCTTTAATAAACAATTGCTTTAGGTAAAGCAGTTTAAGTATCATTCATTTATTCAACACGTTGCAAAGATGTCGATTAGTAATAATCATTTATTCATGACATTCGTTTAGTTCGCAGTTAAAATTAAAAGCAAATGAAAAAAACATTCAGTTTGGTATTGGGATTATTCTGCATGACCAATAGTTGGGCTCAAAATCCTTCCAATCAATATTTTAAAGGAGAGATTCCTCAAAAGGCCAATAAAGAATTCCAATTTATTGCCTATTATATTAATCAGGCAGTTACTTCCAATATTTATCCAAAAAATGACTTCCTTAAAGGACAGGTAGTTGGACGTTTATTTGGGGGTAATACTTCCCAAACTTCTGATTCATTAAAAACCAGTTACATAGAGCAGCGGTTGATTCCATTTTTTATATACACACCCAAATTATTTAACGGCAAAGCCACATTAAGAGCATCGTTCGAAATTGACTGGACTTGGGGTGATGTTGCTTATGGAGTTGGTGGTAATTTCGGAGGGGCTATTTCAGCCGACCAAGTGAATTTGCAAACTCAAAATTTAGAATTGGAATTAAATCCAGCTAAAGGTTGGTATATTAATCTTGGTTTGCAGCGCCTTTACGACACTCCTTACAATCCGTATAGAACCTCATTCGATAAAATGACTACCACCGGTTACCGATTGGCTTATTTTGGAACGGACGGTGTGGGCATTACTGTTAGGAAAGAATGGGACTTTGCCCGGATTAAATCAGGTTATTATAAACTTTACGAAAACTACATTCAACTGAACGATGATGTAACCTTAATTGAATTTACCGGCGAAAAGGATGTTTCGAGGAATTGGAAAATAGGTGGTTCAGCCTATTACTTGAGAGATCGGGCATCAGGCGCCGGTGGAGTTTCTATTTTAAGCCAGGGCTTTAATAGCTTGCTTGCTTCGCACAATGGGGTTTACCGATTCAACTATGGCGATGTTCCCTATAAAGCCGATGTGGTTTGGCTGGGCACTTACTTCGGACGGAATACGGAACATTGGCTTGATCCATGGATGGTTACCGGATTTTTAAACGTAAACGTGGGTAGTGCCGATACCTTAGCCAATCAGGCACTGTCGAAAGATGATTGGACCCGGGCTACTGATATTTTTGGGTTTGCAGGTAATGTTCGCACATCATACCGATATGGACAAACACTGTCCGACTGCATTACGCTTGATGCCATATATTCTTCGGGTGATGCCAATGGCTTGCAGGATGGAAAATATTCTGGTGTTATTACAGGAAACCAATACGGTGCTCCGGGTGCCATTTATATTAGTTCGGGTTCCTACCTTTTAATGCCTCATGGCAATGTGGTTAACCGCTACATGCCTGCTATCCTCGATATTTCGAATATGGGTTACGGTATGACATCAGCCGTGTTAAGTGTTTCGAAAGGTTTAATACCACACAAGGTGAATGCGAAAATAGGAAGTGCCATAGCATTTAGTAATGTTCAACCCTTAGGAGGAGGCAATTTAATTGGAACTGAATTCAATGGAAATATTGCTTACAATTTTGGACCCTTTATGAGTCTGGAATTGCATGGGGCATACCTGATTTTAGGTGATTTTTATGATAGCAAACAAAGCTCCTATGGCAGTTCTGTTAATGGTAACTTAGATACCCGACCTGTTGATCCGTGGACAACATTTATAGTATTTAAATGGCTCATGTTTTAGTTCTTTTAAAGATTTGATTGATGAAAAACAGTATATTTTTTGGTTTCGCACTAGTTATTTTAGCCATGAGTAGTTGTAGTACTCCGTATAAAACATTATCTCCGTCTAAATCGATGGATGATATGCAATACTTGCATTCAGTAAAAAAAGTTCATCTCCCCCAAAGTGGCTATGATATTGCTTACACCGACGAAGGCAAAGGAGAAACCACCATAATCTTTATTCATGGTTTGGGAAGTTACTTGCAAGCATGGATAAGAAATGTGGAAGGACTTAAAGTCAATTACCGGTGCATTTCAATTGATTTGCCGGGATACGGAAAATCAAGTAAACAGCCACACAGCGGCCAAATGACCTTTTATGCGGATATAGTGAACGAATTGGTTACTGAATTGAAACTGCAAAAGGTGGTTTTGGCTGGGCATTCCATGGGTGGGCAAATAGCTATAACCACTGCATTGCAATATCCTGATATTATTAGTGCCCTATTGTTGGTTGATCCAGCAGGATTTGAAGAATTTAATAAAGGCCAAAAGCAGTGGTTCAGGGATGTAATGACTTACGACCTAGTGCGTTTGACAACTACCGAGGCCATTCAAAACAACTTGGCCACTAATTTTTACCGGGTTCCCGCTGAGGCTGAATTTATGATCAATGACCGTATTGCCATGCGCACCGCCTCCGATTTTAATGCCTATTGTTATGCAGTAGTTCAATCAGTTAATGGAATGGTTGATAATCCGGTTATTGAGTATTTACCAAACATAAAAGTACCTACACTTATCTTTTTTGGTGAAAACGACAACCTGATTCCAAACCGGTTCCTAAATCCGGGCCGTACAGTTGATATTGCAAAAAGTGGGGCAAATAAAATACCTAACAGTCAACTGGTTGTGGTTCCCAAATGTGGCCATTTTATGATGTTTGAACATCCCGATGTTTTTAATAGCGAAGTAATTAAATTTATTAAATAGATATACTACATGGATGCAATAGATATTGGGGAGCACTGCAAAATTCTCGTTTTAAAGGATGTACCTTGCATTCATATTCAATGGTTTGGCTTGCCACCTAGCAATGAGTTTCAAAGTGGCTGCAATAAAGCTATTGAATTGATGGTGGAAAATAGTATTTCAAAAATTTTGACCGATAATACCAATGCCAATGTTTTTTCAGTTAAAGATCAACATAGGCTTAACGAAAATTGGTTGCCAAGAGCTGAAAAAGCAGGCTATCGTGCATCAGCAACTTTGGTTGGAAATTCAAATGCCTTTGCCAAATTTGCAGCCCAAAACATTGCCAAAAGGCGAGATCAATCAAAATTTGCTAACCAGTTTTTTACATCTAAAGAGGAAGCATTAAAATGGTTAAAATCAATTTAATAACTTACCAATTCATTAACAATATCAAAAGCCGGACATCTCAACTGGCTTTTTTTATTTTTACACTATCTTTAGGTTTTAAAAACAGCTAATTATGCGTCTTAAATTAGTCACATTTGCCGATTACACCAGCTTACTCTTTCCGCACGAATTGGATTATTTATTGGCCGTCCAAAATTTTAGCAAACCTTCCAATGTTAAAATTCTTCAAAATATTTATTATAATTGCACTAATAAGCAGACACCCATTCCATTTGATACCCGAATTGATAAACGAACCTATTCCTATTTAAAAAACTGGATGGTGGAAACCCTCACCAAAATTGATGTGGATGCATATTTTGAATGGCTCACCACAGTTGAGAAACTAGTAATGTCAGATAGCATTAAACCCGATGATGAAGCCAATATTATGGCCAATCTTTCAAAAACAGTGCCTACCCATTATTATTTTATCAGGTTTTATGAGTTACTACAATATTATCGCGATTATTTACTGGTAAGGAACCGCACAAAATATTACAAAGTAGTATCCGACTATTTGGAAAAATACCGGTCACAATTCTTTAAGGTAACCGAACTAAACAATCTGATGAATTTGGCTACCGTTCAGATTGTTAAAAACGAAGAATTCCGCTATGAAAGCAATGACCAAAGCGAAGATTTATTAAAAAGCATTTATTTTGATGAATCGCTGGATGGGTACACCAGATACCGTGCGGTGGTGAGGTTGACCATCTATTTCTATAATAACCGGCAATTCGATAAACTATTGCTGGTTTACGATCATCTTGATCTTCTGCTAAAAACACCCATCTTCTATTCAAA
This sequence comes from Salinivirgaceae bacterium, assembly GCA_041664345.1. Classification (GTDB taxonomy): domain Bacteria; phylum Bacteroidota; class Bacteroidia; order Bacteroidales; family SZUA-534; genus GWE2-40-63. The sequence goes on from JBAYKX010000024.1 coordinate 71,490, forward strand.
ACGCATTCTGGCTAATTATTATGCCAACCGGGCCATGCTGCATTCAAAACTCAACGAATTGCAGCAGTCTGCCATATACGGATACCTTTCCATACAAAATAAAAACAGCGATTACCTGTTTTATTTGGTCAACCTATGTGGCGTATTACTCAAACAAGGAAAAAAAGAAGAGGCGTTGGAATTAATGAACCATTCAATTCCCGAGTTAAAAAAAACGAATAGTTATTATTACAAAATAGGGTTCATTGCTTTTTACATGAAAACACTGGTAATAAACCACCAGATTGAAAAAGCGGTTAATTATGGATCCGGTTTTTTTGATGCTTACAAAAAGGAAATTTTTGAGCACCGTTGGCATTTGTTTTTTAGTTCATACTTGCAGACACTCATCCAGTTTGAAAAGTATTCCCGAGTATTATCGCTGTGCCGAAGGTACAAACTGGTAACTAAAGAAAAACAATTTATAGGAAAAGCCGTTTACCTGCCAATTATTCAGTGGTATTCATTGTTGGCTGAATATATGGAAGGAATTATAACCAACGAAAAGCTGATTGCTTCCATTGTTAAATCGAGCCAAAGTTTGGTGGAAAATAAATACCGATCGCGCAAAATTATGGAACTTTTGGAAGAACTATCGGGCAATTTTCCTGTTGAAATTAAAAAAATAAAGGATGAATTGAATGGTTAAATAATAAAACAAATTGATTCCTTAATTAAGGTAACAAAGGCAAAATCCGAGAAAAAATAGCACCAAACTATTAAAACTTCACCGCAAAACCAATGGTGAGATATTCCTTAAACTGAACCGCTTTTGTTGTTCCATCGGGAACACGTACGTCATTTTCATCCTTAAATTTGGGCACCAATTGGTCGTCATCGTAAATTAAGCGTGTGGAAATGGTTGCCCTGATATAATCATTTACCGGAAAAATTAGCCTAAAATCCCAGTCAATATCAACGTTTTGAGGATTATTGACGTAATTGGAGAAAAGTTCTAAATAATTTTCCATTTCAATGTTGCCCCAAACCTTTGTTTTGTATGAACCTTTAATAATGGCTCCTGTTTCAGATCTAACTTTTTCTGATGGTTTTAAACCGTATTTGGTTTCATTAACAGTATCGGCTAATACAATGGTATTTTTCGAGGTTAATGGCGATACAAACAAGACTGTTTTAGGAATGGACTTAATGTCCAAACCAAGTGCAAAGGTAATATACCCCGGACTCATAAATTTCGAAACGGGGGTCTTAGTTGAGTCGTTTGGATATTCATACCCTGTTGCAAATTGCGATTTAAAATTAAAAAAACCACTCAAGAAGTAATCTTTAAATAATTTGTGCCCATATTTCGATACCAATTCTATCCGGTCTTCGGTTGCCTTCAGAAAATTTTCTTTTCCACCCTGCCGAATAGCTCCATATTTGAAAATTCCCCTGTTTTCAAACGTATAGTTTTCTTTTTGGTATATAGCAAAAAGCTCCAACCCTGTCATAAATGAAAGCGATGATTCCCCTCCTTTTGCCCACGATTCCGATAAATAGTTCTGTGCTAAATCAACATTGGCATTACCTCCCAGAATCCATTTTACTTTTCCCTTTTCTATAGGGCGATTATTAATGGTTAATTTCCTTTCACCACTAAAATTATTACCAAGGTTACCAATGGCCTCTTTAGCTTTTTCATCGGTTTCATAGTTAACAAGAGGTGTATTATCGACAAGAATACGCATGGAATTTTTATCAATATCCCTAATAACCGCCTTGCTTTTGGTTCCCCAGTAATCGGTAATTGAAAAACGGATTAATTCCGGACTGTTATTATACATGTGAATTAATAAAGAATCACCTTCAAGATTTATAAGGTAAAAATTAATGGTATCACGTCGCACCTTTTTAATCCACTTAAAAACTGCATCTTGCGAAAAGTACTCAATATCTTGTTCAATTGAACGGGAGAGTGAATCGTTGTATGGACTTAATGCTTCAAATATACTGTCCATTTTAAACGGACTATCATTAAAAAGCGAATCCATTTTCACTGAAAAAATACTATCATTCGATGATAAACTAATTGTATCGGCATTTTTTTGCAACTCTTTATAATGCCAATAGTCTGCCATAAACCTTGAACGCTCCTGATTTAAGCTATCTACAATTCGCTTGAATGCAATAAGGTTCATGAGTTGCTTATTGACTTTATTGTCATCGATATATTGCTGAACCAATAAAACCTTTGATTTTAATACTTCATCCGTCGAAAAGTTGAGCAAATAATTAAAAGCCTCTTTATAAATTGAGTCTGAATAACTTGCAGAAGGGTGTTCATCGAAATAATCGCTTACATGTTGCAATTGAGGCAACAAATCTTGGTGAGAATTTCTTTTATTCTTGCTTTGACCAAATACGGTTACCGATAGTAAGAGGAAACTAATTAATATAGCGGCTACAACAATAAAAAAACTTCGGTTTTTCATCTACTTGATACTAAATGGTTAAAAAAAGGCAAAATAAGTAAAAGGGTTTCTTTTTAACAAATACTAAATTGGTGGGTTGATAATGAGTCTTCGTAAAAAAATAAAAACGGCTTAGTGGAAGCGAGGCTACTGAAAAAGTCCCAAGTGTCAGAATGTTAATAAATTAGCAGTAAAATACAAGGTAAAAACTTGGTATTTTACTGCTTTTTTTGTATCTTAAGGGTCTAAAATAAAGATACTTATA
>JBAYKX010000025.1:0-73904 GCA_041664345.1 Salinivirgaceae bacterium
AGAACAATTTATAGTGTTGTAGCTAATGGGATACCTTATAGCCAAAACTATATTTGTAGTGACCCTAGAAACAATGAAAAAAAACTTGTGTCATAATTTGCTTTTGTCAGAGTATACGGTGAGGGCTGCGCCGTTCCCTTCGGTCATGAGAAAAGTTGATGAGTTTACTGTTGCTTTAATGCGCCAATTTACATAACTCCAATTTATTCACTTCCAAAAAATCTCAACGGCATGTAAGGGTAAGTTTGTTAACCAATCATCAATTCTATAGTCCGACATTGATACTCTAATTGATAGCGGTGGATTAAATTGCTGCCGAAATGATTTTAAACTTTTTGCCTGTAAATTTTCCTCTGCTTTTACTTCAATGGGAATGATGTTTCCATCGGATTGTACCAAAAAATCGATTTCGGCTGTTGATTTCTCTGTTGACCAATAATTGATAGAAAGATTTTCGCAACTTTTTAACTGCTGCAAAACGTATTGTTCAGTCATAGCACCTTTAAACTCCTGAAAAATCAGGTTACCGTCTATAATTGATTTGACATCGATATTTCCCATGGCACCCAATAACCCTACATCCAGAATAAATATTTTAAAGGCTGAAATATCCATATAGGCTATCAAAGGCATGGCTGGTTTTGAGGTTCTGTTTACTTTGTATATCAAGCCTGAATCGATAAGCCAATCCATTGCCATTTCATAATCCTTTGCCCTTGCTCCACTTTTAAGTGCCCCGTAAATAAACTTTTTGTTTTCTTTTGATAAATGTGATGGTATTGATTGCCAAATCATTCTTATCCGCGGTACAATTTGGTGTGGTGCATGTTTCGAAAAATCTTGTTCATAAGCGTTTAGTATGCTCATTTGAATATTACGTACTTTTTTAAAGTCATTTTCAGTGCTAAATGATTTTACGGATTCAGGCATTCCGCCAACATAATAATATTGACGTAAAAGTTCAATGTATTTCGTTTTGAAAGCTTTAATCAACGGCCAATTGCGGCTCAAAAGCAGGTCAAATAAATCTTTATATTTCATTGCTAAAAGGAATTCGCTAAAGCTCAAAGGGAAAAGATCTAAAAAATCGACTTTGCCCACAGGAAATGAAGTATTCTGATGTAGAGCAACCCCTAAAAGAGAACCAGCAGCAAGAATATGGTATTGGGGTGCATCCTCGAAAAAATATTTCAATGATGTAATTGCACCTTCGCATTCCTGAATTTCATCGAAAATAATTAGGGTATTTTCCGAATTTATTTGAACACCTGTTTCTATTTGGATGGCTGTAATCAAGCGATGAATATCAAAGTCATCGGTAAACAGATTTTTAAGGGTTTTAGAGCTTTCAAAATTGACATAAGCCGTTTGGCTGTATTCCTGTTTGCCAAACTCCTTCATAAGCCATGTCTTTCCAACTTGTCGAGCACCTCTAATAATCAAAGGTTTTCGATTGTTGGATTTTTTCCAAGCAACAAGTTTTGCTAATTGTAACCGTTCCATTTCAATTCTTATTTATGGCGAATATACAATTATTTCAAGGAATAAATGCATCAAACAAACATTTTATCGCACGTCTTTCTGTTACAATCTAACATTTATTCTGATGACTTTGTGTGATCAGTAACAATTGTTTTTACATTTTTTAGCGAATTATTGAAAATAGTCGCTATCCAACAAAACAAAAAGGCAGTCCGGTGAAAACCGGACAACCTTTACTATTTTACATGAAAGGATTAGCTTCGCTGGACCCGCAAACTCGATGCGCGCGGCAGTGGGAGAGTCAGCCAGTAATAACACATAATACCGCCTAAAGAGGCGGTGATCCAAGGATCGCCGGTCTCCAGCCCGGTATTTTACTTTAAGCCAGCAGCAGAGCTTGATTTAATAAATAAAAGGTAAAAAAAGGCTGCCCGTTAATACCGGCAGCCTTAATGAACCAAAAAAAGAACTAATTATTCTTTAACTGAAAATTTGTACAGGCATACATGATTGTATGTATCACCCGGTTTTAAAACCACCGACGGAAATTCAAGCTTGTTAGGTGAATCGGGAAAATGCTGTGTTTCCAAACAAAAAGCGCTGCGATATAAATAGGGTTTTCCGCTTTTCCCGGTTAAAGTTCCATCCATAAAATTGCCTCCATAAAATTGCAACCCCGGTTGATCGGTAATAATATCCATGTTAATTTTTGTTATAGGCGAATAAACTGATGCCATTAAAACAGCCCCTTCACCTTTACGGTTCAGTACCCAATTGTGGTCGTACCCATGTCCCAAAGCCAGTTGTTGGTCTGTGTTGCTTACCCGTTCACCAATAGCCGTAGGTGTAGTAAAATCGAATGGCGTACCGGCCACAGGCATTATTTCGCCGGTTGGAATCAATACACTATCAACGGGTGTTATGCCATCGGCCTTAATCTGCAATACATGGTCGTTTATAGTTTCAGCCCCTTCGCCCGACAAGTTGAAGTACGAATGGTGTGTCAAGTTGCAAATGGTTGTTTTATCGGTTGTGGCTTTGTAACTGATTTTAAAAGCGTTGTCATCGGTAAGTTCATAGATCATCTCTACCGATAAGTTTCCAGGAAAACCCTCTTCGCCCTCTTTTGAAAGATAGGTAAATACAATTTTTGAATCATCAATTTGATTGGCATCCCAAACCACATCGAAAAAACCTTTGGGCCCACCGTGCAGTTGGTTGTTTCCTTCGTTTTTTACCAACTCATAAACAATACTGTCAAGGGAAAAAGCAGCACCTCCAATCCGGTTCCCAAAGCGGCCAATGGCTGCTCCCAGGAAATTTTCGGGATTGTCTACATATTCGTTTAGTGTTTTGTAGCCTAATACTACATCCACCGGATGATTGTTGGCATCGGTCACACAGAGCGAAACCACACGGGCTCCAAAGTTGGTTACCTTCATACCTATTCCGTTTTTGCCCTGAAGGGTGTACAGCGATACGGCCTTTCCATCAATGGTTTGCGTAAAATCAGTCGCATTTATTTTTTGAGCCACCTCGGTAAAAACAGAAGGTTTTGGATTACTACAACTTACAAGAACCAGCACACTGGCGGTTATCAGCAAAAAAGAAGTTTTTAATGTTTTCACGATACTAATTTTTAGTTTATACTTCATTACAGTTTTCCCAATTCCATATACTTTTGATACAGTAGAGCGTATTTACGGGTTTTTTCGGTATTGGGCAGATAGGTTTTCTCAAATCCCTGCCCCATAGCTTTCTGTGCCTCTCCTACGTTTGAGTGTACCCCGGCTGCAACCGATGCAAACATGGCTGCTCCTAAAGCAACACTTTGCTCCGAGCGGGCAATCTTTATAGGCATTCCCATTACATCGGCCAGGGTTTGCATCACAAATTCCGATTTTTTTGCTACGCCGCCAATGGCTACTACACCATCAACTTTTACCCCGTTTTACACAAATCGATCAACAATAGCTTTCGACCCGTAAGCAGTGGCTTCAACCAAAGCCCTGAAAATACGTGGTGCCGATGAACCCAGATTCAATCCGGTAATGGTTCCGGTTAAGTTCTGGTCGGCATCGGGTGTGCGCCGGCCATTGAGCCAATCGGTGGCCAAAATGGTTGATTCTTCCATAGGTATTTTTGCTGCCTCTTCGGCCAGGGCGGGAATAATTTTATCCTCTATCTTTTTTGCCAGTTCTTTATCGTCAATAAATTGAAGAGGCCAGGCCAAAACGTTTTTAAACCAAGCATAAACATCGCCAAAGGCCGATTGCCCGGCTTCCAAACCTACCATTCCTGGTATTACGGAACCATCTACCTGTCCGCAGATTCCTGGAATCAGCTTTTTCCCTACCTCATTTTCAGGCGATACAATAATATCGCACGTTGATGTTCCCATGATGCGGACTAAGGTATTGGCACCAATCTCGGCTCCCACGGCCCCCATGTGAGCATCAAAAGCACTAACGCCTACCACCACTTTTTCTGAAAGCCCCAATTTTTTAGCCCATTCAGGTGTAAGGGTTCCAAAGACTTCATCGCTGGTATAGGTTTCATCGAACAGATGGCTGCGCATACCTTTTAGTTCTGAGCCTAAAGCTACCAGAAATTCTTCGGGTGGCAAGCCTTTCCAGTCGGGGTGCCACAAAGCTTTATGTCCGGCGGCACAGCGGCTCCTTTTAATTTCGTGTAAGCGGGTTTTCCCGGCTAAAACGGCGGGTAACCAATCGCAATATTCTATCCACGAAACGGCTGCTTTTTTAATTGCCGCATCTTTACGCAAAACATGTAACACTTTGGCCCACACCCATTCCGAGGAATAGATGCCCCCTTCGTATTTTGTAAAATCCACTTCCCATTTACGTGCCAGTTCGTTTATTTCATCGGCTTCTTTCACCGCAGTGTGGTCTTTCCACAAAATGAACATGCCATTTGGGTTTTCAGCAAATTCGGGCAGCATAGCCAGTGGTGTTCCATTTCCATCTGTTAAAGCGGGTGTACTTCCGGTGGTATCAAACGAAATTCCCACTATGTTTTGGGCAACCGATGGGTCACATTTCGTTAGAGCTTCCTTAATAGATGCTTCCATCACCTCCAAATAATCTTTCGGGTGCTGGCGGTATTGGTTCCGGGCCGCATCGCAATAGTTGCCTGCCATCCAACGTGGGTAATGTTTTACCGATGTAGCTAATTCATTTCCGTTGTTGGTATCAACTATCAATGCACGGCAAGAATCGGTTCCGTAATCAACGCCAATTACATATTTTTTCATTTTATTTTTTTTAAGTGTTAAGTATTCAGTATAAAGTTTAAAAGGTATGCTTATTCGACATTATTTGTGGAAAGTGAAATTTTTTTATGCCTTTTACCCCTCTGTCTGTCGACATCTCCCCTGCAAGCAAGGGAGAATACCCTGATTGAGCATTGCTGCCGTATTTTTGATTTAGTACAACACTACTCCCTCCTTTAACCAAAGGAGGGTTGGGGTGGATATTTTTTAATATATTAAACTTGTTTCCACTCATTTTGTCGAATAACCAAAGGTTCTGAATATAAATAGTTATATCTCTTCTAAAATCTAATATCTAAAATCTCATATCTAAACTCTAACCTCTAGTTCATTGTCCATAATAGGAATTTTTGCCATGCTTCCGTTCATAATGTTTTTTAACCAATTCCTGATTCATGGTCAAAGCCGGGTTAATGGAATAGGCTAATTGAGCCATTCGGGCTACTTCTTCCAGTACCACACTATTGTGAACGGCATCATTGGGGTTTTTGCCCCAAGTAAATGGGCCGTGGTTTTTTACCAGTACCCCCGGAATCTCATTCGGGTTTTTTCCTTTAAAAGCAATTATGATTGCTGTTCCGGTTTCCTTTTCATATTCGCCCATTACCCATTCTACAGGCATATCAGTAGTACAAGGAACATCAGTCGAAAAATAATCGGCATGAGTAGTCCCAATTATCGGAACCGCTTTGCCAGCCTGCGCCCATGCTGTGGCATAAGTGGAATGCGTATGAACTACTCCACCAATTTCGGGAAATGCTTTATATAATTCGAGGTGTGTTGGTGTATCTGAGGAAGGTTTTAATTTGCCTTCCACCACATTACCGTTTAAATCAACCACTACCATATCATCGACTTTCATTACATCATAACTCACCCCACTGGGTTTAATCACCACCAATCCCTGGGAACGGTCAATTCCACTCACATTTCCCCAGGTAAAAAGCACCAAACCGTGTTTTACCAAATCGAGATTGGCCTTATAAACCTGTTTTTTAAGTTCTTCTAACATAATCTTAAAGGTATAAAAAAGAGGCTTTTGGGATGACCATAAACCTCCTTTTTGTTGTTACCAGAAATAAGCATATAGTGAAACAATAATAACCACTATACCAATAGCTCCTACCAGGAACTTCTTGTCGGTTTCAAATAGGGTAGGGTCAAATTCGTACGATTTGGCATCCTTTGTTGGCGATTTGGCATTGGTAAACATGATGATTGCCAGAAACGCCATCATAAATGTCATCATAAATATGGAGTGGAATCCCAAGTAACGCATACTTAAGCCAAACAAATCGGTTCCCCAAACAATGCCTGAAAGAAACATTATACCAGAAAGAACGGCGAATATCCAACCTGCCGAAGTCAACCGCTTTTTATTGATATCGCTTAAAACATCGGCTTTTACCTGATGTTTGTCGGTTAACGTTAGTGCAACGGCCAATGAAATCAAAATCATACACACATAACCCATGCGGATTATAAAAGGCAATTCGGGTAATGCCATTTTCATACCAATACCTAATGGAAGCGTGGCGATGGTGGTCCATAATGCGGCACGATTGGTAGCGCGTTTCCATAGAATTCCCATACCAAATACCACTACAACACCCGGATAAATAAATCCGGTATATTCCTGAATGTATTGAAATGCCTGATCAAGGCCACCCAATAAAGGTTTGGCAGCAAACATGGCAACAACCAAAGCCACCAATGCAGAAATACGGCCCACTTTAACCAACTGCCGTTCTGTAGCTTTTTGGTTAATTAAGGGTTTGTAAATATCTAAGGTAAATATGGTTGAAGCAGAATTTAGCATTGAAGCCAACGATGAAACCACCGCTGCCACTAAGGCTGCAAAAGCCAACCCTCTAATTCCGTTAGGAGCGAAATTTTTCAGTAACCAAGGATACGCATCATCGGCCCTTTCAATAGTTCCATTTAAACCAACTAAATTATGCTGCAAATCGGGATGGGTAAACAATACATAAGCTACAATACCTGGAATAATGACAATAATTGGAATCAAAATCTTCAAATATCCTGCGAATATTAATCCTCGTTTGGCTTCGGCCAGATTTTTTGCAGCCAACCCTTTTTGAATGATGTATTGATTAAAGCCCCAATAACCAATGTTGGTTAGCCACATGGCTCCAAAAATAACTGCCAATCCCGGTAAGTCTTTAAAAATGCCCGGACTTAAATTTCCGTCAATAATCATATTAAAATGAAGGTCGCCCGGATTTTCACGTACTTTGCTTAAAATGGTCATGAAGCCATCAATGGCGTTGCCATCGCCAACCGCACCCAAAGCAAAAAATGCGGTGATAAGTCCACCACCAACCAAAAATACAACTTGAAGCACATCGGTCCAAGCCACGGCTTTAAGTCCGCCGTAAATAGAATAAATTCCAGCAAAAATTATTAACCCCGGCACACCCCAAATCATTGGTATCCCCAGAATCTGCTGCATGGCAAGTGCTCCGAGCCAAGCGACTGAAGTTAAGTTAACAAACACATAAACCAACAACCAAAAAAATGAAAAGAAGAAGCTAACCCCTTGACCATAACGTTCTTTGGCCAACTGAGGCATGGTAAATATTTTCTTTTCAATCATTTGTGGAAGTAAAAATTTGGCCACCAAAATTAGGGTTATGGCTGCAATCCACTCATAAGCTGCAATTCCTAATCCAATCCGGAACCCGGAACCCGACATTCCAATAAAATGTTCGGCTGAAATGTTGGCGGCAATCAATGATGCCCCAATAGCCCACCATGAAAGGGTGCCACCTGCCAAAAAGTAGTCTTTCGAATCTTTTTCCTCGCCCTTTTTAGTTCTCGAAAGCCAAAGCCCCAAGCCTACAATTAGTATTGCATAGCCAATAAAAATAGCATAGTCAACGACTGTAAATCCTGCATTCATATATGAAATTTTATATTAATAATTTAAATACATTTTGAATTACCTAAGGGCTTTATTCAAGAGGTAGTACACCTCATTATTACGCATTGTCTGTCTGAATTCTCTAATGTTGGTGTCTTTGTCGATAATCAACATTTCAATATCAGCAATTTCGGCAAAGTCTTCCATCATTTCAGTAGTAATTGAGAATGAAAAACTTGAGTGGTGAGTTCCACCGGCGGTGATCCACGCACCTGCACCAATTTCCAAATTGGGTTGAGGAATCCACAATGCACATGCTACCGGCAGTTTAGGCAAAGCTTTTGGTTCAATAACTTTCACTTCGTTTACAATCATACGGAAACGATTGCCCATATCAACAATAGTTGCCGCAATACCTTCCCCTTTGTGAGCCTGGAAAATCAAACGGGCGCAAATACCGGCATCGCCAATTCCCAAGAAATGAACTTCGATACGTGGTTTTGACTCAGCAATTTCAGGGTTTATTTCCAACATGTGCGATTGAAGGATTGAGCTTTTTGCCCCATCGAAATTTAACACATAATCTTCAAGGAATGAGCATCCACCGGGCAAACCTTTTGCCATTACCCACATGGTTCGTGTAAGAGCGGCAGTTTTCCAGTCGCCTTCGGCACCAAAACCGTAACCTTCGGCCATTAAACGCTGTGAAGCAAAACCCATCAATTGCGACATTCCTGCCAATTCGTTAAAGCTGGTAGTGAAAGCGGTGGCATTTTTATCATCCAAAAAGCGGCGCAACCCAATTTCCTGAGCCGCAGTATGACGTACCGTAATGTGTTTTGCAGCGCCTTTTTTGCAATCAGCAGCAAAATCATAAAGGTGTTCGTATTCAGTAATCAATTTGTCGATTTCTGCTTCGGTAACTTTTTCTACATAAGGAACGAGTGTTGCAATTGGAGCATTGTCAACATGGTAACCTAAACGGATTTCTGCTTCTACTTTGTCGCCATCGGTAACAGCTACATTATTCATGTTGTCGCCAAAACGGATAATACGCATATTTTGTGAATCGGCCCAACCTGAACAAACGCGCATCCAACCGGCAATTTTTTCTTGAGTTGATTTGTCTTTCCAATAACCAACAACAATTTTACGTGATTTGCGCAAACGGCTGGTAATGAAGCCAAACTCACGGTCGCCATGAGCCGATTGGTTCAGGTTCATAAAGTCCATATCAATTTCCGACCATGGGATTTCTTCATTAAACTGAGTGTGAAGGTGCAACAATGGTTTTTTGTAATCCATTAAACCATGAATCCACATTTTTGCTGGCGAAAACGTATGCATCCAGGTAATAACACCAATACAGTTAGTATCACCATTGGCAGCACGGAAAACTTCCGATACCTCAACTGAAGAATTTGCAGTACCTTTATAAACAACTTTAAATGGAAGATTGCCTGATTTATTTAAACCAGCAACCATTTCGTTTGAGTGGGCATCAACTGAAATTACAGCATCGCCACCGTACAGAAGCTGTGCTCCTGTTACAAACCAAACTTCGAATTTTTCAATTTTCATATTACCTATTTTTTAGTTTTATATTGTCACTATTTTAATTCATAAGTTAGAGCATTATAGTTTTAACGATTTTAATAGTCAATCTTATTGATAATTTTCTGAATCCTCTTTGAAGCGATAATAATAGGCACCTCGTTTTGAGGTATTTGTATCCTTTACTGCCAGTTTTTCGAGAATATTGAGCGAAGCCAGTTTTTTTCGAAAGTTTCCCGCATCGAACGATTTTTGAAAAATAGCATTGTAAAGGTTATTCAATTGTGTTAGGGTGAACTGCTCAGGCAGCAACTCTTTACCTATTAACTTATAGGAAGTGGTTTGCTGTAGTTTTTCAAGAGCTTCTTTAACCATTTGGCTATGATCGAATACCAAATCAGGGATGTTTGTGATAGGCCACCATTTACCTGAGTTGAGCAATGCCAAATCACTGTCGTGTTCATCAATGCGGATAAGTGCATAATAGGCCATACTAATTACACGTCCACCGGGGTCACGATTTAATTCCGAAAATCCCCGCACCTGTTCCAGATAAATATTTTCGAGTCCAACGGTTTGCCTTAAAACCCTTCGTGCGGCTAATTCCATGGTTTCATTTTCCTGAACAAAACCTCCCATCAACGACCAATCGCCCTTTGATGGAGTAAACCTTCGGGGATAGAGTAGTAGCTTCAATTCGTCGTTTTCATAACCGAATATAACACAGTCAACGGCAATGTGGAATTTTGGATGATTTTTGTATGAATTTTGTGACACCCCTTTAAATATTTAATACAAACCTACATTTTAATTGTTATAAATACAATTATAAATTGCTTTATATTCAAATTGGTTTTTTATTATATTTGTGAATCAACTTTTGGCGTATGATTATTATTCTAGCAATAGCACATACTTACCGCCGCCTCTTTAATTGTTTAATGTTTTATCATTAAATCAACCTCCTTTTGATACTTCTTCAGGTTTATTATTAAACCAAGCACAATTCATTCTTATATTTCCATGATAATTCAAGGTGTTTTAAGCACTAAAAAATTGAACATTATAAAGCCTATTGCCATGCAAGCAACAACCACAAAAAATACACCCCAAAGGGAACCAAAAACCGAAAGTAATTTTAAACCAAAACCTGAAGGCATTGGTCCAGGCATGAATGAACGGATTCAAAAGCTTCGGAAACTTAGTGTGGAAGCCGAACCTTCCTTATCAATTGAAAGGGCTTTAATTGAGACTAAATTCTATATTGATAATTACGGTAAATACTCAATCCCTGTTTTACGAGCTCTCACTTATCTAGAGATTTGCAAACGCAAAACCATTTATCTGGGCGAAGGTGAATTAATAGTTGGTGAACGGGGTCCAAAACCAAAAGCTTTACCTACATTTCCCGAATTGACCTGCCACAGCGTTGACGACCTCAATGTGTTGAATACCCGTGAATTGCAACGATACACCATTTCGCAGGACGATATTGCCACTTATGAGCGTGAAGTAATTCCTTATTGGGAAGGGCGCACCCAGCGCGAACGCATATTTAGCCATGTACCAAAAGAATGGAAAGCTGCCTACGAAGCCGGTTTGTTTACCGAATTTATGGAGCAGCGTGCCCCAGGTCATACCTGTCTTGACGGAAAAATTTACCAAAAAGGGTTACTCGATAGTAAACGTGAAATTGCAGAACACATCGAACGACTCGATTTTTTGAATGATGTGGAAGCTACCGATAAGCTTGAAGAATTGCAAGCTATGGATATTGCTTGCGATGCAGCCATTATTTTTGCAGAGCGTCATGCCGAATTGGCCGAACAATTGGCAAAAACCGAAAAAGACCCCAAACGGATAGATGAACTAAATAAAATTGCTGAGGTTTGCCGTTGGGTACCGGCCCAAGCACCGCGTACTTTTTGGGAAGCCATCCAAATGTATTGGTTCATGCATTTGGGAACTATTACCGAATTGAATGGTTGGGACGCTATGAATCCAGGCCATTTCGACCAGCACCTGGAACCTTTTTATAACCGGGAGCTGGAAGCAGGAACATTAACCCGGGAACAAGCCAAGGAGTTGCTTTCGTGTTTCTGGATTAAAGTAAACAACCATCCGGCCCCTCCCAAAGTGGGGATTACTGCCCGTGAGAGCGGAACTTACAACGACTTTACCAATATCAACATTGGCGGAGTCCGCCGCGATGGTTCCGATGGGGTGAGTGATGTTTCGTACTTGATGCTTGAAATAGTTGAGGAATTGCACATTCTCCAACCGGGAAATTCCATCCACATTAGTTCGCGTACCCCCGACCGCTTTTTAAAGGCCGGTTGCAAAGTAATCCGCCAAGGACATGGTTATCCTTCGGTTTTTAATCCCGATGTGTATATTCAGGAACTGTTGCGACAAGGTAAGACTCTTGAAGATGCCCGCGAAGGCGGATGCAGTGGATGCATTGAGGTGGGAGCATTTGGGAAAGAGGCCTATTTGTTGACCGGATATTTGAATGTTCCCAAGATTCTTGAAGTTACCTTAAACAACGGAATTGATCCGGTAACCGGCAAAGTAGCGGGTATGGCTACCGGTAATCCGCTTGAATTCAAGTCCTTCGAAGAATTATATCAGGCATTTTTAAATCAGCTTAACTTCATTGTCGATCAAAAAATTAAAGTCAGTAATTACATCGACCGGATGTTTGCCAAATATGCACCGGCGCCGCCGCTTTCGGTTTTAATTGACGATTGCATTGCCAAAGGCCGTGATTACTATAACGCGGGCCCGCGATACAATACCAATTATATTCAATGTACCGGTTTGGGAACGGTTACTGACAGCCTCACCACTTTAAAAAAACATGTGTTCGAGGATAAGACCTACTCCATGAAAACCATTTTGGATGCAGTACTTAAAAACTTTACTGGCGAAGAGGTGTTGAGACAGACCATTATAAATAATACTCCTTTCTTTGGCAACGACAATGAATATGCCGACACTCTGGCTGTTCGGGTTTACAACGATTTATTGGCCGCCATAGATGGAAAACCCAATACCAAAGGTGAAACGTTCCACCTGAACATGCTTTCAACTACCTGCCATGTTTATTTTGGTAAAGTAATGGGAGCAACCCCCAATGGAAGATTGGCCGGAAAATCAATTTCCGACGGAACCTCACCATCGCATGGTTGCGATGTGAATGGTCCTTCGGCGGTTATTCGTTCGCTTTCAAAAATTGACCAGATTAAATCGGGCGGTACCTTGCTGAACCAGCGTTTCTTGCCCAGTTTGCTCAAACGTGAAGAAGATATTGAAAAACTCAGCAAACTCATCCGAAGTTACTTTGCCCTTGGTGGCCACCACATCCAGTTTAATGTGGTTGATACTGCCACTTTGCAGGCAGCGCAAGCTTGTCCCGAAGATTATAAAGATCTTTTGGTGCGTATGGCAGGTTACAGCGATTATTTCAACGACATGAACGAAGATTTACAGCAGGAAGTTATTGACCGTACCGAAAATGAATCGTTTTAATGAGCAAAGCCTTACTTTTCGATATTAAAAAATATGCCATCAACGATGGTCCAGGAATAAGAATAACACTTTTCTTCAAGGGTTGTCCGCTTTCCTGTATATGGTGTCATAATCCTGAAAGCATATCGGAGTTCCAACAAAAAATGTATTCTGCTCAAAAGTGTATTGGAGCGGTAAAGTGCATTGAGGTATGCCCCGAAGGAGCACTCTCGTTAACCCCCGATGGAATTGTTACTGATACCAAACGTTGCACCCTTTGCGGAAAATGTGCACAGGTTTGCCCAACAAAAGCCATTGAAATGTCGGGGCGTGAATATACCACCGACGAGTTGATGAGAATTATTGAACGCGAGACGATATTTTTCGATCATTCCGAAGGTGGGGTTACTTTTTCGGGGGGTGAACCCCTGATGCATCACGCAAAATTGCTTGAATTACTGGATCGATGCCGTGGAAATCATATAAACACGGTAGTTGATACTGCCCTGTTTGCAAAAACTGAAATTGTTTTGGAAGTGGCAAAACGTACCGACTTGTTTTTAGTCGATCTGAAAGCGTTTGATTCCGAAATCCATAAAAAATATACCGGAGTATCGAACGAACTGATCTTAAAAAACATTAAAGTACTGGCCGACAACGGACATGATTTTATAATCCGCATTCCTTTTATTCATGGGGTAAATGCCGATAAGGAAACACTGGAAAAAGAAGCTGAATTTTTATCTACGTTATCATGGAAAAGAAAGGAAGTTAATTTGCTCCTTTACCATTATATTGCCAAAGGTAAGCACACTAAACTGGGCACTAACTATAATCGCGAAGGCCTTGAAACACCCTCAAACGATGAAATCGAAAGGGCTAAAACCATATTTGGGGCAGTAGGGATTAAAGTTACTGTGGGCGGGTAATCCCTAGTTGTTTTCCGGCAACTATTTCTCGAAAATTTTCTTTTGATTTTATCTTTCCAACTTCCCATTTCCCCACCTTCTCATTTTCCAGTTTACCAACACTCCATCTTCCCTTCTTTCCTTTTCCCCACCTTCCCACCTTTCCATCTTCCCATCATTATATCATCCCAAATGCTCTCAGCGGGTGCTGCAAGTTCCCTCTTTCCAGTTTTCCCTCTTTCCATTTTTTCACCTTGCCACCTTGTTACCTTGCTACCCTGCAACCTTCCCATTTCCCCATTTCCCCATTTTCCCAACTTTCCAGTTAAAATAATAAGTAATTATAACATTTTTGCTTTCATCGAACTGGCGTTATGTTATTTAAGATACGACAAATACCCCGACGGATTCACTGGAGTTCCATTTATCCGCACCTCGTAATGCAAGTGAGGCCCGGTGCTACGGCCGGTTGTTCCGGTTAAGACAATAACCTGTCCTTTTTTAACCATATCGCCCAATTGTATTGAATATTTGTGAAGATGTGCATAAATGGTAGAATACCCATTTTTATGCTCTACTACAATATATTCGCCATAAGTTTTACTATACTTAGCCAGAGTAACCTTACCATCGGCGGCAGCATAAATTTCAGCATCCATACCAGTTCCAAAATCAATACCTGTATGCATTTTACGTACTTTAAGAATTGGATGCATCCGTTCTCCGAAAGGTGATGTAATAATGGATTTTGGTTTTGGCAACGGCGTGATATTGGGTACGTTATCACCTTCGTCAGTCAGGGGAACAAAAGTAGATTCGGTAGATTTTGCCGGTTCACCTGCCTTAACGGTTGTTGGTGGAATATTTTCAGCCACCGGTTGTTGGTTTTGCACTTCTGTTTTTGTTTCAGTTGCAACCGCCTCATTTTTTATAACTACTTGCTCGGTAACTTGAATATTTTTATCTGCTGCTTTACAGATATTGTTTTCATACATAATAATTTCTGCCACACAATTGGCTTTTGCGGTATCTTTCTTTGAAGTATAATAATTCTTTAAACCGGTTAATTCATTGTAATAGTCCTGATATTCCTTTTCCATGAGCCGAATCTGTTCTTCTCTTTGGCGTTTAAAATCTTCAAAACCCTGCTGATATTGTTTTTTGAAGTTTTCCATATCCTGCTCAATTTTCTTAACTCCATCTTCCTGAGCCATAAGAAACATAGGCAATCCGGCCAGTACGATTAATGAAACAAGTCTGCTGATTCTTTTCATAGTGTTAAAAGTTATTGTTGTTTTACCAAAATTTTGATTCTATTCTTCAATAAGCTGATGAAGTAAAATTAAACAATTGTTTAGTTGCCCCAAATTTTTAATCATAAAAACAGGGTGCGCTGGGGTATTTTTATCTTTTGAAACATCCTTCTTAAAACCAACAAAAGTAGAATTTAGTTCCTATTGATTCCAATCAATAAGGTAAAAAACGCCATGTACTTTCCTCAAATTGAAACGATTGTGGCTTTCTTGGCCGTTTATCGACTGTATAAACCACTCACAGATAAACCGTTTCACACTACACTATTAATACGGAAATTTGATTCGTTATTAATTAAACCCTTAAAATTTATAACAATGAAAAAATTAGTTGTTTTATTGGTAGCCATAACCTTAGGTTTAACTACCGCAGTGAGCGCTCGGGAACTTCGCTATGTGGATCAAAAACTACCTGTGGAGTTTAAAAAGGCCATTTCCAAACACCTGCATTACCCTGAATATGCCAAAATGAATAATATTGAGGGAGAGGTTTGGATGCAAGTTACCATTGATGAAAACTGCAACGTACTAATTGTTGATTTAAGCGCTACAAATCCTGAATTGGGAAGCTATGTAATAAAAGAATTGTCAGAACTTTGCGTCAAAAATTCCAAAATTCAAGCAGGTGATGTATATATGCTGAAAGTTAAATTTGACATTCTTTAGCACAAAATATTAATTCGCCTTCATTCCTTAAATATATCATTTAAACCCCGGGCCGTTTGTTCCGGGGTTTTTTTAATTGGGGCATTTGATTATCTTCTTTGTGATGCGAATCAGCGAGAGTATAATTTTTAACAAACCCGCTTTCCAAAAGTATCAAAAACCAATTTTTTACTTATTTTCGGGCAAAATAAATTCCCAATGGTGGAGCAATCGGAGGATATTGGATTTAAAAAAATTGAGCTGGAAGCTTTAATTAAAAGCAAAAACCCAGCGCTTTTAAAAGTAATACCGCGCTTTGTTTTAAAAAAGCTGAAACGAATATTGCATTTAGATGAAGTAAATACAATCCTTCAAGAAAACTACAAGGAGGATCCTTATACGTTTATTGAAAAAGGTCTTGCCATGTTTGGGGCGAAGATTGTAGTTGAAGGTACCGGGAATCTGCCTGACAAAAAAAGATTGCTATTTGTTGCTAATCACCCATTGGGCGGGTTAGATGGGTTGGTTTTTATGAAAACCATACACGACATTTATGGGGACTTGCGGTTTCCGGTTAACGATTTTCTGTTGAATTTACCCAGCCTAAAACAGATTTTTCTGCCCATCAATAAGCACGGAGCCCACAGCCGTGATTCGTTTCAAGCCATTGATCAGGCATACCGCTCTGAATTGCCCATTCTTTATTTTCCGGCAGGATTATGCAGTCGGAAAATCAAAGGCAAAATAGTTGATTTGGAGTGGAAGCGAAGCGTAGTAACCAGTGCCATCAAACACCAACGCGATGTTGTTCCGGTTTTCATCCAGGGTCGAAATTCTAACTTTTTTTATAACCTAGCCAATCTGCGCAAAACACTCCGGATTAAAGGCAACATTGAAATGCTTTATTTAGTAGATGAAATGTTCAACCAAAAAGGCCAGCAGATTGTTATACGGTTCGGAAAACCAATTCCGTGGGAAACTTTCAATAATACAAAATCAACTACCGAATGGACTGATTTTGTACGACAAAAAACTTACGAAATGGAGTATTTATAACACTTTTTTAAGTAAAGTGATAGTATTTTGCCTGTTTTATTAAAATGAATTACTAATTTTAGCCAAATTGATAGCAAATTATGGAACCGATTATTGATGCTGTTGACAAATCATTATTAGAAAAAGAATTAACACCCGATAGGTTTGTCAGGAAAACTAATTTTGGTGATAACGAAATTTACATTTTTACTCATTCCGATTCGCCGAATTTAATGAAAGAGGTGGGTCGTTTGCGGGAAATAACCTTTCGGGGAGCCGGTGGTGGAACCGGAAAAGCAATTGATATGGATGAATACGATGTGGCTGAAAAACCTTACAAGCAACTGATAGTATGGAGCCCAATGGAAAAAGAAATATTGGGTGGCTACCGTTTTATAGTTTGCAGCGAGGCTCCCATGGATTCTGCAGGGAACCCAATTTTGGCCACTTCAAAACTTTTTCATTACTACGATGAGTTTAAAACCAATTATTTACCCTATTTAATAGAACTTGGACGATCGTTTGTGGTTCCGGCCAAGCAGGCAACACAATCGGGCAGAAGGGGCCTTTACACCCTTGATAATTTGTGGGATGGCTTAGGAGCTTTGGTGGTAGATCATCCTGAGGCGAAGTATTTTTTTGGCAAGGTAACCATGTACACCCATTATAATGCCGTAGCGCGGAATATGATTCTTTACTTTATGAATCTGTATTTCGGAAATAATGATCATCTGATTAAATTGATTAACCCGTTAGATTTGAAATTTGATGTGGCTACCCTTTCAAAAATATTTACAGGGAAAAACTATGAAGAAGATTACAAAACCCTTTCGAAAAACGTGCGTGATTTGGGGGCTAATATTCCTCCGCTTATTAATGCATACATGAATCTTTCGCCTACCATGAAAGTATTTGGAACAAGCATCAATCCATACTTTGGCGATGTTGAAGAAACCGGAATACTAGTTACTATTGAAGATATTTATAAAACTAAAAGCGAACGGCACATTGATACGTACTCCTCGATGAAAGGAAGGATTAGTTAATAAAATAAAAATGCCAAGTGAACCTTGGCATTTTTTATTTTCGGCATTACAGGATTTAGAGTGAAATATTTGCCATAAACTTGGCAAAGCTATTTCTTGATTCTACTTTTTCATCCCTCCTAACCTCCCTTAAACAAGGGAGGGACAGATTCTACGATTATTTGACAGGGGTGGATTTTAATTATTTCGAAGCAATTTTAATTTGAAATTGGAACCTGCTCCCTCCTTTTTAAGGAGGGTTGGGGAGGATAAGCCTAAATATGGGCTTTTATCTCACTCCAAATCCTGTAGAACCTTTTTCTAACGAAAATAGTCTCAATACGCCCGTTCATTTTTTCCCTCAATATAATTGATAAACGATGTGGTAACTACCTTATTTCCTCCCGGAGTTGGATAGTTGCCCGTAAAATACCAATCTCCCGGATGATTCGGGCAAGCAATATGCAAATTTTCGACCGTCTGATATACAATCTGAACCTCTGCTTTCATACCATCCGCTTTCAATAATTGTGATATCTTACCTGAAACCTGTTCTGGGGTAAAATCTTTAAATATTTGCGTTACATAATTTATTACCTCTTCTTTTGGCAAAAATTGTTGTTCCTTCGATTTTTGATAAACATCTTCAATAACACTTTCTTTACCTTCATCTTTTAACAGTTCAATCCCTGCCTGAAAAGCTATAAAATCGCCTAATTTGGCCATGTCAATTCCATAGCAATCGGGGTACCTTATTTGGGGTGATGACGAAACAATTACAATTTTTTTAGGCTCTAACCGATCCAGAATTTTTAGGATGCTTTGCTTCAAAGTTGTTCCCCGTACAATGCTATCATCAATAATAACTAAATTATCAATCCCCGGACGGATGGTACCATAAGTTATATCATACACATGCCCCACTAAATCATCGCGACCTTTATCGGCCGAAATAAATGTCCGGAGTTTAACATCCTTGATAGCTACTTTTTCAGCTTTGGGGCGTAAAGCAATAATTCTTTTTAGTTCATCGGGTGTTATATCTTTTCCTTTTTCAAGTATCAATCGTTGCTTTTCTTCAAGCAGCCAATCTTCCACCCCTTTTATCATTCCATAAAATGCCGATTCAGCCGTATTTGGAATGAATGAAAAAACAGTGTGCTCAATATCATAATTCACTGCTTTCAAAATATCAGGTACAATGAGCTCACCCAACTTTTTGCGTTCTTTATAGATATCTTCATCACTACCTCTCGAAAAATAAATCCGTTCAAAAGAACAAGCCGTATTTTTTCCGGGTATTCGTACCACTTCTTCTAAAACCTGCCCCTCTTTTTTAATGATTAAAGCATGACCGGGTTTAATTTCGTGTACATCCTCTATATTTATATTCATTACCGTTTGAATGGCAGAACGTTCAGATGCAGCAATTACAAATTCTTCGTCTTTATGATAAAATGCAGGTCGGATACCATTCGGATCGCGAAAAACAAACGCATCACCATGGCCAATTAAACCGGCAATAACATAACCTCCATCCCAGTATTTACTAGCTTCTTCCAATATTTTTCTAACATCAAGGCGCTTCGCAATAAGTTCTGAAATTTGTCGGTTGGTATAGCCCTCATTTTTATACTGACGGAATAGCCGTTGGTTTTCTTCATCCAGAAAATGCCCAACTTTTTCAAGTATAGTAACGGTATCAGAATAATCTTTTGGGTGCTGTCCTAATTCAGTTAAGTGCTTAAACAATTCATCAACATTGGTAAGGTTGAAGTTCCCGGCAATAACCAAGTTGCGCGATTTCCAATTATTTTCACGCATTACCGGATGAACGTTTTCAATGTTATTTCTTCCAAAAGTCCCGTATCGTAAATGGCCAAGTAATATTTCACCAGCAAAAGACAGGTTCGTCTTAGCATATTCCGGATCATTCAGTAATTCCTGGTTTCCTTCGCACTCATCGGTCATTCGTGAGTTAATCTCGGCAAAAACATTAACAATGGGAGTGGGGGCGTTCGATCGGGAACGATTCAAATACTTTGATCCCGGTTGATTATCCAATTTCAGCGATACCACTCCAGCCCCATCCTGGCCACGGTTACGCTGTTTTTCCATCATCAGGTACATTTTATTTATTCCAAACCGCCAGGTGCCATATTTTTCCTGATAATACGATAAAGGTTTTAATAAACGTATCAGCACAAAACCACATTCATGTTTAATTGGATCACTCATTTTTTATATTTATTTTGTTCTTTACACGGTAGCATAAAACCATTCAGAAATTTGGTTTCTTTTAAGGAGGGTGTTCTATTTTCCTCCAAGTATTCCATTGGTAATGTTTGAAAAGGGAATGAAAAAATCGTTCTATTTTTCAACAGGTTCAAGCTTTGGATAGTTAATTTTTGATTTTACGATATACGAATTGGGGAATTTCTTTTTTACCAGATGATAAAACTCGAAGGCTTCGTTTTTGTTTCTATAATCCCCAACCCTCAATTTAAAATAAGGTGCTTGGTATTCCGTATAAATAAGTTTTGAATTGAATTCTGGGAATGCAATCATAAATTCCTGACTTATTTCATTTGCTTTGTCGCGGGCATTCTGTTCCGACCCCGAATAAAGTTGTATCCGAAACCCTTCCAATCCTTCCTTTTCTTTTATGCGGTTACTCTTCTCTAACAATATCATTAATGAGGGATCCTGATAAATTTGAATGGTTCCACCCGTGTTTTTGTCCTGAATAAGCATCAAGAGATCATTGGTTATTAAGGTTGAATCCTCAGAATAAACCTGACTGTAACACT
The DNA here is from genome assembly GCA_041664345.1 of Salinivirgaceae bacterium. GTDB lineage: Bacteria > Bacteroidota > Bacteroidia > Bacteroidales > SZUA-534 > GWE2-40-63. The sequence goes on from JBAYKX010000025.1 coordinate 20,459, forward strand.
TTGAAACAAATGGAATGAATACAACTAGAATAAAAAGCAATTTAACCAACATCCCTTACTTTATTTAGTGGCAAAGATATTAATTTTTTCAAATAGGAATAATGGAATTTTCAGGGCAACCGTATTTAAAAAAAATCCTGAAAGGATTTAACATGAATAGCCCCGGCTGGTTGCTGAGCCTGTCGAAGCATAAGCCGGGGTATATGAATTCCAGGTATAAAATCGGCGCAAGCACTAACGTTTATTTGAAATTATGATGAATACATGCGCCGAAAATGGGAATTTACAATTGAAAATCTTAAAAGCGATTTCCCTGATGAACTTACCTTTACTTATTAGTCCAATTGCGTATTAATTGATAGAACCGGAATGGGAGAGTGGTTAACCATTTGCTGCGCCGAAGGTTCTCCAAAAAAAAGATTGGAACGTTCATTTTGATCAATCATTACGGTTATTAAATCGGCATCGTTCATTAAGGCATATTCAATAACCATATTTGATAAACTTTTTCCTTTCAGTGATTCGCGAACGCAGGTAACTTTCCTGCGTTTTAAATACGCCATCACTTGATCGGTATATTCGTTCAGTGTTTTACGGGTAGCTACCTTATTGTCTTCCCTAATATCGATAACATGCAATTCAGCACCAAAGATAAGTGCCAATTCAGTTACAAAAGGAACCTTATGCCTGCTTTCTTTGCTAATATCAATAGGCATAATAATTTTTTTAACCATTCGTGAGGGAAAGCTGCCACGGATAGTTAGAACAGGAACCGAAGCATTACTAACTATGCGGAATGCATTACTTCCTACCCAACGCTCTTCGAAACCCGAAACGCCATGAGTTCCCATTACAATCATCTCGGCATCGCCATACTTTGCCTGATGACATATTTCAGTGTAAATCCGGCCTTCACGGATGCGATATTCAAATTCACCAACTAATTCTTTTTTGTAAACCTGAATGATACGGTCGAAATTATCCAGAACACCCGACTTAAGCACTTCATCAAAATCGCGCAGATTGAAAGAGGCATCATAATCGGCATTTTTACGCTTTACATGAATTAAACGAATGCCACACGATAAATGATTGGCTATCATTATGGCATGCTCCAAGGCATTAATAGAGTCGTTTGAAAAATCGATGGGTACCAATAAATGCTTCATGCACTCAATTTTGACATAAAGATATTGAATTGATTACAATTCTACTTTATTTGTGGTGTCGATCAATAACACTTTATTAAAAAATAAATAATGTACATCGAGGCTACCTTTAAAAGTAACTTCAAACGACTTCGACTTAATTTTCTTTAGTACACCTCGGCCCGCAGTTAAAAGGCTATTAAAACTTACATCAATTTGAAGGTGGGTTAAAAACACTTTATTGGCAGGTATGGTTAAATTTTCGGGAACAATTAGTTTTCCAAGATATACTCCTTCAACAAAAACATCGATATCAGCTTTTTTAATAGTTAATGAACTGCGATTGGGATTCTCCAGCTCCAGTTCTGTATTAATGGTTAAGCCAAACCCTTTTGATTCAGCAATACTAAAACTAACCACCCGAGTTACTTTACAAGGTTTAACTGAGGTACAGCTTGTAAAAAAAGCCGATGCTACAATAAAAACTAGCCAAAGGTTGGCTGATTTGCAGAAACTCATAGTTGTTAGGTTTTGGTTTGTAAAATTTTGCTTTTAAAATGGAATAAAAAAGGCCGCTCCAAACGAAGCAGCCTTTTTTAATATAGTTATCTACTGTTATTTATCCTTTTTACGGGTAGAGTAGTTTAATTTTAGTGCACTTACACGGCGCAATTGTTGCTTAATATCAGTTACAATACCCATTTTGGTATTTTCGTCAACTTTTAATGAAATGGTCATAAAAGGTCTTTCCACTTCACTTATTTTTGAACGTTCTTCTTCAATATAGCTACCAATATCGGCCACTTCAGCAAATTGATCATTCAATTGTATCCGAGGTTCGGTACCCATATTTTTAAGGAATTGCTTTTTTGGTTCACCAACATAAATATTGCTAACCAATGATTTTTTCTCCAACTTCTTTATTTCAGTAGCCATTGGAGCTTTAATAGCAACTTTAAGTTCTACTTCTTTAATGGAGGTACTCACCATAAAGAAAAACAATAACATAAAAACAATATCGGGTAGCGATGCGGTTGAAACGGGAGGTAACTCCTTACTGCTGTCTTTTCTAAACTTTGCCATAGCTATTTTCCTCCTCCATAGTTTTTAGGTTCTGCTTCCGAAATCCTCTGAGGGTATAAATCTTTAACAGCTCCTTGCTTTTCTTCGTCCAAATCGTCAAACTTGCGACCAAATTTTCGTAGGGAAAATTCATCGCGCAGCTCATTATAGGCCGCTGCCAATTCATTTTGGGCTTGGATATACATACCATAAGAAGTACCCCGGTCGTTCTGCAGTGAAATAACTTGTTTCGATACCATTACTGTCCCTAGTAAAGGGATGTCTTGCGCATCTTTCTCAGGTAAATTAATATCATCTACAGGGTTTTCAATAAACTCTTTAGCCTTCGCTTTTAATTCGTTGATTTGCATCTGTTGTCCTTCAACCAACAATTGATCGTTTCTATTAATCAACACCACAAAAACATTGCGTTCTTTGATCTTTATATCATCATTGTTTTTCTGATCGGGTGGCACAGGAGGCGGCAACATCCTTGTAATACCAGAATCGGTATCCATGGTAGTTGTAACCAAGAAAAATATCAACAACATAAAAGCAATATCGGCCATTGATGCTGAAGGTATTTCAGGTGTTTTTTTTGCCATAATTACTTTTTTTATCTAATTATTTAATCTCAATCACCAACTATTTAAATGCACCTCTAACTTCAGAGTAAAGCAATCCAACAAATGAAAGACCTGTTAAAATGTACATTAAAAATAACGAGGTATCAATTAGTTGCAATGTAGAACCTGTCAGATTGAAAGCCTCTACCCCAAAAAAGGTAGGCATTTCGCTCGATGACATTAGGTATGAGATTAATACTAGCACTCCAATTACTCCAAGTACCGATAAACTATTAATCATTGCTTTTTTACTGCTAAACATACCTATAACTGAAAATATCAAAGTAGCCGCCATTGCAATAAAAGTAAGGATATAAGTGAAAATAATCATTGGTGCTTCGTTGTAGTTTATAAAAAACAAAACGGCTAGCAAAAGACTTATACCAAACAGGATATAAAATATAATGGCAACAATACGTATTGCTAAACTTTTTCCCATGGTATATTATTTTTTAAGGTTAAATTTATACAATATGTCAATTAATGAAATAGAAGCATCTTCCATGTCGTTGATAATACCATCAATTTTAGAAACAAAATAGTTATAAAAAACCTGAAGTATCATAGCTACAATCAAACCACCAATGGTAGTGATCAAAGCCACAGAAATACCACCAGCAACCAATGACGGGCTAATATCACCGGCTATTTTAATAGCGTCGAAAGCTTGAACCATCCCTACTACCGTTCCCAAGAAACCTAACATAGGGCCAAGTGCAATAAAAAGGGCAATCCAACTTAAGTTTTTCTCCAACAAACCAGCTTGCACGCCACCATAAGAAACCACTGATTTTTCAACCATTTCAATTCCTTCGTCATAACGATCAAGACCTTGGTAGAAAATACTGGCTACCGGACCACGGGTATTGCGGCAAACTTCCTTAGCTGCTTCAATACCACCTTGATTTAAGGCTCCTTCCACATTTAAAAGAAGTTTTTTGGTGTTGGTAGTACTGAAATTCAAATAAAGAATCCGTTCAATTGCAATAGCCAAACCAAAAATCAAACAAAGGATAATTGTGGCCATAAAACCAGGACCCCCTTCAATAAATTTTTGTTTAATTGCTTGATGAAATGACTGTCCTTCAATTTTTGCTTCATCATCTGCTGAAACAGCCGGTGTTTGTGCAGGGGCAACAGTTTGACTTACAGCCGTGCTGTCTGTTCCTTCTTGCGCTAAAGATACATTCGATGCAAAAGTTAGCATCCCAATCACTGCGAATAATGCGAGTAGTTTTTTCATTGCTTTGCTTTTTTGTTATTTACATTATTTAATTTACAATTTATAATAGATAATCGCGGAGAAAAAGGGATTCGAACCCCCGATACCCTTGTGAGGTATACACACTTTCCAGGCGTGCGCCTTCGACCACTCGGCCATTTCTCCAAACATAAACCCTATTATTCAACTTAATGAAATTCGGGCGGCAAATTACAAAAAAAATTAAAACCTAAAACTTAAATTATACATTAATTTCGCCTCGCATTGATTTAGTTAAAAATACTTCCATTTCTTTCTTACTTAATTTCTGTCCTAAAAGGAACATCAGCTTGCAAATAGCTGCTTCTGTGGTAATATCATTACCACTGATAACTCCGGCTTCAATTAAGCCTAAGCTGGTTTCGTAAACACCCATCTCAACGCTTCCGGCACTGCATTGGGTTACATTTAATACTACAATTCCTTTATTTACAGCTTCTTTCAACTTTTCAATGAACCAAACTAAGCTTGGGGCATTCCCCGAACCATAACTTTCCAAAACCAAACCTTTTAACCCTTCAATATGAATAATGGCATCAACCACTTCGGGAGTAATGCCCGGAAATAGTTTTAAAATGGCCACGTTTCGTTCCAGTTCATGGTAAACTTTAAGTTCGTGTTTAATTACTGGATAGTGGATGGCAGAATAATTGTATGAAATATTGATACCGGCTTTTGCCAATTCGGGGTAATTATACGACCGAAAGGCATCAAAATAGTCGGCGTTGTGTTTCCGGGTACGGTTTCCACGATACAATTTGTTTTCGAAAAAAATAGTAACTTCTGGAACTATGGGTTGATTATTTTTTGAAGCTGCCGCAATTTCAATGGCACTAATAAAATTTTCTTTGCCATCGGTGCGCAGCGTACCTATGGGCAATTGAGCGCCTGTAAAAACCACCGGTTTTCCCAGGTTTTCGAGCAAAAAGCTGAGTGCTGAGGCCGAATAGGCCATGGTATCGGTACCGTGAAGAATAACAAAGCCGCTGTATTTTTCGTAATTTCGCTCAATCAATTCCGCCAAATGAATCCAAATTTCAGGAGTAATGTTCGATGAATCAACCACTTCTTCAAATGTTATGGTGGTTAAATTGAAACCAAACTTATTGAGTTCAGGCACTTGTTTCATTACATGATCAAAGTCGAACGGAGCCAGAGAACCTGTTTCCGGGTCGTTAATCATGCCAATAGTTCCGCCGGTGTAAATAATTAGTATCGATGTTCCTGAATTTGCCATATAACTTCACTCATGTGTATTATAGTTTAAAAACCCTTAGCGCATTATCGGTAGTTTGAGTTGCTATCTTTTCAATAGGCACTTGATAGATGGTGGCCAATTGTTTTGCAACCAGTTTTATATAACTGCTTTCATTGCGTTTTCCTCTATAAGGAACCGGTGCAAGGTAAGGACTATCCGTTTCTAAAACAATATGATTTAATTCAACTTGTTTCAAAACATGGGACAATGGTGAATTTTTAAAAGTAGCTATGCCTCCAATTCCTAGCATAAATCCAATTTTATTTATTCGGTTTGCCTCTTCAAAAGTGCCACCAAAGCAATGAAATATTCCTTTCAAACTATGGATAACCAATGGTTCCAAGGCATCGCACACTTCGTTGAACGATTCTCGGGTATGAATTACAATGGGCCAATCCATTTCAATAGCCCATTTTACCTGAGTAACAAAAGCATCCAGTTGTTCTTTGAAATGGGTTTTGTCCCAATACAGGTCAATGCCAATTTCGCCAATTCCATAAAACAAAGAACGTTGCGAAAGGTAATTTTCAATAATTGATAGTTCCTTTTTATAATCGCTGTTCACTGAAGTAGGATGCAATCCGATGAGCGGAAATAAAACTCCTGCATTCTGCTCCGCCATTGTAATCATTGACTGATGGTGTTTGCTGTCAATAGCAGGAAGCACTATTTTAGTAACCCCTTCATTTATTGCCCGCTGGATTACTTCTTTTTTATCGGATACAAATTCTTCAGCATATAAATGAGCATGTGTGTCAATGAATTCCATAATTGCTTGGATTAACTTTAAAAGTTACATTTTATAAAACAACTTACCGGGCATACATTTAATGGCTCCAGCAAATTCAAGGTTTAATAATAAGGCCGATATTTTTGGCATGGGTAGTTCCGATTGGCGGCAAATTTCATCAATGGTAATCGGTTTTATATCGGTAAATAAGTCCATAACGGACTTTTCCTCTTCAGTAAATTCAATAAAAAGCGCTCGTTGAACGGGTTTGTTTTCAGTTTGCCAACCCATTTGGTATTCCAAATCTTTAACCGAATCGATGAGTGCAGCACGGTTTGTTTTTATTAAATTATTGCAACCTGTTGAATATTTGTCTCCCGTACGTCCAGGTAATGCAAAAACATCGCGGTTATACGAAACAGCTAATTCCGCTGTGATTAAGGCCCCGCCGGTAACATTTGACTCAACCACAATTACAGCATCGCTCAAGCCGGCAATGATGCGGTTGCGGCGAACAAAATTATTTTTATCGGGAAAAGTACCATGCATGAATTCGGTAATAAGGCCGCCTGTTTCAATCATTTCAGCCGCTGTTTTGCGGTGCTGTGCCGGATAAATGGTGTCGAGTCCATGGGCTAAAACCCCAATGGTTCCTAACCCATATTTTAAAGCCGCTTTATGGGCAGCAATATCAATACCATAGGCCAACCCACTCACAATTATTGCCTCGTGACCCCGCTCTTTTAAGGTTTCAATAAGCTTGTTGCAGAAATCCTTGCCATAAGCTGTTGCACTTCGGGTTCCTACAATAGCTACATATTTTTTTTGTGTTTCAACGGGTTGCCCTTTTGTGAATATTAGTAATGGAGCATCTTCGCACTGTTTTAAGCGGGCAGGATATTCATCCTCAAAAATGGTTGAAATTTGGATTTTATATTTTTGGGCAAACTCTAGTTCTTCATCAGCTTTATGAAAATAATCGGTACTTTTTAGCACATCAACTAATTGGTTGCCAATGCCGGGAATTTTTAACAGTTCACCTTTTTTAAGTTTAAAAACCTCCTTAACCCCACCTGCATAAGCAATGAGCTTTCTCGAGGTGATGCTTCCTATTCCGGGAACTGCCCACAAGGCAAGATAATCGCGTTTGGTATGGGAGGTGTTTTCCAAGTTCTGATTATTTGGCTGCCTTATTAATAGCTAAAATTAAATCGAGCGCCTTACTAATTTTCTCTCTATCTTCAGATCTCATAGCGGTAAGGCTAACTTTAGGAAAACGAGCCAAACCACCGGGTGTTTCCTGAAAAAGGGCCAGTGTCTTTTTTAATCCAAATAAGGATGTTTTTATTTCATACTTTCTGAAATTCTCCGATTTGATTAGAATTGAATTGTTTGAGGTACGGAAAGGAGCCAATGATTTATATCGTATCCGTATTTTATCGGGGCCGGCGTAAAACGAAACAAAATAAAGACCCGGAATGGCCATCAACACAAAATAAACAACCAGGAATATAAAAGTGATAAGTATGTATTTAAGATCCCTAACTTCGGTGAATAAATAGGTGCTTGCCACAAAAGCCACTGCTAATAGAGGAATCAGCATATAAAATGTTCTTATTTTTGAAGCTTTCTTTGTATTTTCTAATTCCATGATTCGTATTTTTTGTTCAAATGTAAAAGATTCCCTTCTAAAAAGAACCTTATATAAAGATATTTCTTGACTTACGGAATTAACAAACAGCCCCAATCCATTTATCTTTTTTGTTTAAAAAAAGCGGTAACCAAGGCACTGCATTCATCCTGCATTATTCCTGAAATAAGCTCTGTTTTAGGGTGTAGCAGCTTATTTCCATACTGCGAAAAACCCCGTTTGCTGTCAGCTGCACCATAAACAATGCGGGCAAGTTGAGTCCAATAGGCAGCACCTGCGCACATAACGCAAGGTTCCAAGGTAACATAGAGTGTACACTCGTTCAAATATTTGCCTCCAATAAAATTAGCCGCTGCGGTATATGCTTGCATTTCGGCATGGGCGGTCACATCGTTGAGAGTTTCGGTTAAATTGTAAGCCCGGGCAATTATTTGATTGTTGCAAACTACCACTGCACCAACAGGCACTTCATTTTTTTCGAATGCAATTTGAGCCTGTTCCAAGGCCTTTTTCATAAAATAATCGTGTGTAAATTCCATTTTTTAAGGTCTATTTTCTATTGTTTATGTTCATTTCGTAAATTATTCACTGATAATTACTAATTGATCATTGCTAATTAATAATTACCCATTGATTTCTCCTTTTCCAAAGCTAAAAAAATATTACTTTCGCAGCGGAATATAATGCAATTCAATTGATAAAATACAAAAATTATGTATCGTACACACACTTGTGGAGAGCTTAGAGCAGCACATATAAACCAGCAGGTTACCTTGAGCGGATGGGTGCAAAAAAGCCGTGAATTGGGTGGAATGACCTTTGTTGATGTAAGAGACCGCTATGGAATTACTCAATTGGTATTCGACCTTTCAAAAAATCCGGAATTGGCTCAATTGGCAAGAGATTTAGGACGCGAATACGTTATTTCAGTATCTGGAAAGGTAATAGAGCGCCAAAGCAAAAACAGTAAAATGCCCACCGGCGATATTGAAATATTAGTCAGTCAATTAACCATCCTAAATAAATCAGAAGTTCCTCCCTTTACTATTGAAGATAATTCCGATGGTGGCGATGAATTGCGAATGAAATACCGGTATCTTGATTTGCGCCGCAACCCATTGCAGAAATCTATGGAACTGCGTCACAACATGGGTATTGAGGTTCGTAATTTTTTGCATAAGGAAGGTTTCTTTGAAATAGAAACTCCCTATCTCATCAAATCAACTCCTGAAGGAGCCCGCGATTTTGTGGTTCCATCGCGGATGAATGCGAACCAGTTTTATGCCCTGCCACAATCACCACAAACTTTCAAGCAGTTATTAATGGTAGCTGGGTACGACCGGTATTTCCAGATTGTACGATGCTTCCGCGATGAAGATTTACGTGCCGACCGTCAGCCTGAGTTTACTCAAATTGATTGTGAAATGGCATTTGTGGAGCGTGATGACATTTTGAATACCTTTGAGAAAATGACCAAGCACCTTTTCAAAACCGTCAAAAATTTGGAATTTAGGTACGATTTTCCAAAAATGGCCTACGATGATGCCATGACATTTTATGGAAGTGACAAGCCGGATATCCGTTTTGATATGAAGTTTGTTGAGCTTACCCATTTAGCCAAAGGAAAAGGGTTTGTAGTATTTGACAGTGCAGCTTATGTGGCGGGAATTTGTGCTACTGGCTGCTCTGGCTATTCACGTAAAGAAACTGACCAACTGACCGAATTTGTAAAGAAACCACAAATTGGTGCCAAAGGAATGGTTTATGTGAAGTACGAAACCGATGGGACTTTTAAATCATCGGTTGACAAATTTTTTGATGCCGATGCACTCAAAGGTTGGGCTAACGCCATGGGAGCCAAACCCGGCGATTTATTGCTGATTTTGTCGGGCGATAAAACCCAAACTCAAAAAGCACTTTGCGAACTTCGGTTGGAAATTGGCGAACGTTTAGGCCTGCGCGATAAAAACAAATTTGCTCCACTTTGGGTGGTCGATTTTCCTTTATTGGAATGGAACGAAGAAGCGCATCGGTTTTTTGCCATGCACCATCCTTTTACCTCACCAAAACCGGAGGATATGGATAAATTTGACACTAATCCGGGAGCTATAAAAGCCAATGCTTATGATTTGGTAATTAATGGAGTTGAGATTGGCGGTGGAAGTATCCGCATACATGATAGAGAATTGCAAGCTAAAATGTTTAACGCTCTTGGTTTTACTAAGGAAGAAGCTGAAGACCAATTCGGATTTTTATTGAATGCATTCCGTTACGGAGCACCACCTCATGGGGGAGTTGCCTTTGGGTTCGATCGTTTGGTATCGCTTTTTGCCGGATTAGATTCTATACGCGATGTGATTGCTTTTCCTAAAAACAATTCAGGTCGCGATGTAATGATTGATTCCCCTTCAGCAATTGCTAATGCTCAATTGGAAGAACTTTTCTTGACCTTAAAAAAGCCACAAAACGTGAAATAGAATATTCCTTCTTCGGTTAGGATCCTTTTTAATAGAATCACCTTTTTAGATATCCTTGTCCAAACTTCCTTTCAGCCGCTTTTGCCGGATGATGGTTTGGACAGGGATATCGCTTATTTTACTTTCTAACCACGAAATAATATCCAAGTAAAGGAACGGACGTTTTTCATAAGGATCCTGTCTCAACCGTTTCAGTTCTTCAAGCAACCCGTTGAAAGCATCATTCAGTTTATCTTCTGAAATGCTGGGGAGCCGGCGCAAAAATAAAAGTACTTCCCGTTGGGTACGGTGTAAATCTTTCATCTTCGAAAGGAAACGGTAAGTGCTTTTAACCAGATATTCAATTAATTCAAAATTTTTCATCTCAAAATGAGCAATCAAATTAAGTATCCGGGCAAAACATTGAATGTCGCTTCTAAGTTCGGTATCCTTATAATTGATTACTTTATTCAGGTATTTAACGGTATTTTTGTAGTCACCACTTCCAAAGTATAAACAAGCAATTTTATAGTAAAATATCAGAATGTTGTGATTGTCCAGATACATATCATTGGTATCAATAAAATCCTCAATTTCCGGAACCAGTTTAACCCCATCGGAGAAAGTACCCTCCATAAAATGCCAGTTAATGGAATGTGTGTAAAAGTGGTAGCCGAGGCTTAGTTCCACATTTTTAGTCAGCGGTAATTCGGTATGCTCTTTAAATTGTTTCAATTCAAGCAGTCCTTTTTCAAAACGCGCATAATCGCCAGCAAAATAGAGTCCCTCAAGCATATTATTAATGCCTTTAATATACAAATCGGTCTGCGATAGTAAGGCATCGGGATTTTGGCGGAATAGTTCGACCCATTTTAGTGAATACCGATACTGCATTAAAAAATCCTGTGTAATCTGGTAAAACCAAACGTGCGACTTATAGAGGTAGAGTTTTTCAATAAAGCCAAGATGGTTATAGGAGAATGCGGGTAAATTTTCATGAAAAAAGTCCGTTATCACGATTTGGTCTTCTTCATTTCTCACATATCCATGTTGTAGATAAAAACCGTACAGCTTTATTGATAGGTTTGATAGGGCACCCGATAAAGTCAATGTGTGGTTTAACAGATCTGATTCCTTGGAAAGTTGCTCAGCTCTATTTTCAAGGCTACGAGTAATATATTGTGATTCAATCAGTTTTTCAAATTCAATCATTTCAGAATACAGCAATTGCCGTTCGTATTTTTTTGCCAATTTCTTTGCTTTATTTAACATTACCAAACTTTGTCGGTATAGTGCTTTGTTATACAATATTTTGGCATAATCAATTTGTTGGCGTAGCATAATATCCACATCGCTCAATTGCGATGAGAGACGCAAGCTGACCAATAGATTTTTAGTAAGGTTTGCTTTTAGGTTTGAAAGCTGGGCTGGCTTTATTTCTGGGGCTTTTTTTAGAATATCTTCTTCGTTGTAATCGTACTGTTTATCAATTAAGTCAAATAGGGTGAGATATTTTAAGCTTTCGCCATCTCCTAAGCGGTTGGAATAGAGTTTGAAATTTCTTTTCTCTGCTTTGCTCAACGATTTTATCAGCTTAAAAAGAAGGTCGGTTTGCTGTCTGGCCATTGTATTAAAATTTCAAAATTGGTAAATCAAACTATTGAATATCAACAGAAGTATGCAATTTACTTACAATTTGACAAGCGTAGTAAGTTAATTTATTACTTTTTAAAACCCAATTGGGGTATCTATTTTTGTAAGGTCAAATTTAAGTACAGGTTTTTAAATAAACTAAACTAATTTACAAAAAACGATGAATTCAATTAATATCAAGGGAGAGACACTGAGCCTATCAACTGTCAATTCAATGATGCGGGTTCTAAACGAAGAAGTTAGGAAGGACTCAAATCTGGCTTTTGACTTACTTTTGTTCCTTCATGAACGTCATATTGAGGTTCCAATTCTCTCCAACGAAGAATTGAAAAATCATATTCCGGTTAGTTTTAAACATCAAAATTCATCGGAGGCAAATAAGCGCATTCAGCTTGCATTTGAAGGAATTTCATTAAAAGAAGATATTCTTTAATCTATCCGAATTCAGGATGAAGCATCTATCAGTTTCCATTTAAACGGCACCAATTTAATAAAAAGGGCTAGTTACAATTGATTAAAAATTAAATTATTATACAATGGCATCAGACAAAATTTTCATTTTTGATACTACGTTACGCGATGGAGAGCAAGCTCCGGGTTGTCAGTTAAATACAGTCGAAAAAATCGAAGTCGCAAAAATGTTGGAAGAACTTGGCGTTGATGTGATTGAAGCCGGTTTTCCTATTTCAAGCCCCGGTGATTTTAATTCGGTGGTAGAAATATCAAAAGCAGTGTCAAAACCAATTATCTGTGCACTTACAAGGGCAGTAAAAAAGGATATTGAGGTGGCTGCCGAAGCATTGAAATATGCAAAAAGGGGTCGCATTCATACAGGAATAGGAACCTCGTATTACCACATTGTGCATAAATTGAATACCACCGAGGATGAAATTATCCGCAGGGCTATTGAGGCTGTAAAATATGCCCGTAATTTTGTTGACGATGTGGAATTTTATGCCGAAGATGCCGGCCGTTCCGATAATGCCTTTTTAGCCAAAGTTACCGAAGCTGTTATTAAAGCGGGAGCTACCGTTATAAATATTCCCGATACCACGGGTTATTGTTTGCCAACCATGTATGGCGAGAAGATAAAGTATTTGATGGAACATGTTCCCAATATTGATAAAGCTATTTTATCAACCCACTGTCACAACGATTTAGGTATGGCTACTGCTAACGCTATAATGGGCGTTATGAACGGAGCACGGCAAGTGGAAGTTACCTTGAATGGAATTGGTGAACGCGCAGGAAATACCTCATTGGAGGAAGTAGTTATGACCTTGAAAAGCCATAAGGATTTAAACTTTTACACCGATATAAAAACAAAGAAGATAATGAAAGCAAGCCGTATGGTTTCTTCATTAATGAATATGCCGGTTCAAGCCAACAAAGCAATTGTTGGAAAAAATGCATTTGCGCATTCATCAGGTATTCATCAGGACGGTGTAATTAAAAACCGCGAAACTTACGAAATTATTGACCCAATAGAAGTTGGAGTTAATGAATCAGAAATTCTGCTTACTGCCCGCAGTGGACGTGCTGCGTTGAAACACCGGTTGGAATTGTTGGGATTTCAGCCCAATGGCGATTTGGATGATATTTACACCCGCTTTTTGGAATTGGCCGACCAGAAAAAACAGATTAACGATAACGACTTGGAATTTTTGGTTGACATCAATCAAAAACAGCACCGTTCTATGAAACTCGATTACCTGCATATTTCTACCGGAACAGCCCCTGAAACTATGGCAACTGTGCGACTGGAAGTAAATGGTGAATTACAATCAGCCACTGCCAGTGGAAATGGTCCGGTGGATGCATCCTTTAATGCAGTAAAAGAAGTGGTAAAGCGCAAACTTCATTTAGAAGAATTCTTGATTCAAGCCATTACTAAAGGCAGTAACGATATTGGCAAAGTGCACGTGCAGATTAGCAATAACGGAACGGTATATCAGGGATTTTCAGGAAGTACTAATATCCTGACCGCCAGCGTGGAAGCCTACATTGATGCCATTGCAAAAATAAAATAATCCATAAAAAGAATAATTACTGACAATGAAGAACATACTCGTATTGCCCGGCGATGGAATTGGACCGGAAATTACTGTTGAGGCCGTGAAAGTGATGAAAGCCGCTGCGGAAGCTTATGGCTTTAAACTTAGTTTTGATTATGCCCGCATTGGAGCCGATGCCATTATTAAAGATGGCAATCCGCTACCGGAACAAACGGTGGTTAAAGCCGAAAAAGCTGATGCCATTTTGCTAGGAGCTGTTGGTTTACCTCAATTTGATGGGGAAAAAGACCCAAACCGCAGACCTGAAATGGGTTTGTTGGGTATCCGTAAAAAGATGCAATTGTATTGCAATATTCGCCCTATAAGAATATACGATACCATTAAACACCTTTCACCTTTGAAAGAGGAAATAATTAATGGAACCAATTTTGTGATTTTCAGGGAACTTACCGGTGGAATTTATTTTGGGAAAAAGGGTAGGAGTGAGGATGGTCAAACGGCTTACGACGACTGCAGTTATTCCGTGCATGAAATTCAGCGTATTGCCAAATTGGCCTATGAAGAAGCCATGCGCCGCGATAAAAAACTGTTGTTAGCCGATAAAGCCAATGTGTTGGAGACATCACGCTTGTGGCGCGAAACCGTTACGGCAATGAATAAAGACTATCCTGAAATAACATTGGAATATCAGTACATTGATAATGCAGCCATGCAAGTGGTAATGCGCCCATCGCAATTCAGCGTAATTGTTACCGAAAACATGTTTGGCGATATACTTTCCGACGAAGCATCGGTAATTATTGGTTCTTTGGGAATGATGCCATCAGCATCTTATGGCATCAAAACAGCCTTGTTTGAACCGTCACATGGGTCTTATCCGCAGGCTATGGGTAAAAATATTGCCAATCCAATGGCCACCATTCTTTCGGCAGCCATGCTGTTGCAATACATTGGTTATGAGCAGGCAGCCAAGGCCATCGAAGCAGCAATTGATGTAGCATTAGCCCAAAATATTTGTACCATTGACATCAATCCGGCACATCCGGCATCAACCTCAGCTGTAGGTGATTTTATTGCCCAGCAGGTATTTGCTTCAGTTTCGATGAAAGTAAATTAGTCGAACTAATCCCGAGCGTAGTCGAGGGATCATATGTTACAAAGAGTGACATTCGCTTTCTGATTTATCCAATTGGTATATTTTTCTGCATAAAATCCATCAGGAACAGTTTCTTGATGGATTTTGTTTTTGGATCACCGACATCTGGTCGGTATTTTATTCATGATTACTTTATTACTGCAACAATAGTCTGGTATTCTCAGTTTATATGATTTACTTGCCCGAGGTTATTGCTACTGTATATTTTTCTAAATGCCCAATAAGTTGTGATGGACTAATTTTATTAACTTAGCAAAAAAATAAAATGACAGATATTCAATTATATACCCGGTTACAATATCTTAAACCATCCTTAAAATCGGAGGTGTACGATTTTGTTGAATTTTTATTGGCAAAACAGAAAAAAGAAAAAAAATTAAAGAAACCGGTTTTTGGTTGTGCTAAAGGCCGTTTTAAAATGGCAGTCGATTTTGATGCCCCCCTTGATGATTTTAATGAATATATGTATTAATGAATCTTTTGCTTGATACACATACTTTTATCTGGTTCTTTAATGGTGATATACAATTATCGTTAAGAGCTAAAAAAATAATTGAAGATACTAAAAATGCAAAGTTTGTAAGTATAGCTTCAATTTGGGAAGTTGCCATAAAAATTGGAGTAGGAAAACTACATTTCGATGGAAATACCAGTGAGGTTGCCGACCTTATTGAGCAAAATGATTTTCAGATATTACCCATTGCTGTTTCACATACTGTAAGCTATGAATTGCTTCCTTTGATTCATCGTGATCCTTTTGACAGAATGCTTGTTGCACAGGCAAATGAGGAAAAGCTGATCATTGTTACGGTTGATGAAAATATTCAAAAATACGAAGTGAAAACTATATGGTAAAAGTAGGTAAGCACTTATCCACAAAAACAAAACACTGTGGTTTTTAATAGCGAAGCAGCATGCCCCGTTTGCTCGAGGGCGCTTCGCTTTCCTTAAAATCTCCTATATTTGGTTATTACAATCAAAGTAAATGATAATTGCCCATATGGCTTTGGTTTTAGGGCTTTGGTTTTGTCATTTCCAGAAGTTCCAGGCTTCGTAAAAACTCACCGTGTAAGGAAGCATGAATGGTGGTATGAACTTGGGTAATTGGGTGGGTAAAGCTTATTTCATGGGCATGTAAAAGCATGGTATCCATATTCCATCGTTCTTTGAACATCCGGTTTTGTTTGTTGCAACCATGGGGCCGGTCGCCAATGATGGGATGGAAAATATGGGCAAAATGTTTACGAATCTGGTGCATGCGTCCGGTTTCAGGTTTTATTTCTACCAATGAATACCGTGAACTTTTGAAGTTGCCCAAAGCAACAGGGATTTCCGTTTGCTGTAAAGTGGTATAATTTGTTACAGCTTCCTTTAAGATTCCTAATTCATTTTCAAGGGGATAATCAATAATTCCTAAATCCTGCGTAAAACCGCGAACTACAGCCATATATTTTTTTGCGACCCTGTTTTCAGCAAATTGTTGGTTCATTTGCGAATTTATTTCAGGGTCGAGCGCAAAAAGCAATACACCACTGGTTTTTCGGTCAAGTCGGTGAACAGGGAATACATGTTGACCGATTTGGTTGCGAAGTTCCTGTACGGCAAAAACTTTGGCTTCGTCGGCATACTTTGAGCGGTGCACCAATAATCCGTGCGGTTTATTGATGGCAATTAAATGGGAATCCTGATAAATTATTTCGAGTGTCATGGTTCAAAAATAGATGAAAACCCGACAAATAGAGCAATATTTAAATAAAAAGCTGATTTGATAATGATTAATTTACCCTTTCGGCTGTCGCCACTTTCCCTTGAAAGGGAAAGAAGCATTGAATAAACAGAACAACTTGCTCTATTAGTTCAGCACAAAATTTCATTCAATCAGATATCCCTTACTAGCAGGGGAGATGTCGACAACTTGTCCCGAAACTTCGGGAGACAGAGGGTAAAAAAATAGCAAACAACAAAATTGTATTATTTTCCTTTAATACCTAGACTTGACGACTGCAATCGGCACTTCATGCAAACAAGGAAGGAGCAGGGCGGTAATAAATTTATTATTTGAAGAAAGGTAACTATTCAGCAATAAAAAAAAACAATTAAAAATGCCACAGATTCACAGAATAAATCAAAAATTAATTTACTCAGATTGTTCGCTTCGCTCAATTTTATTCGCATAGCGAATAATCTGAGTAATTCTTGTCATCAATTTTTTTAATCTGTGAATCTGTGGCTATTCCTTTTATTTCAAATACCTGTATAGTTACGAAGAAAGAAATTAGGTACAATATCCGATAATCATTTTAAATAAAAAGCGTTAGCTGAAATGGTCTTTCAGTTTTTTGCCATAACGACGGCTAATAACAACTTCATCTTTAATGCCTTTAAGTCTTACCCGGAAGGAATAATTAAACCATTTGTCCACTTCTTCAATATAGTCGGTATTGATAATGGAATTCCGATGTACCCTTGAAAAATGTGTTGAAGGTAACCTATCTTCCCACTCTTTCATCGACTTGGTCACCAATCCCTTGTGACCATCAGAACAAGTTATATAGGTATAATCGCCTTCGGCATGAATCAAAACAATGGAATTTATTTTAAGGAATTGAACTTTTGTTCCAAGGGTAGTAAAAAGACGGTCATCGTAATTCAGGGGAGCATAATTTTTAGGAATAACCTCATCCGAAACTTCGAAACGCGATAGTGTTTTTTTTAACCGCTCATGCGAAACAGGTTTCATCAAATAATCGAGTGCATTAATTTCAAAAGCACGAAGGGCATATTCGTCGTAAGCAGTTACAAATACAATTTTACCGGCAAAATCTATTTGATCCATCAAGTCAAAACCGGTTTGGCCGGGCATTTGAATGTCGAGAAATACCAAGTCGGGACTCAACGATTCAATGGCTTTAATAGCCGACGGCACATCCTGAGCCTCTCCTACCAATTCTACTTCGGGATATTCCGCTAACATATTGGCTAAATCTTTGCGTGCCAACCGTTCGTCGTCAATAATCAGTACTTTTATTTTTGAATCAGCCATACAAATGAGCTTCTTTGATTTCAATCCGTATGCAGCAATGAGTTTCGCTTTTTATTACTTCAAACCGGTAATCGTCATTATAGGCATTTTTCAACCGCTTCTCCACGTTTTTTAATCCAATACCGGCTCCGCCATTATTAGCTACGTTTTGGCTCCGATCTATCCATTGGCCGGAATTGCATACTTCTATCAAAAGCCCAAACCCGGTTTTTTGAGTGGTTATACTTATCTTTAATGGCATTGGGCTTGTTTTCATACCATATTTAACGGCATTCTCAACTAAAGGGTGAAGTAAAAAACTGAGAATCTGACAGTTCTGTGTATTATCGGCAATGTGGTATTCAATTTCCAGTTTTTCTTCAAAACGTTTTTTTTCGATGGAAAAATAGTGTTTCACCGCTTCCAATTCACTTATAAGGGTAACATAAACCGCATCTTTATGGAGCAATGAATAACGGAGGAATTCCGACAATTCTGTGATCATTTCTTTTGCATGATTTTGGTTTTCGTCCACTAATGCCCGTATTGAATTCAGGGAATTAAATAAAAAATGAGGATTTAATTGGTACCGCAGCATCTCCATCTGTGCTTTTTGTGCCATCATTTCTGCCTCGCGGGCATGTTGTTTTTCGTTTTGCCAATCGAGGGCATATTTTAAACCAAAATATAGTGAACTCCACGAGGTAAGCAATATGGCATAAAGCAAACTATATCGTAGCATTTGTTTAAAAACAATCTGTTGTTTAAGTATTTCTGCCCCATTATCCCAGAAAAAATGGCTCACAAACATGTCAGTATAAGTCCAAAGAAGGGTAGCTAAGGCCGATCCCACAATAATTACCAACGGTAACCATTGTAAACGCTCAATACGGGTGTACATGTATTGGTAAGGGTAGCGCAATAATGAGGTTATACCAATTCCCAGAATATATGTAAAGGTGTATAGCAGCAAATCCTCCAAACTCCATTTCTTGAACATGGTAGCAATAACCGTATATATAATATAATACGATACCCACCCAATGATTTGCAATATCCAGAATAACTTGTTGGCAGTTAGTTTAAACATGGCTTTCAATTTTCTATCACAATATTACAACATCTTTCAGTTATTTTAAACCAAAATTAGACGAGCGGCTAAATAGTCCGTTAAGCGGTTAATTTTATTTAGTCGTTTAGGAGATAGCCTAATTACGCTCATTAACAGGCAGTTTGCGTTTTTATATATATGCCATTTATTAATGCAAGATGAATGAAGTACTGATTTTATACTGTTTTAAAGAATTGATAAGTAAGGTGTCATTTCCCCTGAAAAGCCCATTTAGATTACAATTAGAGGGATTTTGTAAATAGGATTGCTTAATAAGAGAAACCGCTTAACGGAAAAAACAACCGCTTATCGAAAATATCTTTTTCTATTGAAAAATGTTCATGAAATTTGATGAACTATAATAAATTCTTAAAACCGCTGTTATGAATTCACTTTATTTGATACTTATAGGGATAAGCTTTACAGCAGGTGTTTTGGTAACATAGATGGGAGATGAAAGCAATGCCAAAATAAAGACAGTTTGTGAGGAGAAAAAAAACAAAATTGAAGACGATTTAAAGGTGGTTGAAAAAGAAGCTGATAATTTAGAATCATGGTTTACTATTAAAAAGAATTAAACTGATAATTAGTATTGATAAGGATAAATAACCCGAAATCTTCTTCTGTTTTAATCAATGTCAGTCCCGGATAACTTTTTCCAGGACTTTTTTTTGAAGCAAATCTTGAATAGTAAATTGTACTTGATTGTAAACAGGAGCAGATTTGTGGTAACAAATCGCTCAATTTGGGTTTAACGCAGTTTTAAGATTTCATGCTTCGAAATGTAAACAAACCAATACCCAAAAGAATTGATGCAAAACCCAACCAAAAAATTGACCACGGAAAATCGGAAGGTATGAATTGAATGGCGTAAGAGAGAATATTCTCATTTATGACAAACAGTTCTTTGAGGGAGAATTTTTGTAACATATATCGGGAGTACTCCAATGTAAATGAGAGTATTATTATTAGTGAACCGACTATCAATAGCATCCATTCTTTACCGGCTAACTTTGTATTTTTATTTCTCTCAGTAAAATAGAAAATAGCCAAACCAAATGCGATCATAGCAACGGAAAGCAGAACCGGCGCAATTACAGGACCTACCCAGGTGGTAGGTAGCAAAAACAATACATCCCAGGTTTGCCAACTTACAGGCCAATGAATCAACAATTTCAGGAAGAAATAATAAAAGAGGTCCCAAATAGCAAAACTATAAATGAAATAGCCGAGTTTTTCAGTTTTGGTTTTACCGGCTAAAATGCCTATTGACACTAGCATCAAAAGGGTTGCCGACTCTCGTAAAAGTTCAGTAAGGGCAATAGTTGGGCTCATCATTTTTAATGGAAAATCGAACCCTTCGGGATAATACAATTCTCTTAAATATATTACAACCGAACTCTCCAATAAGCCCATGGCTAGGCTGAAAACCGTGATCCAAGATATTTTCAGGATTGTATGTTTATTCATATAATTACTAATTGTTTATAAAGTTGGTTCAAATTCCAATACGAAAAATGTATTTTGAATTATTTTCACTAATTTCGGGAACGTATTAACAATCAATAGTAGAAATAATCCTTGAAATAATAAGTATCTTATGGAAATTAAAGGAACGGCCGTTAAAAGCATACCCGAATTTGTTGGACAGAAATATGCATCGGAATATGCCCGATGGATGAATTCATTGCCCGACGCATCAAAAAAAATAATTGAATCGGTAAACGCAGCCAATTGGTATCCATTAATGGCTGCCGGTGTGGAGCCTACAAAAAAAGTAGGCGAAATGTTTTTTGGAGGCGATTACAAAAAAGGTGCCTGGGAAATGGGTCGCTTTAGCGCTGATGTTTCGTTAAACGGGATATACAAGTTGTATGTAAAAATGTCCTCACCAGGTCACATCATTTCCCGTGCAAGCAGGATTTTTGCAGCCTATTACACTCCATCAAAAATGGAATCTGCTGAATTACGCCCGAACTCCGTAAAATTAATTATGACCGAGTTTGATCAGCCCAGCGAGGTGATAGAATACCGGATTGCCGGTTGGATTGAACGCGCCCTTGAAATTTCAGGTTGTAAGGGTATTGAAGTGAAAATTACCGAATCGTTGGCCAAAGGAAACAAACGGACTGTTTTTGAAAATAGCTGGAAGTAATTTTTAGGTATTACCAAATAAAATGAAAACGAACTACGATTTTGCATGGTCCGTTTTCATTTGGCAATTGATTTTAATAAAGACTACTCCAATTATAAAATGTCATTTGTAAACACTTTTCCAAATCTGTCGGTAATCTTTACCGTGATTTTGGCGTTTGGTATTTTAATTTTAGCCTTGAAAAGATGATGCGTGTCGCCTATACCCAGCCAACTATATTTTTTATTGGAATTCGGGGGATAGGTTAATTT
Source organism: Salinivirgaceae bacterium (assembly GCA_041664345.1). Taxonomy (GTDB): domain Bacteria; phylum Bacteroidota; class Bacteroidia; order Bacteroidales; family SZUA-534; genus GWE2-40-63. The sequence goes on from JBAYKX010000025.1 coordinate 42,014, forward strand.
TGCCAAAGGGTCTTCGCCCCAGTATTGTTCCATTTCGCCCATTAAGATATCATTTTCGAACCATTGCACTTTCCAAGCAGGATCGTAATTAAATACATTGACAACAATAGAGTCAGGGTTTAATAAGTCAGGTCCGTAGGGATAAAGTTTAAACTGTTCTTCCTTTTCCATGCCAACTCCTTTAAAATACCAACTAATACTATCACCATTTACTTCATAAACGGTATAACCTTTGGGTGTTCCGTCGGTGCCAATTTCACCTTGCCACCAGGCCGCACAAACTGCGGAATGGGTATGTTCAAATAGTTTGGGTGCAATGATGGTATTCCATTGGGTGTGACTGTGTCCGGCTAAAATATGTGTGTTGAAAGGTGTGAGTATTTTGTAAAGTGCATCGCGGTTCATTAAGGAATTTGATAAAGTGGTAGAATAACTGTCGGCCTTTTCTGATTCGCCATAAACGGTGGGAATATGAAGTGAGACAATGACGGTGCTTCCAACCTTAATTGCCGATAAATCTTTTTCAAGCCATGCTAATTGGGTTTCATTAACATAGCCAATATAACGATAAGAATAGCCATAATAGAATACATCTTTTAAAACTACATAATGAATGTTGCCTTTGTTGAAGGAATAGTAGCTTGGTCCTAGTTTTGCGGAATATGATTTTGCCGACAACTCATCCGACCGTTCGTTATAATCCATATCGTGGTTCCCAACCACTTGATAAAAGGGCAACTTTGTTTTTGCAATAATCTGTTTGTAAGTGTCGTACAATTCTAGGTTATCAAACACATTATCGCCCAAACTAATGGCATGAACAGGTTTTTTGGCAGACAAATTATCTGCCGTTTTTTTTATATCAGCAATAACTAATTTCAATAACTCACAATCGGCTTGGTCAATCACCTGCGGATCGCCCGCTGCTATAAATGCATGTTGGGTTTGCGATTGTTTGGATGGAGTAAGTTCAAAATCAATTTGTTGATTTTTGCTTTGTGCATTTATGGCAGCATAAAAAACCGGAACTCCATCAACAATTGGCGATTCATAACCCGATGGAAGTGAATAGAATATAAATTCTCTATCGGAACTGGAAGAAAGAGCATATATACCATCTTTGTCGGTATTAACAACCGATATTCCATCGCTAACTACAACAGAAGCTATGGCTTGTTTATTGGAGGTTATTTTACCTGTAATTTGAATCGGGAATGCGTTGTCGAATCCAAATACTGAGCCGGTTATTCCCAGAATAACGATATAAAGAACTAGTGCTTTTTTTATCATAGTTTCAAGTTAAAATTGTTAATTTTTAAAGGGTAATCTATTTAGTGCTTCTTAGAGAACTACAACTAAGGAGAAGCCGATCTCACGCCGCGATAGCAAGAAAACTTCAAAAAAACAAAAAACAAATATCAAATATCAAAACTCAGAATGAACAATCACATCTTTTTAATAATTAGTATTTTAACATTGCCCATATTTTGAGTTTTGGTACCTTTTTGATTTTTGAGTATTGATTTTCGAGTTTTCTTAATAACACTATTTAAGTATTTCAATGGAATACTTTACATCTTTGGTAACCGTCTTCCAATCGTCCGTTCTGAAAGGAACAACGGGGAATCCTTCTTTGTTGAATAAATTACTTTCTGATGCATCGGCCATCCAACTGAAACGCACGGCAACCGGGGAATTCACCGTATCATTGGAAATAACTACTGTATTGCCTTGGATGAAAGCTTTGGCATAATGGAATAAGCTGTCGTTTCCGGCAACTTCAAATCCTTTCACATAGCCATATTTGTCGGGAGTTGTTAAGCCACTTCCCAAATCATTAAATGAAACAACAACCTGATTGCCTTTAATTTCCATTGATTGGAACGAGGGTCCTTTGCATACCATTTTTTTATTATACACATCGTTTAAAGCCATGGCGGCCAATCGTTTTCCTACATCTTGTTTATTCGTTGGATGAACATCGTTGGGGTTGCCAATATCGGTAGTAACGCACATACCGGTATTTGGCACCGAAAGGGTTAGGGTTTGAGCTTCTCTTAACTCAGCCCAACCACACCCTTCGTTACTATTGCCCGATGAATTGAATGTGGCCAGTTGGACAAAATAAAAGGGCATAGTTGGATTATTCCATTTTTGCCGCCAATCATTTATTAGTAGCGGAAATGCCTTTTGGTATTGAAAAGAACGGCCTGAATTTGATTCGCCCTGATACCACAAAACTCCCTGAAATGCAAAAGGGATAAGTGGATGTATCATGGCATTGTAGCAAAGCGATGGAAATGCATTTTCGTTGGTTGATTGTATTATCGATTCAACTTGAAACTTCCAGTTGCCAGCTAATGAGATTTTTTTACCTGAAAACGTAATCTTCATATCTTCGGAATTCCCAAATATTCCGCCACCGCCACCAGTATCGGTAATTCGTATGGAAATAACATTTTTACCCTCTTTAAAAGTTCCATTTGGAACTATATAGCGTCGGTAAGCATCGTACTGATTGGTGCTGCCTACCATTATTCCATTCACATAAGTTATATCTTCGTCATCGATAGTGGCCAGTTCCAATGTAGCTTCTGCCTTAATATCTGTAGCTGAAAGATTAATGGTTTTGCGTAACCAAACAACCCCATCAATATCGCCAAGGCTTTGTTGCTCCCATAATTGGGGTGTATTCATTTCAGGCCAATTTGAATCGTCAAACCAAGTTTCTTTAAATAAATCGGGGTTTAATTCCTTCAATTTTGAACCTTGCAAGGCTTCTACTTTTAAAATATTCCCTTTAACATTCAGTTGGGTAATCGAATCCAAATCAATTTTTGGCATTCCGGCAATCATTTCTTTAAACTCATTGCTGCTTTCAAAACCTTCGCGGCTTATCCAGGTTTCAATGTTGGTACCACCCCATGAATCATTAATTAATCCGACAGGTATTTTTAAGCTATCATATATATTCTTGGCAAAAAAATAACCTACCGCAGTAAAATCTCCTACTGTTGTTGAATCGCATACTTTCCATTGGCTGGTTTTAATGTCGGATTGTGGTTGGGAACTAATGGTGAGCGGAATTTTTATATGCCTTATATTTGGGTAATTGGCAGCAGCCATTTCTGCCTGATAATTTTGTACACCACTTTGCCAACCGCCAGTTTTACCAACTGGAAATTCCATATTCGATTGGCCGCTGCAAAGCCAGACTTCGCCCACCAGCACATCGTTAATTTGAATGGTGTTCTTGGCTTTAATAGTTAATTGATATGGGCCACCAGCTTGCTCAGCAGCCATCTTTACCGACCAAAACCCATTTTTATCGGCTTTGGTTTTTTTAACCTGGTTGTGGAAAAGGATTTCAACTTTTTCATTGGGTTGCGCCCAACCCCAAACTGGAATTAAGACATTGCGCTGTAATACCACATGGTCGGTAAAGATACCCGGCATTACTACTTGAGCATGCATTGTACTGTTGAAGCTAATTAGCACCAACAGAAAAAGGAACTGTTTTTTCATAATTAAACTGTTAAATGATTTAGGTTTTTAAAAAGCATCATTAAATATTATCATTAAATATTATCATTGAATTTTGATCATTTTTTTAGTAATCAACATTTTATCTAAAACCATTTGGTAGTAATAAATTCCGTTGCTGAGTCCAGTGCCATCAAAATCAAACAAATGGGATCCCATTTCTTTCATTCCGCTATCCAATAAAGTTATGACCTGATATTGTGGTGTCAGAAACCGAAACGTTACATTCTCTTTTTCAGGCAAATAGTATTCAAAATGTGTAGTGGTTTGAAATGGATTGGGGAAGTTTTGTTTTAAATAACCTTCTTCAATGCAATCAGAGCCGATTTCAGTCCCTATAATCTTAAAAAATGTTGAGTTCGACCAATTACTCCACCTCAAATTATGGTCGCGGTACCGTACATGGTATAGATAAGATTTATTTACCTCAAACAGGGATGATTTTACTTTTACTTGGTATAGGTTTATACCTTCATTTTTATCAATGGGATTATAAGCATTATCTACTTTATAAATGTTTTTCCAATGGATAATTGTATCAATCACTATGGAAGAATGGTCAATGCTATCAAACACTTGTAACCGAACGCTCATAAGGGAGTCAACTCCGGAAAATTCCGATGAATTAAATTGTATATTTTCATCAGTAATTACCACGTTATTTGCTACTGGAGTTTCAGGCCCGTTTTGATTGGTCTTTTTGTACCAGGTGTCAAGTGCTTCAGAGTTTCTTGGTTTTTTTGCGTTTCCCAAACTATACATCGTGTTTTTGTAGGAATGGTCGGTAAGGTCAATTTCGAGGATTTGGAAGCAGTAATTATCCAAAGCAATATGTATATCTTCATAATCATTATTAATATAGGAGCCCCAAGTATCTAAAGCGCCGCCACCGCCACCCCCACAAATGGTTCTAAAATCACCATTGGGTTTTTTTGAAAGAATAGTGCCTCTTTCAAATCCATGAGTATGGCCCGTATTTATCTGTTGAACTTTTGTGTATTTTTTTATTAGGGGGTAAAGTACATTAGTTACATATATCGATCCTTCCCAAGTATTGGTTTCACCCCAAAGCTCCGAAATGGGTGAATGATGGAGGAATATGAAAACAAAATCAATGGCAGCATCATTTTCAACTTCATTCAATTTTGTATCGAGCCAGTTGGCTATAGTGGTTCCAAATTGGGTTGTAATGTTGGTGTTCAACCCTATAAATAGGCTATTCCCAATCGTCAAATTCCAAATTTTTTCGTTCAATTCTGCATTTGTAGGAAAGGCTGATTGCTCGTCGAGTTTCAGATATTGATAAAAATAGGGACTCTCGCCTTCATGATTGCCTGCCACAACCATGGTCGGAATATTAGGCGATAAGGCAGCCATTGGCCTGAAATATTGCGTGGTGTATTGTTCCAGAATATTTCCACTTACCGTAATATCTCCTGAATGGAATATTCCATTTACATGGTTTTCAATGTCGGGCCCATAGAGTTCGGTAATTTTAGCTCTAGTCGCCCGAAGAACCTTACCTACGGCTGTACTATCCGAAGAATGGGTATCGCTAAATAGCACAAATCTTAATTTGCCGGAATACGTTGAATCGGGCAATGTTTTAAAAGAATATATTTCCGATTTTCCACCGCCACTGGCTACTCTATAAAAATATCTGGTATTGGCCAATAACCCGGTAAGTTTAACGGAATGCCAACGATAGGGGTCACTTATTAATTCGCTGTTGCCTTGTGTTGAAAGGTTTAAAAGCAGGGAATCTAATCCATATTCTACGGTTGTACCCGTTTGGGCAGTATCATGCCAACTCACATTCATGGTTGTTTGTACTTGACCTTGAAGGTAGGGAACTTTTGTCATTAAAACGGAACTGAAAACATGCCCAAATCCGCCCAATTCATTAGCCTGAGATGCATTAAGTGCTTGATTCCATATAGCAAGTTCAGCACAATAAATGGGGGAGTCCTCTCCGTTTTCATCCGCAAAAATCAATAGAATATCAGCCAATGAAAATCTACCGTCAATGCTTTGTATAGTTCCCATTAGGAGAAGTTGTCCATCAAGGTAACAAGTAAAATTATTCCCATTTTTTACCGATACGAGTAACCGGTACCATTCATTTGGAACAACGGAATAGCCGCTATATCCGACATCACCCACCCCAATGTTACCGGTAGGATTTATAAAAAAGTCACCATCATCACCATTTGTTAACGAGGTTTGGAAAAAGCTATGCCATGTATTGTTTCCAGTTACTTTAAAGTCATACTGTAGTGTATATTCATTTACTTTTGTTCCACCCCCATTGGGCGGAATTAAATGATTCATTTTGTAATAACTACCAACTCCAATTAAGGTTGCACCATTACCTGATTCCGGCCCGGCAACTGCTGAATTTGAACCTACCAACGTAAGATTCTGACCATACCCATTTTCAGCAACAGTTAAATTTGAAGCATCATCAAATTTCCACCACCCGGTCCTTTCTGGAATTGCCGCATGAGTTGGATTTATAATAAAAAGTAAAGCAATAGTAAGGAAAGAATATTTTGTAATTTTCATGGTAATTTTATTTTCGTTAAAAAGATTGTCGAGTTGTATCATTCTCAGAATTATCAATCTAAATTTTATAGTGCTGTATTTTAATTTTTTAATTATCTGAACCCTGATTGGCACTTAATTGTTCGAGCATCAGCAAGCTACTTACCATGCAGTTATTCCAAAATTCTTCAAATCCGGGAGCCCAGAAGGTTGGAATCATTCCATTGTCGAGTTGGGTATTAACAAGACTGTTTGCCAGGGCAATAGCTTTTTCACGATAGATTTGGTCGTTTGTTTTTTCATACGCTAGATAAAATGTTTGAATCATTTGAACAGCGCTTGCGTCAATAGGTACATAGCACAAAAACTGCTCTAGCACCGCCGGCGTATGCCATCTTTCCGATGAATTCCCCCAGTTATCGTATATCCCGGGTTTTTCCCACACAACAAACTGATCTTCACAAAAAGCAATTAACTCTTTAGCTGACTTTAGGTAAGTTGTATCTTTTTCTTTGTTATTCAGCAGGTATTGCGCAAACCAGGAAGCTTCATATTTCGATAAATTTTGATAGGGTTTATGCGGTGCTACATCTTCAAATTGTCCAGTCCAATTATAGGTAACCATCGGATTTTTCCAAATCCAATCAATGGCAGAATCAATCACTTTTTGATATTTTTGATATTGATATTTTTCAACCAGAACAGAAAGAAAATTAGCAATATTTATCGGTATGCAAAGCTCTTCCGCAGCCGGTTTTCCAGTTTCTTTATTTATCCTTATATACCACGTTCCGGATGGAAGTTGGGTTTTTAGGTAGGTATCAGCAATCCGTAATGCTGCATTTAAATATTTTTTTTCTCCGGTTTTATCAAAAAGTGCAAGAAAGCTCATACCTGTTGAAGCCGGCTCTGTCATGATTACCTCTTCCTTAAATTTTCCGGCATACATTCCTGTTCCTTCGTAAACTTTTGGGAAAAATTCCAAGGGAGTTCCTTGCGGTTCAGAATTGTCAATTAGATAATTAGCTGCCTTAACCGCTATCAATAACGAGGTGTCGTTTTGAGGAAAATATTTGTTAAACAGGATCATGGCATTTACAACACTTCCAACTTCTAATGCCGAATAGCAGTATAATGTATGATTTTTGTGATCGGGTTTACCTGTTATTAACCAATTTTGTATATGTCCTTGATTGTATATAAATAACAATCCTTTTTTGAACGCTTCATGGAACGAATATTTTGACTCAGCGTATGGTGGACAAAAAACGGCCGTTTTATAGAACAATCTGCTACCAGCCAGAATAAAATCTTTTTCGTCCATACTAACGGATTCTACTTTAAGATATACTTCACCATTGGGTAGTATATCCCATATTGGTGTTAACGCTTCGTAGGGGGTATTTGCTGTAAATGTGTAGAATTGTTTATCGGTGAATGAAAAAGCGGAATATCGGTAATATTTTGGTTTGGGAATAATCCAGCTTGTATTCGAATTTTGAAACGATGGCGCATATTTAAACATCACTGCTTTTTCATTCCAGAAGGGCTGTTTCCCAATAATACCCGGTCGAATTGGAATCAAAGATTCTGATTTACTTTGTTCACAATAACTCTGGTTTGTTATTTGGTTTTGAGCGAAGAGTGAAATTGAAATTGTGCTCAAAATAACGGCTAAAGCCTTTTTCTGAAATAAAAACATGGTTAAATTATTTATTTGTGGTTCTTTATATGGGTTGTTCAATTAATTAAGTATGCACCATGGTTTTTAAGTAAATAATGTGTATTAAAAAGGGTGCTTACTTAATAGAAGCACCCTTTATAAATTACAAACACTTTATTATTAATGCGAAATAGTCATTCTCTGAGTACTTGTATGATTATTTGTATTCATCTGAACAAAATAAATTCCATTGGTAAGCGATGTTCCATTCAGTTCAAAATCGTAGTTTCCTGGTACTTTGGTTTCTTTGCGAGAAGCAAGTACTTCTTTACCTGTAATATCAAATACATGGAAAACAACTTCTCCAGCTACTTTAATTTGATAGGGGAAAGTAGTATTCACTGAAAATGGATTAGGGTAATTTTTACCCAATTCAGAGGATGTTTCTGATTTTGCATTATCAAAAATCCCTACAGTGCTGGGATCGCCTAATTCGACAGCTTGCTCAGCAGTGAGGGCCACGTCCCAAATTGAAATTTCGGAGCATACAATTGTTGCATCTTCACCATCATTGTCAGCAAAGAACAGGAGGGTTGGTCCTAGGCCATCTCTACTATCTACTTCTTGGGGAGCACCTTCTACCCATTTTTCACCATTGACATAAACATTATACGATACTCCGTTTTCAACTGATACCACAATGCGGTACCAAGTATCGGCTTCAATAACATTGGTGTCGGCAGAATAACCATACCTCCATGCACCTAAGAAATTAGTAGTGTTAATAAACATGGAAGCATCTTGGTCATTATTTTGATAGGTTTGGAAAATGGCATGCCATAATTCTAATTCGGGAACTAAAATGTCAAATTGCAACGAATACACATTTACAGAATCGCCACCCCCATTGGGTGCAATGCCGTGATCTGCAATCAAATAATCACCCAACGCAATCTCAATTGCTAAATTTCCAGTAGTAGGTCCGTCAGCGGGGGTAAGATCTCCTTTCACTGTAAGCGGGGATCCAATCTCCGCTTTTAACAAATCTGCGGAATTGTCAAATTTCCACCATCCTTGTCTTGCAGGAACTTGAGCAGATACAATAAAACTGGTAAATAAACTTACCGCCACAACACATAGTGTAAATTTTGTTTTCATAAGCATTAATTTTTAGTTAAATAATATAAAATAGAGATAGTAACAAAACCAATATTTCTATTGCCTCTGTTAATTTTTAATATAAACAAAAAAAAGAACATTGTGAAGAAGTAGGTTTCAAAAGAGAACCTTTCCCTTTTGAAACCGAATCTTCTAGTAAATTTAACTGAAATTATTTTACAAATTTGATAGTTGTACCTTTATTAACAATTAAATAATATATTCCATGTGCATAATGGCTTACATCAAGTGTTGCCCGGTTTCCTTGAATATGGGTTTCTTCCATCTTGATACCGAGGCTGTTGTAAATTGTTACACTAGCATTATTTGATGACACAGAAACGTTCAATTCATTAACCACTGGGTTTGGATAAACCTTCAATTCAATTGCAGCCTCACTGGATATACCGGTTTGGTTCATCATAGTAATTACCAAACTACCAGTAACATTGCCACCATCGTTGGAAGTTGCGTTTACAGTAACTGTTCCATCAGATATTGCTGTGAGAAGGCCATCAGTACTAATTGATGCGGCACCGGTACCATTGGTAACCGACCATGTTACCGTTTTATCATCGGCATCAACAGGAAGCACTGTGGCACTCATTTGTAATGTTCCGCCTGAGGTTTCAATAGTAGTTGCACCACCTGCAGCTGTTACCGTAACCCCTGAAACTAGGACTGCGTTCGGTAGGCTACCTAAATCAAGAACCTCAGTTGCAGATAATGCTACATCCCATATTGCAGCTTCAGCGCAATTAATGGTTGCATCATCGCCATCGTTATCGGCAAACAATAAGAGCACATCGGCAAGCGCCCATCTTCCATCAAGCGGTTGAAGTGTGCCGTTTAGCCAAAGTTCGCCATCGAGATATACATTGAAGAATTCACCGTTTTTAACCGAAATAACCATGCGGTACCAAGTATTGGCCGAAATGGTATTGGCCGAATATCCAGTAGCCGCTGTTCCAATAGTATTATCGGTTTTGGTAAATAAGTCCGCATCTCCGGTGTTTGCTACCTCAGTTTGGATAAATGAATGCCATGCTCCAACTTCATGAACTAAAAAATCGATTTGAACGGAGTACTCATTCACCATAGTACCACCTCCGTTAGCAGCTATTCCATGAGTCATGCTCAAATAACTCCCTAATGGAACCTGTGTAGCTAAATTTCCAGCTTCAGGACCAGCAACAGATGTGTGCGTTCCAGTCAAAGTAAGTGGAACCCCTAATTCTGCTTTCAACATATCTGCAGCATCGTCAAATTTCCACCATCCAACTCTTTCCCTCAATACGGTCTGGTTTGAGATGGTAATATCCAGGCTGCCTGTAATGTTTCCACCATCGTTGGATGTTGCATTTACAGTAACAATCCCATCTGATATAGCAGCAAGAAGTCCATCAATACTGATTGATGCTTCACCGGTACCATTGGCAACTGACCAAGTAAAAGTATTGTCAGTGGCATTCACTGGAAGTACAGCAGCACTCATCTGTAAAGTTCCGCCTGCTATTTCAATAGTAGTTGCACCACCTGCAGCTGTTACCGTAATTTCTGAAACAAGGATTATTGCTTGGTTAGAAATTGTAATATCAAGATTTCCTGTAACATTTCCTCCATCGTTTGAAGTTGCATTTACAGTTACAGTACCATTTTTAATGGCGGTAAGAAGGCCTTCGGTACTGATTGATGCTCCACCGGTACCATTTGTAACAGACCATGTAACAGTTTGGTCAGTTGCATCAACTGGAAGCACCGTGGCACTAACTTGTAGAGTTCCTCCTTGAACATCAATTGTTGTAACCAGATCAGCAGTGTATAAATTAATTTCGGTAACTAAAACGGTTTCCGATGCCTTGCCCAATTTAGCCGCTTGATCGGCAGTTAAGGCAACATCCCAAATTGCTAATTCAGAACAATTAATAGTTGCATCATCACCATCATTGTCGGCAAACAGTAAAAGGGTATTAGTAAGCGCCCATCTTCCATCTACCGATTGAAGTGTTCCGTTCAGCCAAAGTTCGCCATTTAGATATACATTGAAGAATTCGCCGTTTTTAACGGAAATAACCATGCGGTACCAAGAATTTGCTGAAATAGCATTGGTTGAATATCCTGTGGCCCCTGTGCCTATGGTATTATTTGTTTTTGTAAACAAGTCAGCATCACTGGTGTTTGTTGCATCAGTTTGGATAAAAGAATGCCATGCACCAACCGCAGGAACCGAAAAATCGATTTGTACAGAGTACTCATTCACCATAGTACCACCACCATTTGCAGCAATTCCATGGGCCATGGTCAAATAGCTCCCTAACCCGATTTGTGTTGCAAGATTCCCTACTGCCGGACCTTGAACTGAAGTTTGAGTCCCAGTCAATACAAGCGGTTCGCCTAATACCGCTTTTCCCATATCTGCGGCATCGTCAAATTTCCACCAACCTTTTCTGGTTGCCAGTGGGGTAGTTAAAACATTGCCTAATTCTTCAGCTTGCACTGCAGTTAAAGCTACATCCCATATTCCAGCTTCAGAGCAATTAATGGTTGCATCGTCGCCATCGTTATCGGTAAACAATAATAGCACATCGGCAAGCGCCCATCTTCCATCTACCGATTGAAGTGTTCCGTTTAACCAAAGTTCGCCATTGAGATACACATTGAAGAATTCACCGTTTTTAACCGAAATAACCATCCGATACCAGGTATCGACAGAAATGGTATTGGTTGAATAGCCGGTGGCTCCTGTTCCAATGGTATTATTTGTTTTTGTGAACAAGTCGGCATCACTGGCGTTTGTTGCATCAGTTTGGATAAAAGAATGCCATGCTCCAACTGCAGGAACCGAAAAATCGATTTGTACCGAATATTCATTCACCAAAGCTCCCGCCCCACCGCCATTTGCGGCAATTCCATGGGCCATGGTCAAATAGCTCCCTAACCCAATTTGTGTTGCCAGATTTCCGGTTACCGGCCCTGCAACAGAGGTCTGCGTTCCGGTTAGTACCAATGGAGAGCCAATTTCAGCCTTTAACATATCTACGGCTTCGTCAAATTTCCACCAACCTTTTCTTTCAGGAAATTGAGTAGTGGCAGCATCTCCTAATTCCAAGGCTTGAGTTGCGGTTAATGCCACATCCCATATACCAACTTCAGCGCAATTAATGGCGGCATCATCGCCATCGTTATCGGCAAATAATAAAAGGACATCAGCAAGAGCCCATCGTCCATCTATCGCCTGAAGAGTTCCGTTTAGCCATAGTTCGCCATTGAGATATACATTGAAGAATTCACCGTTTTTAACCGAAATAACCATACGGTACCAGGTATCTACGGAAATTGCATTGGCTGAATATCCTGTGGCCCCTGTTCCAATAGTATTGTTAGTTTTGGTAAACAAGTCGGCATCACTGGTGTTTGTTGCATCAGTTTGGATAAAAGAATGCCATGCTCCAACAGCAGGAACCGAAAAATCGATTTGTACCGAATATTCATTCACCAAAGTTCCCGCCCCACCGCCATTTGCGGCAATTCCATGAGCCATGGTCAAATAGCTCCCTAACCCAATTTGTGTTGCCAGGTTTCCTTCAACAGGACCCGGAACAGAAGTTTGAGTTCCTATCAATACAAGAGGAGAACCTAAATCGGCCCTTAACAGATCTCCCGCATTATCAAATTTCCACCAGCCTGTCCTTTCAGGGATTTGGGCTTTTGCAGCAAAACCTGCCAGCAAAATAAAAACAACAAATAGCAACAGTAATTTTGTTTTCATAAACTTTAGTTTTAGTTAAAAATTAATTAATAATAACACCTACACTTTTCTATTTAAGTAACCACATTACCTTATTTATTTCATCGTAACCATCGTATTGCCTATCTAAAGCAATAATTAAATTCGTTCTATTATAACTTGTTTCTGATCCGGGATACAAACAACGCATGGGAATGGCATCTGGTTTTTCCACATTCAGGCTAGAAGCAGGATTGATGGGAAATTCAGGATATGAATTCCTACGATACTCAAAATAACTAAATTCAGAATCCTGCATAAATCTGAGAATATAACTTTGCATCCAAATTTGTTTCAATTGTTCCTCTGTGGTTGCTTTAAATGCGGCCTCCCCTGTAAAATAGCCATCAATATAGGGTTGATCGATAGATACCCCATGTGCATAGCTTGCATTGTTATTGTTCATTTTATCGGTAAGAGCTGCTTTTACACCATCCTCATAATAAGCTTGGGCATTTCCGGTGGTAATCCAACCCCTGATTCTAGCTTCTGCAAGAATTAATTGTTGTTCTGCATAAGTCATCATCATACGAGGTTCACAAGCTTCTTCTGTAGCATATTGCTTATTAAGTATGGATAATTTATTTGCTTTGAATAGAATGTTCATATCGCCATAATCCATAGATACATCAGTACCTGTATAGGCGGCAGAATCAGATTCTAATAATCCTTCTGTAATTTTTGCAGCAGCCGGTTCACAATAATAAAACAACCGACGATCGTTTAAGTTTTTCAAGTTGTTTAAAAGAAGCGAACTGATTACTGTTTTGGGAGTAAACATGGAGTTGGTGCTATACAAGGGGTGAGGGTTTTGAGACGAATAAATAAGCCCCCAATAACCGGTTGTGTTAGTCATTAAGTTGCCGGCAGCCACTATTTCCGCAAAGCGATTTTTAATATCTAAAGATGCCACATCTTCTTTCTTGCTTAAACTCATCAATACTCTTAAGGCAAAAGCATTGGTAGCTTGTCTCCATTTTTCTGGATTGCCATTGTATGGAGTGGGATCACCTGCAAAAGTCCGTCCATTCGCAAAGTATTGATCCGCAGCTTTGAGTTCATCCAAAATACTTATGAAAATATCTTCCTGAATATCATATTTAGGATTGAATTGCCCATCAATACCATGTCCGGCCTCACTATACGGGATATCTCCCATCCACATTGTTAACCGGAAAAAGGTATAGGCTTTTGCAAAACTGGCTACTCCTTTGTAAGAATTTTCCATGACACTACCTTGGGCAAATTCTAACATGGCGTCTATGTTGGGCAACAGGGTCATGGATCCAAAACTACCACTTCCGAAATCGTTATATTGGGCGCTGTTTTTTCCTAATACAGTAAAGCCAACATATTTCGATAGGGTGTTGTCTGAAATGTAACTCATTGCATCCCCGTTATGCTCAAGCACATCTAAAACGATATTGGTGCATTCCATTGATGCAGGTACCTGCGTGGTATCATCCGGGTTCGTATTAATCTCCTCAAAATTGCTGCAGCTTACCAGTAAAAAAATGAGTAGTAAGCCCCCCATTTTTGTATATGCGTGTAGTTTTTTCATATTCTTATTATTTATGATCGAATTCCGTTTAGTCATTTTTAAAAGGTTTCTATTCTATTAGAAAACAAATTTTAAATTCATTCCAAGGTATCGTATCGATGGGTCACTAAAGTTTTCATAGCCTCCATCAGGGTCAGAGTACTTAAACTGCTTTGCCCACAAAAACATGTTTTGGCCTATTGCCGATATCGAAACCCCTTGAGAATTTATCTTAGCACAGAGGCTTTTTGGCAAATTGTAAGTTAGCGACATCTCCCGTATTTTTAAAAAAGTAGTACTGTAAGCCTCAAGAGGTGAAGGTGTACCACCCCAGGCGGTTCCACGGTGCAATGTATTTATATAATCTTGATAGGTTACCGGTATATCGTTTGGGGCATACTCACGGGTATCGCTGGTAATATTGCCATAGGTATCGTAGGTTGCTGTACCCGATATTACTTTCACTCCTTGTCCGGTATAATTTTTAGTGCCGGGTTGTGTAGCATCTAAGTATCGTTCGGGAGTTACAGAATTTGGATGCGAGCCTGATCTCCACATATACATTTCAGTGGTGGTTTGGGCTAAACCACCCACCCGGCCATCCAAAGACACGCTAAAATCCCAATTTTTATACGTTAAATTTGAATTTACACCCCAAATCCAATCTGGACCAGAGTTTCCAAATTTTGAATAATAATCAGAATAAACAGGAACACCGTTTTTGTGGATTATATTGCCATCGGGATCACGTTGATAATCTTTCAGGATATATGCATCAACCCTTTCCCCAACTTTTACCCAAGGATCGGTGCCGGAGAATTGTTTATCCAATTGAGTGAAGTAAATAGCGTATTTCGACCAGTTAATTGCAATATCCCATTTCCAATCGCCGGTTTTAATTGGTGTTGCATTGGCAGAAATCTCAATACCTTTCCGGGTAAGCTCTTCATCGCTATTGATATAATTTCTGTAGTAACCTGAAGCCGAACTTATTTCTGCTTCCTCTAACTGATCATACATTCTTTTTTGATAGTAGGATAAATCGATGGAAGCCCTGTTTGTAAAAAGGTTTACTGCTGTTCCTACCTCCCAGGTAGATGACCCAGAAGCAAAAACCACCTCATCACGAATAATGGTTGGTAAGGAGGCTGAACTTAAATTTCCCCAAGCTGGGTTATTTATTGAATATACCTGATTAATTTTATATATTCCAGGAATTTCCCTCCCTGTAGTCCAAGAACCACGCAATTTCCATAACGAAAGCCAAACCATTTTTGGCAATAATTCAGAAGCAATAAAACTTCCCGATAAAGATGGATAAAAGTAGGAGCGGGTTGATTTCGATAAAGTGGAACTCCAGTCGTTACGGAAAGTTCCATCTACATATATCAATTTATTCCACGATAAGGCCAATCGTCCATACAAGCTATTTACCTGTTGCCTATAAAGAACGGAAGCCACAGAAGCAGGTAATACGGAAGCATTGAGTGAATAGTAAGCCGGGATAGCAAGCCCTCCCTGAGTCCTTGAATCGGTACCTTCATCTTGACGGGTTAATATGGTTCCACCGGCTAAAGCATCAATGGTAAATTGGCCGAAAGCTTGGTTGCCGGTAAGTAGGAAATCGTTGTTGAAACTATAACCTCGGCCAAGTCCTATATTGTATGATCCTTTCATCGATTCACCCCAAACCTGACTTCCGTTATCAAGGACTGTTGCGGTTCCGGCACTGATTAAGGATCCTTGAGAAATCCGTATCACCTGACGATTACTATAAGTGTCATATCCTGAACGTAAGGTTGCTTTCAACCAGGATGTCAATTCATAACTCAAGGAAAGTGAACCATTAAAAATATCTTTGTCTAAGCTATGAGTCCTTTCGTTTCTATCAAAATAGGGATTGTTATTGGTATCTGTGTAGCTATTGTTTTGCGTTTCATTAGGCACTAACCAATAATCTTTAAGATCAAGGATGTTTACATCGGGAGAAGTCCAAATCAACAAGGAATACATCGGGTCATATCCGGTATAGCCGCCAAAACCAATATTGGGCGAAATTTGCTTATTAAATGATAGGTTGGATGTTAAGGTAAATTTATCCACTTTAATATCTCCACCCATGCTGTATGTATATTTACTAACATGGAATTGGGATACTGTCCTTTGTTTTGTACTGATGTAGCTGAAACCCTAAAGCTACCAATTTCACCTTGTTGAATCAGGTTAATATTATTATTCAAAACATAACCCTGCTCAACATAGTTTTTAAAGTTACTTTTTCCGATTGGCAAATAAGGCATTGGTTTCATGGTTTTTGATATTGGATCCCACTGAATAACTTCTTGTCCTTCCAAAGGAGGCCCCCAAGAACCATCGCCATTTGAAACAGCGGTGTTTGTTGCCGTGTTAACTTCACGGCCGTAGGTAGATTGCGTTTCGGGAATAGCCAAATATCCAGCAGCAAACATATTACTGCTATTAAATGATACGGTCATTCCCTTTTTGTTGCTTCCTTTTTTTGTGGTGATCATTATTGCCCCACTGGCAGCACGATAACCATATAATGCAGAGGCTGTTGCCCCTTTCAGCACACTCATACTTTCAATATCATCCGTTGGCACGTCCCTCAGACTCATATTGCCGTAAGGAACTCCATCAATAACTAAAATGGGTACTTCTCCACGTATTTGAATTACAGGCTCCTCTGCGAATTCTGTACTGTTATAAACTGCCAAACCAGCCACTTTACCTGTTAGAGATGTGGCTACATCTACACCTTTCACTTTTTGTAAGCCTTCCCCCTCAACCGATTGAACGGAATATCCCAATGCTTTTGTTTCACGTTTTATGCCAAGTGCAGTTATAACTACCTCATCTATACTCTTGGTATCTTCCTCCATTATTATATTAAAAGTGGTTTTCCCTTCAAGCGCAATCGTTTGAGTTTTATAACCGATAAAAGAGAACGTAAGACTGCTGTTAGCATCGGTAACTTCAATTGAATACTTACCTTCATAATCAGTAATGGCTCCTATTGTTGTACCTTTTATAAGTATAGTCACACCAGGAATAGGTTCTTGACTATTTACGTCAATAATTTTACCAGATACCTTTATTGGCTTTATTTCCTCCTTAACGGGCTCCTTCTTTTTTGGAGTCAAAATAATCTGCTTGTTGCTAATTACATATTCAATGTTTTCGCTTTTAAGCAAACTGTCAAGTATAGTGGAAATTGGTGTATTCTCAAATACCGCAACTACTTTACGGTTGATATCTACAATTTCCTGATTAACAAGAAAAGTATAATCACTTTGTTTTTCTATTTCATTCAACACATCATTGAGCGATGAGTTAGTCATATTGATCGAAATTCGTTTTGTTTGTGCAACCAGAAGGTTCGGAAGGCCAATCAATACAATTAAAAGTGCAAATAGTATTTTTTTTCTCATTTTAATTATTTTAAAAAATCCATAATAATTCCAGTATCAAAAACAGGTGTTTTTAATAAAATCAATTCTATGTATATTAAATTATCGAATTACACTAACCCCTTATGAGGTTATCAAGTTCACAGGATACCAGAATTTTTATCCAGTCTCTATTGTATTAATTGAAAATTTAAATTCCATAACCCTAGCGATAAATTTTATTTGTTAGCTGAATAAATGATTATTTTGCGTTTTGAAAAAGTTCCATCAGACATTGGTTTTGGCAAAACCTCAGTATAATCTATGGGTGAAGATATTTTCAATAAACGGAGTAATTCATTAAGCGGTTCGTTTTCAAAACTGGCTCTGAATCGATATTGCATCACCGATTCTCCAATAACTTCTATATCAATATTGTATTGGCGGCTGATCTTTTTTGCTACATCGCTAAGAAGGTCATTTCTGAAAACCAGTTTACCGTCTTTCCATGCTATATGCTTGTATGTATCTTCTGTTTCAATGCTAGCTTTTCTATTCTGGGAATTATAAGTCAAATGTTGGTTTGGTTTTAAGTTTGAAATTTTTTCATGGGAACCATCAGTATTGACCGTTGTTACAGCTACTTTTCCTTCAATAAGTGAAACTGAATGATTTACTTCTTTTGGATAAGCCATTATATTAAATCGGGTACCGGTTGCTTTAACATTGAAATAGCTTGTATTCACAAAAAAAGGAGATTCAGTATTCGATTGCACTTCGAAATATGCTTCTCCGGTAAGTTTAACCGTCCGATTTTTAATATTAAATTTATTGGGATATTCGAGACTACTACCTGCATTCAACCACACCTTAGACCCATCGGGTAATTCGAAATTGGCTAAGGACCCAAAAGGAGCTGTAATTTTGGTAAGTCTGCTACTGGCTTCGGAATGATTGAAAAACTCACCAAAACTTAACCAGATTGTCGCAATTAACAAAGGAAGCAGTAATACGGCAGCACTTCTTTGCCAGAATTGCCAGAATGTAATTCTGTAATGTTCTTTTTCAATTTGCTTTAAAACGGTTGAAAGTGCTTTTTCGCTTGAAATGGGGAGTACCTCTGTTGATTCCCAAAGGTTTTTTAGTTGCATGAAATAAATCCTGTTTTCATTTGATTTATGAATCCAGGTAACCAGTTCTATCGTATCTTCGTGGCTCAAATTTCCATGAAGAAATGAGTTAATGAGGATATCTTTTCTATCTAAATTTGTTTGTTCCATAATTATTGATTCAATATAACGACGTTTCAAAAAAGAAATACCACATAGTGCATGATAAATATTTTTAATTAATTCGAAAAATGTTAGTTGAATGTAATGAAAGCCAATATCATCATGAGAAAATCCTTAAGTTCATTTTTTAACAGCAACAAAGCTTTGCTTATCCGAACTTCAACGGTCCGGACGGAAACCTCAAGTTTTTCAGCAATTTCCTGATAATTCATCGCTTCAAAACGGTTCATTTTAAAAGCTTGGGTATAGGGCTCAGGAATTTTAGTCAAGGCCTTATTAAGCATTTCCTGAAGTTCTGTATATAAAATATACTTTTCGGTATCATTATCCGAAAGGATGGGGTGTTCTAAAATAATGGCTGCATGATTGGTCTTTATTTTTTGATGGCGAAGCCAGTCAAGGCTATGATTTTGGACTGATTTAAGCAGGTAAGATTTAAATGATGTTTGAATGATTATTACTGCGCGATTTTCCCAAAGCTTTAAAAAAATATCCTGTACTATCTCTTCTGATGCATTAAGGCTTTTGGTATAACTGAAAGAAAAGGTGACTAAATTTTTGTAATATTTTGAGAATATCAAGGTAAAAGCCGACTTATCGTTATTCCGAAGCCTTACAACAAGAGCATAATCGACATTATTTGATTCATTTGTCATTTTTAAACCGTGCAATTGGATCAGTAAATTATTCGAAATTATCTTTTTTTAATGAATCTAAATTTTTTATCTGATATTTTCTTTAAAATGATTGCAGCAATGAAAATTTTATTTCAGATATTATTTGGTTAGTGATATTAAATTAAAAACGCCGGTTTTTTACCGGCGTTTTTAAGATTATATAAATGTTTTTCTAATAAAATTCTGAGCGGCGATCTTCAATTTTCGAGGCTTCTTTAATTGCCTCAAATACTTGATAACCCACCCTTGAACGATAGGTGCGGGCCATCATATTCTTTTCAGTGGATGGATCCATTGAAGCCGCTGGATTTTGTATGTTTTTAATTTGTATTACAAATACACCACTTTTGCCTTCAATTGGAGCTGATATTTTATTAGCGGGTAAACTAACAATAGCAGCTTGTACTTCTGGTTCAAATCCTAAACCAGGAATACTGTATGCTGCAAAATTAGCGTTTACGGTTTCTTTTATTGGAGTTTGTAATTTATCGGCAACCATTTGTAGGGTAGAAGCATTGTTTGCAACGGCACTCATTTTTTCAATCAAATAAGCGGCTTTTTTTTGTTTCTTAACTTCACGTTCCACATCTAAACGAACAACACTAAGTGTTGCAATTCCTTCTTCCTGAACTTGTTTCAAAGCAGCAACCAAGAACAAATCTCCAAACTCTAAAATCTCGGAAACAGTTCCTTTTTCTGATTTGTAGGCCCAACGGATTAACGAACGGGAGTTTTCAATAGTTGCAACCATTTTGTCTTCTTTTTTAATAGTTGCCACTTTAATACTCAACTTTTCTTTGTCGGCTGATGCCTGGAAAGATGTTAAATCGCGGTTCGAAGCTCCAAACTTGCTTGCTTGGGCATAGGTGTTTTGATACGTTTTAGAGCTGGGAACTATGGTTCTTGTTAGGGTAGCTATTTGAACTTTATTGCTTTTTTTACTTTGGTCCATTATCTCAATAACATGGGCACCAAATTGGGTTTCAACGGTATTTACATCACCTTTTTTACCATTAAAGCAAGCATCGTTAAATGTGGGTACCATTGCTCCTGCCGGAAACCAACCTAATTCGCCACCCTGTGATGCTGAACCGTCAGTTGAATATTGTTTGGCTAATTCAGCAAAGTTTCCTCCTTTTTTAATTACTGCAAGAAGGCTGTCGGCTTTAGCTAATGCGTTAACACCGGCTTCTGCTTTTATTAAAATATGACGTGCTTTTACCGAATCAGGTAAGTTTTTGAAATCAACAACTTTTGAAATATTATAGGTTTCATTTTCTTTATACGATCCAAAGGTTGTACCTACTGGGCTATCGTATAAAAAGGAAATAAGTTCAGGTAATTCTTCTTTTGAGTAATATTTTGCATCAAACGGAATATCTGAATTTAAGCTAATGAATTGCTGATTGTTCTCTGTGGCAATAAACTCTTCCTTAATGGCATCAATCCATTTTTTTGTTTCAACAACATCTTCCTCCGATGCTACTACTGGAAAGGTTACATATACAATTTCCCTCGATTCAACTTGTTTAAATTTATCGGTATTCTCATCGTAATATTTTTATAGGTCTTTTTCAGAGAATGAAATTGAACTATCTGAAACACTGTTGTATTTAATGGTAACATAGTCAAAATCAGACTTAAGGTTTTTATTTACCACCTCTTTCTTTGCTTGAATGGTAGTAGCAAATAACCCTTTTTCAATTAGGGTATTGTATTTCTGATTAATTTTTTCCTCAGCCAATGCTTTTTCAAATGCATTCCACGACGATTGAGCCTTTCCTGTAGGATCCTGCTCCATATTTTTCAAAAATTGCAACACCAAAGTACGGTCGAACTGACCCGTTTCTTGATTCTGGAAAATAGGAATTTGTTTAATTTGTGGGTCAATGTTGTTTCCCTGAACCATATCAAAAAGTTCATCTCCACAAATGGTTATCCCTAACTCGGCAAGTTCATCTTCCATTGCAAAATCACGAACAAGTTGTTCCCAGGTTTGATCCTGTAACCTATCCATGGTTGGTTGGTCCAATGAACTTTGTCCGGTCTGACGTTTGTAGTTTTCAAGGTTTTCGTCAATTTTTCCTTGGTACATCTCAATCGGTATTGATTTGCCAGCTATCTCGGCTACATTATTCTGCGATTTGTTAAACAGTGTATTTCCTGAGGTCAATAAATCACCCAAAATAAAGGATAGAAGTGCTAAACCAATAATGATTGACACTAATAAACCCGCATTGTTTCTAATTTTCTGTAAAGTTGCCATTTGTCTTTATGCTAATTGATACTTATTTTATTTACTTTTTTTTAGGCTACGAATATAGTAAAATTTATATTATAACTTCGGTATTATATTTTTAAAAATTATTGTACCTAACTATCAGATAATTAATCACTAATAGTTAAAAAAACGATTGAGTTTTGCATTTATTTTAATCTATAGAAGACATTAAATATTAATTTTTAAATGGACTAGTTCTATTTTTGTGTGAGAAGCTTTAATTATTTTAAAATTGAAAGGTTCAATCGTAACCAAATCGTTTATTTTTGGAATTGATCCATGGTATTTTAGAATTAATCCTGCTACGGTCTCATAATCATCGGAGGCGGGCAAATTAAAGCTGTATTTTGAGTTTAAATTGTCAATTTCAAGTCGTCCGGAAAATCTATACTCCGTGTCGCTTAGTTGTTTTTCTTCCAAGTCATTGGTATCGTGTTCATCTTGTATGTCACCAACAATTTCTTCTAGTATATCTTCCATGGTAACAATACCGGCTGTGCCTCCAAACTCATCAACTACTAAGGCCATACTTTTTTTGTTTTGAATAAATAAACCCAACAGTTTGTTTGCAGGCATGGTTTCGGGTACAATGGGTATTTTACGGACCATGGTTTTAATATGTTCCGGTTTTTCAAACAAGTCAATGGAGTGGGCAAAACCAATGATATTATCAATAGAGTCCTGATAAATAAGTATTTTAGAATACCCGGTATCAATAAATTTTTGTTTTAATGTGTCAACGGAATCATTAATTTCGACTGCTTCAATTTCAGTACGGGGCACGGAGCATTCTCTGAGCTTAATGTTTGAAAAATCGAGAGCGTTTTGGAATATTTTAACATCGTGTTTTAACTCATGGCTCTCCATATCTTCTCTTTGAGTATCGTTTACAAAATGGTCTAAATCAATTTTTCCAAAGCTTAAATGTTGTGCTTTTAAAATTCTCACCCGAAAAACAACCCGTATTATAATTTTGCTTAGCTCCATTGAAAAGCGGGCGATTGGATAGAATATCAAATAGAAAACATAAACCGGTACCGCAAAGATGCGTAGCGTTCGATTTGGATTAATCCGAAAGATAGTTTTTGGTAAAAACTCACCAAATAGTAATATTAATAAGGTGCTAAAAAGTGTTTGTAAGAATAAAATAAAACCCTGATTTTGGGTTATCATAAAAAATGTGGGTTCCATTAATTTTGCCAAAACGATACTATAAATTACCAACACAATATTATTGCCAATAAGCATGGTTGTTATGTATTGTGAGGGATTTTCAGAGAAAATATTTAATATTCCTGATGGGAATACCTGTTGTTTTTTATCCAGTTCTATCCGGAGTTTGTTCGCTGATACAAAGGCAATCTCCATTCCTGAAAAAAAAGCAGACAATAAGAGGGTGGTAATTATGATTAACAATAATGTCATTTATTTTTTCTCAAATATAATTATTTTAATGCTGCCCCAGTAGCAATATAGCTGTTCAAAGGATAACCCATTAGTTCTTTTGAGTAAGCCTTTCTTTTCGTCGTGAAAAATAAAAAAAAGCGAAAAGGCACAAAATAAATAAAAGGGGATTGCTGTTTTAAAGCTGCCTTTCGTATTTTCATAGATTGCAATTCCCAAGCAAGCAATGCCAGCAAATAGCCAGATTATTTCGAGTATATGCTTAAGCGATTTTAAAACGTTACTCATTTTCAGTAAAGTTTATTTCTCCCCGATTGTTAATAATTTCATAGGAACTGAATGTTTGATCCGATACAAAACCATCGCCATACAGAACACCATCGGCTGTTGAAACCTTTACAAATTGATCGGAACTTATTGTTTTCTCTTTTTGGAGCCAGATTAAATACTCCGTATTTAACGTTTCTCCTTTATCATTAACCGCTACTACATCATAACGGGCAATCCATCGTCCTTCGTCTTCGTAGTAAATTGAATAGTTGGCTTTCAATGTGGATGTTACTTTTCCTTTTTCGTCATAAAAAAATAAGGAAACACCTTCAGGGAATTCAAGATATGTTTTCTGCTTTTCCTCAATATACCTATTAAGAAGGGGTGCTTTCATAAGCACATTGTATATTCCTTTTGTAGTATATATCATCTCAATATTTCGAGCAGATACTATAGCCGAATCTTGTTTAGCGGTAAGTTCTTTAACTTTTTCGATATCGTTTTCGCAACCCCATAAAAATACTAAAACCCCTAATAATAAAGGGGTTCTAACGAATATGTTCAATAAATTATACGGTTTCGTTTTCAATGCATCTTGGTTTATCAGAACCTAATCTTTGTATTAACATTTATCCAACCTCCCACAGTATAAACATCGCCTTCTTTACTTCCAACAGCCATAAACCACTCTTCATACTTTGGAAAGTATTGACTGTAAGTGGTTATCAGTTCATTAGCCGTTGCTGTTAATGAGGTATCAACTTGTTTTGCTTTGTTGAAGCTATCAACAGCTGCCCAATAAACGGAATTGCGTTCAACATCTTGTTGGCCAATTCCCTTTGTTACAGCATAAGCTCTACCAATGAGAATATATGGGCGGCCATCGGCTGGATTGTATTTTAAAGCTTCTAACGAATATTCGCGAACTTTTGGCAAGTTATCCATTTCCATGGCTAAGGCACTCCACTCGTAGTAATAAATAGCTTTGGTAACAGGTTCTGTCTCCAGTTTACATGATTCCTCAAAGTATTTACTTGATTTTTCAAACTGTTTTTTCTTATAGAAAAGTTTAGCCAGATTATGAGCTGATTCAGCACTCGGATCGAGTTTGTATTGTTGTTCTGATGCTTTTGCAAACAATTCAGATTCAGTACATTCCGATTTATTTAGCAGTTTGGTCACTTTCTTTAACCAATCAATGTTCTCAATATTTTCGTTGTATTTTGCTTCAAAAATTGATATCAGGGCATCACAAGTAGCTGCGCCACTTTCCGAAAATAAGGCTTCCACATTTCCTATGGATGTGGTAATATTTTCAATTTCTTTTGCTACCTTATCACTGTCTTTTCCTCCTTGAGCTAATTTAGCCTGATTGAATTTCATCGCTTTTTCCAATGTTTCCATGGCAAAGCTGTATGCTTCAATAACTTCATTGCCTTCAATTTTTGATGTTTTGTACAAGGAAACAGCAGTTTGCATGTAAATAGTAACTACTGCAGCCTTGCTTTCTTCCCCTTCAAGTTGCATGGCTTCTTTAATCATTGGGTAAACTTGATCGGCAACATCATTTCCTTTGTAACCATACAATTCAGCTCCTTTAAAGCTTAAAACAGTACCTTTTTCACCAAAATATTCAATTCGCTTATCATACAATTGCATTAACGTATCAATAAGTTTGTCTTTGATTGCTGCATTTTTTTCATTAGCAATCAAGTTTTTGAAGATAGTGGCACCCTTAATAAACGTATTCTTGCTTGCTTTAGGGCAATTATTGTAAACTTGGCGCCAAGGTTTTAAGGCATCTTTAAAATTTTGTTGCTTGTAAAATTCCGAATAAAGGGAGATATTCATTGCACATACAATCCTTGATGCACTGTCTGTTCCATAATTGGGATCTTGATGTGGGAGTTTTCCCTGACCACTAACAGTTGTGACGGATAATAATAAAGCAAAAAGCAAAGTTGTTAAATTGATAGCATTCGATTTCATTTTTATTTAAATTTACGTTTTACGAACCAAATATCTGACAAAGATAAGTTTATACTTAAAATTCCATAAGTTTCGCGCAACAAATTTTGATCCAAAGTTCCGCGTCTTCCAAATTCTCCAGAAATATTAACCGATGTGTTGGTATTGCGCAGCGGTAATCCCAATCCAAAACTCAACCCGTAATCATTAATTCGGGTATTTTTAAGTTCAAGATGTGATTGTGTGTAATGGCTACCTAACCTATAACTCATTCTTTTCATGTAGGAACTTATGCTGTTTCTGTCAGGGGTTAATTCAGCACCCATATTTAGTGAAACCAAATCATTATAAGCTAGGTTTGGATTTTTATTGGTAAGCACGGACCAATTTTGCATCAGAAAATCAGCACCTATCATGAATTGTTTATTTTTTGCAAAAGTGAAGCCAAACCCAAAACTCGTAGGATAATCCACAGTACTCTTTGCACCGGTTGTATCAATAATTACATTTTTTAATTCCCCATAATGGATTTCCTGATAATAGCTTTCATCGTAATCGCCTGAATTTGATGTAGTCCCGGCTAATGAATCGATAGTTGCATTAAGTTTTGTTTTGTTTTCAAAAACAGCACCTAAAGTTAACGAATAGTCTTTACCTATGGGCTGCGTGTATTGAACACCGTAATTAAACATTACATTATAAATGTATTGATTGACTGACATTTTGGTATTGTCGGTGTATGGATAATTATCGGTAAAAACAACGGTAGTGGTTTTGTTTATTGGCCCAAAAATAAAAGAGGTATTAATTCCTACCGAAAGTCTTTTAGTTAAGCGAAAGGAGTTTCCCCAATAAACTTTACTTAATCCTCCGGAGCCTTTAAAATAAGTATCTATTTGACCTACAATGGAATCATAAGTACTCGACATTAAGGTATAATCTACTTTGCTGGAAGGAGCCATGCCAAAGCTTGTTGCCCAATGCTTGTTAACCAAAAATCCTATGGCAAAATAGTCAATTTGCACATCCGATTTTTTAACTGCCCCCAAATTTGATTCAATATTATTAAAGCCAGCACTTAGTCCCATTTCGTAAATTACTACCATGGTATCTAAGGCATTGTACGATGCTGGATTAATATTATTTAGGTGGGTGTTGGTGCGTAATCCAATTCCAATATTACCCATAGCCTTTGATTGGCCAAATCCTCTGCCTGAATTGTCTCCAAAGCCAAATTGGGAATAGAGTGAATTTACTTGTGAAAAACCAGTTGTAAAAACTAAGATTAATAGGGTCAAGCTTATTAAGCCAAAAATTCTTTTACTCATTATATTTAAGTATTCTATTGAGCCCTTTCGGGATTAAAAATGAATCTGCAAATATGGGATATTTTATTTTTTTATCAAACAAATAAGAATAACCTCCGGTAAGAACTATTTTTAACGGAGGATATTGCTCTATATAACGCGCAATATAGCCGTTTATTTCATATAAAATTCCATTTTGAACTCCGCTTTCAATGGCTGTTTCTGTTGAATTACCTATGGAAGCTACTTCTTCAACAGGTTTGCAAAGCGGTAATTTTCCGGTAAATTGGTGCAACGACTTATAACGAAGTTCAGGTCCAGGAGATATTATTCCCCCTTCAAACACACCTTTACTGCTGATAAAATCGATAGTAATTGCGGTACCTACATCAACAACCAGGATTGGGTAATCGTAAAATACCTCATTGGCCGCTACTGCACCGGCAATCCTATCTTTACCAAGGGTATGAGGTGTTAAGTAATTTATTTTTATGGGTATTGGAGTGTTATGTGTCAGTTCCATTAAATGGAACTCGGAGGGTAACAATTTACTGAGCTCAGTGATTTCTATTCCCCGGGTATCAGAAAAAATGCCTCTTTTCAACTTATATTCGTTTACTAAATTTAGTAAAACAGTTGAATTAAGTTTCTCATATTGAGCATGAAACTCCAGTTGTGAATCATTAAAAACACACACCTTGTATTGTGAATTGCCCACATCAATAACCAAATTCATATATTACAATTGCTATTTGTTAATTAATTCAAGAAGGTGGTTAAAGAAAAGTATCTTTAAAACGAGTCCATCTTTGGAATTCATGGTTAACCGAACAGAATAAATATTTTTTCCTTCGCCTAAAGTCCATTGCCTATCAAGATATCCGTTATTAAAATCTGATTCATCGTTTATGGTCCAGTCAGCCCGGTTTTCATCATCGCCCCCACAAATTTCGACCAATTTGTAAATAAGCTTTTTAATTGCAGGTAATTTAGTGTTTCCCGGTTCCGCCGGAAAGCTTACGTTAATATGATTACTGCCTCTAATATTTTTTTTATCATTAAAAACCCTAAAAATAACTTTATTAAACAGTCCCAATTCAATATGTGGGAGTATTTTTTCATATTCAATCATAAAAACACCCTCTTTTTCATCAGAGGATAATTCTGTGTAATCTTCTTCGAAAAAGAAAGAAGTTAAATCAAATGTAAATAGTCCGGTAATATTTTTGGGGCTCTTAAAAAATCCAATTTTTGACATAGTAGTATTCAAATTTTCAATGCCAAAAGTAGCAATTATTTGTTTTACCGAATGCTCTCAGTCTTATTTTTCAATTAATTACGAATATATAGGATAAGATGAATATTTTTAAAACATTACAACTACCGCCTAAAGCAATTGTTAATTGAGTTAATCCTTTGAAAAAATAACTATTAATGGGTAGTATTTTAGTTTTGTTTGCAAGGCAGGCATTATTTCAACCCAGCCTTGATTTTAGGAGTGTATTATACTAATTCCTCTTTAAGCATTAGTTTTTCTAATGTTTGCAAAGCCTTTTCAACTGTTAAAACCGCATCAACGGTTAACGTAAGTTTATTATTTTTCTCCTGCATCCGGCAGTTCGAAGGGTATTTTTGAATGCTCAACATAATGTTATGGAATATGGGTGAATGGTAAAACAAGGAATTGTCATTTGAAATGAAATATGCCGTTAATTTGCCGTTTTTAAGCAAGATACGTTCCATTCCCAATTGAATAGCCAACCATCGGAGGCGCACTACTTTAAATAATTCGTGTGTTGGCTTAGGCATTGGACCAAAACGGTCGATCAATCCGTTTTCAAATTTTTGCAATTCATCTTCAGTCTCAATAGCATCAAGCTTTCGATATAAATTAATTCGTTCAGGAATATTTTCAACGTAATCGTCGGGAAACAACAACTCCATGTCGGTGTCAACAAAACAATCACTCACAAAACGCATTTTCGAAAGTGCCTCCGGTGAATGATCCATTGAAGTATCGGTTGAGTCAGTATAAATATCTTTTAGTTCGTTTTGCTTCAACTCAATTAAGGCTTCGTCCAATATTTTTTGATAAGCCTCAAAACCTAAATCACCAATAAATCCGCTTTGTTCAGCACCCAATAAATTACCGGCTCCTCGAATATCTAAATCTTGTAAGGCAATATTGAATCCGCTTCCCAATTCTGAAAAATCTTCAATGGCTTTTAAACGGCGTCTGGCTTCATTGGTGAGTAAGGTTTCAGGGGGAGCTAATAAATAACAAAAAGCTTTTTTATTCGATCTACCCACCCTGCCCCGCAGCTGATGCAAATCGCTCAAACCATAATTTTGCGCCTGATTAATAATAATAGTGTTGGCATTGGGTATATCGAGTCCTGATTCAATAATAGTTGTGGCGACTAACACATCATATTTCCCATCAATGAAATCGAGCATAATAGTTTCCAGATTTTTCCCTTCCATTTGGCCGTGAGCAATGCTAACTCTGGCTTTTGGACATAGTTTTAGGATAAGAGCAGCAATATCATTCAAACTATTCACCCTATTGTGCAGGAAAAATACCTGTCCATTCCGATTAAGTTCGTAGGTAATGGCTTCTTGTATTATAGGTTCGTTGAACGTGTGCAATTCGGTAAGAATTGGTTGACGGTTGGGTGGAGGGGTATTAATAATTGATAAATCGCGAGCTCCCATTAGCGAAAATTGCAATGTTCGTGGTATAGGTGTAGCTGTAAGGGTTAAGGTATCGACATTCGTTTTTAGCTGTTTGAGTTTTTCTTTTACTGTTACCCCAAATTTTTGCTCCTCATCCACTATAAGCAAACCTAAATCCTTAAATGCAATTTCTTTACCCACCAATTTATGGGTACCAATCAGGATATCAATTTCACCCGTTTTAATTTTTTTTATCACATCAGTCTGATCTTTACTTTTTCGCAAGCGGCTTAAATAGTCCACCTTACATGGAAAATCTTGCAACCGTTCCGAAAAAGTTTTAAAATGTTGCAATGCAAGTATTGTTGTGGGAACCAGCACGGCAACTTGCTTGTTATCGGCAACTGCCTTAAAGGCTGCCCGTATGGCAATTTCAGTTTTGCCAAAACCCACATCGCCACAAATCAGTCTATCCATAGGCATTATGTTTTCCATGTCGGCTTTTACTGCTTTTGTGGCTTTAAGCTGATCAGGCGTATCTTCGTATAGGAACGAAGCTTCCAACTCTTGATTCATAAATGAGTCGTTTGAAAAGGCAAATCCTTTTAGGGCTTTGCGTTCAGCATATAATTTAATTAAATCTTTAGCAATATCTTTTACTTTGCTTTTTGTTTTTGCTTTCAGGTTTTGCCAAACGGCGGAACCAAGCTTATGCACCATAGGTTGGTCGGTATCTTTTCCTTTGTACTTCGAAATACGGTGCAGCGAATGAATACTTACAAACAATACATCGTTATCGCGGTATATAAGTTTTATGGTTTCCTGATATTTACCATTTATTTCAACTTTATTTAACCCTCCAAATTTGCCGATGCCATGGTCAATATGCACTACATAGTCACCGGGATGTAAATTGGTAAGTTCAGCAATAGTAAGCGACTCGCGTTTAGTAAATCCGGTTCTAATAGTAAACTTGTGAAACCTTTCAAATATCTGATGATCAGTAAAACAAGTAATTTTCAATTGGTGATCAATAAAACCTTCGTTCAATGTTTGGTTTATTGATTGGAATTGGGCTTTTGTTTCTCTATCATGAAAAATGGCAGCAAGGCGTTCTATCTGCTCTTTGTTACTGGAAAGTATGAAATTCTGATAGCCAAGTTTTTCATATTCGTTCCAACAACTAGCCAGTAAATCAAAATTTTTTCGAAGGGCTGGCTGCAACGTGGTGTTAAAATTAGCTAAAGGCAGTGAACCATAATAGGAGGCATTTCCAAATTCAAGAACACTTTTTTTCGAAAGGTTGTCCAATAAGTCAGTACCATTGATAGTGGATTCAATTAGTTTTTTTAGATCAACAGACACTACATGCTCTTCATTCTTTGTATTTTCAATTATTTGGTCTATTCTTTGGCAGCAAAATGGGAGGTCGTTGAATACAAAAGTGGTATTTTCATTTAAAAAATTTAACATCGAAATACGCGGCTCATCTTCCAAATTCTCCTGAATATTGGGTATGATAGTAACTTTTTTAGGATTGCTTTTTGTAAGTTGGCTTTCAAGATCAAATATTCGGATGGAATCGATAATGTCACCAAAAAAGTCTAGTCGAAACGGATCCTCACCAGCAAAGGAAAAAACATCAATCAAACTTCCTCTAACGGCGTATTGTCCTGGTGCATAAACAAAATCGGAGCGCTCAAATTCATATTCAGTCAGCAATTCAATTACAAAATCCATCGACAGGGCATCCTCTTTTTTTATAGTAAAGGTATTTGAAAGGAGCCGTTCCGGAGTAATTACCTTTTCCATAATAGCTTCCGGATAAGTTACCACAACAATTTTTTCAGAGGAATTACTGATTTTATTCAGTACTTCAGTTCGTAAAAGTATGTTGGCACTGTCGGTGCGGCCATATTGCATCGACCGTTGGTATGAAGAAGCCAGAAATTCAACGGGTTCATCACCCAAAATGACTTGCAAATCGTTATAAAAGTAAGCCGCTTGTTCTTTATCAGTTAACGTAATAAGCATATTTTTATGGCCTTGTATAAAAATTGTTACCAGCACTGCGGCAGCCGATGAACCCTTGAGCCCGCTAATAAAAATTTTTTGATTGTGAGTAAGTGCTGAGGCAATATTCTCTATTTCAGGAAGCGTTCGGTACTTTTTTGTAATCTCAGATATATTCAAAATTCAATATTTTAACGATGCGCAAATTTAGGATAAAAAAAAAAGCCACGGCTAAAACCGAGGGCACTGAAAAAGTCCCTTTAGAAATCTAGAGAGAAAAAAACGCTTAAAATTGGCAATTTAACGGGCTGAGAAAGGCTTATTTGCAACAAAGAGAGAATGTTTTTTTAAATATGGCAAG
>JBAYKX010000026.1:0-71964 GCA_041664345.1 Salinivirgaceae bacterium
CGAAGTTTCCACTACACAAGATAGACATCAGTACAACGAATCGCATGAAGTCTTCCTTTGGCTAAAACAAAAATAAAAAAAAGTTCTTGAAAAATTTGGAATTTAACACAGTACCTCACGACCCCGAGTCCTCGGGGGAGTAATTATAGGGGGGAATCGCTTACTAAACAATATTGAATTACGATTTTTATCGGCGCATCAAATTGTTTAATTGTTAGCAAATGATTCATGCGCCGAAACCTTGAGAATTTAAATTTTGGTTATTAAATGCAGTTGCCCTGATAACCGTACAGGCTGAAAGCCTGAAAGAATTCAGCCCGGTGCAACGCACCGGGTTAACAAACTAGAAACGAATATCGGCGCATCCAAATATAATAGTTGGATGGCTAATGATTCATGCGCCGAAAATTTGAAATATTTAATATTGCAATTTTTATTAATTAAACATAAATTTATTACAGCATATGAAAAACCTTATTCACCGCATTACTTTCATCACCTCTGTTTCATTTCTTATCATCGGCTGTAATGCTGGGCAAAACCGAGAATTTGGAAAAAGTGATTATCAGCAAAAAGTTGATTCCCTTATTAAAATTATGACCTTGGATGAAAAAATTGGTCAATTAAACTTATTATCCAGTGGCTGGGACAATACCGGACCCACCATGGACCCAAATTACAAGCAACTTATAAAACAAGCCAAGGTGGGGGCTATTTTAAATGGCTACACGGTTGAATATATTGCTGAATTACAACGCATGGCTGTTGAGGAAACCCGACTGGGCATCCCGCTCCTTTTTGGATACGATGTAGTACACGGGTACCGCACCATTTTCCCTATTCCCTTGACACAAGCTTGTAGTTGGGACTTGGCCATTATTGAACATTCGGATAGCATTGCTGCCTCTGAAGCAACTGCCGAAGGAATCAATTGGACTTTTGCCCCTATGGTTGATATTTCGCGTGACCCACGCTGGGGAAGGGTTTCCGAGGGAGCTGGCGAAGATACTTGGTTGGGTAGCCAAATTGGAGCCGCACGGGTACGCGGTTTTCAGGGAGAAAGTTTTGATGCAAACAACAAATTGTTGGCTTGTGTTAAACATTTTGCTGCCTATGGCGCACCGCAAGCGGGTCGCGACTATCACACCGTGGATATGTCGGAACGGAGCCTTTTTGAATATTACCTGCCCCCTTACAAAGCCTGCATCGATGCCGGTGCCGCTTCGGTAATGACTTCATTCAATGAAATTAATGGCACTCCATCCACTTCAAACAAATGGCTTTATCGCGACATATTACGCGATGCTTGGGGTTTCAAAGGCTTTGTGGTTACCGATTATACCTCCATCTCCGAATTAATTCCACACGGTGTTGCCGCTGATTCCGCCCACGCCGGTGAATTGGCTATTAAAGCCGGTATTGATTTAGACATGCAGAGTTCCATCTATTTAAACAATTTGAAACAGTTGCTCCAAAGCGGAAAAATTTCTGAAGAGTTAATAAACCAAGCTGTTTCCAATATCCTTTTAGCAAAATACAAACTCGGCCTTTTCGACGATCCATACCGTTTTTGTAATAAAATGCGTCAGGAAAATGAAATTATGACAACGGAATCACAAGCATTTGCCCGCCAATTTGTGGCCAAAAGCTGTGTGTTGCTCAAAAACGATAATCACACATTGCCTATTCCTGCATCGGTTAAAAAAATAGCGCTAATCGGCCATTGTCCGATTCCAAAGACGACATGCTCGGTAGTTGGTCGGGTGCCGGACTGTCCGAAAAATGTGTGACGCTTTTGGAAGGGTTAACTGCGGGAGCAATAAATAAAAACGTTCAAATACAATTTGTTAAAGGTTGCGATGTAAACGATTCTTCCGATAAAGGTTTCAACGATGCAATAAAAGCAGCACGAACAGCCGATTATGTAATACTGGCTTTAGGCGAAAACCGCGATATGTCGGGCGAAGCATCTAGCCGTACTAATTTGGGGTTGCCAGGTGTTCAAATGCAATTGGCCGAAAAAATAATTGAGTTGGGTAAACCAACCGCTGTAGTACTTTTCAACGGTCGTCCGTTAACAATCCCCGAGCTTGACAAACAAGCTCCGGCAATATTGGAATGCTGGTTTGGAGGCACCCAGTCGGGAAATGGTATTGCTGACCTTTTATATGGAAAGGCAATTCCATCGGGAAAACTAACTATGACCTTTCCCCAAAACGTAGGGCAGATTCCCATACACTACAACATGAAAAATGATGGACGGCCGGTGGATCCAAAAAACCCGGATTATCGTTTCCAATCAAAATATTTAGACTGTACCAACCAGCCTTTGTATCCGTTTGGTTATGGTTTGAGTTATACCACTTTTGAATATTCAAACCTTTCGATTAGTAAGCAAAAATTAGTTCCCGGTGATACCTTGACAATTTGGGTTGATATAAAAAACACAGGAGCATTTAATGGCGAGGAAATAGCTCAGCTCTATGTTCGCGATTTGGTTGGAAGTGTTACCCGTCCGGTTAATGAATTAAAAGGGTTTAATAAAGTATTTATACCCATTGGTGAAACCAAACAGGTTTCTTTTAAACTAACAACCAACGACCTCCGGTTTTACAATTTAGAAATGGATTATACCTGTGAACCCGGCGATTTTGTGTTACAAGTTGGTCCCAATTCATCAAACGGCATTAAAAGTTCTTTCCGGGTTGAGTGATAGTTGTTATGGTAAAAAGCGGATTCGTTGTGAAAATGTATCCGCTTTTTGGCATTTTTCATAATCAATTAAAAGTAGTTTACAATTTTTGAGGATGAATCAGAAAATCGCTTTTAAAATATTGCAATAGAATTGAACCCTTATCAGGGTTCATTGAAAAACAGGTTTCACATACCCCGCATTTCACGCGGGGCTATTCAAAGTTAAATCCTTTCAGGATTTTATATTCTGAAAATTGAAAACCACGAAGTGGTTTAACCATGAATAACCAAGGGTGAAACCCTTGGTATATAAGGCTGTAACGAACAGAACCCTGAAAGGGTTCAACTTTTAAAGGCGATACCTCTAGAAGATAAATAGTACACTGATTTTTAGGATTTTAAAGATAAAATTATGGTTTCCTATATCTTATTAAATTATAATAATCTTAGTTAATCATAGTCCTATTCTTAATGAATGTCAACTGATAAATGAAAAATGCCCGCTTTTTTTTGTAAATTGTTCCCCAACTCAAATTTTATTTGCCAATGTCATCAACTTTCAGGGTTTTCATATTTAAAATATTACCGGCATTTCTTTTTTTATTTCCGCTGAATTCTAGGTCGCAGGATGAAATTATCCATTACCTGCAAAACAATTTCAAAATAAATTCCCAAACATGGGGAATTCAAGCCTCACCCACCAATGGGTTGGTTTACTTTGCCACCAACAACGGATTAATTGAATACGATGGGTTGACTTTATTACTTGGGAAACCCCCGATAAAAAGATGCTACGTTCCATTAAAATAGATTCTTCGGAAAGGATTTATACCGGTGGTTTTGAATCGTTTGGATATTGGGAAAAAGGTTCCGACTGTATCCTTAAGTACCATTCGCTATCCGATTCCATTGGCGTTAGCCCCAACGATGAAATCTGGAAAATATACATCCTGAAAAATGAGGTTTTTTTCCAATCATTTACTACCATATATACTTTTAACCAAAGTACAGTTTCGGCTATTACGGCACCAAATTATATGCTTTTTATGTTTCAGGTCAACAGCCGGTTAATTGTTCAGGTCCTCGACCAAGGGTTGTACTATTTCCAAAATAATACTTTTTCGTTTATTAACGGAAGTGAGTTTTTTTATCAAAAGAAAATCCACGCCATCATTCCAACCGAAAACTCAGGAATGTTGGTTTGCACCGAGAAGAATGGCATCTACAAAATGGAAAATCAAGGTTTTACCTATTGGGATACCGAGGTTTCAGAATATTTAAAATACCAAAACTGTAACGCGGCAGTTTACCTCAGCAAAAACACCTATGCTTTTGGAACCATCCTCAATGGAATTGTTATAACCAACCAATTGGGACAAATTACTGAACAGTACAATTATGGCAATGGGCTCAACAACAATACCGTACTGTGTTTTGCTCCAACTAACGACAACAATTTATGGGTAGGGCTCGATGAAGGGGTAAACTATATAAACCAAGGTTCCAATATTGCTTATTACTCCACTTCAACCGGAAGTTTAGGAACCATTTATACCTTGCTCATAAACCAAAACACACTCTATTTGGGTTCCAATCATGGGTTATTCCAATCTGAAATCAACCAAACTGATAATTCCATCAGTTTTGGAAAACTATCCTTTGTCCCAAAAAGCCAAGGTCAGGTTTGGACATTAAACCAATTCGACAACCAAATACTGTGTGGGCATAACGAAGGTACTTTTGAAGTGGCCAACAACCAATTCAATAAAATTTCTCCAATCACCGGCGGGTGGACAATTCGCCCTTATAACAACTATTTGATTGAAGGAACCTATACCGGTTTAGTCGCCCTAATGAAAGATAGCCAAGGGAAATGGAAGTTACATAAACGGTTATCGGGTTTTACGGAACCCAGTAGGCACCTTGAAATCGATTATTTGGGGTACATTTGGGTATCGCACCCGCAAAAAGGGATTTACCAGCTAAAACCAAACGAAACCTTAGATTCTATTGTTGGCATTTATCCTTATACCAACCTTAAAAAAACCATTGGCCTAACCGATGTGTATAAACTGAATAACCGGGTAGTTTTTTCAACAGGTAAAGATTTTTATACATTCGATTATGTTGACAATAAAATAGTGCCTTTTGATGCCCTGAACCAAGCTCTTGGCAACTACAAACAAGCATCCCAAATAATACCATTCGAGAAAAACCAATACTGGTTTGTATTAAAAAATAGAGTTGGCCTCTTTAAAATATCCATTGATTTTGAACTTACTAAAATCAACGAATATTATATTGAAGATGAAAGCATGTCGGGGCAAGATTTAGAAATCCTTCCTACCAATAACAGCGATTTTATTCTTTCCACCCGCAATGGTTTTGCGTTGCTCAAAAATAGTTCAACCCTAAACAGTAACCGCACGGCTTCTATTTTTATCAAAAGTATTCAGTTCCATGGCAATAAAAAATCGGTTACCATTTGCCCCAACGGGCCTGCTATTGAAACTCCATACACCATGAATAATGTAGCTTTTATTTTTTCCGATCCTTCAGCAGTCTCATTTTCAAACACCCTTTATAAATATCGGATAAAAGAAATTGACGTAAAATGGAATTCCACAAAATACAACGAAATATTCTATTACAATCTCAAACCGGGTAATTACCACCTCGAAATAACCGTTGACTCTGAATCGGAGGCATTATCAACCCCTTTTAGCGTTAACGAGCCTTGGTTCTTTACCGCTTGGGCTTATTTTGCCTATTTAGTCATCGCCCTAGCCTTGATATACTCCATATATTTAATCATCAAAAATAAGCTCCATAAACAACGTAAACTGCTCGAATTTGAAATAAAACAGACATCGCTTGAAACCCGGCTGCAAAATACCAATGTTGAACTGATGCTTACTTTGAGGTACTTGATACAAAAAAACGAGTCGCTTCAAAACCTACGTACCGAAATTGATACCATTAAAAATGAACCCAGTCAGTTTTCAACAAAATTCATACATAAGCTCGATGCCCATATATCGCAAGGTTTAGAATTACAGACAAAGGAATGGAAAATGGCCTTGCACAATTTAAAACTATCGCAAGAAGGCTATTTTAAAATGTTGAAAGAACAATATCCCAAACTAACTAATAACGATATTCGTTTGTGTTCCTACCTCCGCATGAATTTCAGTTCCAAGGAAATTGCCCATTTGCTCAACATTTCTACCCGATCAGTTGAAATCAGTCGCTACCGTTTACGCATCAAACTAAGTCTGAACCATGATACGAGTCTTTCTGATTTTTTAATGCAGGATGAAATTAACCCTTCAAAAAATAATTAAATTCCACCCAATACTTATCCTTATTTTTCGTTAATATTGTATAGCTATTAATTTGTATCAATCATTTCACCAAATAGTATCATTTTTTGTTTTCGAAACAATCCACTAATAATTTACCAATATGAAAAACTTAATTCTTCTTTTTGCACTAACCATGCTTTTTACCCAATGTGCCAAACAAAAAAAACAATTGAACGACACCCAAATGCGAAGCGATAGCTTGCAACGATTAGTCCTCCAAAAAGACTCTGCCATTTATGGCATTATGGGCACTTTCTCTGAAATTGAAAATAATCTGGCAACCATCAAAGAAAAAGAGAAAATCATTTCTCTTGCGGTAAAAGATGTTGAAAACCCACAAACCAGAGAAGAAAAAATTAATGCAGATATCAATTCTATTTACGACTTAATGCTAAAGAATAAAGAGAAAGTTGCAAAACTTGAACGCCTCTTAAAAAATGCGCATGTAAAAAACAGTGCGCTCCAAAAAACCATTGAAAGCTTAGAAGCCCAACTAGCTGAGAAAAATATTGCTATCATCAATCTCAGGCAACAATTGCTAAATATGAACCTAAAAATTGATGAACTTACCTATTCAATGGATACACTAAAATTCGATATTGAAGTAAAAAAAGAATTAATAAAAGTTCAGGATGAAAACCTAAATACTGCTTATTACCTTTTTGGTACTGAAAAAGAATTGAAGGAAATGAAAATCCTTGATACAAAAGGTGGGTTTATTGGCA
This sequence comes from Salinivirgaceae bacterium, assembly GCA_041664345.1. GTDB lineage: Bacteria > Bacteroidota > Bacteroidia > Bacteroidales > SZUA-534 > GWE2-40-63. The sequence goes on from JBAYKX010000026.1 coordinate 6,785, forward strand.
TGGGTACTGGCAAAACACTTAATAAATATTTCGACAAAGGATTGTTCAACACCATTGACATTAGAAACCAAACATCTTTTGAGTTAAAAGCAAAGAAAATTAAAATAATTACTACGCATCCATCCAATTCATATCAACTATTTGGCGAAAAACCTGTGGATAGTTTAGTTGTTAAAAATCCACAAGAATTTTGGAGCGTTTCAAAATATTTTGTGGTTATTATCTATTAAGCTTTAATAGGAACAAAATTTTTAAAACCTTTGGTTAATATAATCAAAGGTTTTTTTATGCCTTTATCTAACTCTTTTCAACTATAAAATGAATTGCTTATGAAACATAATTATACCTCAAAATGACTCTTTTTTAATATTCATCGTAAAAAACCGATTTTTTTTTTGAGATTTTACAAAAACTAAACTAATTTAGGCTAGTTTAGTAGTGGAAACTAACAATTAGTAAAATGCAATCTTCAATAATTTCACCTTTTTTATTCAATTATAAGCCAGATGAATCGCTTAATTTGAGCTCATATAAAAGGTATATCCACATAAATATTGGAAAAGGAGCTTCCCTTTTTACCCATAAAAAAGGGACTTTCTGCATAATTAATGATACTAACATAGAGGTAATCCAATTTTATCAAAACCTAGGTTCAACCAAACTTCATGAATTTATTTCAACTATTGCTTTAAATTGGGAATTAATTGAGGAATTCAGCCAACTCTCATCAAAAGAAATTTATATCTCATATCAAGACTTTGAGAATGGTATTATTACCCTTGAAGATATGCAATTCATGGTTCGTGCAATTGTCCTCATGAATACCGATATCGAAAAATTCACCCCTCTTTTTAGTCAATCATTCACTATAACTCAGGATTTGTTCATCAATTCATTAATAAAAAGCGTGGTGAAACAAATTGCTAAAATTAAAGACTCTACAAATAAATTAAAATACTCAAAGTCGCTCGAATTATTCAACAAACAAATTGAAATTGGTTTTAAAACAGGGTTCTTTAATCATTTTCAAAATATTGTTAATCTTCAAAATACCAATATGGTTGATTGTATTGATAAATATAAACAACTATCGTTTTGGTATTTTATTGGACAAACCAGTAAAGGAAATAAAATTACTTACGACACCAATGGTAATCTTAAAAGTCAATATGGGGAGGATGAAACTTATAAAAACCACTTTAAACTACTCGCCCATCAGATTAAAAAGTGTTACGAAGAACTGACTTTACAACAAATTTATTACTACAATTTGCCTTACAACGACTTTTTAAGTGCCGTAAATCCAACCAAAGGTGATGTTTTGATTGCTGATCTTAGGTCAATAAATCAAATAAAATCAATAGCTCACGAATTAAAACAAAATACTGTTTTATCGAATGTATTAAATCTATTTAGAAATTATACATGCCAATGGATAATCTTAATTGACAATGATTCTAAATTAGCTGAAATTAATAGCAATCAGGAACAATTGGTAATTACCATACATAAAGAAAACAACACTGAATTTGCAGTAATAAGCAATATCTAATAAAAAAAACCCGCAGTAGCGGGTTTTTTTATACTCTTATTTCTTATAGCCATAAACAGCTAAATCACCCAATTCTTCCTCAATTCGAAGCAATTGGTTGTACTTAGCCATCCTATCTGAACGACTCATTGAACCGGTTTTTATCTGACCTGCGTTGGTTGCAACGGCAATATCGGCAATAGTTGCATCCTCAGTCTCTCCTGAACGGTGCGATGTAACTGATGTATATCCTGCCCTGTGAGCCATTTCAATGGCATTCATAGTTTCAGTTAAGGTGCCAATTTGGTTTACTTTAACTAAAATTGAATTGGCACAACCTTCTTTAATCCCTCTCGATAAATAGTCAACATTGGTTACAAACAAATCATCACCAACTAATTGAATCTTTTTGCCAATTTTATCGGTTAGCATTTTCCAACCTGCCCAATCATTTTCACTCATACCATCTTCGATGGAATCAATTGGGTAGTTTTCTGAAAGTTTAGCCAAATAATCTGCTTGTTGGGCACTGTTTCTTTTAGCACCGTTAGGCCCTTCAAATTTTGAATAGTCGTAAATACCATCTTTAAAGAATTCCGAAGCAGCACAATCTAAGGCGATAGTAACATCTTTACCTGGTTTGTAACCCGCTTTTTTGATAGCCGTAAGAATTGATTCCAACGCATCTTCAGTACCTTTCAATGCAGGAGCAAAACCTCCTTCGTCACCAACAGCAGTGCTTAAATTACGGTCGTGCAATACTTTCTTTAAACTATGGAAAACTTCTGCTCCCATGCGTAACCCTTCACGGAAGCTTGGTGCACCAATAGGCCTAATCATGAATTCTTGAAAGGCAATTGGGGCATCTGAATGCGAACCACCATTGATTATATTCATCATCGGTATTGGCAATGTAACAGCGTTAACCCCTCCAATATATCGGTATAAAGGTAAACCAACATATTCAGCACCAGCTTTCGCGGCTGCTAACGAAACACCTAAAATGGCATTGGCTCCCAATTTGCTTTTAGTCTTGGTACCATCCAATTTTAACATTAAATGATCAATACCAACCTGGTCAGTAACAGGCCAACCTATTAGTTTTGGTGCTATGGTGTCATTCACATTGGTCACAGCTTTTAGTACGCCTTTTCCTAAGAAACGGCTTTTATCACCATCCCTAAGTTCCAAGGCTTCATTTTCACCGGTTGAAGCACCTGATGGAACAGCTGCCCTACCAACAATACCACAATCAAGGGTAACTTCCACCTCTATGGTTGGGTTTCCACGCGAGTCCATAATTTCACGGGCGTGAACATTTGCAATTAATCCCATAATTATTAGTTTTTAAATTTTAAGTTAACATTTTTTTAAAATGGAAAGAGGGATAAAATTAGTCATTTTATCCCTCTTTAACCGTGTTAAAATCTTAAATTATTCAACTTTGTTTTCATCACTTTGTGCCTCTTCAGCAGCAGGGCTGCTAATTTCTTCGGCATCGGTAACGGGTGCAACCGGAGCTGTTTTGGTTTCCTTTACAGCATCAACGTTCTTAGTAGCTTTTGCTACAGGAGTTGCTTCGTCTGATGATTTCTTTTTTGTACCTCTTCTGCGTTTTGCAGCAGGTTTTTCAGTTGTGTTGCGTTCTTGTGTATAAATTTCGTTGTAATCAACCAATTCTATAATACACATTTCAGCGTTATCACCAATCCGGTTGCCTGTTTTTAAAATGCGGGTGTACCCACCAGGACGATTGGCTACTTTGACAGCAATGTCACGAAAAAGCTCAGAAACGCTATCTTTATTTTGAAGATAGCTGAATACCACCCTACGGGAATGTGTCGAATCTACTTTTGATTTAGTAATCAATGGTTCAACATATATTTTCAAAGCTTTCGCTTTGGCCACGGTAGTGTTTATTCTTTTGTGTAGAATCAACGAGGTTGCCATATTTGATAACATGGCACTACGATGACCAGCTTGCCTACCTAAATGATTAAAACTTTTATTGTGTCTCATCTCAATTATTCTTTCTCAAGTTTATACTTACTGATGTCCATTCCAAAAGTAAGATTCATTGAATCCAACAGATCCTCTAATTCAGTCAACGACTTCTTTCCAAAATTTCTGAATTTGAGTAAATCGTTCTTATTGTAGGTACATAAATCACCCAAAGTTTCCACATCGGCTGCTTTTAGGCAATTCAATGCCCTAACAGAAAGATCCATGTCAACTAATTTGGTTTTAAGAAGCTGACGCATGTGCAATACCTCTTCATCAAACTCTTCTGCTTGATATTTTTCATCAGAATCCAATGTTATTTTCTCATCAGAAAATAACATGAAGTGATAAATAAGGATTTTTGCAGCTTCTTTCAATGCATCTTTTGGATGGATTGATCCATCAGTTTTTATCTCTAAAATAAGCTTTTCGTAATCTGTTTTTTGCTCTACCCTATAATTTTCGACCGCAAATTTAACATTGCGTATAGGGGTATGAATTGAATCCAAAGCAATAACACCAAACTCAGCATCAACAGGCATGTTTTCTTCCGAAGGAATATAACCTCTTCCTTTATTGATAGTTATTTCCAATTGAAGTTTGGCTGAAGAATCAAGCCGGCATATTACCAAATCAGGATTTAAAACCTCGAAACCAGTTATGAACCGTGACATATCACCAGCCGTAAAAGCTTCTTGATCAGTTATAGTAATTGATACTTTTTCATGATCAATATCTTCAATCTGCTGTTTGAAGCGCACTTGTTTTAAATTTAAAACTAATTCGGTTACGTCTTCTTTCACTCCAGGTAGGGTCGAAAATTCATGTTCAGCCCCTTCTAATTTAAGAGTAGTAATTGCGAACCCTTCTAAAGAGGAAAGCAGAATTCTGCGTAAAGCATTACCGACGGTATTTCCGTAACCAGGTTCTAAAGGTCTGAATTCGAATTTTCCTGAATGGTCATCCGCTTCCAGCATTACAACTTTATCGGGCTTCTGAAAAGCTAAAATTGCCATAATATAAAAATTACTTAGAGTATAATTCTACGATTAATTGTTCCTTAATGTTTTCAGGAATTTCAGTCCTCTCAGGAACAGTAAGGTATTTCCCGGTTTTTTGATCCTTATCCCATTCTAACCATGGGTAACGACTGTGACTTCCAGTTGTTAAGGAATTTGAAACTACTTCAAGTGATTTCGATTTCTCGCGAACACCAATTACTTGACCTGCTTTCAGTAAGTAGGAAGGTACGTTTACCAATTCACCATCTACTACGATGTGTTTGTGCGAAACCAATTGACGGGCAGCTGCACGAGTAGGAGCTATACCTAAACGATAAACTACATTATCTAATCGCGATTCCAATAATTGCAACAAAACTTCACCAGTAATCCCTTTACTACGTTGTGCTTTATGAAATAAATTGGCAAACTGTTTTTCTAAAATACCGTAGGTATATTTAGCTTTTTGTTTTTCCAACAACTGTATTCCATATTCAGAAGATTTTTTTCTCTTCTTTTTTAAACCATGTTGACCGGGAGGAAAATTTTTCCTCTCAAAATATTTGTCTGGTCCGTAGATTGGTTCGCCAAATTTTCTGGCAATCCTTGTTTTTGGTCCAATATATCTAGCCATCTGCTATTTTTTAAATCAATACAAAACAAATTAAACTCTTCTCCTTTTAGGAGGTCTGCAACCATTATGAGGTAATGGAGTAACATCTACAATCTCTACAACCTCAATTCCTTGATTGTGAATCGATCGAATAGCAGATTCTCTTCCTGTGCCAGGGCCTTTTACATAAACTTTGGCTTTTCTCATACCTCCTTCAAAGGCCACTTTTGCACAATCTTCGGCTGAAACTTGAGCAGCATAAGGAGTATTCTTTTTCGACCCCCTAAATCCATTCTTACCAGCTGATGACCATGAAATTACTTGTCCGTCATTATTCGTAATCGAAATAATAATATTATTAAACGACGAATGAATATGGACTTGTCCGCTAGCTTCAACCTTAACGGTCTTCTTTCTTGCAGTTTTTGACTTCTGTGCCATAATAACTTATCCCTTATTTAGTAGCTTTCTTTTTGTTTGCAACGGTTTTCTTTCTTCCCTTGCGTGTACGTGCATTGTTTCGGGTATGCTGCCCACGAACTGGTAATCCAACACGGTGACGAACACCACGATAACAACCAATATCCATAAAACGTTTAATGTTTAACTGAATCTCTGAGCGAAGTTCACCTTCCAATTTATAATTTTCGTTAAGTACTTTTCGAAGTGATGCAATTTCATCATCCGTCCAGTCTTTAACTTTAGTGTCGTAGCTGATTTTAGCTTCGTTTAATATAGTACGTGCCGCACTACGTCCGACTCCGAAAATATAAGTGAGTCCAATTTCACCCCTCTTATTGTTCGGCAAATCAACACCTACAAGTCTTGCCATAAATTACTTTTTAAAATTTCGGTTTGCAAAGTTATAAAATTATCCTTGACGTTGCTTAAATTTTGGATTTTTTTTGTTAATCACATACAAACGTCCTTTTCTACGTACGATTTTACAATCAGAACTACGCTTTTTTACTGATGCTCTTACTTTCATCTCTTTAAGTTCTATTATTTGTATCTAAATGATATACGTCCCTTGGTTAAATCATAAGGCGACATCTCAACTTTCACTTTATCACCAGGTAGAATTTTTATATAATGCATACGCATTTTTCCTGAGATATGTGCTGTAATAACATGCCCATTTTCAAGTTCTACACGAAACATCGCATTGCTTAATGCTTCGATAATGGTACCATCTTGTTCTATTGAACTCTGTTTGGCCATAATTTTTTTTACTAACTTTTTTCAATTAACTTCAGAAGGATTAACCACAGTATATTTTGATATCTTTTATAGGTTCTATCAAATTGAACTGGTTGTTTCCTTTCTTTTGCTATTAAAGTCTAACCCCCATCTACCCAAAAAATTAGGCGACTTCAGAAATAAATCATTGGAGCTAAGAACTAACATAAAAATCACTTCTGATAGAGTTCAATAAATCTAAAAAAGCATACACTTCTTTTTTAAATAACCTACCTCAAAAAAATTCACAAATGAATTTGACGTTTTGTACTTGATTATAAACTGTTATTTAAAATATTTAAAACCCTTTTGCAACTCAATTCATAAAGGCTTTAAACTAATAAAACAAACAGCTATAATTTGAAATCAATGTTAATTAAGGAAAGACGCTATCGGATAGTACGTAGAATAAGCGGAATTTAAAGAACAATATTTATAAATTAATACAAACTCGACCTTAAAAACTGAATTATTTTACCTTCTAAACAAATATAAAACTTTCATTAATCCGATACATTTCATCGGTTGACTTAAAAATAACATCAAAGAACGTAACTTTAAATTCGGATTAGATTACGTTTCGACCCCCTTTAATTCGGCCGCTCTTCATCAATCCATCGTAATGTCTCATTAATAAGTGACTCTCAATTTGCTGCAGGGTATCTAAAACAACCCCAACCAAAATTAAAAGTGAAGTGCCACCATAAAAATAAGCAAAATTAGTGTCAACTCCGGCAATCATTGCAAATGCGGGCATAATCGCAACAAATGCAAGAAATATGGAACCTGGCAATGTAATTTTTGACATTACGGAGTCAAGAAATTCAATAGTTTTTCTACCGGGTTTAACACCAGGTATAAATCCACCGTTTTTCTTCATATCCTCAGCCATCTGTGTTGGGTTAATAATGATGGCTGTATAAAAATAGGTAAACAGAATAATTAATAATGCAGTAATCAAATTATACAAAAACCCTGTATGATCCGATAAACGCGCTGCAATACCCGTTGCTGAATCGCTACTTGAAAATCCTACTAAAACAATAGGTAAAAACATAATAGCTTGAGCAAAAATGATAGGCATAACTCCTGATGCATTTACTTTTAGCGGAATGTATTGCCGAACTCCACCGTATTGTTTATTTCCAACAATTCGTTTGGCATACTGAACTGGAATCTTTCGAGTCCCTTGAATCAATAGTATAACCAAAGTAACCACTCCAGCCAATGCAATCATTTCAACTAAAAATACAACCAATCCACCACCCTGTTGATTTACACGGGAAATAAATTCTACCCACATAGCTGACGGAAGTCGAGCTATAATACCAATCATAATTATCAATGAAATACCATTACCGATACCTTTATCTGTAATTTTTTCACCCAACCACATAACAAACATAGTTCCTGCAGCTAGAATTAAAACCGAAGATATGGTAAAGAAGGCTCCTGATAAAACAAAAGCGGATGCAGGTAATTGTGCATGAAGATTGGCCAAATAACTGGGGCCTTGTAAAAGTAGAATAATAACCGTTAAATAACGGGTTATTTGGTTTACTTTACGACGACCGCTTTCTCCTTCACGCTGCAGCCTTTGAAAATAAGGAACTGCCATGCCAAGAAGCTGAATTACAATAGACGCTGAAATGTAAGGCATAATACCCAATGCAAAAATTGATGCATTTGAAAAAGCACCTCCTGAAAACATATCCAACAACCCAAGTACACCACCTGCAGTTTGGTCTTTTAAGGCCGCCAATTGTGATGGATCAATGCCTGGAAGAACCACTTTAGTTCCTAAACGGTAAACAAGAATAAGCCCCAATGTTGTTAAAATTCGGGCTTTTAAATCTTCAATCTTCCAAATATTCTTTAAGGTTTCAATAAATCGCTTCATTCATTTAGAATTACAAAGTTACTACTGTACCTTGGAGCTTTTCAATAGCTTCAACAGCTGATTTTGAAAAAGCATGAGCTTTAATTTCAAGCTTTAAGGTTATTTTTCCGTTACCAAGAATTTTAATTCTATCATTTTTTGAACACAAACCACTTTCATACATGTGATGAACTTCAATGGTTGTTAAACCTTTGGCATCAGCCAATTTCTGGATGTCGCCAATATTGATAGCCTTAAATTCTTTACGGTTAATATTTGTGAAACCGAATTTTGGAACTCTACGCTGCAAAGGCATCTGTCCTCCTTCAAAACCAACTTTCCTGGAATAACCTGACCTTGATTTAGCTCCTTTATGACCACGTGTTGACGTGCCTCCATGACCTGAACCTTGTCCTCTACCAATCCTTTTGCTTGAATGAACGGAACCTCCAGCTGGTTTCAATGTACTTAAATCCATATCATCAACTATTATTTAATCTCTTCCAAAGAAATTAAGTGTTTAACTTTATTTATCATTCCCAAAATTTCAGGAGTACCCTCTTTCTCCAATGTTTCATGCATTCTGTGAAAACCTAATGCTTCAAGAGTTGCTTTTTGGCGTTGGGTACTGCCAATTTTGCTTTTTATCTGCTTAATGCGATATTTTGCCATGTCGTAACTTATTTTATCCTTTAAATACTTTTTCCAAAGAAACTCCTCTTTCATTGGCTACACTGTATGCATCCCGTAGTTGCAATAAAGCAGCAATAGTGGCTTTAACAACGTTATGAGGGTTTGAAGAACCTTTAGATTTAGCCAGACAATCTTTTATACCAACACTTTCAAGAACCGCCCGCATAGCACCTCCAGCTTTTACTCCAGTACCATGTGATCCAGGAGCTATGAAAACATCAGCTCCTCCAAATTGTGCTATTTGTTGGTGAGGAATAGTTCCATTAATTACTGGAACTTTTATCAGGTTTTTCTTTGCATCTTCAATGCCTTTACTGATTGCAGTAGTAACCTCGCTGGCTTTTCCTAATCCATAACCAACAATTCCATTATCATTTCCTACTACCACAATTGCTGAGAAGCTGAAAGTACGACCCCCTTTAGTTACTTTAGTAACACGGTTAATTGCAACCAAACGGTCTTTTAACTCTAAGTCTGTTGTTTTAATTTTTCTGATGCTTGACATAACTTCTAAAATTTAAGTCCTCCTTTTCTGGCAGCCTCAGCCAGAGTTTTAACTCTACCATGGTATAAGAAACCGTTGCGGTCGAAGACCACACTGTTAATATTTTTCTCAATAGCCACCTTGGCAATTAATTCACCTACTTTATCTGCTTTTTGAGTTTTATTTCCTTTGAATTCAGCAATGCTCTTTTCTAAAGAAGTAGCTGAAGCAAGGGTAACTCCTGCAACATCATCAATCAATTGAACCGATATCTGTTTGTTGCTCCGGAAAACACTCAAACGAGGCATATCAGCAGTTCCACTTACTCGGGAACGTATGCTCTCTTTAATCTTCTGACGTCTGATTTTTTTATCGTGAGCCATAATTAAACCTTTTTAAATGTTATTTACCTGCTGATTTACCAGCTTTTCTTCGTAATACTTCTCCTTCAAACTTAATACCTTTACCTTTATAAGGCTCTGGTTTCCTGAAAGCTCTAATTTTTGCAGCTATTTGTCCAATCAGTTGCTTATCACAACTTGTTAAAGTAACTTTTGGGTTAGCGCGTCTATCAGTAAGAGCTTCAACTTTAATTTCACCAGGTAATTCAAAAATGATGCTGTGAGAATATCCTAAGCTCATTTCAAGCATTTGACCCTTGGCCTCAGCCCGATAACCCACACCAACAAACTCCATTATAATGGTATAACCATCAGAAACACCTACAATCATGTTTTTCAACAAGGAACGGTATAATCCGTGCATTGATTTGTGAGCAATTGAATCAGAAGGACGAGCTAAAACTAATTCTTCCCCTTCAACATTCACTTTAATCTCTGGATTAACCTGCTGTTGCAGTTGTCCTTTAGGCCCTTTTACTACTACCATATTAGCAGCATCAACAGTAACTGTTACTCCTTTTGGTATAGCTACAGGTAATTTTCCTATTCGTGACATTTTTACTTTTTTTTAATAAACATAACACAATACTTCTCCACCTACATTTTTGGAGCGGGCTTCTTTATCGCTTAACACACCATGTGAAGTAGAAACAATAGCAACACCTAATCCGTTTAAGACTCTTGGAAGGTCATCGGCATTTTTATAAATCCGTAACCCAGGAGAGCTAACACGCTGCAATTTTTTAATAACTGGCTGTTTCGTATCGCCGTTGTATTTTAATGCAATTTTAATTGTACCTTGAATAGAATTTTCTTCAAACTTATAATTCAATATATAACCTTGATCAAAAAGAATCTTAGTCATACTTTTCTTAATATTTGAAGCTGGTATTTCAACCACCTTATGCTTTGCCATCTGGGCGTTGCGAATTCTAGTCAAAAAATCTGCAATTGGATCTGTCATTTTCTTTCTCTTTAAATTTTACCAACTTGCCTTTTTAACCCCTGGAATAAGTCCATTAAGGGACATTTCTCTAAAAGTGATCCTGCTAAGGCCAAATTGCCTCATGTATCCCTTTGGTCTTCCAGTTAAACTACACCTGTTGTGCATGCGAATTGGTGAAGCATTTCTAGGAAGTTTTTGTAACCCTTCAGCGTCTCCGGCAGCTTTCAGTTTTGCGCGTTTTTCAGCGTATTTCTCTACCGTTTTCATACGCTTTACTTCGCGGGCTTTCATTGATTCTTTAGCCATAACTTAGTTCTTTTTAAGATTTCTAAAAGGTAAACCAAATTCTCTGAGCAAAGCATAACCTTCTTCATCGGTATTAGCTGTAGTTACAAAAGTAACATCCATACCTAAAATAGTATTGATTTTATCAATATCTATTTCTGGGAAAATTATTTGCTCGGTAACACCTAAGGTGTAATTTCCTCGTCCATCAAATTTGTTATTGATACCTTTAAAATCCCTTATTCGGGGCAAAGCAACAACAACTAATCGCTCAAGGAACTCATACATCCGCTCTCTCCGCAAGGTAACTTTAACACCAATTGGCATTTTTTTCCTTAACTTGAAGTTTGAAATATCCTTTTTCGAAAGAGTTTTCAAAGGTTTTTGCCCAGTTATTGTTGTAAGCTCATCAACAGCCACATCAATAAGTTTTTTATCGGCGGTTGCCTTACCAACTCCCTGATTGATAACAATTTTTTCCAATTTTGGAACTTGCATCGGAGTTGTATAACTAAATTCCTTAATCAAAGCGGGAATGATTTCATTCTCGTATTTGGTCCTAAGACTTGGTTTGTATTCCATTACTTAATCTCCTCTCCCGATTTTTTTGAATACCTAACTAATTTACCTTTATAATTCAACCTTCTTCCAACACGGGTAGGTTTACCTGAAGAAGGATCCACATTCAATAAATTTGAGATGTGAATGGGGGCTTCTTGCTTAACTATTCCACCTTGTGGACTTGCAGCATTTGGTTTGGTATGTTTTGATACCATATTTACCCCTTCGACGATAGCGCGTTGTTTTTCAGAAAGAACTTCAAGAACTTTTCCTTTTTGTCCTTTGTTTTCCCCTGATATAACCACCACGGCATCTCCTTTTTTAATATGCAATTTTTTACGCATGTCTTGATAGTGTTTACTGATTATAATACTTCAGGTGCCAGTGAAACGATTTTCATATAACTATCGCGCAATTCACGGGCCACTGGTCCAAAAATACGAGTTCCACGTATTTCCCCGGCATTGTTCAATAAAACACATGCGTTATCGTCGAACCGAATATAGGAACCGTCATTCCTACGTATTTCCTTTTTAGTGCGAACAACAACCGCTCTGCTCACAGTACCTTTTTTCATTTCTCCCCCTGGGATGGCACTTTTCACCGTAACAACAATCTTGTCGCCAATGGTGGCATAACGTTTTTTCGAACCACCTAATACATTGATGCACAAACATGTTTTTGCACCACTGTTGTCAGCTACGGTTAATCTGCTTTCTGATTGTATCATGGCTACTTAACTCTTTCGATAATTTCAACTAATCTCCAACTTTTTGTTTTACTGAGTGGTCGTGTTTCCATAACCCTTACAGTATCACCAATATTGCATGTATTTTCTTCATCGTGTGCATGCAAATTAGTAGTCTTATTGACGAATTTTCCGTAAATCGGGTGTTTTACCTTACGAGCGATAGCAACAACTATAGATTTGTCCATTTTATTGCTAACAACGACTCCGACCCTTTCTTTTCTCAGATTTCTTGTATTTTCCATCGCCAAAATTATTTGTTCTCGTTAATTTGTCTAACCTTAAGCTCTGTTTTTAATCGGGCAATGCTCTTTTTCGATTCCATAATTTTATTTGGGTTATCTAAAGGAGATACTGCATGATTTAACCGCAAACGGGTTAACACTTTCTTGTTTTCATCAATACGCTCAATAATTTCAGGCGTTGACAATTCTCTTATTTCTGAAGCTTTCATTGTTCGTTAAATTGAAGTTTCCACAAAGTCTCTTCTCACTACAAACTTGGTTTTGATTGGAAGTTTCTGAGCCGCTAGGCGCAATGCTTCTTTTGCTACTTCATAAGTTACACCTTCAGCTTCAATAATGATGCGTCCTGGCGTAATTGGAGCCACAAAACCTTCTGGAGCACCCTTTCCTTTACCCATACGAACCTCTGCAGGTTTTTTGGTAATAGGTTTATCAGGGAAAATCCGAATCCAAATTTGTCCTTCACGTTTCATAAAACGTGTCACAGCTTGGCGGGCTGCTTCAATTTGCCTACCGGTAATCCAAGCTTCTTCAAGCCCTTTGATTCCAAATGAACCAAAAGCTAGTTGATTACCTCGTTGAGCATTTCCTTTCATCCGCCCTTTTTGCATCCGGCGGTATTTAGTTCTTTTTGGCTGTAACATCCTTAATCCGTTTTATCGATTAATTCTTACGTTTCTTAAATCCTTTTTTCGGGGCTTGGCCTCCTAGGTTTGGAGTAAGATCTGGTTTTCCATAAACCTCTCCTTTACAAATCCAAACTTTTATACCAATTAACCCTACTTTAGTCAAAGCTTCTACCGCAGCGTAGTCAATATCAGCACGTAAGGTATGCAATGGAATGCGACCTTCTTTATAAATTTCAGCACGAGCCATTTCAGCTCCTCCTAAACGTCCTGATATTTGAATTTTAATACCTTCAGCACCCATACGAATGGTTGAAGCTATACTCATTTTAACTGCCCTGCGGTGTGAAATACGACCTTCTAACTGACGAGCAATATTAGTACCAACAAGGTATGCATCTAATTCTGGTCTCTTTATTTCAAAGATATTTATTTGCACTTCTTTTTTGGTAATCTTTTTCAATTCCTCTTTCAGCTTATCTACTTCTTGTCCACCTTTACCGATAATAATTCCTGGTCGAGCTGTATTTACCGTAATGGTAATAAGTTTAAGCGTACGCTCAATAATAATCTTCGAAACGCTTGCTTTAGCTAAACGGGCATGAAGATATTTACGAATCTTTTCGTCCTCTACTAATTTCTCAGAGTAGTGGTTACCACCAAACCAGTTAGAATCCCAACCTTTAATGATACCTAATCTATTCCCTATTGGATTACATTTCTGTCCCATCGTCTCTTAATTATTTATTATTTCACTATTACGGCTATCAACAACCAAGGTAACATGGTTCGATCTTTTTCTGATTCTATGTCCTCTACCCTGTGGTGCAGGACGTAAACGCTTTAAAACACGAGCGGAATCAACAAAGACTTCTTTAACAACAAGGTCAGATTCTTCAATACGAACCCCCTCATTTTTTTGTTGCCAATTAGCAATAGCTGAAAGCAATAATTTTTCAAGCCTTCCAGCTGCTTCTTTAGAACTAAAACGAAGAATATCTAATGCTTTATTTACTTCTTCGCCTCGAACTAGATCAGCCACCAGACGCATTTTGCGAGGTGAAGTTGGGCAATTGCGCAGTTGTGCCATGCTTTTGCTTTTCTTCTCTGCTTTATCCAGATTGGCTTTATTTCTTTTTCTTGCACCCATTTTACATCAGATTAAAATAATTATTTTTTCTTTCCTCCATGACCCCTAAATTGACGGGTTGGGGCAAATTCGCCAAGTTTATGACCAACCATGTTTTCAGTTACATATACTGGAATAAATCGGTTTCCGTTATGTACAGCTATGGTATGCCCTACAAAGTCAGGTGACATCATCGAAGCCCTTGACCAGGTTTTGATTACATTCTTTTTTCCTGATTAATTCATTGCAGCAACTCGTTTTTCGAGTTTGTAATGAATAAATGGGCCTTTTTTTAATGAACGACTCATATCTACTTAATTTATTTTTTCCTTCTTTCTACAATAAACCTATTCGATTGCTTTTTAGGATAACGAGTTCTGTATCCTTTTGCAGGAATCCCCTTACGCGAGCGTGGATGACCTCCTGAAGCACGTCCTTCACCACCACCCATTCGGTGATCCACTGGATTCATTACCACACCACGTACCCGTGGGCGGCGACCTAACCAGCGGCTCCTACCAGCTTTTCCAGACCTTTAAAGACCATGATCTGAATTACCTACTGAACCAATAGTAGCTTTGCATGTAACTAAAACCATTCGAACTTCGCCTGAAGGTAATTTAACGGTTGCATACTTACCTTCGCGTGAAGTCAATTGCGCATACGTTCCGGCGCTGCGTGCCATTGACCCTCCGCCATTAGGGCGTAATTCGATATTATGAATAATAGTACCCAATGGTATCTCGGAAAGAAACAACGTGTTACCTATTTCAGGAGCAACTCCTTTTCCTGAGTTAAGTACTTGTCCAACTTGTAATCCGTTTGGCGCTAAAATATAACGCTTTTCACCATCGGCATAAAAAATAAGTGCAATTCGTGCACTCCGGTTAGGATCGTATTGAATACTGTTTACAGTACCCGGAATACCATCTTTTTCCCTTTTAAAGTCAACAACACGGTATTGTTGTTTGTGTCCACCACCTATATATCTCATTGTCATGCGGCCAACGTTGTTACGTCCGCCAGATTTTCTAACAGGACTTAACAATGATTTTTCAGGTGTGCTGGCGGTTACAGCATCAAAATTGCTCACCACCTTAAATCTTTGTCCCGGTGTTACCGGTTTGATTTTCTTTGCAGTCATTTTATATTCTCTGTCTTCTAAATATTGCTATAAAAATCGATGGTTTCGCCTTCGGCCAAGGTAATCATAGCTTTTTTAAAGCCATTGGTTTTTCCTTGAACAAAACCAGCTTTTGTATGACGCGACTTAAGTTTGCCACCGTACCTCATGGTATTAACAGCAGCTACTTTAACTCCGTATAACTCTTCAATAGCTTTCGCTATTTGAATCTTATCAGCTGTGCGCTCGACAATAAACCCAAACCGGTTTAACTTCTCAGTTTGGCCAGTTATCTTTTCGCTAATGATTGGTTTTAATATAATTTGCATATTCCCTCCTGTTCTTATCCTAAGATAGTTTCTATTAAACCAACTGATTTTTCAGTAAATACGAGAGATGAAGCTTTCATAATCTGATAGGTATTAAGCATATCAGCAGTTACTACTTCAGCGCCCCTTAAATTTCGCGACGACAAATATATGTTTTTATCTTGTTCAGCCACTACTAACAAAGACTTTTTATCACTGATTTTCAAATTTTCAAGCATGGAAGAAAACACTTTTGTTTTTGGTGTATCAAAATTCAAATCTTCAACTACTAGAATTTGGTTCAATTTTGCTTTGTAAGCTAATGCTGATATACGAGCCAATCTTTTTACCTTCTTATTCAACTTAAATGAATAATCACGTACTTTTGGTCCAAATACCCGACCTCCACCTCTAAAAATAGGTGATTTGATGCTTCCTGCACGAGCAGTTCCGGTTCCTTTTTGCTTTTTTAGCTTTCTGGTGCTTCCTGCAATTTCGCCACGTTCTTTCGATTTATGCGTACCTTGACGTTGATTAGCCAAATATTGCTTAACGTCTAAATATATTGCATGATCGTTGGGCTCTATTGCATAGATGGAATCATTCAATGCTACTTTTTTACCGGTATCCTCGCCTGCTTGATTTAAGACTACTAATTCCATTATTTCTCAATTATTAAATATCCACCTTTTGGACCAGGAACTGACCCTTTCACTAACAACAAATTACTCTCGGGAATAATTTTCACAATCCGGAGACTAAGTGCTTTTACTTTGTCACCACCGGTACGTCCAGCCATGCGCATTCCTTTAAATACCCTTGAAGGGAATGAAGAAGCACCTACTGAACCGGGAGCTCTTAGCCTGTTGTGCTGACCATGCGTAGCATCACCAACACCACCAAAACCGTGACGTTTCACAACACCTTGAAATCCTTTTCCTTTAGATATACCACTTACATCTAAATAGATTTCGTCTTTAAATAGATCCACAGTAAGGATATCTCCTAACTGATACTTTTGTTCAAATTTCAAAAACTCAGCCACTTTGATTTTTGGTGTAGTGTCTGCTTTTTTAAAGTGTCCAACCTGCGGTTTGTTCGACTTTTTTTCTTTTTTGTCGTCAAAACCAAGTTGAAGAGCCTCGTAACCGTCTGTTTCAACGGTTTTCACTTGTGTAACAACACAAGGTCCTGCTTCGATTACCGTGCATGGAATATTTTTTCCCTCGGCACTGAAAATCGATGTCATTCCGATTTTTCTTCCTATTAATCCAGCCATTTTTATAATTATATTTCTATCAAACTTTTATTTCAACTTCTACGCCACTAGGCAATTCAAGTTTCATCAAGGCATCAATAGTCTTAGCTGTTGAACTATAAATGTCGAGTAACCTTTTATAAGAGCACAATTCAAACTGTTCTCTTGCTTTTTTATTTACGAAAGGGGAACGCAATACGGTAAAAACACGTCGATGAGTAGGCAATGGAATTGGACCACTCACAACAGCCCCGGTCGATTTCACTGTCTTAACAATCTTCTCAGCCGATTTGTCAACCAAGTTATGATCGTATGACTTTAATTTAATTCTGATTTTTTGGCTCATATTATAGTATATATTATAATAATTCTTTTTTCCCTTTAAAACTTTCTAACACTTCGGTTGCAATTCCTTTTGGTGTTTCTTGATATTTGCAGAATTCCATGGTTGAAGTGGCGCGACCTGATGATAACGAACGCAACACGGTAACATAACCAAACATTTCGGCCAATGGAACTTTAGCTTTGATAACGCGAGCACCCATGCGAGCTTCCATTCCTTCTACCTGACCTCTTCGACGGTTAAAATCGCCGATGATATCACCCATGTAATCTTCAGGAGTTACTACTTCAATTGACATAATTGGCTCCAATAAGATTGGTTTGGCTTTAGAACAAGCTGCTTTGTAAGCTTGACGGGCAGCAATTTCGAACGACAATTGATCAGAATCCACTGCGTGGAATGAACCATCGTATAGTTCTACTTTTATGCTTTCCATTGCAAATCCTGCTAATGGCCCATTCTTCAGTGCTTCTTTAAAACCTTTTTCTACTGAAGGTATGTATTCACGAGGAATGGTTCCCCCTTTTATAGAATCGATAAATTGAACACCAATAACATCTTTATCAGCAGGGGAAACGCGTACCGAGATATCGGCAAACTTACCTCTACCACCTGATTGCTTCTTGAAAACTTCGCGATGTTCAACCAATGCTGTAATAGCTTCTTTATAAGCAACCTGAGGAGCACCTTGACTAACTTCAACTTTGAATTCGCGATTCAAACGATCAACCAAAATCTCAAGATGTAATTCACCCATTCCACTTATAATGGTTTGTCCTGAATCGTGATCAGTTCTCAGTTTGAAGGTTGGATCTTCTTCAGCTAATTTTAGAAGTGCCAAATCCAATTTATCCATGTCTTTTTGAGTTTTTGGCTCAATAGCAACACTGATAACTGGTTCTGGGAAAGACATACTTTCCAAGATAATTGGTTTATTTTCTACACATAACGTGTCTCCTGTCCGAATATCTTTAAATCCAACAGCTGCACATATATCCCCTGCTTCAATTTCGTCTTTTGGATTTTGTTTGTTTGCGTGCATTTGGTAAAGACGCGAAATCCGCTCTTTTTTACCGGTACGCATATTTAGTACCGATGAACCGGCAACAAGCACTCCACTATAAACACGAATAAATGCTAAACGTCCTACAAAAGGGTCGGTTGCTATTTTAAAAGCTAATCCAGAAAAAGGTTCGTTATTGCTAGGTTTTCTAATTTCTTCTTTGTTGGTGTCTGGGTTCATTCCATGAACTCCTTCAATGTCAAGAGGACTTGGCAAGTAAGCTACCACAGAATCAAGAAGACGCTGAACTCCTTTGTTTTTAAAAGCTGAGCCACACAAAACCGGTACAATTACCTGTTCAACAGTAGCCTTACGGATTACTGCCCGCATCTCATCTTCTGTAATAGAATTTGGATCCTCAAAAAACCGCTCTAATAAGGTATCATCCAATTCAGCAACTGACTCAATTAACTTAGCACGCCATTCTTCAACAGTAGCTACTAGGTCAGCTGGTATAGGAATATATTCGTATCGAGTTACTTTTTCTTCGTCATCGTACCAAACAATGGCTTTATTTTCAATCAAATCAACCACTCCTTTAAAATCAGCTTCGGAGCCAATAGGAATTTGAATTGGAATTGGATTGGCGTTTAACCGCTCTCTCATTTGTGTTACCACCGAGAAGAAATCGGCACCCACCCTATCCATTTTATTAACAAAGGCAATGCGAGGAACTTTGTATTTGTCAGCTTGTCGCCAAACAGTTTCTGATTGAGGTTGTACTCCACCAACTGCACAATAAACAGCTACTGCTCCATCAAGTACTCGCAATGAGCGCTCCACTTCAACAGTAAAATCAACGTGTCCGGGAGTATCAATTATATTAATTTTGTGTTCTACGTCGTGGTATTTCCAGAAGCAAGTAGTTGCAGCAGAGGTAATGGTGATGCCCCTTTCTTGTTCTTGAACCATCCAGTCCATTGTTGCCGCCCCATCATGCACTTCGCCCATACGGTGAGTCAATCCAGTATAAAATAAGATACGCTCAGTTGCGGTAGTTTTTCCCGCATCAATATGAGCCATAATTCCTATATTCCTGGTTAAACTTAAATCTCTTGCCATGTTATATTACAATCTATAAAATAGTATCAAATACTTTTAATTAGAAACGGAAATGGGAAAATGCTTTGTTAGCATCTGCCATACGGTGTGTTTCTTCTTTCTTTTTAAATGCAGCTCCTTCTTCGTTGTATGCTGCTAAAAATTCCGCCGCTAATTTTTCAGCCATGCTTCTTCCGCTTCTTTTGCGTGAATATAGAATCATGTTTTTAATACTGATTGAAACCTTGCGTGAATCACGGATTTCCTGTGGAATTTGAAATGTTGCACCACCAACTCTACGACTCTTAACTTCAACTTGTGGTGTAATATTCTGTAATCCTTTTTTCCAGATATCAAGTGGAGACTGGTCGTTATCTTTCATTTTTGTTGCAACAATACCTATGGCATCATAAAAAATTTCATAAGCCACATTCTTTTTTCCATCTACCATTAAGTCGTTAACAAAACGGGTTACCAATACATCGTTAAACTTTGGATCTGGCAATAATAACCGCCTTTTTGGTTTTGATTTTCTCATTGTTATTAAGTATAAATTCGATTATTTTTTTGGTTTTTTAGTCCCGTATTTTGAACGGCGCTGTGTGCGACCTTCAACACCTGATGTATCAAGGGCTCCTCTTACAATGTGGTATCTAACTCCTGGAAGATCTTTTACCCTACCTCCCCGAATCAAAACAATTGAGTGCTCTTGAAGGTTATGGCCTTCACCTGGAATGTAAGAGTTTACTTCTTTTCCATTGGTTAAGCGAACCCTTGCCACTTTACGCATGGCTGAATTCTGTTTTTTTGGCGTGGTGGTATAAACCCGTGTACAAACACCACGACGCTGTGGACATGAGTCCAATGCAGGAGCTTTACTTTTCTTGTTAATCTCTGTTCTCCCTTTTCTAACTAACTGTTGTATCGTTGGCATATCTAATTTATTATATTACTTTCTTACCCACAAAATCGGTTCGCAAAGGTAAAAAAGTTTTTTTTTAATTCAATAGGCACATGCAAATATTTTAATATTTAGGTAAAAAAGCTAATTATGATGGATTTTAAAGGCTTTGCCATTGTCTTTTAAACTTCGAATTATAAAATATTTGAGTCTTCTTCTTCATTTTTCTTCCCTAAACAAAGTTTTGTTCCACATTTCGAGTAACAATTGTATCCTTATCTAAAACTATATTATGATAATTTGATTGGTGGTTAAATTGCAACTAGCTCTAATAATAATATATATCAATGGAAAAATTAATGTTAAGAATTAATTGTAAGCAATACCAAAGGAAGAGTTGCATCTTATTAAAATATTATTAATTTTGAAAGCCCTGCTATAAATGCAGAACACGCAAACGATTGTTTAATTCTAAATATAAAAAATAATGAAAGTTTATCAACCGAACGAGATTAAAAATATTACCCTAATGGGAAGTGCCGGTTCGGGCAAAACTACCCTGGCCGAAGCCATGATGTTTGAAGGTGGCTTAATTAACCGAAGAGGTGATGTGGAGAGTAAAAACACAGTTTCTGACTATCATCGGATAGAGCATGAACAGGCACGTTCAATTTATTCAACGGTAATGCATGTAGAGTACAATAATAAAAAATTAAATATTATTGATACTCCGGGATTGGACGATTTTGTTGGAGGAGTTATTTCATCACTTGCTGTTACTGATTCCGCAATTATGGTAATTAATACCACCCAAGGAGTGGAAGTTGGAACTCAAATTTTAATCCGCCACGCCAAGCGATTGAATGTTGCTACTCTCATAGCTTTAAACCAATTGGATCATGAAAAAGCCAATTTTGAAAAATCAGTAGAGGATTTAAGAAATCGTTATGGCTCCAAAGCTGTTTTAATTCAATATCCGGTTAACCCAGGTTTAGGATTTAACGCGGTAGTAGATGTTTTGAAAATGAAACTTTATAGATGGAAACCCGAAGGAGGGGTTCCTGAGATATTAGATATTCCCAAAGAAGAAATGGAGCGTGCCGAGGAATTGCACAATATTTTGGTGGAATCGGCAGCAGAAAACGATGATAATTTAATGGAACTTTATTTTAATGAAGGTACCCTTACGGAAGACCAAATGCGCGAAGGTATCCGTGCTGGTATTCGCAAAAGAAGTATGTTCCCTATTTTTTGTGTGTCTGCAAAAAAAGATATGGGCATCCGACGTATGATGGAGTTTGTTGGCAATGTAGCTCCAAGTCCTCTGGAAATGACGGGTCCTTTGAATGTGGATGGGAAAGAAATAAAATGTGATCCTGCCGGAAAGACCGCACTATTTATATTCAAGAATTCGGTTGAAGAACACTTGGGTGAAGTGTTATTCTTTAAAGTTATGTCGGGAAAATTAACCGAAGGAATGGATTTAATAAATTCAAAAAAAGGAGCCAAAGAACGAATCTCTCAATTTTTTGCAGTTGCCGGTAAAAACCGGATAAAGCTTACTGAGATTGTTGCCGGTGATATAGGTGCTATGGTAAAACTTAAAGAAACAAAAACCAATCATACCTTAGCAGAAAAAGAATTTGGATCTGCATTTCCACCCATTGCATTCCCAGACCCAAAATACCGTACCGCTATTAAAGCATTAAGCGAATCGGATGATGAAAAATTAGGTGAATTGCTTCATCGGATGCACGAAGAGGATCCAACTCTACTAGTTGAGTATTCAAAAGAATTGAAGCAAATAATTGTTCATGGTCAAGGGGAATTCCATTTGAATACCATGCGGTGGCAATTAACCAACCTGTATAAATTGGAAACAGAATTCTTGAATCCAAAAATACCTTACCGTGAAACCATAACCAAAGCCGCCCAAGCCGATTACCGTCACAAGAAACAATCGGGAGGTTCCGGACAATTTGGTGAAGTGCACATGGTTATTGAACCGTTTTACGAAGATATGCCACCGCCATCGAGCTTTAAAATAGATGGACGGGATATTTTAGTTTCACATCGCGGAACGGAAGAACATAAATTACCCTGGGGTGGCAAACTGGTTTTTAGCAATTGCATTGTAGGTGGTTCTATTGATGCCCGCTTCCAACCGGCTATTCTGAAGGGGATTATGGAAAAAATGGAAGAAGGACCCCTTACCGGTTCTTATGCCCGCGACATTAGGGTTAGTGTGTATGATGGCAAGATGCACGCTGTTGATTCCAATGAAATATCGTTCCGGTTGGCCGGAAGGCATGCATTTAGCGCTGCATTTAAAAAAGCTGGTCCAAAAATCATGGAACCCGTTTATGATATTGAAGTATTGGTCCCAGGCGACTATCTGGGTGATATTATGAGCGATTTGCAAGGCCGCCGTGCTATAATTTCGGGCATGAGCAGCGAAATGGGATATGAAAAATTGCAGGCAAAGGTTCCTTTGTCGGAAATGAATAAGTATTCTACCACGCTAAGCTCTTTATCTTCGGGTAGTGCTACCTACACCATGAAGTTTGCCGAATATGCACCATTACCTGGTGAAGTTCAAGACAAACTGTTGAAAGAATATGAAGCTGAACAGAAAGAGGAATAATTGCTTTAAGACTAGAAATAAAAAACCGCCCATTGAGGCGGTTTTTTATTTCTATACCTATATATTTAGGGACAATGACCCGTTTTTAAATAATTACATAGTATATTCAAACACTAAATTTTCTGCTTCTGAATTGGCTAAAGGAATAGGAAGCCCTTCTAGTTTTAAACCGTCAAGATGGAATTTTATTCCTTCAATAATGTTTTTTACAACTTCTTCATGAGTTGCTCCCATTCCAACACAACCCAGCAAATCGGGAACATAAGCACCATAACCGCCATCGGCAGCCTTTTCAATGATTATTGCATAGCGTATCATGTAGTATTTTTTAGTGGATATTATTTTTCAAACCCTTGAATGAATGGTGTTACAATATACCTAACCAAATAACAATTGAGGCAATTACAATGATACTGCAATAAGTTGCCGTCCAATTTTGTGTATTCCGTCTTCAATCCGTTTTAATTGTGCTGGACGAGGCTTGCTAACTCCCGCCGCATAATGCCATAATTGCCGTTCATTAATACCCGTAATTCGGCTTAATGCAGCTTTGGTGAATATGTTGCTATATGCATTAAGTAATGCTTCGGCCGATAGTTTAAAGACAAGTTCATATTCATCTTTAAATACTTCGGGTATCATTCCGCCCGATTCGCTTTGACCTTCTAAATGAAAAGGTACAGCTACCTTCATGTTTTTTTCAATTTCTTCAATGGTGTCTCCAACAGTAATACATCCTGGTAAGAGTGGTATATATGCACTATAATTATTTCCAGAATAATATACTTCCACAATTATTTTTTCCATAGTTTTTATTTTAAAAAATTTATTTTATCCCAGCTTGTTTAAGAATTGAGGTGACGATAAAATGATCCAATTCTTTATTTCTTCCATGATCGGGAATGGTAACACAACCTTTTTTTATTTTGTGATAATATTGTTTATGCGAACCATTTTGACGCGCCAAATACCAACCATCTGCTTCAACTATTTCGATTATTTCTTTTACCTTTTTTCTCATTTAAGCAAACTGTTTGACATTGCAAAGATAGTAGAAAAGCGAATTATTACAAACAAATAATTCGCTTTTCTACTACTATATGGTTAATTGAGTGCATTGGGGAACAGCATTAAGAAAATGGATCGCCTACTCTGTTATTATTTTCTCGCAGCAGCCTGTCCCTATTGCTATGGGGCGCTGCGAGTTCCAATTGCCCTTCCCCAAAAAAATGCCATGCTAATATTTTTACACGGTATTTCTTAATTTCAGCATAAAAACCACCTTACTCTTAGGTGGTTTTTTGTTTAAAAAAATCCACAACTAATCACTCACAATCAATCGTTTTGTGGCCATTCCAGCTTTGGTTGAAATGGTTACAAGATATATACCCGGAGATATTCCATTAAGATTAAGGTCGAATGAATTTTTACCCATCCCGAAATTACTATTGGTGATAAACTCCTTAACAATACTGCCTGTAATATTTGATAAAAGTATTTTTCCTTGAGTTGCTTTTTCCAATTCAAATTCAATTTTGCAATTATGAGTAGCTGGGTTTGGATACAGATTATAACCCGTTAAAAGAAGCGTAGCCCGACATTCTTCGAAATAGGTGCAGGTTTGGGTTTTATCGGGATTTAAAATATTACTACTTATTGCATTAAATTCCTTTCGCAAACCTTCTTTGTATCTTTCAGGCAATTTGTCAAAAAAGGCTTCAGTGGGTGTAAACCAAAAAATTCGGTCTTCGGCATGTTCACTGAAAAGTATTGACTGTTTTACTAATACCGGTATAAGATATGTCATTCTATTGTTTTCATTTAAGCTTAGCTTGTTATTTGAGAAAACAGTATTTACATTCCTTCCTTCAGTGTCAGTTAACCATAAAAATTGAAAATCTTTATTCGGTGTTTGTTCAATAAGTTTTTTCACATCAAACTCTATTGCTGAACAGGTACTATATCCTTCAGGATTTATACAGTCGGTAAATTCAAAAGATTTATTTAGACTTTCTCTGACTTTTTGACTTGACATCATATAGTCAGGCAATGGTGTTGTGATGATTTTTTTATTACTATATTTTTCATATTCACCCAGATAGGTGCAATTAAATATCACACTATCGGGATAAAAAACAAAGCCTAAGTTTTCCAATTCCTTTTTATCCAAGTCCAATAGAGTGACTTGCGATATGTCATCCCAAAAAACCTGACTGATATACTGAACAATATTTTTATCGGGGTAAAACGATTTATGAAACAGTATTTTATTGTAACTTTCTCTCCATTTTTGGCAACGTTCTGGTAATAAGCTCCATAAACTATCAGTAATATTAAACCAATAAATAACGCTAGTATCTCCAAAGTTTACTGTCTTAACCGGAAACAAAACATCGTCATCAACTAAAAATTGATCCATTTCCTTAGCTGAAGTAGTATGCACCGTAAATTGACCATTTTCATAAGTTGATTGTGTTGTTAAAAAATCGGTATAAAAAGTGGTGTCATAAGAATAATACCTACCTGAATCTGTTTCATTAATATTGGGAATTCCTGTCGACTTCCCATAGGAAGTAGAATAATGGAATTTAAGGATGCCATCTTGAGCCCTGAACATTCCAATGGCTTCCAATTCTTTGTCGTTAAAATAGGTAATTCTATCACTTGCATAAATTATTGTATCAACCGGAAATAATTGCTTATTAACCCATTTTTGTATATCGTACTTAACAATGTTTTTGTTATTCCCCAATTGCTTCATTTGCTTTATTTTTAAATATTCCTTCTCAACCCACTTATATCGCTCCGGTAATTGCCTGAAAAACTCATTGGAGGGTTGAAACCAGAAAATCATATCCTTTTTTCTTTCACAATTTAATCTAGAAAACCTGACAATTACCGGTATAAGGGTATCCTGACAATTTTCTAATTTGTTTTCAGAAAATGCAGAAATCGTATTTCCTTCCAAATCAGAGGTAAATAGCGGATAATGATCATTTAGGGTAGGTATAAGTTGAATCTGGTTAAATTTTGGTCGTTGCCGTTGTGATTTAAATCCGGGTTTAGGCATAAACAGAGGTTGTTGAATAGCAACCACAAAATTAAAATCAAAATTTTGTGGAAATGTATCTTGCTGCAAAATATTGATTCCATATCTGTTTAAATAGGTATATGCTCTTTCAGTAAAAAAAAGGATTCTATGCTTGGGCGAAGTATTCCTATAAAAAACAACATGGTAATAAATATCAAAACCTAATGCTTCTAACTCACTATTTGTTAAGTCGAGAAAGAATCTTTCCCCATCGATAATAGTGTCAGCAAAGGAATTATTTTGAGGTTGCATGGGTGATTTTGTTCCACTACTTTTTTGGGTTACTGTGTTTCCTTCAAAAATTGTTTTACCTTTTAAAGGTTCCACTTTAGAGTCATCGCCCTTCAATGGTTGAATCACTTCAATTTTTTGAGTTTTTGTATCCAACGGTTCTTTTGTTCCATTGAAATGGAATAGACTATAAAAAGCTGCAATTAAAATAACTGACATAATAAATAGATTTAGAGGTTTAAAAAAACTGCGCCCTTTTGGCCTGGCTATAGCCACTGGTCTATTGATTATTTGGTGCACCCTTTCAATACTGTAATAATTTTGTAGCTTTTTGAAAAAAATGAAAAAGTCTTCAATCTCTTGTATGGTATATTTATTTTCCATGTTTAGAATATTTACAATAAAATGGCGGTTAATACAACCTTCAAATCCCTCTCCTTACTAAACTGTTGAAGCAGTTTATCTTTTCCCCTTTGAATTCTCATTTTAACCGATGATAAACTTCCTCCTTGTATTTCCCTAATATCTTCGTAGGATAGGTCTGATATAAAATGAAGAATTAGTGCTTCACTGGTTTTTATTGGTAATTGCATAATTTCTTTATAGATAATACCATAATCAACCAAAATTTCTGCAGAAATATCATTTGCCTCCACATCAGGCCATAACTCCGCTGGTTTATATTGCACCCTATTTTTGCTCATGAGCCTTTTATTCAAGTTCGATGGAATTTTAAAACAGTAGTATTTGAAAGCCTTTCTGTCTTTTAAGCTTTGAAAGTTTTGAAATGATATAAGAATGGTTTCATTCATCAAATCTTCGGCATCTTCTTTTATTTTGCTTATAGCCCTACAATACAAAGCTAATTGTTGGTGTATGGGCTCATACAGTAACATAAATTCTTCCTGTGGCATATTTTAGTCTAGATTTTCAAAGCTAATTTCAGTAATAAGATACATAAGGCAATGAGAAAGTCACATTTATAATAAAATAAAATTTCATTTACCCTCTCTAAAATACCTCACTTGGTTTGGTGTATAGTCCTGAAATAGGTTTACTAAAAAAATGATAATGCGAGTTCCATTGTAGGAAAATCGAAGCGCCTACTTCGCTCCAAAACATTTCTCGCAGCAGGCGCTGCGAGTTCCCAACGCACAACAGTTGCTGCGGGTTCTAATGAAGGGAAAACGGAGCGCCCACCGAGAAATCGGGGCAGTCAAGGGGTCTGTACGGTGGTGCGTGGTAGAGATATGCGCCACGTGGCGTATCTGTACGGAAATTCATGCATTGCAAAGTATGCACGGCAGAGAAGTTGCATGCAACGTCTGTACAGTGGTGTGTGCGGCAGAGACGTTTCATGCAACGTCTTTACGTGGCCATCAAAGAGATTTTAATTCATGTACAATTGCCAACACGGAATCTTTGGCATCGCCATAAAGCATATCCGCATTCTCTTTGTAAAATAACGGGTTTTCAATACCTGCGTAGCCTGCTGCCATGGAACGTTTCATTACAATAACCCGGTGGGCGTTCCAA
The DNA here is from genome assembly GCA_041664345.1 of Salinivirgaceae bacterium. Taxonomy (GTDB): domain Bacteria; phylum Bacteroidota; class Bacteroidia; order Bacteroidales; family SZUA-534; genus GWE2-40-63. Next base: position 34,706 of record JBAYKX010000026.1, read on the forward strand.
ACTTCAATAACCGGCATTCCATAAATGGGACTTCCTTCGTCTTCCAATGCTGCGGGGTTTACAATATCATTGGCTCCAATAACCATTACTATGTCGGTTTGTGGAAGATCCGGATTTATTTCATCCATCTCCATCACAATATCGTAAGGTACACTGGCTTCGGCAAGCAATACATTCATGTGACCGGGCAACCTACCAGCCACCGGATGAATGCCAAAACGGACTTTTTTTCCCATGGAAGTAAGTAATTGAACCAATTCAAATACGGGGTATTGTGCTTTAGCTACGGCCATGCCGTATCCGGGAACAATGACAATGGAATTGGCCATATCGATCAGTTTTGCTGCCTCGGCATGGGAGATGGAGGTAACTTCGCCTTCCATTTCTTTTGAAGCTGAAGAAGAAGCATTGCCAAAACCACCAAAAATTACCGACAAAAAGGAACGGTTCATGGCCTCACACATTATTATGGATAGAATGGCCCCAGAACTACCAACCAATGCTCCGGTAACAATCAATAAATCGTTGCTTAACATAAAGCCGGCCGCTGCTGCAGCCCAACCGGAATATGAATTCAGCATGGAAACTACCACGGGCATATCGGCGCCACCAATTGCCATTACAAGCATAACGCCAATGAATGCCGCAATGGCGGTCATTATATACAATGATGTCAATCCATCAGTACCTGACGCCATTCCGAATTGCATCCCTAACCCAATAGAAACTAAAACCAGAATAATGTTAACAGCATGCCTCCCTTTGTAGGCTAAAGGCTTGCTCATTATTTTGCCTTCCAACTTTCCCCAGGCAACAATGGAACCTGTGAACGTTACCGCACCAATAAACACCCCAATAAATACTTCCACCAAATGAATGGTGCGCTCTGAACCTAAAAGTTCGTTGGTATGAGGATCGAGGTACGAACCAAAACCAACCAATACGGCAGCTAATCCAACAAAGCTATGCAGAATAGCCACCAATTGCGGCATTGAGGTCATTTCCACTTTGCGAGCCACCATCATGCCAATTAAGGAAGCAATGGCTATGGCTACTATAATATATATATGTCCTGATACACCGTTCCCGAGCAACGTTGAAAGAATGGCAATAAACATACCTGCGATTCCATAGATTACGCCTCTTTTAGCCGATTCTTGAGAGGCCAATCCCCCTAAACTCAAAATAAATAGTATGCTGGCCAAGATGTAGGCCGCTGTTTGTAAACCTGTCGATATCATGAATCTATTTTCTAAACATTTTTAACATCCGATAGGTAACCCAAAAGCCACCCACTATATTGATACTTGCAACCAAAACAGCAATAAATGCCAGAATGGTCATAGGATTTGAAATATCTGATTGTATCTGCAACAAACCCCCAATAATTATTATACCACTTATTGCATTGGTTACTGACATTAAAGGAGTATGTAAAGAATGCGATACATTCCAAATTACCTGCCAGCCTACAAAAACCGCCAAAACAAAAACCGTAAAATGTCCTAAAAAAGCAGTCGGCGCCACTTGCCCCAATCCCAATAGCGACAGACCAATCACGATAAGCCAAATCACGGTGGAACGAGCCTGTTTTTTTGCTAATTGAACGGAAGCCTCTTTTTTAGATTCAGCTGTTTCTTTTGGTTTTGTTTCTTTTTTAGCAACTCTTACAGGAAGTGGTTCCGGTGGCCAATTGATGGTGCCGTTGTAAGTAACCATAGCCCTTTTTACCACATCGTCGTTCATGTCAATTTTGAAGTTTTCGGCTTTTCCCATATCGTCAAGCAAATGACAAAGGTTATTGCCATATAATTGACTGGCTTGGGTAGGTAATTGGTTCAATTTACCTACAATAATAACTCCATTTGGAGTGGTATAAATTTCATTGGGCTTGGTTAACGTGCAATTTCCACCTGATGATGCTGCCAAATCAACAATGACCGAACCCGGCTTCATGGCTTCCACATGATAATCAAACAGCAGTTTTGGAGCTTCACGTCCCGGTATTTGTGCGGTGGTGATTATAATGTCCACCTCTTTTGCCTGTTCCTTAAAAAGCTTCATTTCAGCCTCTATAAAAGCCGGGCTCATGGTTTTTGAATAGCCGGAATCCGTAGCACCATCTTCATCTAAATTGATGGTCAGGAATTGGGCCCCCATGCTGCTGATTTGCTCGGCAACCTCTTTGCGGGTATCAAAAGCCAACACAATGGCGCCCAACGATTTGGCCGTGCCAATTGCCGCTAAACCGGCAACTCCGGCTCCAATAACCAATACTTTTGCAGGTTCCACTTTTCCGGCAGCCGTTATTTGACCGTTCAGGAATCGCCCAAAATAATTGGCGGCTTCAATCACTGACCTATAACCTGCTATATTTGCCATGGAGGACAATACATCCAACTTTTGTGCCCTCGAAATACGGGGAACGGCATCCATCGCAATGGCATTTATCTTTTTATCAGCAAGCTTTTGCAACAGCTCGGGATTTTGAGCTGGCCAAAGATAGCTGAGAGTAACGGTTTCCGGACTCATTAAATCAATCTCATCGAAAGTAGGAGCCATCACTTTTAAAATGATATTCGAGGAATGGTACAATTCTTTTGCTGAGTTACTGATTCTAGCACCTGCCGCAATATAAGCTGTATCAGAATAGCTCGAACGCTCCCCTGCTCCCCGTTCAATCAAAACCTCAAATCCTTGTTTAACTAACCGCTTAGTAGTATTGGGAGTGGCTGCAACCCTCTGTTCATCGTGCGATAATTCTTTTGGAATGCCAACTATCATAAAAAATATATTAATTTAACTAAAAACAATTTTTATGGTGCAAATTCTTTTCTAATTTCTCCAATAATACCATTTTATAAAAAAAAGAAATTAACTACTGCCGCAATTGATAGTATTATAATAATTATTCCACTTATACGATTCATTATAAATATATTTCGCAATCGAAATCTTTTTCGAAAGATATTTACAACATACGTCAGCAAAAACCACCAAAATGATGCCCCTGCAAAGATTCCTGCTACCAATAACAAATTATTACGTTGACTGTCAACATCGGTAAGTAGCCCCATCATGGTAAATGCGGCTCCAAAAAAGATAATAGTCAATGGATTTGAAATGGTTAAAAAAAATACTGATATATAATCCTTTAAAGCTCCTTTTTTCTTTCCGCTGGATCGATGATACCTGTACTGCTTAATTGGATTATTAAATACCATTCGGAACCCCATAAATATCAATACCATAATTCCTATTACTTGAAATAGCATCTGGTTTTTTGACAAAAAATTAGTAATAAAAGTTACGCCAAAAGCAGCAAGAATGGCATAAAATGTATCGGCTGTAGCGGCGCCTAAGCCTGATAAAAAACCAAGGAAGTGACCCTTATTCACCGTTTTTTGAACGCATATTACACCGATAGGTCCCATAGGAGCAGAAACAATTATACCAACCAGTAAGCCTTTTAGGAAAAACTCAATATTCATTCCAAGTAGTGAATTCTTGATTTATCAATACGCCAAAAGTATAAATTTTTAACAAATTAACTACCCAAACTAAAAGTAATCTCTACTTTTGGCGTTGTAATTTTGAACTAATCGGCACCATAGATGAACCAAATAAGGGAGTTTTTAGATGAAAAACTAATTCAATACAATTCGGTTTCGTTTATTGAAAACGATCCTATTTCTATTCCTCATTCTTTTACCGATAAAGAAGATATTGAAATTGCAGGGTTCTTTGCGGCAACTTTTGCTTGGGGAAATCGCAAATCAATTATAAAAACCTCGTTTCGATTAATGCAATGGATGGATAATCAACCGTTTGATTTTATTATGAATGCCAGCTTAAAAGAAATTGAAACTCTAAGTCGTTTTAAATATCGAACTTTTGATGCCATTGATTGCCAATTTTTTATCAATTCCCTCCGAAATATTTATAAAAACCACCAAGGTATGGAAGCCGTTTTTACGAATGGATTTGAACAAAATCATGATATTAAAGGAGCCATTATATATTTTAAGAATACTTTTTTTTCCATTCCTTTTCCAAATAGAACTACAAAACATGTGGCAAATCCAGCCACCGGATCTGCGGCAAAAAGAATAAACATGTATTTGAGGTGGATGGTACGAAACGATGATAAATTGGTTGATTTTGGAATTTGGAGAAAAATTCCGATGCATGCATTAATAATTCCATTAGACCTTCATAGTGGAAATTCAGCACGCCAATTGGGTTTATTGAACCGATCGCAAAACGATTGGAAAGCCGCCATTGAATTGACTTTGCAACTCAAACTATTTGACGCTGAAGATCCAGTGAAATATGATTTTGCCCTATTTGGCCTAGGTGTTAATAAAGATGCATTTAAATGAAACATTCATCGTTTCAATTCAAGCAATTTAGCATAGCTCAGCAAAAATCGGCTATGAAAGTTGGTACTGATGGCGTTCTTTTAGGTGCTCTGGCAAAAGGAGAGCAAGCAAATTATGTGCTAGATATAGGAACGGGAACAGGTGTTATCGCTATTATGATAGCCCAACGGTTTTCAGGTATTATTGATGCGGTTGAAATTGATTTAGATGCTGCCAATGAAGCTATGGAAAATGCAAAAAATTGTCCCTGGAACAACCGAATCCATATTATTCATACTTCGTTTCAGGAATATAGTAAGATTTGTAAGAAAAAGTACGCGTTGATAGTCTCAAATCCGCCCTATTTTAAGAACTCACTGAAATCAAGTGACTTAACAAAAAATAAAGCACGGCACAATGATTCGTTACCTATTTCATCTCTCTTTAAGGGTGTGAGCTGCCTACTTTCGCCAGAAGGAATTTTTCAACTAATTATTCCTGCTGAACATACTACGGAATATATTGAAGCTGCTTTAACTTACCGTTTGTTTTGTTACAAAATAGTTTGGATAAAACCAACTCCAGAGAAAAATCCCAAACGGGCGGTATTAGCGTTTAGTATATTCCAAAATAAGCGAAATGAGTTTTCACTGGTAATTGAACAGGGTGGCAGGCACCAATATTCCGAGGAATATCAGAGATTAACAAATGGTTTTTATCTGGCGTTTTGACCGGAAATAGTTCAACGAGAGAGTGGGTCACACTAGGCAATGCATGTTGCTTAAACCTCTATTTATTACCTGCTATTTTTATTGTCCTTTTTTGTTCGGTATTTTAATAATTCATCTGTAGTAATCACATTCGTAAAACCATTCTTTAATAAGCCTTTAATCAAAATCTTATCTCCTGTCCACAGCTTACACCTTAAATGTTTACAAAGTGCAACAAATGCAATATCGTCAATATCAACTCCTTTAACCAAGTTATATGCTATTTTCCAATTGTTTTCAGAAATCTGTTCTTCAGAAATGAATTCAATCTCTTTTGTCACATAATACTCAGTATCAAAAATCATCTCTGTTGGCTGTTTGGAAATCTGAGATAATTTATCGTAATGATTTCTTATTTCAAGTCGCAAGTAATCAGCAGAATAGAAGTTAATTATTTTTTGAGAGTTAAGAAGTAGGTCTCCAATCTTGCCATTGGAATTTAAGATTGCACTAAAAACAATATTCGTATCAACAACAACTCTCATTCTGAGATAAATCGATGTTTATTTTTGTTCCACCAATTTTTATTTACTGCTCTCGCAAGTTCATCAATGTCTGATTGTTTTGCTTTACTTGAAGATGTCAATTCTTGATATTTTAAATAATCCATAAGACGTTGTAATCCAAAAGTATTAATCTTAGACGATACTCTTATTACAATCTCTGACTTAGTTCTCTCTATCAACATAAAACAAAAATTAATCACAATGAATTATTGCCAAAATTAATATAAAATACCTAACTAAAAAAAATACTGATTTACACTCTTTTGAGTACGGTAAATCTATTGGAAAAATGAATCTTTTCATAATTATCTATCAATAATGATAATAAGTCCAATTCATGTCCTTCTGTCGTTTCGGGTTTCGCACCATATATAACTTCAAGTCTTTTTAGTGCTCCCTTATATTCCTCTTGGTTCTTTATTACTTTATGTTCCATAATCTAAATTGTCACCACCTTTACCTTATCATAGGCTCCATTTGTACCAATGAACCTAATCCAAATAATACCAAATTTGTAATTAATCATTACTGTCAACCGATATGAGTAACCTCTACAATGCTGCTACGGAGGAGGTAGTTGGAAGTCGGAAGATCGTGGTTTTTTGCAAAACCGAAGTTCTAAAGAACTAGATTGAAGCTATATCCAGCTCCTTCTAGCTTCTAATCTCTGTTTTATATTAAAGAATCTTTTTACAAATCGGTATAAAGAAAGTTATTGTAAGGATATCTTTTGGAATGAATTTCACGAACTTTATCATAAATAAGCTTTCGGAACTCCTCAACATTTAGTTTTTCTTTAGCCGATATAAAAATACAGGGCAGGTTATTTTTTGCCATCCATGAGTTTTTCAATTCTTCCAATGTCAAGTTTCCCTGCAATTTTGGGGTTAAATCATCAGCATCTTTCGGAATGTATGAATAGGCATCTACTTTATTGAAAATAAGGTAGGTTGGTTTATCGGTGGGATCAATCTCAAAAAGGGTTTGTTTTACCACTGCAATTTGTTCTTCAAAGGTAGCATGTGAAATATCTACCACATGCAATAGAATATCAGCTTCCCGAACTTCATCAAGGGTCGATTTGAAGGATTCGACCAAATCATGAGGCAATTTTCGGATAAAACCCACCGTGTCGGAAAGTAAAAAAGGAAGGTTCCCAATAACTACTTTTCGAACAGTAGTATCTAAAGTTGCAAATAATTTATTTTCAGCAAATACTTCCGATTTGCTCAACAGATTCATAATGGTTGACTTTCCAACATTGGTATAGCCTACCAATGCCACCCTAACCATTTCTCCACGGTTCTTCCGTTGTGTAGCCATTTGTTGGTCAATTTTCAAAAGCTGATCCTTCAATCGTGATATTTTATCACGGATAATGCGGCGGTCAGTTTCAATTTCAGTTTCACCCGGTCCACGCATTCCAATACCTCCCTTTTGACGCTCCAAGTGAGTCCATAAGCGGGTAAGCCGGGGAAGTAAGTATTGATATTGAGCCAATTCCACCTGAACTCGGGCATGCGCGGTTTGGGCACGCTGAGCAAAAATATCAAGGATCAAGTTTGTTCTATCAAGCACCCGGGGATTAACTATTTTTTCAATATTCCGGAGCTGTGAAGGCGATAATTCATCATCAAAAATTAACAAATTGATTTCATGTTCTTCTAAGTATTGGGCAATTTCATTAATTTTGCCGGTGCCCACAAATGTTTTTGGATTAGGTTTTTCCAATTTTTGGACAAACCTTCGAACAGGCAAAGCACCAGCTGTTTCAGTTAAAAAAGCCAGTTCATCAAGATACTCTTCCACTTGTCTTTCATCTTGACCTTGATTGATAACTCCAACTAATACGGCTTTATCAATTTGATTTTCTGTACTGTAAGATGGTTGTCCCATAATACTTATTTTTATTATTTAAAATTAAATGAATTGAGAAAAGCGCCAAAAGAACCATCCTAATTCTACTTTATGACTCTTTTTTTTACCCCTCTGTCCTATCGGACATCTCCCCTGCAAGCAAGGGAGAATCCTTCGATTATAATAATCTACTAAATTTAAAATTTAGTAGCTATAAACTCCCTCCTTAAAATTAGGGCGGGTTGGGGTGGGTATATAAAATGAGATCAACCTTCTTTTTCCATTTTTATAGTCGTAAAGTAGAAGTATGAACTAATTTTATTAGAATACAAAGATTCAAAAATTATCGCAACCAAACCTAATAAAATAAAAAAACCGCCAGAAATCTGACGGCTTTAGAAATATCGTATAAAATTCTTAATTCAATTGGAAGTTAATTGGCACAGTAAAAGAAACTTTTACTGGTTTTCCTCTTTGAGAGCCGGCTTTCCATTTGGGCAAACTCTGAATAACTCGTATAGCCTCTTTATCAAGGGATGGATCAACACCACGAACTACTTTAACTTGTTCTACTTCCCCTTTTTGGTTAACCACAAATTGGATAAATACTCTTCCTTGAATGCCATTTTCCTTGGCAATTTCAGGATAAGATACGTTTTGATTAATGTATTTACGTAACTCTAAATCACCTCCAGGAAATTCAGGCATGTTTTCTACAATAAAGAAAACTTGAGCTTCTTCTACTTCAGCTTCTTCCTCAATTTCCACAATAGTAACTTGAGTATTTGCATCCGCTTCAGTATCTTCAATTTTCAATTCATCGTCAATTTCAACATCATCTTCCACAATATTAATTACCTCAGAAACCTTTGGAGGTTCAGGTGGTGGAGGGGGTTTAATCTCTTCTTGACGGGTAATTGGAATAATTTCTTCTTCAGCAACAATATTTTCCAATTCACCTAAATTGCTGGTTGACTTTTCTGTTTGTGTCATATTAAAAGCAAGCAACACAAATCCTAAGGCAAGAACAAAGCCTATTTGCAGAAATAAGCCGGAGTAATTTCCTAAATCAATTTTGGGATTCTTTTTAAGTTCCATAGTATATAGTTTTTAACCAAATTTTTTCAAGCGCTAAAAGTACTTATTATTACAGTTATTTTCAAAATAAAAAACAGAATATTACAAAAAATATAATTCAGATTACAAAATCAATAATTTTAATGTTATGCATTTGATTATCAATTATCAATTATCAATTATCAATTATCAATTATCAATTATCAATTATCAATTATCAATTATCAATTATCAATTATCAATTATCAATTATCAATTTATTAGAACTATCCTTTTAAAAATACAATATCCCTATTTTCAATTCTTCTTTTCAATCAGTTCATTCGATATTTCGGTTAAACTAAGACCATCGAAATTTCCTGAACTCAGCCATAAGAGTACAGAGTTTTTAAATTCCATAAAAAATAGTTGTTTTTTTAGTTTTTCAGAATCTGTGAAAACTTGCAACCCCGATTTTTCGAATGCAACTTCAACCATGTCAGGCGAAATAGGCTCCAATCTTTTTAATTGAATGGCATGATTGCTATAAAATACCAAAGCCTCATCTGCTTTTTCCATGCATCCTTTGTACTGATCCAAGAATGCTTTATTCAAGCTACTGTATGTGTGCAACTCCATACAGGCAATCAGTTTTTTAGTTGGAAATTGATTTTTAACTGCCTCAATAGTAGCCTTTAGTTTTGATGGTGAATGGGCAAAATCTTGAAAAATTGTCAACTCTTTACTTTTGTTTAAAAGTTGTAACCGTTTGCTAGCACCAGTAAACAAAGGTATTGCTTTGTAAAATTGCTCATCCGAAATGCCTAGTGCTTTGCACACGTAATAGGCTCCTTGTATGTTTTGCAAATTATGCTCACCAAAAAAGGCAATTTCAACTTCACCATTCGGTGTAATTAAAAAGGTCTTCTCATCTGCTACTCTGTGTGGATGCGTGTTATAAGGAATAATTGTCAGATTTCGGGTGCCGCTTGATACAATATTTTGCAATTCTTTATCGGGTTCAAAATAAATTAGGGAACCCCCATCTTGAATCAAATCAACAAAAGTGGCAAACTGCGAAATATAATTTTCAAAGGTTGGAAATACATTAATATGATCCCATGCTATTCCAGTAATAAGTCCTATGTGGGGCTTATATAAATGAAATTTGGGTCGCAGATCAATGGGCGAAGTTAAGTACTCGTCTCCTTCAAAAACCGCTATTTTTGACGATTTTGAAAATTTAACCATGGTATCGAATCCAGCCAATTGTGCTCCAACCATATAATCGAACTCAATGGAATTTTGGTTAAGCACATGCATTACCATGGCTGTAGTGGTTGTTTTACCATGGCTTCCACCAATTACCACCCTGATTTTATTTTGTGATTGTTTGTATAAAAACTCTGGATAGGAGTAAATAGTAAGTCCCAATTTCTCCGCTTCCTTCAATTCCGGATTATCGGCTTTGGCGTGCATGCCCAAAACAATGGCATCGATGCCTGCATTGATTTTTTGAGGAAACCAACCCTGTTCCAATGGCAGTAAACCATACTTGGCTAATCGGGAACGGGATGGCTCAAACAGTTCATCATCGGAACCGGTAACGGTATCGCCTTGTTTGTGCAAAGCAATGGCCAAATTGTGCATGGCACTTCCACCAATTGCTATAAAGTGATAGTTCATATAATTATGCTTTGATAGTAGATAAAGATAGAAAATTGGTTCATGAAACTAGGTGTTCGTAATTTACTTTTCCGTAATTATTCTGATGAATGAAATTGAGCCAACGTGTTTACTTTGGGACATTCATTGCTGGTAACAGTTTCATTAACCTTGTTAAATGAAAGGTACTTTTCCATTAATGCATTAAATAACATTTGTGCTACAATATGTCCCCCTTTACGGTTAAAGTGAATGAAATCGGTACTTGCCAATGGAGGTTGGGCAAATACCCAGCTAGGCATGGAATTCCGGCCACCCATTGCTTCATATAAATTCCAAAAGGCACAACCTGTAATTTGTGCCGCATTTTTTTGAGCCTGAATCACTTTTTCTATCGATGCATACGATTCATAATCATTCCCTTTACGCTCTGACATATCAGAAACACCTATTACCACAATTGGAATCTCTGGCATTATCTTTTTTATATATGTTAATTGACGGCTTAAAATCCGTTCGTAAAAATCATAATTCTTCGTTTGGTAAGGAACTACATTCACTCCAAATTCAATCAGAATTAAGCCCGGATTCAGCAATGTCAGCATTTCTTGTAATTGGGAAAAATCGAGCCGGGTAAATTCAGTGCCGGAGCTTCCCCTAAAGGGTAAGTTATCAACCGACACTCCATTGGGGGCATCCAATGCTATTCCATATATATCGGGACTTTTAGTTGCTTCAAACTCAATGCGGAATTTCTGCGGTGCTTTCTCCATATTCCAACAAAAACTTTGAGTAGCAAAAGTGGAATCAATCTCTTCGAACCATATTAAACTGTCGTTATAATAACCCTTCACTTGAAATGATTGGCTGGCATGGCCATAAAATACCCGGCATTTTGTAAAATTATTTACTGAAGTATAGGCCATCCCTGAACGCCCAAATTCAATAGTTGCCTTGTTAGGTTCATGAATAATAGGTAAACTATCATCGGAATAAGAGGTAAACCTTGCAAAACTTCCTAAAACGCCAAATTTGTGGTGTGGTAGGATGGTATCGTTTTTAAAGTACACCGCATGCTTCATCCAATTTGATGATGCCTGATGGATAATTGATGAAGATTCTGCAATTGCTGGCATTGCTGGCATAAGACCAGGTCCGCTTCCGCCAAATTTTTGTTGAAATTTATTGCGTAAATATCCAGTAATCCGGTCTCCTTCAATTTGACTATCGCCATAATGGAAAATTCTGACGTTGTTATGATTGGAGTTATTCAGGCTTTTAAAGAAAGGATTTAGCACGAGTGAATCCCCTGAAGGAAACTCAATGGGTTGAATTTTTTGGCTAAGAACCGATGATTTAGCCCTAATGGTATCTTTAGTCTGTATGATAAGGCTGTCAGAAAAAGTTAGGCTATCCTGTTCAATAAGAGATTCATTTATTGCAATAATGCTCTTGATATCGGCATATTCAATGTTTTTGCTTTTAAGACTGGTTAAATCCCAATGAAATTTTAAGGTTAGTGAAGGAGTTACAAAAATTCCCTCCTTTGGGAAAACATAAGCCAGACCTAATATTAAGGTCATTACTAAAAGCAATAATCCGAGAATTTGTACTGGTTTCATGAACCAATGATTCTTAATTGGAAATGGAAAAGTTGAAAAGGTGATTACCCTTTCACTTTAATTTTTAGTTGTTGCCCAATGGAAATATTCCGTCCATTACTCATTCCATTCCAACGCATGATATCGGTATCGGTAACCCCGGGATATTGTTTGGCTATATCCCATAAAGTATCTCCGCTACGCACTGTATAGTATTCAAAATCGCCGGATGTTATTGCTTCTGCTGATTCAATGGCTTTAGCTACCACTGATTTGCCAATACGGGCCTGCTTTTGCTCAAATGTCATGTCATCAATAGTTTCGCAGCTAGCTACTTTATTCTTATGCACATAAACTGTAAGCTTTTGCCCTCCCCTGATGGTGTTTCGATAAATGTTATTCCAATTTCGAAGATCGGCCACATTAACACCATACCAATTTGCAATAAAACCTAAATTATCACCGGACTTAACCGAATAATAAAGTTTTCGGTGGTCTTTACTGGGTGGTCCAGAGCTATAGGTATTGTACTCCGGAGCTTTTGATAATGCCTCAGGATTAAAATAGATGGAATCGTTATAAGCTATAATAGAATCTTGAAGTTCAATAAAACGAGTAGTTTGATTGAATGGGAACCGCAAAACATAACTTTTTCCTTGCCCTGGAACAATATCGCGTCGGTATTGTGGATTCAGGCTCCGTAGATCAGAAACAGTAATGTTCAATACATGGCTTATTTGTTCTAGATGTATTCGGTTTTTAACCACCACCGTATCACAAAGAATTGGCAATTCACTTCTTTTAGTTGTTAGATTATGTTCGCTATAGTAATTCATCACATAATTAGCCGCTATAAAGGCAGGAACATAACCCCGGGTTTCGCGAGGCAAGTAATAATATATTTCCCAATAATCGCGTTTGCCACCACTTCGCCTGATTGCTTTATTAACATTCCCTGGACCACAATTATAAGCAGCAATAACTAAGGTCCAATCCTGGTAAATATCGTAAAGGTCTTTCATAAAGGCCACTGCTGCATAGCTGCTCTTAATAGGATCACGGCGCTCATCGACATAACTATTTACTTCGAGCTTGTACATTTTACCAGTATAGTACATGAATTGCCAAATACCGCTCGCCCCAGTCCGTGAAACGGCATTAGGGTTCAATGCCGACTCAATAACCGGCAAATATTTAAGTTCCATTGGCATGGCATTGGCATCGAGAATCTCTTCAAAAATTGGAAAATAGTAATCGGAAAGGCCAAGCATTCTCTCAACCATGTCCCTACGTTTATGCGTGTACATGTGAATATAATTCCTGACAATGGAATTATACGACATATCAAAAACCGTAGGTAATTTCGCTAATCGGGCTTTATAAACGGAATCAGGAAAATCGGGAATGTATAATGAATCAATAAAATCTTCCACAATGAATGAAGTATCATTTCCCGGCGACATTTGTTTACTATACCAACGGGTAACCAAGCTATCCATTTCATTATTATAAGCAAGTTGGTTAACTAAAGTAGTATCGCCTAAAGTATTTAAAGCAATAGCATTAAAGTTTATGAAAGGAATGAATAGAAGAGAAAAAATCAGTTTCTTTTGCATTATCAATAGTATTAGTCAATAAATTAATTTTAAAAGCGGCACTTACCATATATAAAATGCAAATATAGAAAAATCAGAATTGAATTGCACATCGAACACCAAATGATGCATTTGATGACCAATTATTATTATATAATGGTGATGGAATTAAAACCGGCTCCACATGAAATGAAAGGTCTTCGCTCATGTCAAAATCAAATAAGTTTGCATCCACATTGGCATCAATAATTTGGGCTACGTACAAAAGTCCAATACTTATATACATTAAGTCCCGATAACGACGCCAGGTCTCCTTTTGACGGAGCATATTATTTTCACCGGCTCCGGGATAAGGATCCTCCAAATCCTCACCCTCATTAATCCGTATTTTAATGTCGTACGCGTCCTTATATTTATTGTAAACAAAGTTGTTATAATTTGCATAATACAAAAGACCCGTAAAACCTGCGTAAATAATGGGTGTTTTCCAGTATTTTTGATTATATATTTGACCTAACCCTGGCAACAACGCTGACATAAAGGTCGCTTTAAGGGGAGAATGGGTTTTAAGAAACGAACTGTCGGATTGGTAATAATCAGAACTCAGCTGCGCACTTCCTTTAAATGAAATAAAAAGAAATAGTATAATAAGAGGACAAACCTTAGGCAATATGCATTTTTTGTTTGCCCTAATCACATGTATTTTATGTTAAGCGTTAGTTTTATCAAGAATAGCAATAATCCGCTCCAAATCTTCATCTGACTTAAAGGGAATAATAATTTTTCCATTTCCATTAGCACCGCGTTTAAATTCCACTTTAGCACTAAAATGATTATTCAAATGATGTTCCAATTCTTTATAATTTGAATAAGCCTCTGATTTTGAACCTTTTTGAATATCAGTAGGCTCTTTTGGTTCTTCTTTTATTTTACGAACCATATCCTCAACCGAACGAACCGAAAGTCCATCGTTAAGAATTTGCTCGAAAATATACAATTGATCGCTTGCATCTTCAATGGTTATTAGCGCCCGGGCATGGCCCATGGAAAGCATTTTCTTCCGTATTCCCAATTGAATTTCGGCGGGCAGTTTTAGCAAACGCAAATAATTTGTAATGGTGGATCGCTTTTTACCGACCCTATCGCTCATGTTTTCCTGAGTCAGTTTGCATTCGTCAATCAATCGCTGGTAGCTTATAGCAATTTCAATGGCATCCAAATCTTCGCGCTGAATATTTTCAACCAAAGCCATCTCTAACATACCTTGATCATCGGCAGTTCGGACATAAGCTGGAATGGTTGATAAACCGGCCATTTGAGCTGCACGGTATCTACGTTCACCTGATATTAATTGGTATTTTGATGTGCCTATTTTGCGCACTGTAATTGGCTGAATAATCCCAATTTGTTTAATTGATTCTGCTAATTCGTTCATTGCTTCTTCATCAAAATCGGTTCGGGGCTGAAACGGATTTGCCTCAATAAACCGAACATCGATTTCGTCGATGCTAGAACTTCTGTTAGAATCATTACGCATATTTCCTGCGTCTTCAATAAGGGCTCCAAGCCCTTTCCCCAGTGCACTTCTTTTAACTGACATTTGGTTTATGATTATTCAATGGTTTTACTTTGTGAATCAATTTGGGTTAAATTGTTTCGTTGCAATACTTCGCGAGCCAGGTTCAAATAATTGGTTGAACCTATTGAGGTAGCATCGTACAAAACAATGGGTTTTCCGTAACTAGGAGCTTCGCTAAGCTTTACATTACGGCCTATTAGGGTATCAAAAACCATATCTTCAAAATGACGACGGACTTCATCAACCACCTGATTTGAAAGGCGCAAGCGGGAATCGTGCATGGTACACAAAAATCCTTCAATTTCAAGTTCAGGATTCAATCGGTTCTGAATAATTTTAATGGTATTCAGCAATTTTCCAAGTCCTTCCAATGCAAAATATTCGCACTGAACTGGAATTATTACTGAATCGGCTGCTGTTAAAGCATTTACAGTTATTAATCCTAAAGATGGGGAACAATCAATGAGAATAAAATCATAGTTGCCCCGTACCTTTTCAAGAACCGATTTGAGCATTTTTTCCCGGTTCGGAAGTTCAAGCATCTCAATTTCGGCACCTACCAGATTGATATTTGAAGGCAATAATTCCAATCCTTCAATCTCTGTTTTAAGCAAATTATTAACTGGGTCGGCATCATCTACCAAACATTCATACAAACCCACCTTTATATTATTTACATCAAAACCAAAACCTGAAGACGCATTTCCCTGAGGATCAGCATCAACTAAGAGTACTTTATACTCGAGTACTGCCAAACTTGCGGCTAGGTTTATAGCTGATGTGGTTTTTCCTACTCCTCCTTTTTGATTTGCCAATGCAATAACTTTAGCCATGAGAAAATTCGTTTAAAAATAAAAGTAATTACACAAATTTAACCTATCATTCCATTGATATTCAATAAATAACAATAGTTTAACCCTTTTTATAAGTTGGGGTGCAATTTAATCAAAAATATTAGAAAATTGTGGAAGATTTAGTTCTGGATAAATTAAATTAATTATTCGATGAATAAAAGTTACCGCTTAATGAGTTCCTACTGATTGCCTTTGGAAGAAAGAAATCAATCAAATTTATTGAAAACTAGCCTGAACTTCTTTTAAGACAACTAAATTATTGCTGTTCTATATCGGCACTCTTCAAACTACCTTCGTACATGGAATATTTTCGAAAGGTACATTCTAAAGGTCCATTAAAAAGCTTTATTTTCTTTTCGGGTTTTAGTCCCAAAAATTTCATCACATCAGCATTGCTTCCAATTATCCACGATACAAATCCAGTAAAATCTACTTTTAGCTTATCCCCAATTTTTTGGTAAAATAATTTAAGATCATCGGGTTGCAGCCTCTCACCATAGGGAGGGTTTGTGATCATGATTCCTGAATTTGTAAGTGGTTTTAGGTCGAAGAAATTTTTTGGAGCTACTGATATTTTTTTAGTTAAAAAAGCTTTCTCAATATTCTCTTCAGCTATTTTAATAGCTACCGGTGAAATATCGCTTCCATAAATTTTATGTTTAAAATCAGATTCGCCGAATGATTCTTCCGATATTTCTCCAAACAAGTCGGCATCAAAATCTTTCCAGCTTTCAAATCCAAATTTGGCTCGAAAAGTTCCAGGGGCAATGTGGTATGCAATCATTGCCGCTTCAATTAAAATAGTGCCCGAACCACACATGGGATCATAAAAGTCGCAATCCTGCTTCCAACCCGATAGTTTTATCATACCTGCAGCCAACACTTCGTTAATGGGTGCTTTGATTGTTTTAATCCGGTATCCCCTTTTAAATAAAGGATCGCCAGAACTATCGAGAAGCAACTTGCATTGATTTTCGGTAATATGAATGTGTATTTTCAAATCGGGTGTTACGGTATCCACATCAGGACGCTTCCCTTGGCGGCGGCGGAATTGATCGACAATGGCATCTTTTATTTTTAACGATACAAATTTGGAATGAACAAATATTTTGGAAAAGGTAACCGCATTTACTGACAGAGTCTCTTCAACATCCATATAATTCCCCCAGTTAATCCGCCCAATTTCCTTGTACAATTCATCTTCATTGTTTGCTACAAATTCAGCAATAGGCTTTAAAATAGTAATGGCTGTGCGCAAATGATAATTAGCCCGATACATTATTGCTTTGTCGCCATCGAATAAAACTGCCCTGTTTTGCTTTTCAACATTGGTTGCTCCAATGTTCACCAATTCATCTGCTAATACATCTTCTAACCCAAGAAATGTCTTAGCTACCAACCTGTATTGTTCGTTTTCTAGTTCCAATTTTTATGTGTTTAAAAAGAATGCGAAGAAACAAAAGCGACTACAATTATCCAAAAAATGCGCTATATATTAATTACGATATTGCTCATACTTTAAACTGATTTGATGATAAATAAGCTGGACTCATTACCAAACATTAGATAGCCAAACATTTGAGGCGAAATAATTTAAATTGTTCTAAAACATTACCTACAATTTCAAGCCTTTTTACGACCTCCAGATTAATAAATAAGCATTACAACCAGTAAAATCAGATGTTTAGCAGTGTTCAACAACATGTACTTTACAAAAAAGAATTGCCTTTTTATAATGTACAAATTCTAATTTTAGGCTGTTAAAAAAACAGTTCTTTACCCATATATTAATACTATTGATAAATGAAAAAAATACTGATTTTAGGCGCCGGAATGGTGGCAGGTCCCATAATAAAATATTTATTAGACCATAGATATTTTGTTACCGTAGCATCAAATACTCCCCAGCGTGCTGAATTATTAATTAATAAATCGTTAAAAGGAAATGCCGTTCATTGGGAAGCCAATCAATCAGCCGAATTAGATGAATTGATTCGTCAGCACGACTTGGTGGTAAGTTTGCTACCTTATAGTTTTCATGTAATGGTGGCAGAAAAATGTGTAGCCCATAAAAAAAACATGGTTACTACATCGTATGTAAAACCTGAAATGAAAGCACTGGATGAAAAGGCAAAAAAAGCGGGTATCATTATATTGAATGAGTGTGGATTAGACCCGGGAATTGACCACATGTCGGCTATGAGAATTATTGATACCGTACATGGTTTTGGTGGAAAAATAGTGGAGTTTTATAGTATTTGTGGGGCCTTACCGGCACCTGAATGTTCCGAAGATAATCCGTTCCGGTATAAGTTTTCATGGAGCCCTAAAGGGGTTATTTTAGCCGGTAACAACGATGCTAACTACTTGAAACACTGTGAACAAATTCATATACCTACTGAAAATTTGTTCAAGGATAGGTTTAAACTAAAAATTACAGGTCTTGAAGAATTGGAAGTATATCCCAACCGCGATTCAATACCCTATATGGAATTATATGGAATCCCTGAAACTCAAACCATGTACCGCGGAACATTTCGCTATATTGGATGGTGCGAGACTTTGGACGCATTAAAAACCTTAAAACTTACTTCACAAGAAGTAATTGATTTTACTGGAATGACTTATGCCAATATGATGGCAATGATGATAGGTGCAAAAAAAACTGACTCTATCAAGAAAGAAGTAGCTAAATTCCTTAAAAAAGATGAAGCAAATGTGGCCATTCAAGCCCTTTCGTTTCTTGGATTATTTTCCAATGAACCTATGAAAAGGGGCAAAGATTCCACCTACGAAATAGTGTCGGACCTGATGATTGAAAAAATGATGCTTAAAGAAGATGAACGTGATATGAGCATCATGCAACACATATTTTTAGCTGAATACCCCGATGGCAAACGGGAAGTAATTAAATCGAAATTACTTGATTTTGGAATACCCGGAAAAGATACATCCATTGCACGCTGTGTGGCATTACCGGCAGCCTGTGCCGTTCGGATGATTCTGGAAGAAGAAATTACCTTAACCGGAGTTCATATTCCCGTTTTGCCTGAAATTTACAACCCCATAATGATGGAATTGGAGAATATGGAAATTGAGATGGTTGAAGAATTCAATTTACCTTTAAGCCATATTATTGGCTGAGGTATCAAATATTTTCGAATTTTTGAATAAGGGTGTTTGTCCCAAATTTTATGGTTTGAAAAATAAGTCGTTGAGTTAAGTCAGAAAGGCTTTAACCTGCCAGGAGGCAGGCTGGTTTGAACGACGATCCGGGTTTATATCGGGACTCGGCGGTGTTAGGTGGCGTTATTTAATTCTTATTTCTTCCAATGTCATTATTGCACTAAGTAAATCATCAGAGGTTATCGCCAATTTTATATCTGATTTTACTGAAATTGCAGATGCCAATTGTATTGAATCAAGTGTTCTTAATCCTTTATTTCCATATTTTACAACTAAATCCTTTGCAACATTTGCCAATTCATTACTTAGGTCAATAAATACAAATTTCGAATAATCATCTGTAAAGCAACTTATTAAAATCTCGGCATTCTCAGAACTAAGTAATTTTTGACGAACTTTTTTCCAAATCGCCGAATTGAACTCAATTTTCGCTATTTCCGATAAGTAAATCTGATCTATTTTTGTTGATTCAAAAAAACTATCAAGTTCATCTGTACCAGACTCATAGTGATAAAGCTTAAACAGCGAAGATGTATCAAGAAAAACTTTCATAACTCTGAACGCCTTTCTTCGATTACCGTATTAGAAAAAGAACCCAAAAATCCTTTTGATGCCTGTCTTGCTTTTGTAAATGAAAAATCCTTTTTTGACAAACCTTTGGAATCAATTAAAGTATCCTCATCTAAAAAAGTTACGATTACTGCCACTGACTTACTGCGTAATACTTTTCTTTCTAATTTAACTATTCCGTTTTCATATGTTCCTTTTATAGCAAGCATATCATTTTTTTTTCAAATTTAGCAAAAAATATCAATTTAAGAAGTTGCGATTTAATGCATCCTAACCGAAGTTTTTTATGCACTAACTCTTGATTGAATTTCCACCCAAAGGCCGGGCATACAATTCTACATCAATTTGCTCAATTTTTTTATCGCAAAGAATTAGCAAACGCTCCATTACATTTCGGAACTCACGGATGTTACCGGTCCAATTTATTTTTTGCAGTTCTTTAATGGCTTCATCGCTGATAGGAACTTTAGGAGCACCGTATTCTTGGCAGATATGGGTTATAAAGTGGTCGGCTAGTAAGGGAATATCTTCTAACCGCTCGTTGAGCGATGGAACATGGATAAGAATTACGCTTAGTCGGTGATACAAATCCTCACGGAAGTGGCCCTGTCCTATTTCTTCTTCCAAGTTTTTGTTGGTAGCAACAATTACCCGTACATTCACATTAATGTCTTTATCGGCACCCACACGGGTAATTTTATTTTCCTGCAAAGCCCTTAATACTTTGGCTTGCGCTGATAAACTCATATCTCCAATTTCATCAAGGAATAGGGTTCCATTCTCGGCTTGCTCAAATTTTCCTTTGCGCTGCTTAATTGCTGATGTAAAAGCGCCTTTTTCGTGTCCAAACAATTCGCTTTCAATCAGTTCCGATGGAATGGCTGCACAATTCACCTCAATAAACGGACCCTCGGAACGGTTGCTTTTTTCGTGCAACCAGCGCGCTACCACCTCTTTTCCAGTACCATTTTTTCCGGTAATCAATACCCGGGCATCGGTGGGTGCCACCTTATCAATCATATTTTTTATTTGGGTAATGGCCGCCGAATTTCCAATCATCTCGTAATTCTTATTAATCTTGCGGCGTAACGATTTGCTCTCTGTAATCAATTCCGACTTTTCGGTAGCATTGCGGATAGTAAGCAACAATCGGTTCAAATCGAGTGGCTTTTCAATAAAATCATAAGCCCCCATTTTAACGGCTTTAACGGCCGTATCTACAGTTCCATGGCCCGAAATCATGACTACTTGCAAATCGGGGTATTCCGGCGAAATTTTTTCAAGAACTTCCAAACCATCCATTTCAGGCATTTTTATATCGAGCAGCAGTACATCGAAACTTTGTTTTGTTAAAAGTTCCATACCTTCCATTCCATTTGAAGTTAATACCACTTCATGCTTTTCATACTCAAGAATTTCTTTGAGCGCATTACGGATGCTCTTTTCATCGTCAACAACCAGAATTTTAGCCATAAATATCAAAAATTAAAATTGTGTTGCCACCCCTTCTTTAAGTGAATAGGACGATTGAATGATTCCGTTCACTTTTGATATAGCTAATATATATTGGGTAAAAACTGACGCCATAACTATGGTATCTACCCTTAAAGCTTCCAAACCAGTGATTAAAAGCCTCTCAGAACGGGTTGAGCCAATTACCTTGCGGTAAATATCATTGAATTGCTCCAGTGAAATTGGGTACGAAGGAAGGGATTTTGAAATTGGAGCACCTTTTTCCTTAAAATGAATCATGGCCGCATAACTATCAAAGGCACCTGATGAACCTATTAGCTTAGTAACCGGATAGTTAGCTAAAGCTAAAGTCAATGGTTTTAACTCTTGAGCGAGCAATTGATTTACTTCATTAATGGTTGATTCTGAAATGGGATCGCTGGGTTTAAAATGCTCCAACAATCTGGCTCCTCCTAACTTAAAGCTTTCTTTCCAAAGAATTCCCTCTTGGTTTGCAATTATCAGTTCATTGCTTCCTCCTCCAATATCCAAAATCAAGTAGTTTTCATGACTGAAATTAACGGCGTTTTTTACTCCAAAGTATATGAATTCTGCTTCTTGATGCCCTGAAATAGGACTGATTATAATATTCAAATCATCCGAAATTTTCTTAATAAAAACAGATGAATTACTAGCATCCCGAATGGCTGAGGTGCCATAAGCCACCACCTTTTCGCATTTAAACTCCGTAATTAACTGACTAAAATCACGAAGCACCCCATAAGCACGCGTAAATGCTTTATCTGAAATAAACCCATTGTTGAGTCCTTCCTGCCCAAGCATTACAGCCGATTTGGTGTTCAATAATACTTCAAATTGTTTCCCTTTTTCGATGTTGGCAATCAAAATATTAAAGGTGTTGGTACCTAAATCAATAATTCCTACTCGCATATTTTTAGTTCATTAGTTTATTGGTTCATTTGCTAATGAGCACATGGTCACATGAGCCAATTATTATTTAATACTTATTAGTTTGTAATTTTTCGATCGGCAGCTTTCATTTTCAACTGTCGACAAATTGTCGACAGTTCAAGACCATCATCTGATTTAATCCTCAATTTCATTTTAAACCAATAATCTCTTGGATTTGTACTTTCTGTAAGTATTTCAACAACATCAATTACTGAAAAGTACCATTGTTCCGCAACATCGTCCCAATGCGCTCTTACTTTCTTTTCTTCAAATAATTTTATGTTGTCCATTTCTAATTCTTATAAGTCAACCATTTCCACATCTCTTTCCAACTGGTTTTTTTACCATACATTAAAATACCTGTGCGGTAAATTTTTGCTGCCATCCAGGTAAACGCAATAAAAGAGGCTATTAAAATGACTGCCGATAAAATGATTTGTGGATAGGGAACTCCAAAAGGAATGCGTGCCATCATTATAACCGGCGATGTAAGCGGAATCATTGATAGCCAGAAAGCCAACGGACTTTCAGGATTTTGTATCACATTTACCATAGCAACAATGGATATGATCATGGGCAAAGTAACCGGCAGCATAAATTGTTGCGTATCGGCTTCACTATCAACCGCTGAACCAATGGCTGCAAACATGGCACTATACAAAAAATAACCACCAAAAAAGAAGAAAAGGAAACTAATGATGATAACCCCAAAATTGATGTCGGCAATGGCGCCAATCATGCCTGATATTTCAGTATTAATTTCTTCGTTTGCCGGAGCTTGAGCTTGCATTGAACTGCCTGTATCAGTAAGGTTCTCTATTTTGGACTGGCTGGTTATTTTGGCTGCATCGGGCATTAATATGGGCAATACGGTTGAATAGAGCCCAAGAGTCAATACCCCCCATAATGCAAACTGAGTTAAGGCTACCAAACCTACCCCAATTATTTTGCCCATCATCAGTTCAAAAGGCTTCACCGACGAGATGATTACCTCAATGATGCGGCTGGTTTTTTCTTCAATCACGCCCCGCATTACCTGTGCTCCGCTAAAGAAAATGGTAAAATAGATCAGAAAACCACCAATATAACCCATAGCCATGTATAGGTTGAAGTTGGTGACTTTTTCTTCACCTGATTTTGAGAGCTTCACCGAACGAATGGTAATGTTCGTTTTAATAGCTTTCAGAATACCTTCATCGATACCAAAAGTCTTTAGCTTATCGCGTTCCAACCGCTTTTCAATGGCATTGGCAATGTGCATTTGAACCCCTAAACTGGGCGATTTGTCGGAATATAAATGAACCGCATTGGGTGAACTGGCAACTACCTGACTTATATAGAGTAACGCATAATAATTGGTTTGCTGAAAACTATTCTTATACGTCTCAATATCGGCATTGGGCAAATAAATAAACTTAATGTATTTGGTTTCAGGAAACTGACCTAACATCAAATGCGAACTATCGGCTACGGCAACTATTTTTTCTTCCGTATCTTCCATTTGTGCCATCCAAGCTGGAGTAATCATGAGTGCTGCAAACAATATGGGGCCTATAATACTCATGATTAGGAATGATTTTTTCCGGACCCGGGTATTGAATTCACGGGCTATAATGGTACCTATTTTATTTAAACTGGTCATTGGTTTACTCTATTTTAAGATTTGCACTTTCTACTACTTTTATAAAAATATCATCCATGCTTGGAATCACTTCGTTGAACGAAGTTATTTGCACTTTTTCCATTAAGGTTGTTAAAAACTCATTATTGCCAACATGCGGATGCAATTCAGCTTTCAAATAATGGGTTTTGTGGTTTTCGCGGTGTTCCAACAACGTTGATTTTTGACTTATAACAGAAGCTGCCGTTTGAAAATCGCCCACATAAGTACATTCAAACTGGTTGTTTTTAAATTGTTGTTTGATATCCTCTACCCTGCCATCAAGTATCTTAACCGATTTGTTTATGAGTGCTATGTTGTCGCAAATTTCTTCAACCGAAGCCATATTGTAGGTTGAGAAAATAATGGTAACCCCTTTTTCTTTTAACGCAAGAATTTCCTGTTTTAATAAATTGGTGTTAATTGGGTCGAAACCACTGAAAGGTTCATCAAATATAAGCAGTTCGGGCTCGTGCAAAATAGTTACAATAAACTGTATTTTTTGCTGCATCCCCTTCGAAAGTTCTTCCACTTTCTTGTCCCACCAGGCAAGGATTTCAAATTTATCGAACCAAAACTTCAGTTTTTTAACGGCATCAGTCTTCGAAAGCCCTTTCAAACGGGCCAAATAAACTGCTTGCTCCCCAACTTTCATCTTTTTATAAAGTCCCCGTTCCTCAGGCAGATAGCCAATTCGGTACACATCGTCGGCTTTTAATGGTTTACCATCAAAAAACAACTGACCGTTATCGGGCGCCGTAATTTGGTTGATAATTCGTATTAGGGTAGTTTTACCTGCACCATTAGGACCAAGCAATCCAAAAATTTTTGCTTTTGGAACTTCAATCGATACTTTGTTGAGTGCCAGGTGATTTGCATATTGCCTATCGATATCAACAGCCTTAAAAATTGTCATATTTGAAACTGATTAATTGTATTTGCATTTGACGGCTAAATTATCAAAGGTTACGAAATTTACACGTTTTTCTTTTGGTTTTATTTACTCTATGAGATTATTATGTTTAACAAATTACTAAAATAAAAAATTTATGGTATGACATTGAAGCTATTAAAATGGGTTCTATATTATTTCGACTTTACAAATAAATTTTTTCCCATTTGAATTAACCTTTATGGAATGATCATTTCATGAATTTTTTGTCATCTTATGATTGCCCAAAAACCAGTGAGCAAAACCCATTAATGGTCTTTTTCTAAAAAGTTCTTATATTTACAAATGAGACTATAACATATAAACCAGTTTGTATCTTAGAATCCTCATGAAGAATAATTTACAATTACCCCATTTTGATAACGGAATTTAAAATATAGGAGTTGTAAACAGAGTATATTTCTATTTTTGACTTCCTAATGCAGAAAAAATACTCTAAACAAATTAAAAGGATGGAAAAAATGAAAATTGGACTTATAGGGTTCGGGAAAACAGGAAAGCCTGTGGCAAATGTAATACTTCAAAACACAGAATTTCGACTTGAATGGGTACTCCGAAATAGTAAGTTGTTAGAGCACAGGAGCGTACCTGAATTTCTTGGGGTGTCCTACGACGAACCTGGACTAATCTTTTCTTCTTCTTCAATTAGTATGGAGGTACTCTTGGACATGCATCCAGTGGATATAATCATTGATTTTTCTTCGAAAACAGGCATTTATACTTATGGGAAAATTGCAGCCGAACGAAAAATTAAAATCATTTCGGCTATTTCACATTATCAGGAAGAAGAAAAAAATTTATTGAAAGAATTATCGACCCAGACAGTAGTTTTTTGGAGTCCAAATATTACGCTGGGGGTAAATTACTTACTATTTGCAGCAAAATTTCTAAAAAAAATAGCCCCTTGGGTTGACATTGAAATTATTGAAGAACACTTTAAAGGAAAAGAAGGTGTTTCCGGCACAGCCATAAAAATTGCTGAAGCTTTGGATATTGAAAAGTCCGTTATAAACTCAGTTAGAGCGGGAGGAATTGTGGGAAAACATGAAGTTATTTTTGGATTCCCCTATCAAACAGTCCGGCTTATTCATGAATCCATTTCAAGAGAAGCATTTGGAAATGGAGTTCTATTTGTTGCTGAGAATTTAGCTAATAAAAAACCGGGATTATATAACTTTGAAGATATATTGTTGCCTTATTTTACAATTGATGCTAAGATATGAACCTCAGGGTAATTAATCCTTAAAATAATAAAAACCTGAATGAATTTCAATCAGGTTTTTTGACCAATTTAAGATACTGATTGGGTTCCTTGTATTTCTAATGCTATTACTTAGTTTTAAGATTCAAACATAGGGCGCTCGACATATAAACAAATCAAATGTAGATTTTAAATTAAACACTTCATACTTCCCTTCTTGAAATAAAGGTAAAATCAATGCGCTTGATTACTGGTTTTATTTACTCAACAAGTTTATTATATTTGCCCCATTATCATAATTGAATCTAAAACAAGGTAACTATGGCATCAAAACTTTTAAAATGGTCTTTTATAATTTCAGCCTTCCTTTTAATCCCCTTTTGGGCTTTTGCTGAAGGAGGCGCTGCCGGTCCATCAATTGGAGGCATACGGATAGAATTTTTCCTGTTTGGATTAACCCTTATTGGGGTGGCACTGTTTCACCATCAAACATTCTGGGTTGCATTAACCGGTTTAACTGTAATTATTCTATATAAACTTCTATTCGTTACGGGATACCCTTTTGCTGAACATTTTTTAGGTAGTAATTCTCTGATTGAGCAGTTCATACATAAAGAATTGCGTGGAGGAGAGTGGGGTATCATAATCAACCTACTTGGTCTGCTGCTTGGTTTTGCTATACTGGCAAAGATATTTGAAGAATCAGGGGTGCCTGAAATATTACCCAAATATTTACCAGATGATTGGAAGGGACCGTTTGTTTTATTAGTTTTTGTATTTATTCTATCGGCATTTCTCGACAATATTGCTGCTGCCATGATTGGTGGAACCATTGCCTTAATTGTTTTTAAGAATAAAGTACACATTGGTTTTATAGCAGCCATTGTTGCTGCTTCAAATGGAGGTGGCGCTGGCAGCGTAGTTGGCGATACCACCACAACCATGATGTGGATTGACGGTGTTTCGGCTTTCAATGTTTTGCACGGCTTTATAGCTTCCGGTGTAGCACTTTTAATTATTGCCTGGTTTGGTTCCCGGCAACAAGATAAATACCAACGGATTATTAAAGATGCTACACATGGTTTAAAAATTGACTGGAAACGTATCAGTGTGGTGGTTTTAATTTTAATTGGTGCCATAATTTCCAATGTGTTGTACGATATGCCTGCTTTGGGTGTTTGGATTGCTATTCTTATGGGTGCCCTGTTTATAAAAATACCTTGGCATGAAATTTCAACCTCCATTAAAGGGGCTATTTTTCTTATTTGTTTGGTTACCTCTGCTTCATTTATGCCAGTTGAAACGCTACCCGATGCCTCATGGTTGACAGCTTTTATCCTTGGATTTGTATCCGCTGTATTTGATAATATTCCTTTAACCAAACTTTGTTTGGAACAAGGTCATTTCGATTGGGGAATGCTAGCATACTCCGTAGGTTTTGGCGGTTCCATGATTTGGTTTGGGTCATCAGCTGGGGTAGCCATTACCAACAAATTTCCTGAAGCCCGAAATGTGGTGCTCTGGTTAAGAAAAGGCTGGTTTGTAATATTAGCTTATGTGGTTGGATTTTTTGTTTTATTCTTCACTATGGGATGGGAACCAGGAAGTAATTCTCAACACAAAGAACCTGCTATTGACTGCAAGGTAAAGGATTGTCCGGTAAAAATAAAAGCAGAAGCCCTAATAGAGAACAAAGATATAAATCAATAAAAGAGATAATTTTATAAAAACGTCACCAAATTATTAGGTGACGTTTTTAATACTGAAATAAA
This sequence comes from Salinivirgaceae bacterium, assembly GCA_041664345.1. Lineage (GTDB taxonomy): Bacteria > Bacteroidota > Bacteroidia > Bacteroidales > SZUA-534 > GWE2-40-63. The sequence continues at coordinate 62,315 of JBAYKX010000026.1, forward strand.
TATTCTTCTTTTCTTGTCAAAAAAGGGAACACCCATATTTTTAAAGGTTTCGTAGCATTTTACAGGTTTAATCCTTTATTTTTTTTTCTAATTTATAAAACCTTCGCTCATTTAAAAAAAAACGATATATTTGCGCGATTATCAATTTTGATAATTAGCAGAAAAAGAAAATCAATAAAATACTAAGCAAATGCAGAATAAAGGAGCTATTAGATTTGTTGCGATTATGTTTGCGCTGGTATGTTTCTACCAGCTATGGTTTACCGTAAAAACAGCACAAGTAGAGAAAAATGCCAAAGAATTTGCTCAAGGCGACGTTCGTAAAATGAACAGTTACCTTGACTCAGTGGCAACTAAACCGGTTTACAATTTATTGTGGATTAAGGAATTTACTTACCGTGAAGTAAAAGAACGTGAATTAAATCTTGGGCTTGACCTAAAAGGTGGTATGAACGTTATTTTGGAAGTTTCGGTAGTGGATGTTATCCGTTCCTTGTCGAATTATAGTACCGATACCACATTCAACCGGGCTATTGAAATGGCAAAGAGAAGACAAGTAAAAGAAGGTCAGGCTAATTTTACCACTCTTTTTGGGGAGTCCTTTAAAGAAATTGACCCTAATGGAAAGTTAGCTGCTATTTTCAATACCATCGAGTTAAAAGATAAAATCAATTTTTCATCAACCAATGAGGAAGTATTAGAAGTTTTGCGCATTGAAGCTGAATCAGCCATTAGCAACTCATTCAATATTTTACGCAATAGGATTGATAAATTTGGTGTAACTCAACCAAACATTCAACGGCTGGGAAATTCCGGACGTATTTTGGTGGAATTGCCCGGTGTTAAAGATCCAGAACGCGTTAGGAAGCTTCTACAAGGTGCTGCCAATCTTGAATTCTGGGAAACATACGACAACGCCGAGGTGGTTCAATATTTTTATGCTGCCAATGCAAAAATAAAGGAAATTGAAGATGCTAAAAAAGTATTGGAAGGAACTTCATCTACTGAACAGAAACCAGAAGTGGCAGCAACTTCAACTACTAAAACGGATGAACCCCTTTCTTTGATTGACCAATTAGCCAGCGATTCAACGGCAGTTGATAGCACCAAAGCACCCGATATGACTAAGGATTATCCCTTATTCTCAGTTTTACAGCCCCGGTTTTCACGCGATAACCAACCATTACCTGGTGCCTCAGTAGGTATTTCACATTTTAAAGATACCTCGGCAGTAAACACCATGTTGAATTTGCCTCAGGTTAAAGCGTTATTCCCTAGAAATCTTAAACTATTGTGGGGCGTAAAATCGGTTGATGCCGGCGAATTGTATTATGAATTATATGCCATTAAAATAACCACCCGCGATGGACGTGCTGCCTTAGAAGGTGATGTGGTAACCAGTGCCCGCAAAGAATATGCTCAAGGTCGTGGTGATGCCGAAGTAGCAATGAGTATGAATGCCGAAGGTGCCAAAGTATGGGCCCGATTAACCGGTAGCAATGTTGGAAAAGCTATTGCCATTGTACTTGACGATTATGTTTACTCTGCTCCCAATGTAAATCAGGAAATAAAAGGGGGTCGTTCTTCTATTACCGGAGGATTCTCTGTTGAAGAGGCAGAAGATTTGGCCAACATCCTGAAATCAGGTAAAATGCCTGCCCCTGCCCGTATTGAGCAAGAAACCATTGTTGGTCCATCCTTAGGACAGGAAGCCATTAACAAAGGTCTTTTATCCTTCGTAGTAGCTTTTATTGCGGTAGTACTTTTCATGGTGTTTTATTACTCTAAAGCCGGTTGGGCAGCCAACGTTGCTTTATTTGTAAACGTATTCTTTATTATGGGGGTTTTAGCCTCATTGGGGGCTGTATTAACACTGCCCGGTATTGCTGGTATTGTGCTTACTTTAGGTATGGCAGTTGATGCTAACGTACTTATTAACGAGCGGATACGGGAAGAGTTACATGCCGGAAAAGGAATGAAACAGGCAATTAAAGACGGATATAGCAATGCGTATTCCGCTATTATTGACTCCAACGTAACCACCTTACTAACTGCATTAATTTTGGGTTATTTTGGAAAAGGCCCTATTCATGGATTTGCGGTAACTTTAGGAATTGGTATTATTTCTTCCTTGTTTACGGCTATTTTTATAACCCGGTTAATTTATGAGCGTCAATTATCGCAGAATAAAATAATCGCATTTTCTACCAAATTCTCCGAAAATGCTTTTAAAAACATCAATTGGAATTGGTTAGGAGCCCGTAAGTATTTCTATATTTTTTCCGGACTTATGATTGTTATCAGTTTAGGTTCGATAGTAACCCGTGGATTCAACCAAAGTGTTGACTTTACAGGTGGTAGAACTTATGTGATACGATTCGAAAAACCAGTTAATACCGTAGAAGTTCAACGTACTTTAGGTGATGCGTTTAAAGAAAATCCAGAAGTAAAAACGTTCGGTTCTGATAACCAGATAAAGATTACTACTCAGTATTTAATTGCATCTGAAAAGGCTTCTGAATCTGATATTTCGCTTACAAAAGGTCTGATGAATAATCAGGAACCAACCATTGATGATGTAGTTGAAGCAAAACTCTATTCGGCACTTAAAGACAAATACCTGCCTGAAGGAACATCGTTTGAGAATTTTATTGATAACTACCGGATGAGTTCTGAAAAAGTGGGACCTACTATTGCAAGCGATATTAAAATGTCGGCTGTGTTATCGGTAATATTTGCCTTGTTGGTAATATTCTTATACATTGTTTTCAGGTTCAGGAACTGGCAGTTTGGTTTAGGAGCTCTTGCTTCACTGGCTCACGACGTTATTTTTATACTTGGGGTTTACTCCTTATTTAAAGACGTGATGCCTTTCTCCATGTCAATTGACCAAGCGTTTATTGCTTCTATATTAACTGTGGTTGGATATTCAATTAACGATACCGTGGTAGTATATGACCGGATCAGGGAATTCCTGGGATTGCATCCAAAATGGTCGAAATATGACACCATTAATGCTGCCATGAACAGTACGTTAAGCCGTACCATGATTACTGCCGGTACTACATTGCTTACTCTGTTGGTAATGTTCCTTTTAGGGGGTGAAGTTATCCGTGGATTCATTTTTGCCATGTTAATTGGTATCTTTGTAGGAACCTATTCATCGGTTGCCGTAGCATCAACAGTAATGTTTGATACATTGAAAAAAGATCAAAAAAAGAGATAATCTTTAATTAGTACAAGTATTTAAATAGCCTCCCCCGAAACCTCGGGGGGGGCTATTTTTTTTATCGATTTATAGGTTATCCACCGATTGTATGATGCACTTGGGTTAATTTTTTATCTTTGCTATCTTAATAAAAATACCAATGATTAAAATTGATAATATCCATAAAAAATACGGCACGGTTGAAGTATTAAAAGGAATTGATTTAGAGATAGGAAAAGCAGAAATAGTGTCGATAGTTGGCAAAAGTGGTGCCGGTAAAACTACCTTGCTCCAAATTATTGGCACTTTGTTATCAGCCGATTTAGGCACAATTACTATTAACGGAACTGAAGTTAGCAAGCTGAAAGAAAAACCCCTTTCAAAATTCAGAAACCGAAACCTGGGGTTTGTATTCCAAAACCACCAACTGTTGCCTGAATTTACCGCATTGGAGAATGTAATGATACCGGCTCTTATTGCCCAGCAAAGTAGAAAGGTATGCGAAGATAAAGCAAAAAATATTCTTGATTTTCTGAATCTTGGTCACCGTCTGAACCATAAACCCAAAGAGCTCTCGGGAGGTGAGCAACAGCGCATTGCCGTGGCACGCGCTTTAATTAACGATCCGGAAGTTATATTGGCCGATGAACCTTCGGGAAACTTAGACACCCAAAACAAAGAAGAATTGCATCAGTTGTTTTTTACCTTACGTGAAAAATTCCATCAAACCTTTGTAATTGTAACCCACGATTTAGCCTTAGCCAAAATGAGCGACCGCACCGTAACCATGCAGGATGGGAAGATAATTAGTTAAAAGTATTTAGAGTAATTAAAGTATTTAGAGTTAGAAGACGGAAGTTGGAAGAATTGTGGAATGAGGATTTGAGATTGCGGATTTGAAGATAGGTGTTAGAGGTGGAAGTCAGAAGTGGGGGCGTTGGAAAAGCCCTTAAAGGGCGCAAGAAAATAGCCAAGGGCAGCGCCCTTGGTATAGTGGCAAAGCCACAAGCGGTGCATTCATGTAGGTTGCAATAGAATGGCAACATAACATGCACCGTAATATTGGTAAAGCAATTGGAAATAAGAAGTCGGAAGACCGAAGTCGGGAGTCGGAAGTTAGAGATTAAAGTATAGAAATTAGAGTTTAGAGTTTAGAGTTTAGAAATTAGAGTATAGAAATTAGAGTATAGAAATTAGAAGTTGAGGCGGCCCTGTAAGGGCGAAAGAACATAGCCAGGGGCATCGCCCCTGGAAAATTAAAAAAGGAGTAAGCGGTGCAACCACCTAAGATGCAATGGAAAGGCAACATAACATGCACCGCAATATAGGTAAAGCAATTGGAAGTCGGAAGTCAGAAGTCGGGAGTCGGGAGTCGGAAGTCGCGAGTTGGGAGTCGGAAGACCGAATTCAGAAGTTGGAAGTCGGGAGTTGGAATTCGGAGTTAGTGATTAACAACCAGTTTCCAGCAACCAGAAACCAGCCACCAATAATCCACAACAAAGAGGGAGACGAAACTCCATCCTCTACCAAAAAATATGCACATAACCGGGAACCTCAAACTCACGATTGTCCCAACCTTTGGCTAAAATAACATAATAATAGACCCCAGGCTTTGCCTTGCCCCCAAAACGCGTTTGCCCATCCCAGCCTTTTTGATCATTCCAGGAACCATCGGTATCTTCATATTCGTAAACTTTGTTTCCCCAACGGTTGTATATTTTTATAGAAAAGTATTGCACTGAAACCGGTAACTTTTCCTTAAAAAAGAAAGTCTGATTCTTTTCCGCACCATTTTCCGGATTAAAAACATTGGGCAGCAAATCCATATTGCTAGGAAACTCCGTACTATCAACCAGCACAAATTCTATTTTCCGGATGGTATCAAGGCATTGAGCGTCATTTTCATCATAAATAGGACCATAAGCAAACAGCTTAACATCATATCCCAAAACTGGATATTCTAAAGGGGCAGGATGCAGGTAATAAATGGAATCAATGGGTTCAAAAAGCGACGAAATACCAATCAGGGAATCGGCTTGGCTACTCATCCAACGCGGATGGTTATAAAACAACCACTCATAATTCAATCCATTTTTTGAATCGTTTAAAAACACTACACCATAGGGAGCTTCAACCTTAACTGAGGTATCTCTGGGTTCCTTTTCCTGGCCGCTAATCCCTTTGAAATTGGCTTTTACCGCTCTTAGGTAAGGATACCCATCCTTATCGGTTGAATTTTCATCAATGGTTAATTTATTCGACCGTTTATACTTGAAATTGTCGGTAACTTCCAAGGTAAATGAGGTGGGTTCCACAGGCGATGGACTAAATCGTGGGTTCAGACCATCGGTACCTGATAGCGTGGGTTCTATTATCCATTTTTCATCAAACCCATTGGTTAATTTCAACTGTGTAAAATCGACCAAATCGTAATAGTAGAAGTTTTTTTCAAAAGTAGTATCGGCTTTTAAAACCAATTAATCGCAAGCTGAAACTACAATACGGATGCTGTTTATATTAAAATCCTCAATAAATAACCAGGCTACAAAGCTGGTATCAATCCCCTTTTTGCTGTTTTCAATAGTAACTTTGTACCCCCCCTGACCTGCATTTTTATAATCAGAGCTGTTTACCGAATCAATTGAATGAATTAAATCAAACTGTTTTGAAGATTCATTAAAAAAATACCAATCAAAGTTCAACGAATCTTCATTATTAAAATTTGCCCTAAGCGTTGCATCAATCGCAAAACCATTGGCATCGGGTGAATAGATAATATAAATGGAATCGGTGCCTAAAATAGTTTGGTTAGTATATTTTGTTGCTGCGGTTGAATTGTAATTCAACACCGTTATTTGAGCCACTAAAGGAGTAATCCGGAAAAATAAAAACACTATTAAAACGATGGGAAAAAGATATTTCATGCTTTAAAATAAATTACCAAAAAGGTATAACTTAAAATGCGCTACAATATTATAAAATATTCGCAGTTTACGCCAATTTATTGCTCATTGGTTTTTATCCATTTTATATTGAGTGAGCATAAAACATCACAAAAGATAGCAACAACTTAAAATCATAGGTTAAGAATCAATGTCGATTAGTTAACGTTCACCCTCCCCGAGTACTCGGGGGCACCTCCCTCAAAGGAGGACTAACACTGCTCCCACGGAGGAGGTATCCCCTTGAGGGGATTATAGGGGTGAATATTTCTTAACTAAACGACATTGGGTTAAGAATAAAGAAATATTCCATCGCTTTAATTTATACTTTTTTACCCGCATTGATTTATATACTTTTGTAGGCTAATTTTATTTTTTACCATGCACAGTTATCTAAATGACTTAAACGATGCCCAACGGGCTGCCGTAATTGAAAAAGAGGGACCATCGTTAGTGATAGCCGGTGCAGGTTCGGGAAAAACCCGGGTACTTACTTATCGCATAGCACACCTGATGGCTACTGGTGTGGCACCATGGAATATTCTGGCATTAACTTTTACCAATAAAGCCGCCCGTGAAATGAAAGAACGGATTGGTAAAGTGGTGGGTGAAGATTTAGCGGCATCACTTTGGATGGGCACGTTCCATTCCATTTTCAGTAAGATTTTACGAACCGAATCGGAGAAGCTTGGTTTTCCATCAGCATTTACCATATACGACACTACTGACTCTAAAAGTCTTATCAAGTCTATTATTAAAGAATTAAAGCTTGATGATAAAATTTACAAACCTTCGGGAGTTTTAGCCCGGATATCGAACGCCAAAAACAACTTGTTTACCGCCGCTGCCTATAAAGGGAATGCCACTTTTATTGCCGACGACAATGCCAGCAAGCGTCCCGAAATTGCTAAAATTTATGAAATATATTCGTCCCGTTGCCGCCAATCGGGAGCTATGGATTTTGACGATTTGTTACTTTATACCAACGTATTATTCCGCGACTTTCCTGAAATTTTGGATAAATACCAGCAAAAATTCAAGTACGTTTTGGTTGATGAGTATCAGGATACTAACTTTTCGCAATACCTGATTGTTAAAAAACTCAGCCAGCAACATCACAACATCTGTGTGGTGGGCGATGATGCACAAAGTATTTACTCGTTCCGTGGGGCAAAAATTGAAAACATTCTGAATTTTAAATCTGATTATCCCAGCCATCACCTGTTTAAGCTGGAACAAAATTATCGTTCCACCCAAACCATAGTGAATGCGGCTAACAGCTTAATAAAAAAGAACGAAAGGCAAATTCCCAAAGAGGTTTACTCTAAAAACGATGAAGGAGAATTGGTTCAGCTCATTGATGCCTTTACCGATAATGAAGAAGGGTATCTGGTAATTAACAGCATATTCGACCAAATGAATAACCACCAGTTGCGATACGACGATTTTGCTATTCTTTACCGCACCAATGCCCAAAGCCGTATTTTTGAGGAGGCTCTGCGAAAAAGAAACATGCCATACAAAATTTATGGAGGTTTGTCGTTTTATCAGCGCAAAGAGGTAAAAGACCTGATTGCCTATTTTAGAATGGTAGTAAATCCTGATGATTCAGAAGCTTTGAAACGAATCATCAATTATCCTGCCCGCGGAATTGGCGACACCACATTGAATAAATTGGAAGAAGCGGCTGCATATAATAACCTGAGTATATGGCAGGTGGCAAAAAGCCCGGAACGGTTTGGAGTAGAAGCTAACAAAGGCACGTTGAACAAAATTCATGGATTTTGCGAGTTCATTGAACGATTTATTGCCATTAAAAACGATCAGGATGGGTATGTAATGGCTCAGCAAATTGCTACCGAATCGGGAATTCTAAAAGACCTTTACAACGGAACCACCGTTGAAGAACGGTCGAAATACGAAAACGTGGAAGAGCTGCTGAATGGTATCCGTGACTTTGTGAGTGCCAACTATCAGGATGATAATCCGGCAAGGTTGGAACACTTTCTTGAAAATGTAGCCTTATATACCGACCAAGACTCCAATAAACCCGATGACAAAAACCGGATTACCCTAATGACCATTCACTCAGCCAAAGGATTGGAGTTTCCACATGTTTATATTGTTGGAATGGAAGAAGAACTGTTTCCCTCGGCCATGAATATTTACTCGCAACATGAACTGGAGGAAGAACGCCGCTTGTTTTACGTGGCGATTACCCGTGCGGAAAAACGGGTCACCTTATCGTATGCTAAAAGTCGCTACAAATATGGGACGGCCACCAATACAGCACCCAGCCGGTTTATCAACGAAATTGACTCCCAATTTATAAAAACCAAGGCTTTGTTTAGTAAAAAAGGATTCGAATCCGATTTTAATGACGAAGAATCAACAATTTCGTTTAAACAACGGGGAAGCGCCTTTCAAAAGCCCGCCCGACCCGGAATGAATTTGGCTGCCCAGCGTAAACTTCAGCAAATGAATCAGGTAAGTCAAACTGTTTTCCATTCTGATCCTCCCGAAAGTATTAAATCGGGTATGAATATAGAGCATCAGCAATTTGGAACCGGACGTGTGATACAAATAGAAGGAGATGGTTCCGACAAAAAAGCACTGATATTCTTTAATAAGCTGGGCGAAAAAAAGCTGATTCTTAAGTTTGCCCGTTTACGCATAGTTCGATAAACGAATTGTTTGGATTGCCGGATAATTAAACTAATTTTGTACAAATTTTAAATTGACATGGATTATAATACTTCAAGAAGGGGATTAGTTTTGCCTGAATATGGGCGAAATATACAACGGATGGTTAATCATGTGAAGTCAATTGAAGACCCTGAAGAGCGCAACCGCTTGGCAAAAGCAGTGATTCAAATTATGGGAACTATGAATCCGCATTTGCGCGATGTAGCCGATTTTAAACACAAATTGTGGGATCACCTGGCAATTATCTCTGACTTTGAATTGGATGTTGATTCACCCTATCCTAAACCTACGCGGGAGCAAATTTATCAAAAGCCCCAACGTTTAAAATATAGTCATCCCGATGATATTCGGTTTAAGCATTATGGAAGAGTTTTGGAACAAATGATTGCAAAAGCCATTACTTTTGAAGAAGGGGAAGAAAAAAATTACCTTATTGAAGTGATTCTGAATCAGATGAAAAAGTCGTTCCTGACATGGAACCGCGACACGGTAAACGATGAATTGATTTATCATGATTTATTGGTACTTTCAAGAAACAGGCTGAAAGTTCCGGAAGGCATTAAGTTGAAGGAAACCAAAGAGTTTATAATAAAAACTCAAAGTGCCCCTAAGAAAATACAACCATCGAACTACAAGAAAAACATACGAATGAAAAAATAAGCCGGTTTAAACGAGGGCACTGAAAAAGTCCTGATAAATTAAGGGCTTGTACAATTTTGTTTGTACAAGCCCTTTTCCTTGCCATATTTAAAAAAACATTCTCTCTTTGTTGCAAATAAGCCTTTCTCAGCCCG
>JBAYKX010000027.1:0-71380 GCA_041664345.1 Salinivirgaceae bacterium
ATAAGTATCTTTATTTTAGACCCTTAAGATACAAAAAAAGCAGTAAAATACCAAGTTTTTACCTTGTATTTTACTGCTAATTTATTAACATTCTGACACTTGGGACTTTTTCAGTAGCCTCCCCGACGGGTAGCCTTTTTATGAGATTCCATGCGATTATTGCACGATGATATTTTGATTAAAAACTTGGCCGTTATTAACTACGTTTATAATATAAACGCCGGCTTCTAATTTTTGCTCAATAACAATTTTATCAGTAACAGTATTTTTTTCGTTATAAACACTGTTGCCTAATATGTCATAAATCTGTATTCCAACTTCTTTATTATCGGTATTTCCGTTAAAGTAAACCGCAATTTTTCCGTCAGTTATTGGATTTGGATAAACAGAGATATTAAATTCAGCGGTGTTGGAATTATCTTGAATATCAGTTACACTAATTTCAGATGATTTGCCGGTGGTAGTATTAATAATAAACCCTTTGGAAGATAAACCAGTCCCTGTTAATACAGAGTCAGCAATGTTACCTGCAAAATCTTTTATAGAACCGGTACCTAATTTAATGGCACCTGAATAGTCTAAAGTACCTATAGCTTGCCCCGCAGCAACCGTATATTTAAATTGCAAAACATTAGAGGATGAACCCGAAGAATAGGTTGCAACCCCAGTATTATTAAGGTTTATATATGGTTTTCCAGATACTTTTACTTTTTCGCTGAAAGTTACTTTAATATAAATCGTATTACCAATATAATAATTGCCTGGTGCGTTTTGAGAAGTTATGGATGAAAAATCAGGATCTTTGGCATCCACATAAAGGTTTTTATTACCAGCCAATGAATTACTGGAAGTGAGTACAGGTAATGTTAAATTAGCCGTATTTCCATTTTTATCTTGAATGGTTCCACTGGTAGATAATGCGTTTGTAGCCAAATAGTTTAAATCAATATTTTGATCATCGGTGGCAACGGTATAGGTAAATTCAAGTATGCTTTCATTAAGAGGAACCGAAAGTGCTCCATTGGTTATTAGTGGAGTTCCTATACCGGAACCTAATGTAATTTTATGATCACCGACTCCTGCTGAAACGGCCATTTCCTCTGAAAACTGCACCCGAATATTTATTGCTTGTCCTACTTTATAGTAACCATTGGCATTAGTAGAGGTTACTTTTTTAACAACAGGTACTATAGCATCTACTTTTACAGCACTAGGTACTAAAGAATTTACTCCACTGGTAAATAAGGTAAGTACGCCACTATTTCCACTGGTATCTTTAATGGCTCCTGATAGTGCAGTAGCACTTTTAACTTTTAACGTATCCGTTGCATCACCTGCCATTACCGTGTAATCAAATAATAGGGTAGTTGTTCCACTGCCACTAACATAGTTTGCATATCTGTCAACAGAACCTGTCTCCAATTGAATTTTTGGGGTATTAGTTACTACAACACTTCCATCAAATACTACTGAAATGGTTACCACTTCTCCGGCATTGGCAGGTGCGGTACCGGTAGTTACTGCAGCAGTAAGCGAGCTAACTGAAGGCTGAACTCCATCAATTTTAATAATTTTAGCTGCATTATCAAGAATTCCGTTAGCACTTGGTGCAGGAAGCAATAAGGTAGCATCATTCCCAGCTTTATCTTTTATTGTGGCACCAGTAGTGTCAATATTTCCAGCAATATAGTTCAGCTTTAAGGTATAGTCACCTGCCTGAACAACATACTTGAAAGAAAGTTTTTTCTGACCCGAACCGGAATAATAAGTGGCATATTGGTCAGTTGTTCCTGTTTCAAGAAGAATACGAGGTTTACCGGTTACATAAACCACTTCGTTATAAGTTGCAGTAACATAAATGGTTTTACCTAAAATGTAGGTTCCTTCAACAGTGGTAGAACTAACAATAGGACTTGTTGCTGCTGTATTATCAATTACAATGGCTTTATTTTTCCCAATCGATCCAGATGCGCCTGGTGCCGGAATTTTTATGGTACCATTTGCTTCGGCTACACTATTCCCATTTGCATCTGTTATTGATGTGCCATCGGTTAGTGCATAAATTGGAAATCCAGGAGTAGTAGTAATATCAGTTGCTAAATAGTCAAGATCCGCAATGTTGTCACCCGATGCTATGGTGTAAACAAATTTTAGGGTATCATTGCCAGTACTCGAAACGTCAAATACTGCTGGTCCGGTTAATCCTACAGGCAGAGCTAAGGTTGGTGCACCAACCACATCAACCACATCATTAAAAATTACAAGAATCTCAACTTTGTTGTTTACTGCATTACCTGAAATAAATTTATAGGTACCGTTAGCTTTGGAGGAAGTAATATTTCTCACAACAGGAGTCATAGCATCCACAACAATGGCATCCCCTGCCAATTGTCCAAGTGTGAGGGTAAGAATTGCATCATTCCCGCTTACATCTTTAATAGTTCCACCTGATAAAGCGTTAATGCTCTTTATTTCTAAAACCGAAGTTGTATCTCCCACTTGTACCTTATAACCAAAATTCAAGGTATCATTTCCGCTTCCTCCTCCAGTAGTACTATAATTGGCATATCGGTCGGTCTTACCCGTTTCAAGCAATATTTTAGGAATTCCGGTAACTACAACTGGTGTACTGAACACAACTGAAATTACAATTGAATCACCTGCATTGGCTGGAGAAACAAATGTGGAGTAAATATCCAAAACATTTGGTTTCATTCCGTCAATTATAATTGCTTGATTATCGCTGATTGAATTTAGAGCTCCTGGAACAGGAAGGGCATAAGCAGTTGAATTACCAGCTATATCGGTCAATGTGCCTCCATTAAGATCAATAACGGTTACAGCATCTTTTACATCTAAATCACTCGATTCATGTCCTTCCAAAACAGTATATAAGAAGGTAAGGCTGGTATTCCCGGTACCTGAATAGTAGTACGCAACAGAATCCGATCCACCGCAATTGAGTGCAATTCGTGGTTTTCCGGTGGTTTTTACTTTTTCGTTAAAGTAAACAGTTATAAATATTTTGTCACCAATGTTATAGGTACCATTGGCTGCTGTGGATTTAATGCTATCTACAACAGGTGCGTCATTGTCAAGTACAATGGCTTTGCTACTTCCCAATGAACCGGATGTTCCAGGTGTCATTAGCGTAAGGGTGGCATCGTTATCATTGGCATCTTTGATTGATCCTCCTGCCAACGCCAATGAACCAACAGCTACATAATCCAAATCAGTTGTATTTTCATCGGATTGCACAGTATAAGTAAAAGTAAGGGTATCATTGGCAGCGGCTGTAACGTAAGTAGCTAGGTTAGTTGCACCTCCTCCTGTTGCTAAATCAAGGGTTGGAGTACCTGTTACCGTAACCGCATCATCAAATATTACTTGAATGGAGAGTATATCAGTTGCGTTGTAAGTTCCATTTATATTGCTTGATGTAACTTTGGTAACAGTAGGTTTAATTCCATCTATTACAAAGGCAGAGGTTCCTGCCAATGAATTGGCACTATCAAGGCCGGGCAAGGTAAGATTGGCTGTATTGCCTACAGCATCTAAAATAGTTCCTGCACCTCCAATAGTTAAGGCGGAAATGCTTTTATAATTTAAATCAGCAGATTCATCTCCATTCCTAACGGTATATGAAAACGAATGAGTTCCAGAAGAAGCTCCCGCTTCCCCAACAGCCACGGTGTCATTAAGTCCTGTTTCTAACAACAAGTTGGGTTTATCAGCAGGTAATGGTGCAGTTATTACCACAGGTTCACTAAAAGTAACTGTTATGGTAACCGATTCGCCAATCATTAATGGGCTTACAGAGCCCGAAGTGGCTGAAACCGATAACACAGTTGGGCTTTGAGCATCAATAATGATAGCTTTGGCATTTGCAATTCCAGTAAGGGAGCTACCACCATCCAATGCAGGCAATACAATAGAAACATCATTACCTCCTGGATCTTGCATTGAAGCTCCATTGGGGTTTAAGGAATTGGTAGCTTTATAATCTAACTGTGTGAGAGTTGTTGTATTGTCGCCTTGGGCCACGGTATATTTAAATATCAAGCCTGTAGTACCTGAACCACTATTGTAAGTAGCATACACTCCGGCATTATCGGTATTAAGCATGAGTATCGGGCTGCCAACAACATTTACAGAATAATTGTAATTAACAGTAATTAGGATTACTTCGCCTGCTTTGTAAGTGCCATTAACAGTTGTGGTAGTTACATTTTGAATGGTTCTTACCCGGGCATCCACTAAAAAAGTACTGGATCCAGACAATTTATCACCAGCTGGAACAGGCAATGTACGAATTGCATCATCGTCACCTGAAATAATACCAATTGTACCTCCGGTTAAAGCCGTAACATCAAGTGCTGTTGAATAATCACCTGAACCAACGGTATATTGAAATACAATATCTTGAGTCCCGTCCCCACTTGTATAGTTTACGGATGATCCGGAATTAAGCGTAAGTGCTGGAGTACCAGTAATTTCGACAGTATCATCAAAATGAACGACAATTTCAACTATCTCACCTAAAGATTTTACATCTAAATCCGAGGTTGGAGAAGTAATAGTCGTAATGGCCGGTTGAGCAAATGTTGTTAGTGATGCTAACAGCAATGCATTTAAGATGAGGTAAAATTTTTTCATATTCTATGGTTTTTAATTATTATTTCAATTTTATGATTTACTAAATTCAATTTTAACAATAAACGCTTTTTGCACTTGTATTGTAGGGTTAATTGTTAATTTTTAAAGTACGGCATTTTATATTAATTATACAAGTTAAAAGGTTGCGGTTCATTACATACTTGTAAAAAAATAGATGCATTTCGTCAAATTCTTCTAGTTTCTAGTTATTGGTTTCTTCCCGATAGCTATCGGGACTGGTTTCTAACTTCTAATTACTTATCTCTTTTGCGGTGCATGTTACGTATCCATTCCATTGAAACATTTTTGGATGCACCGCTTTCCTCTTTTCCATTTCACCAGGGGCAACGCCCCTGGCTCTGTTCTTTCGCCCTTTCAGTCCCGATAGCTATCGGGATTCCCAACTTCCAATTTCTGTCTTCCAACTTCTATCTTTCAACTTCCGACTTCGGATTTCTGTCTTCTAACTTCTATTCTCTAACTTCTAGTCTCTACTTCCCTGTAACCACAATCTCTACCCTTCGGTTTTGTTTCCTTCCATCTTCGGTTTCATTATCGGAAATGGGGTTAGTATTGGAATGCCCAACATACTTTACACGGTTATACCCGTTGGCAATCAGGTATTTGGCTACTTGTTCCGCCCTTTTTAAGGCAATATCATCCTGAGTTCCTTGAATTTCCATATCATCGGCATGGCCATGTACCGAAATTTTAACCGTAGGATTCTTCTTTAAAACTTTTAATAACCGCTCCAATTCCGGGAATGAGGTGGGGGGTATTTCAATTTTACCACTTTCAAAATTTAAGGTATTCATCGGTATAAGCGCACCTACCGTAATTGCTTTTAAAAGAATTTCCTTCTTTAAATTGGAGAAAGTTACAATTTGTTGGCTATACAATTTTTCTGCATAAAACCAGTAGTCGTCTGACGTAACCTCAACGGTGTAATCATCACCGGCCATAAAACTGGTAGTAAATAAACCGGATTGCATACTCGATGATCCGGAAGTAATTTCATTTCCCTGATTATCAATAACCCTTATTTTGGCAACTATGGGTTGCAAGGTGGTAGCATCTTTAACGGTACCGCTTAAGTTGGTTCTGCGGACAATCTCAACACCTGGACCATCTAAACGGGAACCATAATCATAAGCAGCGGTGAAATTAATTTTACGTTTCTTTTCATTAAAAATAAAGTTAACTTCAAACTGGCGGTAACCGTTCAATTGCACTTCGTAATCGTTTTGCTCCAATTCAAAATTTTCAAAAAAGATATTATTTATCTTAACGGAATACTTATCCACACTGGGTACATAGATTGAAAAGTTTCCATTTCCATCGGTAAGGGTCGAAAATTTATTTCCATGGGAATCTTCAGCAGTAACCTTAATATTGCTGGCATCAATGGAGCCTAAATTGGAAAGTTTGGAACGGTTGATTAATGCTTTCCCAAATATTTTATTGTTTTCGAAGAAGGGAATATACAAGGTTTCGTCTTTTCCTATATAAATGTTTTGTGTATTGGATTCCGACGAAAATGAACCTTGCATTTTACCAATGGGTGCATATTTTAAAATATAAAACCCATTGGGAATATTATCGTAATTTACATACCCATTCAAATCGGATAACAAATCCATGGGCATAAAATAGCCTGCAGTAGAATTGGTTTGTCCAATGAGTTTTTCTTCATCCATTTCAATGTTAAACATAATATCTCTGATACCTGGCTCATCGTTATCTTTAACCCGGTTTCCATTTAAATCCTTAAAAAAGATAATCTTTAAATCGTGGTATTGATAGCGGGGTTGGTTTAAATTGAAATCCTTTTTTATCCGTAGTTCGAAATAAGTTCCAGTATAAGTAAATTTTTCTTCGGTAATTTTATCCACATTGGCTGAATAGCTCAAAGAATTGGTAAAAGTTACCACCCAGGATTTTCCTGGGTAACCAATTAAGTCAGTACCCATATTCACCCGACTAGTTTTATTGGGTATATCATAAAGAAAATTAGGTTTAACAGCAAGTTTTAGATATTGAGGAATTATAAAAACATCTAAATAAGGCATTAAGCGGATGCTCTTCGAATTTAATCCCCGGGTTAAATAGGTCATCTGTTGATTTATGGTAGATGGACCATGGTAATACGAACCAAAGAAACCCCAAAGCCGGGTTCTGTAGTTTACATTAGCAATTAAGGTGAACCACGGTTTATAGTCAGGAAAATATAAATATTCCTGCGAAAAATCAGTAACAAAGTTCATCCCCGATTTAAGGGTGACTGAAAATATGTTTTGAGAATTAGGTATCCTAAAACGCAAGTTACCATAAATCAATGCATTTCTGGTTTGTAATCCGGCTACGGGATTGTAATAATAAAAGTTATTTCCATACCTCATTTCCGACATAGGTCCAATGCTTAAGAATAAAGAGTTGGTTAAGGGGGTATTGTAAGTTGCCCTGATTTCTTCATAAGTATTAGTAGTTCCAAATAGCAAACTATCGCCTTGATATACTGCCGGATTACTTTTTGTTAAATTATAATAAAAAAGAAGATAGTTTATGTTATTGGTTAAGTAATGAGTCGCGCTTCCATTTAACTCTAGCCGACCTTCATTTCTGCCAAAGTAAAGACGGTCAGCATAACGTGTATTTAAAATGATAAAAGTATTAAAAAATTTAACATTGTATCGAAGCTCACCCGCAAAGCCCAATTGTTGTTTCGGTTCGTTATAATACCAATCGGCAAGTGTGGCTGTAAATTTAGGTGAAATACTCCCATACTTATTCGTACGGATGGAACCCGATAAGGTGGTTCCAATGGAATTAACTTTACGGGATATATCCTGCACATAGGAACCGCCAAATTCCGTATAGCCGAAATTAAATATCCGCTGATAGGCTATTCCCATATTATTTTTTTCAGTAAACATGGAAGTGGTATAAATTGCTTTCACAATGTTTTTTGATAAGAGCGTAAATTCCCCCAATCCGCCACGCCCAAACATATCTTGCGAAAAATTGCTGCTTACATCACCTAACTTAATATTTAAATTTTTTTGTCTGTACTGAATTATATATCTACCATATTTCCAGGGGTCATCATAAAATTGGCTACCGTAAGAGTTTAATGAATAATAGATATCACCCTTATTTTTCAAAAGAATATTTCCATTTAAATTAATGGAGTACGATGGTTCTGCTTGTGAAAACAGGTTTTGAGCTGTTACTTCCAAACTGGCCATTTTATAATTATCGGGTAATGGATTGTAATATCCTTTCTCTAGTTCTTTAAGCCAAATGGAAGTATTAAAAGCGGTATCGGTGGAATAGGCTTTAATATTGATGCGATGAAATTTCTTTTCGGTAGTTTCATAATCCATTTTTAAAAAAACCGGTAGCGTAAACAGGGTATCGGAGTGAGGTGGGATGGAAAGTTCCGACTTATAATGGCCTTCTAGTTCTCCCTTTGACGTAATGGTATTCTCTAACAATAAATCGAGATAAAACACTTCATCCGTATTGCCATCATTTTGAAATAATAGCTCAATCGCAGCATCCTTTGTAACCTGATCGAAATAGACTAACCGGGACATGGGTGTGAATTTTACCTCCATTTTTTTGGGGATATTTACAAAACTGTATTCCGTTTTAAAGGGGGTTCCTCTTAAATCGGATAATGAGGCCACAATGGCATAACCGATTTCACCTTTTGCATCTATTGAAGCCGATGCCCGAAAAGGAATTAATATGGAATCGTTAGGGCCTAAATTAATTTGCTGATTCTTTTCACCCATAAACGACCAGGATGAGGGGTAGCTGAAATTAGTTTGGAAAGATACTTGCTGATTGGATGGGTTTTTTATTTTAAGCAGGTTAAAAAAAGTGGTATTGGGTTCGGTTTCAATTTTGTGTTTCAGAAATTCTACTTCTATCTGATCATTCACATCCTCAAGAAAGTAAAACTGAGCGGTACCTAATTTAAAAAATGCAATTATGGTAAAAAAGGATAGTATTAATTTACTGGATAATTTCATACAGTTTTCATTGCGACTGCAAGGTAATTACTAAATCGGTAGTAAAAACATCGGTTTCCATTCCCATTAATTCGCCCGCTTTAGCGCAATCATACACTATCGTAATAGTATGATTTCCTCCACCGGTATAATCTCCCATGGCATTGCTTATTATTTGATCGGTATTACTTAAGGTGGTTGTATTATAAAAAACACCATCTAAATAAGTGTGCATTTCGATGATGCTTAGCGGTAAACTGGCAGCACCATAATCAGGATTTAATGCAGCTTCATTGGACCGTACTTTTAACACCCAACCGTTAATGGATTCATGTTTATAATAAATCTGAACCTCAGTAAAACCTGATGGTGGAGTACCCAGTGTTTTTCCATTCTTAATATCTTTAAACGATTCAAAATTGAATACTACCCGAGTTCCTTTTACCATTGCTATTCGTGCACTATTTTGCGAAAAACACAGAAGATATAAAAATGAAAATATGAAAAATAAAATTATTTTTTTCACACTGTGGTGTTTTAATTGAAAAGTGCAATTTAAAAATAAAGTCAAACAGATTCAAAATCCGTTTGACTTTATTTTCAGAAAATGAATAAACTATTATTGTGCTGATAAAACCAGATAAACATTGGTGGTATATCTATCAGCAGGTAAACTGGCTGCCAATAAACTACCTCCAGTTGTAGCTGTGGTTCCGCACTCCCAATTTATAATAAATGCATTTTGGGTAACATCACCGGCTCCTAACGTTGCAACCGATTCTACAATTGGAGAAGCAGGAGTTTGAGTCAAATCTTCGGGTGTAGCTGCTGCACCGATAAAATTCCAGTTGGTACCATCTACTCCACTACCATTACTGGTAACTTCGTAAGCAACAAAATTTAATGCCATAGTATTGGCAGGATTATCAGCACCAATAAAGGTAGCATCTTCTGTTGAAAGATCTACATCAAAGTCAACTGATGAAGCTACAGTAAAATGCGTGTCGTAACGGTCAGTATTAGCCAATCCATTGGTGTATTGGTCAATGTTGGTAAAGGTAAATTCAATATTACCACCTGAAGTTACGTTCAAACGTAAGATTGAGTTCAAGTTCACAGAAACAGGAATTACCGCATTGTCAGCAACGGGCTGAGCATAAGTAAGGATGGAAATTCCCAACGAAAGAATGAGAATAGATAACTTTTTCATAGTATTTAATTGTTTAAGTTTGACAAACGAAAAATATGGTGCAATATACTAAAAAACCAATATAAGACAAGGTTTGTTTGATAAAATGATAAAAAAACTCTCTATAACGACGTTTTATAGTTGGCAAAATTTGTAACACTGCCTTGCAGGTGATGATTTTTTGTAACACCACCTTGCAGGCGGTGAATTTGTACCTCACCACTCGGAGAGCGGTGTTACCCTACTCCAGTTTGAATCCAATTACCAATATATCATCAATTTGAGAATATTTTGTTCCAATCCATTCTTTAATAGCATTGGCCAAAATTTCTTTTTGTTCGGGCATGGGCTTTTGATAGATTTCAAACAGTAATTCCCGAAAAGTTTTAATCATGAATTTTCGACCGCTATCCCCACCAAACTGATCGATAAAACCGTCAGAAAATATATAAAAATAGGATGGACCTGTAATATCTATTTTATGCATCTCATACTTATGGTCGTCCGATTTTCCACCAATTCCGTTTTTGTCACCTTTAATTTGCTGAACTTCACCGTTTTGGATATAGATTAATGGATTTTTAGCCCCGGAATATTCTAAGGTCTTAGCCGTTTGATCGATAACGCAAAGCGACATATCCATACCATCCTGATTGCTGGTTTCCTTTTGTTTCAAAGTAAAACGCACTCCCCGGTGTAATTCTTCAAGAATTAAATCAGGACGGGTAATCCCGCGGTTGGTAATTTCGTCAATTAAATTGAATCCAATCATACTCATAAAAGCTCCAGGAACCCCATGACCTGTACAATCTATGGCTGAAATGATTATTTTCTTCGGGTTCTTTTCTTTTGCATTCGCATCTTGTTCCCGGCGGTGCATCCCAAATATTTTGAAAATGTCTGATTTGGCATCTACTTCTTCGAAATAATAGAAATCGCCACTTACAATATCGCGTGGTTTGAATAAAATAAATGCATCCTTTATTAATTCATTGAGTTGCTCTGTTTTAGGCAACAAGGCTTGTTGAATACCCTTGGCATAATTAATACTTTGGGTAATGTTTTGATTCTGATGAGCAATTTTTTTCAAGGCACTTCCCAATTGTTCACTCTTTTCAGCAATTTCTTTGTTTTGTTTTTCCAATTTGGTATTGGCTTTTTTTCTTGCCCGGTTCGACCGAAGCATTACAATAGCTAAAAACACCATCAAACCAAATCCGGCTGCAACCATTAATATGATTAGATTTTGGATTTTAGCTTTAGCTTCTTGTTCTTTAAGTGCCAGATCTTGCTTTTCTTGAGCAAGGGTAAGGTTTTCAATTTCCAGTTCTTTTTTTCTAGCCTTTTCTTCAGCTTGCACTAAACTGTCTTGTTGCACTCTAAGAGTAAAACTCATGGAATCCTTAGTCTGTTCAAAAAGTAATTGTCGTAAATCAAACAACTCCGCTGATAAGCGCATTTCTTCTGCTGTTTTTACTACTTCCTGTTGAATTTCTATTTTTTCCTTGTCAAATTCTTTTTCTTTACTTTCCGTCTGCAGATAGGCTTGATATTGATCCCATTTGCCTTGAAATTCCTTCGATTTTTTAATATTTCCTATTTGATCAAAGTTTAACGAAAGGAGTTGATAACAATCCAATATCAATTGAGAATTTTTTTCTTCAGTTGCCAAGGCCAGTGCTTGCTCCAAATTTTTAATAGCTTCATCGCTTTCGCCTTGTATTTGCTGTATGTAAGCCACATCGATTAAGCCGGCAGCTATTTCGGACTTATTACCTATTTTTTTTCGGATGACTAAACTTTTTTGAAAATACTCCAATGCAAAAGGCAGCTCTTCTAAATCGGTATAAATTACCGCAATGTTTGTATATATATTACGGACCTCAATATTTTTATCTTTCTGCATGTAAAAATCGGCTGCATTCAAATAATAATCAACGGCTTCTCTTAATCTGCCTACCGACCAATAAATTTTTGCAATTTGACTGTAACTTTGTCCTGCCTGTACCGGATCATTTTCCCTTGCAAACACCTCGGCCATCTCTTTTAATCGGGCAATCTGGGTTTTTTCAGCATCGCTTAAATTACGAATCGATTGCGAATAGGATTCTGAAATTAAACTTACAATCAAAAATGAAAGAATTATTATTTTATTCATATTGTTAAAAGCATTTTAAATGGCTTATAAATTAATAGCAAAGATAACCAACTACAAACAAAGTGTTGAATTTTTTGTTTTAAAGGAACATATAATGTCATTTATCTAAATTATTGCACCAAATGTAATAAAACTTGAATTAATAGCTTAAATTTTAACGGATTGTTTCATATATTAGCGGACTTTTAATTTTAATTTCTTTATGAAAAAAATTATTTATAGTATTTCATTTCTTTTACTTTCAGTTGTTTTGGTGGGTCAGGATTTTGAAGTATCTCCTTTAAAAATGTTTTTTAATGCAGAACCGGGAGAGGCTCAGACCAAATTTATGACGGTAAAGAATCATAACAATAAGGCTGAAACGTTTATTTTGAGTATTAGTGATTATTCAGTTAATTCTAAGGGCGAAGGACAATATGTGGCAGCCAATACATTAAAAAACAGCATTGCCGATTGGGTAACCATAGCTCCTTCATTTTTTGAATTGAATCCAAGTGAAGAAAAAGAAATTGCAATAACCATGAGTCAACCGGTTGATGAATACGGTTCAAAATGGGGCGTTATAATGGTACGGACAGCAACGGAGCAAACTGCTTATTCTGCTGATAAGGCGGTTTCGGCAGGTATGGCATTGAGTCCAAGAATTGCAGTGAGCATTTATCAAACACCCGGAACTAATAAAAAATTCCAAGCTACGGTAAGCAATTTAACCGAAATGGAATCAACCAATGATACGGTTCGCACCTTTTCAATTTTAGTTAATAATTTAGGTGACATAATTACTGATTGTAAGGTATTATTAATTGCTACAAACATTAATACTGCAGAAGAATTTCCATTTCCTGAGAATACTTTTACCATGTATCCTAAAAGTTCCAGAAAAGTAGAATTGTATTTACCCAAAACCTTGCCCAAAGGTACTTATTCTTTGGCTGCTATACTTGATTATGGAAGTAAAACAAATTTAGAAGGTACTCAGACCATAATTAAAATTGAATGAAGAATTTAATCTTTGTCAAATAAAATAAACCCTAAAGATGCTATCTTTAGGGTTTATTTTTTAATTGAATATATATGTATAGGTTTTTAATGCATTTTTTAGCGTATGGAGTTTTAAATATAGGCACGGTATCGGCTCAAGATACGCTCTATACCTATTATCCCAATCAAAAAATAAAAGAAAAAATTTGTGGATCGCTTCATTCTGGTGATACCCTGAAAAATGGGAGGTATGAGTTTTATTCATCCGATGGTTGGCTTAACCATCAGGGAAATTATAAAAATAATTCCTTGCATGGGGAATATTTTATTTTTTACTCTAACGGAACTCTTAAAACAAAATACCAATTTGTGGATGGTAAAAAAGAAGGTACATATTCCGTTTTTGATGGATATAAGAACCGAATTGAAGAGGGATATTTTCATGAAGATTTATTGGATGGTGTTAAAAAAAAATATAGTAGTTCTGGAAAACCAGAAGAAATTTCATCGTTTAAAGAAGGGAAAAAAGAAGGATTTCAGTGGGTTTATGGGATTCAAGGTCATATAATTTCAAAAATTGAATACAAAGGGGATTCTGTTAACGGTATATTTGAAATGTTTTACGACGATGGAAACCTGAATTATAGGGGCAAGAAAATAGGGAAGAATTATGTGGATTCATTGGTGGTTTTTTATCTTTCAGGCGATACGCTGAGAAAATGTTTTTACAAAGATGGAAAAATTGAAGGGTTACTGAAATCGTATTATGAGCATGGAAAGCCTCAAATGATATATCAATATATAGGAGGAAATTTAGAGGGTGATTTTATTGAATATTTTCCTGATGGAACCATTGCCCAAAAGGGCCAATATACAAACAACAAAAAAACGGGTATTTGGAAAGCTTATTACCCCACGGGAACTCTTCTTTCGATAGGGGAATTTAAGAATAGCCGATTTTATGGTGAGTGGATAATATATTATGAAGGAGGGCAGTTGAAGCAAAAAGGAATCTATTTTGATGGTATCGCCTACAATCAATGGACCTATTGCCATCCGAACGGAATTGTTTGGAAGCGGGGATATTATTGCAATGATAAGCAAGACGGTTTTCGGACAATCTATACCGAACAAGGTATTTTAGAAAATGTGGTATGGTTTCAACACGGTACAATGCAAGGTTTTGCAGTTGCTATGCAAGATGATGGATGGCAAAAATTACTTGTTAAAAACGGGGAAGCTATTCCTGTTCTGGAAGAAGCAAAAACGGAATAAAAAAAGTTCATTAAACCCAAAAACCTCAAGATTTTTACATCTTGAGGTTTTTTGAGCTAGGATTGAGAATGAAACAAAGGAATTACATGCTTATTTAAGTAACCATACTGTAAGAAACCAAAATAGATTGAGGGTGGGTATTGAAGCAGAAATAAACTTTATTGCTTCATATTTTAATAAGGACAGCAAAGAATTAAAAATTGATCTGATTGGCTGTATAAATAACTTAAAAATAAAATTTTTGTAGATTTGTAAAAAAACTGTTTGCCATGACAACAATAACAATCAACGAAAGAACCGCTAAAGGGAAAAGCCTGTTACAGTTTCTTAGCAAGTTTGAAGGTGAAAATTTTATTCAATTTGAAAACGACCCAGCCTCACTAGGTAAAGTAATTAATAAAACCGTTAAAAAAAGAGGTGGACGTACAGAAAAACAAAATAAAGAACTGAATGAAACAACTAAAAAAGCAATTTTTGAATCTGAAAAACCAAATCTAAAAAGGTTTAAAACCGTAAAGTCATTGATGGATGATTTAAGGAGGTAATTATGTTTGAAATTACTAAAACAGGCCAGTTTAAAAAGGACTTTAAGCTAATTGAAAGAAGAAATTATAATTAATTGAAATTAGAAAAGGTACTCAATTTACTGATTACCGGAAAACCATTACCATTAGAGTACAAAGAACACCCACTTATTAACAATTTTAAAAATCACTTAGATTGTCATATTGAACCTGATTGGATTCTTATTTTTAAAAGAGATAATGTATCACAATTGATTACTTTGGTAAGGACTGGAACTCATTCAGACATTTTTAAAAAATAGATTAAACCTGGACCAAATCATTTTTTTTATTCTCCGCCCTGAACATCGTAATGTTCATAATTTTCACTGAATATTTTTTTACCGGGGTATTTAATTAACACATTCAACCCAGTTTATTTTATTCTTTACAATCAAAAACAGCAATTTCATAGGTTTGCAAAAAAAAAAACCTCAAATATAATTTGAGGTCCAATTGGTGTGAGTTGTTATTAAGTGATCCAGCTGGGATTCGAACCCAGGACCCCATCCTTAAAAGGGATGTGCTCTACCGACTGAGCTACTGAATCGTTTTTTTTAAAGCGATGCAAAGATACTATCTAAATTTTATTTTGCAAGTGGGAGCAACTATTTTTTTGAATATTTCAGTATTACAGAAGTATTGGTTTGAGAATCAAAATTTTAGTTCTCAAATATTTTTTTTCATTCAACCCATGATTACAATTGAAGGACTGAATGAAAACAATACCTTTGAAAATTAAAAACCGATAAAAGATGATAAAAACTAACTGTAATGAAAGATTTTGCCAATAAAGTAGTAATAATAACGGGAGCATCATCTGGAATTGGATCGGCTTTGGCTTTTGAGTTTAATAAGCTTGGAGCTTGCTTGAGTTTGACGGCACGCAGGATTGACAGGTTGGAGCTTTTAAAAGAACAACTTGAAAAAAGTGGAGGAAAGGTATTGGTTACCTATACAGATATAACGGATGAAACCCATTGTTGCCAATTAATTGATAGGACATTGGAGCATTTTGGTTCGATTGATATTTTAATAAATAATGCCGGAATATCAATGCGGGCAATGTTTGCTGATACGGAACTATTTGTTTTAAAAAAGTTGATGGATGTCAATTTTTGGGGAACCGTATATTGTACAAAATATGCATTGCCGCATTTATTGAAAGCAAAAGGGGTTGTGGTTGGTGTTTCTTCGATAGCTGGATTCCATGGATTGCCTGGTCGATCGGGATATTCAGCCTCAAAATTTGCCATGCATGGATTTTTAGAAACACTGCGGATTGAACACCTTAAAAGTGGATTGCATGTTATGGTAATTGCTCCAGGATTTACGGCATCTGAAATTAGAGAAAATGCTCTTTTATCGGATGGTTCGATGCAAGGAGAAACTCCCCGTGAGGAGGAAAAATTAATGAGTCCTGAAAGGGTAGCAAAAATTCTTATCCGCTCCATCCGGAGAAGAAAACGGAATAAAATAGTGACTTTTTCAGGTCAAATAATTGCTCTATTTCAGCGTATTATACCAGAACAAATTGATTGGTTAATTTATAAAAATATGGCTAATGAACCCAATTCTCCATTTAAATAGACAATAGATGCAAGTAGTAAAGACGCATGGCAGTGCGTCTCTTTATTGATAATAAAAAGGAAAAAACAGAAAACATGAACCTAATTAACTTAATTCATAACCGCTTCAGTCCCCGAGCTTTTTCAAACCAAACAGTTAGCCAAGAACAGTTGGAACTTATTTTTGAAGCGGCTCGATGGGCGCCATCAGCTAGAAATGAACAACCGTGGCATTATATTTATTCATGTAAGGATGATTCTGAAAAATATCATCAAATGTTAGGGTTGCTTACTGATTGGAATCAGAAATGGGCGCAATCAGGTTCGGTATTGGTGGCTGGCATCAGTAAACTTAACTATAATCAAAAAAACTTACCCAATGAATATGCTTGGTACGATTTGGGTCAGTCGGTGGCATATTTAACACTTCAAGCATCGGAAATGGGTTTATATATTCACCAAATGGGAGGTTTTGATCGTAACAAAGCCAATAAACTATTTCAATTACCTGAAAGTTCACAGGTTGTGGTGATGATGGTTGTTGGATATAAAGGTTCACTGGATAGAATACCCGAAGCTTACCATGAAACGGAGTTAATAAAAAATGGACGAAGGTTATGGAACGAAAATGTAACCAAACATTTTTAATGGAATTTTTGAATAAAAGAGACGGTATGCATAGGATATTCTGGATTTTTATTTTCCTTCTATTAATTTTTAAACCCGCTTTTGGTCAATTCTATGATAGTGGCCAGGATCCTAATAGGATTAAATGGAGGCAATATAACTCGGCAAGGTTTCAATTGATTTATCCAACCGGTCTGGACAGTTTGGCGGCGGTCTATTTTTCGAATTTGGAACGCATCGCTGATCAGGAATTTAAAACCTTAGCCTTTACTCCTAGTAAAATTCCGGTTGTTCTACACAACCAAACCATAATCTCGAATGGCGAAGTGGGTTGGGCACCAAAGCGCATGAATCTTTATTTAGTTTCAAGCCAGGATAATTATTTTCAACCTTGGGAACAGCATTTACCAATTCACGAATACCGACATACAGCTCAATTGAGTAAAATGAACCAAGGAGCTACAAAATTTTTAAATAAAGTATTGGAGAGCAAGCCACAGCTGCTATTTTGGGTTGGCATATTCCAATGTGGTTTGTAGAAGGTGATGCGGTAGCTTTTGAAACCGGATCTTCAAATGCCGGACGTGGCAGAATTCCTGATTTTTCAATGAAATTGGAAGCTCAACTTACTGAAATAGGGATTTATTCTTACCCAAAAGCAATGTTTGGTTCCTATAAAGATTTTGTTCCTAACCGCTATGAGTTAGGCTATCAATTAGTTGGTGAAGGCAGGAATACCTTTGGATATGACATTTGGAATCGTGCTTTAGATAAAGTTGCAAAGAAACCATTCCATATAAATCCATTCTCAGCAGGAATAAAGGAAGTATCTGGTTTGCCGGAGCGGCTGTTTTATTTTGAAACCATGCAAAAGCTTAAAAATTCGACTGAAAAAAGAACACATCAAAATGGAAAAAAGGAAACCCTTTTATTTCCCAAACAGTCCTTGGAATATAGCAATTATTTTAGTCCTAAATTATTGAATAATAATATTTTGGCCTATAAAACAAGTTTGAATGAAATCCCAAGTTTTGTTGTAATCGATTCTTTAGGAGATGAACAGAAGTTACTTAATCCCGGATATGTATTTGATGACACCTTTTCGGCTACGGATTCATTGATGGTATGGAATGAACTAAATACCACCCGATGGGAGAATGAAACTTTTAGTCGTATTGCCATTTATGACTTTACGGAAAAAAATGTCAGGTATATGCTAAATGAAGGTAGAGTTTTTCATACACGCCTATCCAGCGACAACAAATCTCTATTATCAGTTGAAGTGAGTGAACAAATTAAATGGACTCTAACCATTCGTTCCCTGATTGATGGTAAATTGCTGGATTCCTATTCAATGGATACGGTACAGCCCGTTCAGCCCGATTGGAGTCCTGACCATTCAAAAATTGCCTTTATTGCAATTTCAAAATATGGAAAGTCACTTGGAATTTTGCATTTGAATTCTGGCACAATTGATTGGTTGCTAAGAGACGAATGGCTTGAATTAAGCAACCCTAAAATAACTGAAACAGGTATTTGGGTTAAGGGAGTTAATAATAATACTTCAAACTATTATTTTTTTGATTTTAAAAAGCGGCAATGGCAAGTGGCAACTAATGAACTTTTTGGGGTGAATGAAGGAAATATTACCAACGAAAAATTTCTCTATTCAACCTATACTTCAGCAGGCTATAAAATCTGTTCCATTAATTCCTCAGTTTTTGATTCCGTTATTGTTGCAAAGCCCACTGCTTATTTATCGCCCTTGGTACAGCGATTGGCTGCCGAAGAAAAGTTACTAAATTTTTCAGATTCCCTTACTGCATTTAAATCAACAGAATATAAAAAAAGCACCCATTTATTTAATCTTCATAGCTGGGCACCTTTGGCAATAAGGGTTGAAAATCAGGAAATTGGTTGGGGAATAAGTGCTATGTCACAAAATGTGTTGAGCACTTCCTTTTTAACCATTGGTTATCAATATCATGCTGCAGATGATTACCAGGAATATTTTTTAAACTACCAGTATAAAGGTTTTTATCCAATTATTGATAATAAATATTCGTTTATTCCGGTTTCCTTTTATCATCCGGTTAATGACACTGTATTACAGTTAATAACCGGTTATCAGCAGGATTTATCGCATAATTGGCTGGTACCATTCTATTTTAACACAGGGCCTTGGTACCGTTTGGTTCAGCCTGAAATTGGATACACCTTTTCAAATATTCATTACCAAGCCAATAAATATTTTTATGAAACCGATATTTATCAACACAAATTTGCCTATCGTTTATACAGCTACAACATATTAAAACAGAGCCATCGTGATTTATATCCTAAATGGGGACAATCGCTTTATATGCAGTTTGAACAGGCTCCGTTTGATAATAATAAAGGTTATTTATTTGCTGTTTCAGGTCAATTATATTTTCCGGGTATAGTTACAAACCATAGTTTTCGAATATATGGCGGATATCAGGAAAAATACGATGGAGACCTTCCTTTTTATAGCAAATTGCTTTATCCAAGAGGATATAGCGCTACTCATAACGATGAAATGATTTCTTCCCGGTTTGAATATACCCTGCCATTGATATATCCTGATTTAAACATAAAGGAGCTCATTTATTTAAAAAGAATCCGTCTGAACCTGTTTTATGATTTAGCAACCTATAAATATACAGGAATTCCTTTTAAACAGGAATCCACCGGGATTGATTTAGGTTTCAATTTTCATGCCTTCCGGTTTATAGCTCCTATTGATTTAATGTTTCGTTACGGATATAAAATTGAAGAAAAAGAGTCGTTTTATGAGATAACATTTAAGGTTGATTTTAATGCGTTGTATGGTGATAAAATATCGGAAATTAGAGAATAGATATTAGAAGTTAGAAATTAGAATTTGGAAGAATGAAAAGCCCCAAATGGGCGTGAGAACAAAGCTCGGGGCACTTGTCTCGCTCTAGCGGAACGCCCCGAGATAATAGATAAACGTATAAAGCGGTGCATCTAATTAAGTCGCAATAGAATGGTAACATAACATGCACCGCAATATAGAGAAGTAAAAAAAAGCCAGTAACCAGCACCAAAAACAAACTATCAAAATAACAGTTACATTTAAAAAACAAAAAATGACTTTAATACAACTTGAATACATAATTGCCATTGATACTTACAGGCATTTTGTAAAAGCGGCCGATCATTGTCATGTTACCCAACCGACCTTAAGTATGCAAATTAAGAAATTGGAAGATGAACTGGATATTGTAATTTTTGACCGGAGCAAGCAGCCCATTGAACCTACGGAAATAGGGAAGAGGGTTATTGAACAAGCGCGGCTAATAATTAAAAATAGTCAACGCATTACAGAATTGATTTCCAGCACACGTAACGATATTTCAGGCGATTTACGTTTGGGTATTATTCCTACCATTGCCTCTTATCTGGTGCCTTTATTTATTCCTCAATTAGCGGAGAAACTTCCTTTGCTCAAAATTTATGTGGAAGAATTAATGACTCATGAGGTGGTTGAAAAGTTGAAGTCCGGAGCCATCGATTTGGGGATTATTTCTACGCCACTGGAAGAAGAAGGAATTATAGAGACCCCAATCTATTACGAACCCTTTGTTTTGTATGTCTCGGATAAGCATAAATTGTTCGAGAAAGAGAAAATATCATCGCACGATTTGAAACTGGATGAAATGTGGTTACTCTCTGATGGGCATTGTTTCAGAAACCATGTAATTAATTTATGCGGCGACAAACACTATTTTCCTAAAACACTTAAGTTTGGATATAAAACCGGCTCGCTGGAAGTTTTAATGAAATTTGTGGATCAAAATTACGGATATACGTTAATTCCTTATTTAGCCTCGCTAGACCTTATTCCGGAGAAAAAAAATCGATTACGGATGTTTAAAGAGCCGGCACCCAAGCGCGAAATCAGTATCATAACCCCCGAAGGGTATTTAAAAAATAAACTGATTGAAGCCATTGTTTCCGAAATACAGGGTAATATACCCACAGAACTCCGCTATTTGAATCAAGGAGTAACGGTGGGGTGGAAAGCTTAATTTGAGGAATTAAAAGCAGCCGATAGATTGATTATTCCTTTTATTTTATTTTAGCTGCACTCATGAAGCTATGCATTTTTCAAAGAATTGAATTTTTGAATAAATTTTGAAATAGATAGTTCATTCAATGGATTGAACCATTTTTCCTCATTTTTAAAAGCAGAACCTACAATAAATCCATCAGCAAAAGGGAAAAATAGCTCCACGTTATTTACTGAAATACCGGAACCTAAAATAATAGGTATTGAAACGGCTTCTTTAACTTGTTTAACCTCATCCAGTATGGGTTCTTTCCCTGTAGCCGAACCGGTTAGTATAATGCCATCGGATAAAAAAAACTGAGCTGCTTTGGCGGTTTCAGCAACGGATGTATCATTGGTGATGCTGTGTGAACTGTGTTTTTTCTTGATATCGGTAAAAACAGCAATATTTTCGGCTCCAATTTGTTTACGATACCGAAGTAACTCTCCGGCACAACTTTCAATATAGCCTTCATCGGCAACATGACCAAACACAAAACCCTCAGCTCTTATAAAATCGAGATTTGCTGAATATGCTGCAGCTAATGCTTGTTTATTGGCACCGGCAAGAATTTGAATTCCAACTGGCAACCCGGTTTGTCTTTTAATTTCATACCCAATAATTGCCATTAGCGAAGTAACCTCATCGCCTGATACATTTTTCATATAGGGAACATCATGCATATTTTCAATCATCAGAATTTCCATTCCACAATTAGAATAGATTTTTGCTTCTGTAAGAGCTTGTTCTATTATCTGGTCAGGCTTTAATGTGTTGTTAGGGCAACCTGGCATGGCCGGGAGATGTATCATTCCAATCAATGATTTTTGGAGTTTTAACATGGGTTATTTATTAAATTAAAATTAGTTCACTGTAAAGTTAATAATTACTGTATTTTTTGCTCGAAACAAAACAATTATTAAGTTTGTTTGACCACAAATTGATAGTATGACAGACGGAATTACAGAATCGGAAAGACTATTTAAAGAATTCAAGTTAGATGAATCGCGGGAATTACTGGAACGCATTTTATTAGCCGATAGCGATAATAAGGATGCATTACTTTTGTTAGGTAAAATACATTCGCGTACTCAGAATTTTGGATCAGCCATAAACTGTTTCAATAACGTTTTAGCTCATGCTCCTGAAAATTTGGAAGCTCAAACCGGTTTAGCGCTTATTAAAAATATTTTGCAACTCACCAATAATTATTATTTCGAAAATGCTTATACCGATGATGATTTATATGAATCCAATCTCTAAAAAAATATTATGGTTTTACTTGATTCGCCATATGCCGAGGTAACTTTTGAAAATGAAAAAAGCCTTGGCATGATACTATGGAAAGGAAAATGCACCAGCGAGGAATACCGGCAAGTGTTTACAATCTTGCTTGATTTTCAAATGACCCATCCCATTACCCGTTATATTTCTGATATAAGGAAACAAGCGGTAATTAGCCCCATAGATAGGAAATGGTTTGAAACCGTAGCATTACCAAGAGCCATTGAACAAGGGCTGAAAGCATCCGCTGTTGTTTTCGATGGAAATGCCTTCAAAAAATACTACATAAATGTGATTCTGGCTTCGACTAATAAATATGGATTGCCCATGAAGATTTTCAGCGAATTGCAGGAATCGGTTGACTGGCTTATGACCAAGTAAAAACAATCCAAACAGGATTAATTAGGAAGTTGCAATACAAACTTATGTTTACTACTAATCCTATCCCTAATTATCTTAAACAACAGGCTTAATGCAATAACAATAGCGGTTATCATACAATTATTTTATTGAATTATTTCGATAGTTTTCCTAATTCAAACGCTTGACTTAGCCATTTATCCTTTTTACCTTCGGACGATTTTTTTATCCCATGAAATGAGGAATACTTTACCGGATTAATTCCACAAAACTTCAAAACAGAACGGCTCATTGTTTGGTGCGATGACTGATGTATCCACAAATTATAATAGAAACCCGGTGAATCCATGGTGACAATTATACGTGCCGATTTTCCTTTAAGCAGCTGGTCAACAAGCGGTGAATTTTTGCGGTATTGAAAAGCCATACCTGGTAAAAACAACCTATCAATAAATCCCTTGAGTAAAGCAGGGTAAGTTCCCCACCAATTGGGGTAAACCCATACAATATGATCGGCTTTTAGGATACTTTCCCAACAATGAAGCAAATCAGGCTCCAGTTCGGTTCGTTGCTGGTACCCATGTTTTAATACAGGATTAAAACTCAGTTGTTCCAGATTGATTAGTTGGCAATCATTTTGTACCTCGATAGCCCCATCGTAATAAGCTTTTGCAAGAGAATGGCAAAAACTGTTTGGGTTCGGGTGGCCATTTATTATCAATATGTTTAGCATACCTACTGCATTAATTTTTTTAATTACTATGCAAGAATATTTAATTGCCGCAGCATTTTATTGCTGAAATCGACAAATTGGTAAATATGTCCGGTAAACGGGGTATTCAGGTCTATTACTTATTCTCATACTTTTCGAATTAGACACAAGTATGAATCATGTATTTTAAATTTTATCAAATCGATGGTAACAATTGTGACTACCTATTATTAGATAATATTACGGAATAGTTAGATTTATTTTCAAAACCCAATTGGTTTCAATAATTAAATCTATATTTGCACCGATAATTTTGATAATTTAATACCCAAGGCGTTTAGATTGTCTGTTAAATAATGTTTTATGAAGATTTTTGTTGGCAATCTGGACGAAAAAATCCAATCTAATCACCTAAAAGAAGCTTTTCAAGATTTTGGCATTGTAAGTTCTGCCAAAGTTATTACTGATCGTAAATCGGGCAAATCGAAAGGATTTGGATTTATTGAAATGCCTAATCCCGAGGAAGCAAAAAAAGTAATTGATACAATAAATGGGGGTACTTGGGAAGGTAAAGTCATTACCATTAGAGAAGCTTATTAATTTTTGAATAATTTTTAAACAATCGATATGAATATTTACGTAGGAAATCTACATTATAATGTGGACGAAGAGGATTTGAGAGGAATCTTCGAAGAGTATGGTGAAGTTAGTTCAGTTAAACTTATTACTGATAAATTTACCAATAAAAGTAAGGGTTTTGCTTTTGTAGAAATGGGTAATAACGATGCTGGTCAAGCTGCTATTGCTGCGCTTAACGAAGCTGAGCTTGAAGGAAGAAATATGAAAGTTAACGAGGCACGCGAGCGTTCTGACGATGACAGAAAAAAGACTTCTAAAGGGCCACAATCAAATTTTAGAAGAAATGAAAGGTACAATTAAATGGTATAATGAAACCAAAGGATTTGGTTTTATCACAAGAGAAGGGGCAAAAGATATTTTTGTTCATCGCAGTGGAATTAAAAGCCAGGCTGATTCTTTAGATGAAGGTCAGGAAGTTGAATTTGATATTGAAGACAGTCCAAAAGGCCCAGTTGCTGTAAATGTTGAACTGGTTTGATAATAAGATATTCACTTATAAAAAAGCGCCCACAAGGCGCTTTTTTTTGTAATATGATTTAATACATAGTAATAAACGTTATTTATTACTTTTCTGTTTCAATAATTTCCAGAACCAATAATTTGTTGAAATAAGTAATAAACAGAGTTTGAATAGCTTCTGGGTTACTTAATTCGAGAGAAAACTTTTTTATTAAACGGTAGGAATAGAACAATATTCCAAATCGCACGGAAATAAATTATTTGCTAATATTAAAATGGAATAAAATCGAAATTAAAGAAATTCATTTGAAGCAAATAACAGATAACCATATCTTTTTATATTTTTGGAGCATGAAATTTTTTCGCAAATATCATAAATGGCTAGGGATTATAATAACCCTGTTTATTCTAATATTTTCTGTATCAGGAATTATTTTAAACCATCGTAATTGGTTTTCAGGATGTAATGTTGACCGAAATATTATGCCGGAGCAATATCATTATAAAAACTGGAACAATGCTTCAGTAAAAGGAACGCTTCGAATCAACTCCGATAGTATTTTAATATACGGTGCAATTGGTATCTGGTTAACTGATAGTTCTTATTCTCATTTTACCGATTTTAATCAAGGATTTAGTCAAGGAATGGATAACCGAAAAACCAATAAGCTTTTCAAAGCAGGTAACCATTTGTTGGCAGGTACGCTTTTTGGTTTGTATGAGTATAATTATCAACTTAATAGTTGGTACCCTATTAAAGAAATGAACCATGAAATTATGGATTTGGCCTTAAAGCAAGATACATTGCTCGTTCTTACCCGCTCAAACCTATTTAAATCGACGAATTTGCTCCAATACGAACCCATTGTTCTGCCTGAACCTGAAGGTTACAATAATAAAGTTGGACTCTTTAAAACTTTATGGGTAATTCATAGTGGGGAAATATATGGGGCTTTGGGTAAACTGTTGGTTGATTTTATAGGTTTGGTTTTTATCTTTTTAAGCATTACCGGAGTTATATATTTTATAGCACCATGGCTAATTAGAAGAAAAAAAGAAAAAAAATTACCCATTGCTGGAGTAGTTAAAATAAACCGTTTTTCGCTTAAATGGCACAATAAATTAGGTTGGATTCTAATCCCTTTTTTACTTATAACAACCCTTACCGGGATGTTTTTACGTCCGCCATTATTGATAGCCATTTTTTCATCAAATGTTAGTAAAATTCCTTATACTGAATTGGATACGCCCAATGCTTGGTTCGACAAACTTCGAAGAATTGTTTATGATGAAACTAAAAACCGATATTCACTGGCAACTATTGATGGACTTTATTTTGTAAATTCTGATTTAAGTGGAGTTATGATTCCTGCCCAGACTCAACCCCCAATAAGTGTGATGGGAGTAAATGTTTTTGAGCAAATTAACCCAGATCAGTATTTAATTGGTTCATTTGAAGGATTATTTATTTTGGATGAATCCAACGAATTGGTTTTTGATTACGTTGAACAAAAAACATATATCCCGGCAAAAAGAAGGGGAGCGCCCATTGGAACTCACATGTGTACGGGTTATTCCCGGGATTTTTCTTTGGGCACCGTTTTTTTTGACTATAATTTAGGAGCCATTCCACTCGAAACATCGGAATCATTTGCGCCTATGCCAGAAATTATCAAAAATCAGCCGCTGTCGCTATGGAATGTAGCATTGGAGTTTCACACGGCAAGAATCTTTGATTCAATAATAGGAAGTTTTTACCTGTTAATTATTCCATTAATTGGATTATTCACTTTGTTTGTATTGGTTTCAGGCTTTATTGTATGGTACCGGTATTATCGCTAAAATTGATATTCATTTTTACTGGATTCATTAGTAATTGAAATATGATTCCGTTAATTTATTGCCAGTCAAGTATTCGTTTTTCGCCAGAAATAGCCTTAATTTCATTTATTTCCTGTGTAATTTCAATCACACCTTTGTACTGTTGGTTTGTATCACGGACAGCAAAATATTGAATTAGAATAAAGGCCTCGCGCATTTTTATCCAAAAGTCAGCTTTGTCTTTACTTCCGCTTTTAAATGATTCAATTATCTGACTCACAACATGCATACTTTCTGGGGGATGACAATTTTGTACTTATCGTCCAATAATTGCATTGGTTCTTGGGAAAATACGTTTTTTTGGAGTTGAAAAAAACCTTACTGTATCAGTTTCATCTACAAAAGTGATGTCAATAAGTAAAATTAGAATTTTTAATTTTTACATTCGCTCAAATAATTGTTTTATTATAAAAAACAATGATATATGTTATATAATAATGTTTTTTTGTGTAGTGGAACGTTCAAATGTTTATGAACTTTATATAAGTTTACGCAATTGAATACACATTAAATTAATGGTAAATCTATCAATTAAACAATTATATTAGTTATTTAACAATTCTTGCTTATGAAAATTCATGAATACCAAGCGAAAGAGATATTCGCAGATTATAAAATTCCTGTTCAGCAACAGGTGGTTTGCTATACACCAAAGCAAGTGGCTGAAGCTTATGAAACAATTAATGGGCCTGTGGTTGTTAAAGCTCAGGTTTTAGTTGGAGGAAGAGGCAAAGCGGGGGGTATAAAATTTTGTGCCACAAAGGAAAAAGCATTGGAAGCGGCGAATAATATTTTAGGAATGAATATTAAAGGCTTAATCGTTGAGAAAGTTTTGGTATGCAAAGCGGTAAATATTGAAAATGAATTATATGTTGGATTGATTAATGATAGAAACACTAAATCGGTATTACTTATGGTTAGTGCCGAAGGAGGTGTTGAAATTGAAGAGGTTGCAAAAACCCATCCTGAAAAAATTATTAAAGTAGCTATTGATCCATTAATTGGATTACAGCCGTATCAAGCCCGAAATGTGTTCTTTCAAGTGATGAAGAACGGAAACCATGTACGACAAGCAGCTGATATATTGGTTAAACTTTATAAACTATACGTAGAAAAAGACTGTTCCTTGGCTGAAATAAATCCTATGGTGATTGATGATCAGAACAATGTAATTGCTTTGGATGCCAAAATAAATTTTGACGACAATGCCTTGTTCCGTCATACTGAATATGATGCAATGGCTGATTATACCGAAGATGAAAAATTGGAGGTGGATGCTAAAGATAAAGGATTAAGTTATATTAAACTTGATGGGAATATCGGTTGCATGGTGAACGGCGCAGGTTTGGCTATGGCAACCATGGATATGATTAAATTGTATGGCGGCAATCCAGCCAATTTTTTGGATATTGGAGGCAGTTCAAATCCTCAAAAAGTGGTACATGCCATGGAATATCTGCTCAACGACAAAAAAGTGGAAGCTGTATTAATCAATATTTTTGGAGGAATTACCCGTTGCGATGATGTGGCCCGGGGTTTATTAGATGCCTTTAAAATAATGAATGTAAAAATTCCTATTGTAATCCGTCTTTCAGGAACTAATGCAAAAGAAGGACGTGAATTATTGAAGGATAATAAAACATTAATTACAGCTGATACTATGGGTGAAGCCGCCAGAAAAGTAATAGAAGCAGCAAAAAAAGCATAAAATAGAATGGATTAAGAAACTTGAAAAAGTAAAAAATATGAGCATATTATTAAATAAAGATACTAAGTTGGTGGTACAGGGAATGACCGGACGTGATGGTGGTTTCCATACAGAAAAAATGAAAGCCTACGGAACAAATGTGGTAGCAGGTGTTTCACCGGGAAAAGAAGGAACGCATGTGAATGGGATTCCGGTATTTAACACCGTTGAAAATGCGGTAAAAGCGACCGGAGCTAATACATCCATAATTTTTGTTCCAGCATCGTTTGCTGCCGATGCTATTGCTGAAGCCTCTGAAGCTGGGGTTAAGTTGGTTATAGCAATAACAGAAGGTATTCCTACATTAGATATTATCCGGGTAACGCCAATTTTGGAAAAAAATGGTACAAAAATGATTGGACCCAATTGTCCGGGTTTAATTTCACCGGGACAAAGTATGGCTGGGATTCTTCCGGTTTCCATATTTAGCGAAGGTAATGTAGGTTTAATTTCACGCAGTGGAACCTTAACTTATGAAATGGTGAATCAATTAACCACTAATGGAATTGGACAAAGCACCTGTATTGGAATTGGTGGCGATCCGGTTATTGGGTTGCACTATATTGAATTGTTAACCATGTTTGAGGCCGATAAGGATACTCATGCCATAGTACTTTGTGGTGAAATTGGGGGCGATGCCGAAGAGCAAGCCGCAGCCTTCATTAAAGCTAACATAACCAAACCTGTGGTGGCATTTATTGCTGGCCAATCGGCTCCTGCCGGAAAGCGGATGGGTCATGCCGGGGCATTAATAACTAGCGGTAGCGGAACAGCTGCTGAAAAAATTAAAGCATTTGAAGCCGCCGGCGTAAGAGTTGCTAAAGAACCAGCCGAAATGCCGGAACTTATAAAAAAGGCATTAAAAAAATAAAATCAAAAAGCTCCGGAAATCCCGGAGCTTTTCTTTCGTAGTAGGCAATTTGCTCCCAATGGAGCTGGTTTGAAAAACAACAAAAACAACAATTAGTAAAAATGAAATCTATTTAGTGTGCTTTATTAGTTAATATTTTCATTGATTACACGAATTAATAACTGGTTTAATAATTCCACTTCAAAAGTTCCAACCGTTGGCACTAAGTGTTCACCTCCAATACCACTATCACCGGTTATAAAAATATAAGTTCCATTTGTAGTTAAAGCCAACGAACGCATTAAAAACTCAGTGGAATAATCAATACCACTAGCAGTTATTGGAATTAACTTGATACCTATTTTTGATGCTGCTTGAGTATATTGATTGATCCTGCTTATAATTTGTGATTCATTATGAGGTGGTGCATCCAATAAAATGAAACACAAACTAGCCCGATTATTGGAACCCCAATCCTGATTAAACAGGGTTTCATTTAAAGCTGTATGAACAGCTTCTGGAAAATCGCCGCCACCGTTTGCCATTTGATTATCAATAAAATTGATTAAAACGGTTTTATCAGCATTGAATGCAGAACTCCGGGTAACATATTCATCATCAGTGTCGCGATAAAAAACAGAACCATAGCGGAAATTGAGGTTTGGATTTTCAGAATTAATCCGTTGAATTACATCTTGAAGTTCCACTTTTAAATATTCCAGTTCATCACCCATAGAACCTGTGGCATCAACCATAAAGTGAATATCAACCTGAGTAGGGGCTATTGAACTGATTGGAAAAATTACTTTATTGGTATCAATACTAAAGGGAAGTACTGTATCTAATTGAACCGTATTATCGGAATAACTCAACGTAGCAGATAGAGCTTCATCGGTCTGATTTTCAATAAAAAGCTGATTCCACAATTCAGCTTTTCCATGGTTATCGGTTTTTGATTCCCATACAATTGCTCCATTTTTTTTTAATTTTATAATGCAATTAATTAAGGGTTGGTTATTCGCATCGGTAATTTTAAAGCAATAACGCTTAAAAGGGAAAAAAACCCAACTTTTTAATGATTTATTAAAATCGGAGTTTTGCTGCAGATTATTCCAAAAAGTCCAATTATTCAAGTCGTTCCATTCGCCAGCAGTAATCTGACCCGCCTGAATGGTACTATCGCCATTTCCGGAACCTCCGGAACCTCCGGTGACATCACCGGTTAACCCAATATAATCCTTATCCGTTGATCCGGAAATATCAGAAGATGATTCTCCGCAGGCAATAAATGAAAAGGAGAGAAGAATAATTATTTTGGAAAAATGGTTCATTTTTATTGTGTTTTTTTGTTTAACTCTGGTATGACGCAACAACTTTTAAAATGGATGCGTTCATGAAAAATTAAGTTTCATTGCTTTAATCACAGCTAGGCGAAAATTTAAAAAGCTACAATAACCAACAATCCCTTACCTTAAAATTATATCTTTGTAGGCAATTTT
This sequence comes from Salinivirgaceae bacterium, assembly GCA_041664345.1. Taxonomy (GTDB): domain Bacteria; phylum Bacteroidota; class Bacteroidia; order Bacteroidales; family SZUA-534; genus GWE2-40-63. The sequence goes on from JBAYKX010000027.1 coordinate 30,562, forward strand.
TCAATAAAAAGTAAGCAGCTAATGGACATCGTAAAAATTTTAAAAAGCCAGATAGTTATCGGATTGCCAATACTGTATGGCAGTGAAACCGATTCACAACAGATTCAAATTTATAAAACCCGAAAGGAATTTGTAGGCGATTATACCTTGGTGGTATTTCCTTTCTTGAAAAGTTCAAAGAAGGGACCGGAACAAACAGCAGCCCAAATTGGAGACTACCTGAGCCAACAGTTACAGGTTATCGAAAATTACAATGTGGTGAAGGGTTTTTTGAACCTAAAATTGACGCAAAAATTTTGGGTGGAATTTTTAAAAGAGATTTCTGCATCAGAACAATTTGGGATAAAAACGCCCGGTGAAAGTGGAAAAACAATGATGGTGGAATATTCTAGTCCAAATACCAATAAGCCGTTGCATTTAGGCCATATCAGGAACAATTTACTGGGATTTTCGCTGGCTGAAATATTAAAAGCTAACGGACACAAAGTTGTTAAGGTAAACCTGGTGAACGATAGAGGAATCCATATATGCAAATCGATGCTGGCTTGGCAAAAATGGGGAAATGGCGCTACGCCAGAATCAACCGGATTGAAAGGCGATAAACTGGTGGGTAATTACTATGTGGCTTTTGATAAAGAATACAAAAAAGAAATAGCGGCTCTGGAAGCCAACGGGTTAACTACCGATGAAGCCAAAGAGCAAGCGCCTTTAATTCAGGAAGCAAGGGAGATGCTCCGCCAGTGGGAAGCCGGCAATGAAGAAGTGAACCAACTGTGGCACACCATGAACCAATGGGTTTATGCCGGGTTTGATGTTACTTATCGGACTCTGGGTGTCGATTTTGATAAAATCTACTATGAATCGGAAACCTATAAATTGGGGAAATCGCTGGTTTTGGAAGGTTTAGCCAAAGGTGTATTAAAACAGCAAGCCGATGGTTCTGTTTGGGCCGATTTGACCGAGGATGGTTTGGATCAGAAAATATTACTCCGTTCCGATGGTACGTCGGTTTATATGACTCAGGATTTGGGAACGGCGCACCAACGGTTTCAGGAATTCCACATCAACGATTTGATTTATGTGGTTGGAAACGAACAGAACTACCATTTTCAAGCCTTAAAGCTGGTACTCAAAAAGTTGGGATTCAATTGGTCCGATCACATCCAGCACTTGTCGTATGGAATGGTGGAACTGCCTGAAGGCAAGATGAAATCGCGCGAGGGAACGGTGGTTGATGCCGATGACTTGATTGCAGAAATGGTGGAAACCGCCCGCGAAACATCGCAGGAATTGGGTAAACTGGATGGCAAAAGTGACGAAGAAGCCAGCGAAATATACCATATGATAGGGTTGGGAGCTCTCAAATATTTTATTTTGAAAGTGGATCCCAAAAAAACCATGATGTTCAACCCCAAAGAATCCATTGATTTTAATGGGAATACCGGTCCGTTTATCCAGTACACGCATGCCCGTATCCGTCCCATTTACCGAAAAGCCGTGGAAATGGGAATCCATAATCAGGAATTGGGTGGCAACACAACAACGCTTTCCGAAAAGGAACAGGAATTGATAAAGCTTTTGTACGATTTCCCTTCGGTGGTGGAAGAGGCTGGAGCCAATTACAGTCCCGCTTTAATAGCCAATTACATTTTTGAATTGGCCAAAGAATACAACCAGTTTTACCATGAGCACCCCATACTTAAAGAAACCGATGAACAGCAACGTGCCATCCGTTTAACGCTTTCCTCCAGCGTTGGCAAAACGCTTAAAACCGGGGCAGGGTTGCTTGGTATTGATGTTCCGGAAAGGATTTAGGAATAAAAATGGATGGAGGTAGATAGCTAATTACATATTTCATTTTGTTATTTTCCCCCACCGGCCTATGGCCACCTCCCCCAAGGGAGGACTAGCGCTGAGTGTAAGTTGGTAGAACAAAAAAAAAGCCGGTAGTTCGTACAATTTGTACTACAACCATTCTCCCCTAAACCTAGGGGAGATGCCGACAGGCAGAGGGGTACAAGAAACACAAACTCATAAGGTTATAAGTGTGAATACCATTGCATTTGTGTTATGTATTTATCTAACGATCTCTGTCGGTTTATTTTTAGATTGGATTATTCCAAAAAAAACAACGACAACCAAAATGGAAATCGTTGTTTTTGTTATTGAATTATAGATTAAAACAGAAATTACATTACTCCCAAGCTTATCAGGGTTTCAAAAAGGCATCCTTATTCACAAAAAGTACCTGTTGTATAGGGTCCCATTTATAAACCGATCCTTTGTTTTGCGATGAGGTGTAAACCAATTCGCCCAAGTTGTTAATAAATGCCTTAACCACAATAGGGGCAAGGTTATCGCCTTCAATTTGAACCGAATAATCAGGTGTTTGGTTGTCTTGAATTTCCGAATAATCGTCGAACGAATTACTGGTTAAATTCTGTATTTTTGAAAAGTACTCATTCACTTTTACAGAATCTGCCATCATGCCATTTATGAGCCATTTACCGTTTTGGTTTTCCATGGCAAAAGCTCTATCGGCAGCATAATCGAAGGTAATTTTTTTCCAGTTTTCGGGTTTGCCAACTACCACCGAGTTTTCGCGGAATGCGCTAGCATCGCGGTTAAACATCATGCTTAAATAGCCATCAACCGCATACACCACCTTATCGCTGGCTTTACGGATGTACGAAGTCATTACCACTTGCTGTTGCTGCTGATAAGGGTTTCCACCTTGAGGCTGTGAGTACGAGAATTTCCCCAGAACCAGGTCGGCCAAAGTTTTATCCCCATTTTTCAAAGTAATGCGTGTTCCCAAAGTATCGTTTACTTCATAGTCAACCCATTTGTCTTTGGTGGTTGAAGCTACCCGCTTGGGTTTTAAGGCATTCAATTGGTTCAATAGCTCTTTAATGGTCTCGTTATCGGCCTGAACTTTTTTACCCTTGTTATTTATCAGCCACTCATTTTGCTCTTTTGTAAAATTTACCGTGGCTGCCGATTTTTTCAAATCAATAGCAATTGCGGTAACCTTGGCGGTATCTAACTTAACAATGAACTCGTCAAAGGAACGGTCGCCTTGCGATTTTTCCTTTATTTTTATTGCCACCAAAACCAGAATTAGAACGCCCAGTACGATGGAAATTGTTTTCATATTCTTAGACATAACCTTCCTCCATTCTTTTCATCCGTAAATTGCGCTGTTGCTGGCTTCTGATGAATCCAATAATGACGATAAGCAAGATGGGCAACGAAAAATTCAGCCATTTCAGGAATGTTTTCCGTCCATCTTCCAATTGGTCGAGCGGGCGCGAGTTGATAACCTTGGTGCGCAGGTCAATCAATCCGGTATCATCGCCCAAATAATCAATGGAATTCACCATTAAGTTCACATTGTCGGGGTTGTGCTGACGGGCTTGTTGGCCTTTGCCATTGATAGCAAAATCGCCATCGGCAATTACCACCATTTTTGAAAAGGTATTTCCTACAATATTTCCCTCAAACAGTCCACCAACAGGCAGTTTAGCCAACGGGAAATCCTGTTTGGTCCAGTTTTTTTGTATGTCGAAATACAAAGGGGAAGATAAGGTGCCCGCATTTTCAGAAGTAGTCAACAATGGGGTAAACTTAACCGCAGAATCGCCCACATAAGTTAAGGTGCTCACAAATTGGGCAACTACTTGTTCCAGCCCTTTGGTGATGGAATGATCGGCAAAATTTGAGATAATGGGAATGTAAGGGAATTGAATCTGTGAAGTAAACGAAAAGGCTCCCTGTTGCTGTTGTACTCCAACAGTGGCACATTTTGCATCAATCACAAAATTATTTTCAACCATTATTTTTTTGTTGGCCAACCAAGTTTCAAGTCCCGTGGTCAGCGATTCGCCGCGTTGCTCCTGAAGTTTGCCATCAACTCGGTTCATGGCAATATAAATTTTACCTCCGTTGGCCAAAAACGCATCCATTTCCCTGAATTCTTCGGGTGCAATGGAGTCGGTAGGAGCAATGATAGCCAATGTTTTAACCCCTTTCAGGGCATCGGTACCTGGAGTCAGTTTTATGGCGCGTGGTTGGTACAAAACGGTTAGCTCTGTCATGGCTTGTTGCATAGCCCCCAATTCCGGTTCGCCATGGCCCTGAAGAAAGGCTACCACCGGTTTGCTGGTTGCGGAAAGTTTTTTGATTCCCGACGATAAGGCATATTCCATGGCCGAACCGGGCTGCATGAATGGGATTACCTCGGTTTGTTCCCCTTTCTGGATAACCGCGCCAAGGAATGCTTTCTGCGTTTTCATCTGATCTTTTTCGCGAACGTTTATTTGTACGGGTTGAATGCCTTTGCTCATGGCCTCTTTTTCCTTTTCCTCATCGGCGCTGGGGTTAACAAATTCGTACATCACGTTATTTTTCGATATGTTTCGGTATTCCGTCAACAGTTCTTTAAAATCTTGCCTGGTTTTTGCAATATCGGGCGGAAGGTTTTCCGAAAAATAGGCCGTAATGGTAATGGTCTCATCCAAATTGCGAAGGATGTCCTTTGTTGCCTTGCTTAAGGTGTATCGGTTGTCTTCGGTCAAGTCGAGCCGCAGGAACAGCTTTTCGGACAATAAATTGACCAAAACCAGAGCCAATAACACAAACAGTATATATAAACCGGCACTTTTTGCTTTCATAGCTTATAAATTTTTAATTTTTACGATGTTTTCGATTTCAACGTCCTTTCAGCCAGAAAAAGACCTGCAACCGTTAATGAAATAAAATAGATCAAGTCTTTGGTATCAATAACCCCGCGGGTAATGCTATCGAAATGGGTATTCATGCTCAAATAGTAGAATACCTTGCCAAAAACGCCCGAAAAATGGCCTGCGAGAATTGTAAAGAATAAATGGAAGAAGATTCCCACTACCAACGAAATTAAAAAGCTTACAATTTGGTTATTCGATAAAGAACTGGCAAACAAACCGATACCCACATAAACACTGCTCATTAGAATCAATCCCAAATACCCACTTAACACAGCGCCGTGATCGATGCTACCGATGTTGGCAATGGTAATGTAATAGGGGAGCGTTAGCACCAAGGCAATACCCACCAAAATCATAATGGCCAAGTATTTACCTACAACAATTTGTTGATGGCTGATGGGTTTGGTAAGCAGCAACTCAATGGTGCCCGACCGTGTCTCTTCGGCCAGCGAACGCATGGTTAATGCGGGTATCAAAATAAACAGCGTGATGTATGCCACATAAAAGAAAACCTGCATTGAGGCTTGTCCCATCATAAAAACATCGGAATTGCCAATGCCGTAAATCCAGGTGAGCAATCCGCTGAACACCAGGAAAAGTACTAATAAAATGTATGCCATCAGGGAATCGAAGTTCGATTTTAGCTCCTGTTTGGCAATTATCCATATTGGTCTCATAGTTATTTTTTTACTGTTACTATTTAGTTACTTCATAGTCAATTCCCTGAAAATGTCTTCCAGCTTGGTTTCCACTGGCGTCATTTGGGTAAGGGTCCAGCCATTGTCCACGCAAAGTTTGAATATTTCCCTTTTCGACGAAGCTCCGGGTTTGCCCTGAACCTCAATTATATCACTGCCGGTTGTACTGTCAACTAAAGCCACGCTTGGCAAGGCCTGCAATGCTTTTATGGCTTGGTTGCGGTCGGCATCTTCAATTACCACTTTCAACAATTCGCCGCCTTTTTCGGCTTTGCGCAGTTCCTGGGCGGTTCCGTTGGCCACAATTTTTCCTTTGTTAATAATCAAAATACGGTCGCACGTGGCTTCCACCTCGGCCAAAATGTGTGAACTGAGGATTACCGTTTTTTCGCGCCCAATTTTTTTAATCAGCTCACGGATTTCTACAATCTGGTTCGGATCAAGACCTGTTGTAGGCTCATCAAGTATGAGCACTTGCGGATCGTGAATCAAAGCCTGCGCCAAACCCACCCGTTGGCGGTAGCCTTTGGAGAGTTCGTTGATGCGTTTGTGCTTTTCGCCTTCTAGGCCGCAAACCCTTACCATTTCAAGGATTCGGTCTTTAATTTTTTCTTTCTTTATCCCTTGGAGTTCGGCCACATAGTGCAAATAATCAATTACGGGCATCTCCGGGTATAAAGAATTATGCTCGGGCAAATAACCGATTGATTTTTTAATCTGTTCCTGATCGTTCCAAATGGAATAATTTCCAATGGTAATCTCACCATCGGTGGGGGTTAGGTAACTGGTGATGGCTTTCATGGTGGTGGTTTTACCGGCACCGTTGGGCCCCAGGAAACCAAGGATTTCACCTGTTTTAACCTCAAACGAGATATTATCCACCGCGCGTTGCGGGCCATACCTCTTGGTCAGGTTTTTAACTACAATATCCATACGTTGTTGGCAGTTATGGTTTATACTATTGTTATTTTGATAATAGTTGCGGCCACAAATATAGAAAGCGGGTAGTTATCGAAAAACAGGGAAAACGTTAAAGTTGTGTTAAAAGCAATTAACAATTATCAATTAACAATGAGTAATTAACAATGAGTAATTAAATTTGGGATATACATCTGTTACCACCAATCCAAAAAGACAATCACGGTAGAGAACTGAATAATGTATATTAGCAAAAAAAATGAAATGATTGGAACGGATAAGATATCAGAAATAATTAATAAAATAGCTTTTGGGTTTAATCTAGAAAAGATTATTCTTTTTGGTTCGTCTGCAACCGGAAATCCCAATGAAGATAGTGACTTGGATTTGTTTGTAATTAAAGATACTGATTTACCCAGACCACAGAGAACAGTGCTTGTAAGAAAAATGATTTATGGTTCTAAGGTTCCTATTGATTTGATTGTTTATTCACCAAAGGAGATAGATGATTCAAAGGAAAATAAATTTGGATTCGTATATGAAGTGCTAAAAACAGGAAAGACTTTATATGAGCGGGCAAGTTGATGAAATAGATAATGGAGTAGTAAATGAGACCATGATTTGGGGACAGCAACTATTCGAAAATTTCGAATAGTTGTCGACTCGTTTTGTTCGGTCGATTTATAAATCTCTTTAATATGATAATTAATAGTATTCACTTCAACCTCAAAAAGCACGGAAATCAATTTCTGTGAAAGCCATACTTTTTCGTCTTCAATGCGTACCTCAATGGTATTTTCACCGGCTTGTTTTGTAAAGACAAGGAATTCGGCAGTACTGTTGCGTATTTGCAGTTTCTTGCTCATAAAATATCTATTTTGACTTTAGCCAATTATCTGTATCAAATACTAACAATTTGCATTAATTTATATTTATAATTTTCGCACTATATTTCGAATAATTACTCAACAAGTATTGATTCGGCGCTGCTAAAATAATTGTTTTCCAAATCAAATTTTTTGTCATCTATCCAATAGCAGGCAATATATCTACTATTTGCATTAGAAATACAATATCCAGAAACATAAACATTTGTGTTTTCAATATCAATTCCTGTTCCCCAAGTGATTTTTCCTTCCAAAGGATACAAATCACTATTAATTAAATAAAAACCTGTAGTATCTTCGTGTTGGGGGGAAGGATATCTATGCCCAGTACAATAAATATTGCTATTAACATACATATCCGCAATAAATCCATCACCAAATTCATTAATTTGTCCATTTACCCAATAACAAGCTTTATCTTTATGTTCATAGTATTCTCTACTACCTGCAACATAAACATCCCCATGATTTATTTCAATATCAAAAGCCATACAATTATATCCTAACACATACCTTTTATTATCAATCCAATATCCTGATTCAGGACTTCGGTCGGCTAAATACAAGGTGTTATTTACATATTTAATCGAACTTATTTCGCTATAACCCAATATAAAATATGATGACAAATCTGTTTTTTTACCGTTTACCCAATAGCAAGCCCCATCAGGAGTTTTTCCACTAACATAAATTGAATCGTTTTGCACAAAAATTGAATATGCCTCACCTGCTTCAAGGACATGTATTTCTGATTTTTTCTAGTAACAAGCAACAGGTCCGGTATCTGTGTATAATCGACCAGCAATATATACCTGATCGTTATTTACGAATAATTCATAAGCATCTGAAAACTTAGCATTAAGATTAGGTAAATCAAAACGTTGCGAATTCACCCAATAACAGGCTTGATATTTTTCATAAAAATTGGATGCGTCGCCATCCAAAGCAATTTTGCCACATATATAAATTTTTGGATTTAATTCAGTATTGTCTTTTTTACAGCTAATAGTATGTGCAAATAAAATAGTAGCAATTGGAAGCAAATAAATTCTACTCATTTTCTAAATGATTATTTAATTGAACAATAAATATTTAATTAATTAAATTGAAATTTTAACTATTTCAATCGCTCAAATATTTATCCATTAACCCAATGAGTTTTTTGGTTTTAATGGGTTTGGCAATAAAATCGTTGCAGCCGGCATCGAGGGCTTTCACTACGTCGTCGTACATGGCATAGGCCGTTTGGGCAATGATGGGGATTTTTTTGTTAAAAGTCCTAATTTCCGTAGTGGCATCATACCCGTTCATGCCCGGGAGTTGAATATCCATGAGCACTAAATCGAATGGTTGGCCACTCTTTACCGTTTCAATGGCTTTCAAACCATTGACAGCGCGGGTTAAATCGAGTTCATATTTTTTAAGTATTTCAACCAGCAAATCGTAATTTTCGTTGGTATCTTCTACAATCAGTACTTTTTTGCCTTTCCAAGTAAGGTGTTCTGTCTCCATTTTTGATTGCAGTAGTGATTTCTCAATCATGGCCTTGTGGGTAAAACAGAAGGTAGAACCGGTTCCTGGTGACGATAAGCACCAGATGATGCCACCCAATGTTTCTACATTTTTTTGAGCAATGCTGAGCCCAAGTCCGGCATGGTTTTCTTTATTTATGGACACAAACGGGTTAAATATAAGCTCCGTGTTTTCCGGTTCTATTCCAATACCGGTATCTTTAATAAAAAACACGATTTCATTTTCATTATAAATGTCGTATCCAATTTCAATTTTACCATTTACGGTAGCCTCAATAGCATTTTCAAGAAGCAGGAACAAGGTGTTATTCAATAATGCTTCATCGGTGAAAATAGAAATGTCGTGAACCGGAAGAATAATGTTGGCATCCAGTTTATTTGCCTGAATAAGGGAAGTATTGGTTTCAAAAAAGTCTTTTAGTAATTTATTCACAAACAGATTTCGCGGGGAAAAATTCTCCTGAGCATGCCCGTATTGAGTCCAATCGGCGATGCGTAATATGGGTTTCAGGCAGCTTTCGGCATCGGGGGGCACATTGTGCGCTGTGCACAGCTTGCTGCACCATTGCCTGAGTTGTTTTGATATTTAAAATTTTCTTGAATCAGGTTCTGTTTCTCCTCTTTAAGGTTGCGCTCAACTTGCTTAATTTGTGTAATATCGCGCGATACATTCAATACCGAATCAACCGTTCCATCTTTGGCCAATTCGGGTACCATGTGGGCTTGAAATACTTTAGTATCTGTTTTTGTGGGTAAGCGGAATTCAAATTTCAACGTCCGGCCGGTGCGGAACACTTCTAAATGCATTTCCTCTAAAAACGATACCAAATCGGGTTCCAAATCCAGTTCCAAGTTATTACGACCAATAAACTGGTTGATTGGGATTCCGGTAAGCGTTTCAAATGTTTGGTTGACATACAAATAGGTTAAGTCCTTATTATAACGGGTTATCAGATCAGGAGAGTTCTCGGCAAGCATCCTGAAATCAGTCTGACTTTTGCGCAAGGCTTGTTCAATCCGTTTGCGGGCCGTAACATCCGAAGTTATTATATAGGTACTCTGCTTACCATCGGTTCTTTTTGATAGGGTATAATTGTTTTTAATACATTTTTCAACCCCTAATTTGGTGCTTATCCAAAATTCAAAACTATGGATGCCTTGGGTCGATTCTTTCAATTTTTCTTTGAATGCCCTCAAGCGATCTTTTTCAAATTCCAATGCCATTCCAAACTCATCCATATCACGCATTTCATCTTTGCTGAATCCGGTTATTTGGCAAATGCTTGAATTAATAAACACCTTCTTTTCATCTTCAATAATTACAATACCTTCGGCAATATTTTCGGCCATCTGCAAAAAGCGGTATTCACTTTGTCGCAAAGCCTCCACTACTTTTTGCTGATTACCTATGCTGCGCTGAAATACGATTAAATGATAGCTTATACTATCGTTAAAACAATAGATGGTAATTTCAGATGAAATAGCGGTTCCATTTTTATCTTTTACATGTGATAAAAATATTGCACTTTCCATAGGAATTAGCGATGTACTGAATTTGAAGTACTGTTCCATGGAATTAAAAAGTCCTAAATCAATGGGTGACATGTTTTCAATTTCTTGCTGGGAATATTTTACTAATTCCACACCACTCTTATTTACTTTTCTAATTCTAGGAATGTTATCCTGCTTATTGGCGATAATTACAAAAGCAGGCTGCTTTACCGCATCAAATAAAAAATCGAAACTGAATAGCTCAGGGATTTGACTATTCCGTAAACTCAGGTTTTCCTTTTCTAATTCTTCAAATGTCAACATCACTTTTTTATCTTTATTTTCCATAGTTTATTGTTCCTAATTCTTAATTCTGAAATAACCAAACGTTAGGTTCCCCGTTTTTTAAATAGGAGCCCCTCATCATACTTAACGTATTGAAACTCATGCTTACTGTTCCTTTTTTATCAATTCCAATAACACCGCCTTTTCCACCAACCTTTTCTAAATCATTTATTGCATCATTCGCTGCATCAGTAAGGTTTTGTTTCTTGTATTTAATTCGGGCTGCAATGTCGTAAGCCACTGTATATCGTATAAAATACTCCCCATGCCCGGTAGCTGAAATAGCACAAGTTTGGTTGTCGGCATAAGTTCCAGCACCAACAATGGGAGAATCGCCCACTCGTCCGTACATTTTATTGGTCATTCCACCGGTTGAAGTTCCAGCGGCTAAATTTCCATATTTATCCAATACTACACATCCTACCGTTCCCATTTTTTCATCTGCCATACTTTTTTGAAGCTTCTGCCACTGCTTTTCGGTATAAAAATAATCGGTTGAAACCATTTCCAGTTTATTGTTTTGGGCAAATTCTTCGGCACCCTCACCAATTAATAAAACATGTTTTGAATGTTCCAATACGCAAAGTGCTGCTTTTATGGGATTCTTTATATGCGAAACCCCGGCGACTGCACCGGTCATTTTTGTTTTTCCATCCATAATACATGCATCCAATTCATTCGTACCTTTATGCGTGAAAACAGCGCCTTTTCCAGCGTTAAATAAAGGGGAATCTTCCAATAGTTCAATAACAGCACTAACAATTTGCAGTGCGGAATCGCCTTTTTCTATGTTGGCCATCCCAATTTTTAACGCCTCGTACAATTTCGATTCATATTCAGCAACCAATTCCGCATTAAAATCAATTTTGGTGTAATCACCTGCGCCACCATGAATAACCAGTCCATAAGTTGTTAACGTCTTTTCTGTAGTATCTTGATATTCAGTTTTCTGTGTAATAGTTATTTCTTTATCATCCGGAGTGTTAATCCGTTTAACAAACTGTATTAATATATAGGGAATTAAAAATAGAACAAGAATGAATAAGATGGGTTTTATATTGTTGAATTTCATGTTTCAATAGGTATTTTTGTGAGCCATATACAAAAATAAGAAAGTTCACTTCTTAAAAAACCGATCTTGAAAAATAAAACATTTTTAGGTAACAGAATGTATCATTGTTATAGAGCAAACAGTTTGGCAACAGCAATAAAAGGGTTGCAGGGTGACAAGGTATAAAGGTAGCAAGGTAGCAAGGTAACAAGGTTACAGGGTTGCAGGCCGCTGGTTACTGGTTTCTAATTTCTAATCTCATGTCTCATATCTCAAATCTCATATCTCATATCTCAAATCTCATGTCTCTAATCTCTATCATTAAAGAACAATTTCATGGATTCTCTGTTTTTAATGGATTTATAGGCTGGGTTTTAACCAATTTTTAATATTTTTAACTTTTTAATCAAATTATACGATGCAAAGGATTTATTTATTTTTTATTGGAGGGTTGGTAATCCTAATGTTTTTATTGCTTTGGGGATGTACATTCAACAGCGAAGAGGAGTACTTCGAAAAAACCGAATGCGACACTACCGGATTGGTTTATGAGGATTTGACTTATATTTTTACCGATGTTTGTGCCAGATGCCATTATCAGGGAAATCCTTACCGGTCAGATATTGTTATGGATTCTTATGAAGCGATTAAAACCTCAATAAATACCGGACTGGTAATCCCAGCAATCCATCACGAAGGGGATTTGACACCTATGCCCTATAAAGAGCCCAAACTTTCCGATTGCAATAGAGACAAAATTGAGGCATGGGTTGAAGCTGGTATGCCAAAGAGGGCAAAGTAATCAAGTGTATCACGGATTCAATTAATACAAAATCAATGAAAAAACTTTATCTACCGGCACTTTTCGTTTTATGGTTAAACTATTTGAACGGTCAAGATTTAATGGCATTGCTCGATTCGGCTAACACTATCCAAACGCAAAAGGAATTTGTTCAGGGAACTTTCCGGTCGGTGCGGCTAATTAATAGCTACACGTCAGAAATAGCTGAAAAAAACGATTTGGTTTTTAGTATTTCGCACCGCTTCGATCCTATTAACAGCGGCGCATACGAATTGTGGGGGTTGGACCATTCCGAAATACGGTTTGGCTTTGAATATGGGCTTACCAACCGTATATCGTTAGGGCTGGGGCGCAGCAGCCATGAAAAACTGTACGATGGGTTCATTAAAATTAAAATTGCCCGTCAATCATCGGGAGCCAAAAGTTTTCCGCTAACGATTACTTTATTGGAAGGCATGGACATAAAAACCTATAAATATGTGGACGATGTACGCGATTATCCATTTTCGGCCAGGTTGTATTATACCCATGAACTGTTTATTTCAAGAAAAATAAACAATTACATTTCGGCCCAAGTTGTACCCACCTTACTGCACCGGAACATGGTCATAACAAAAGAAGAACAAAATCTGGTGCCTGCCATCGGATTTGGTAGCAATGTAACGGTGAATAAATGGCTATCGTTTAGTGGCGAATATTTTTATTTATTGCCCGGAAATACCGCAGATAACTATTCAAACAGCCTGGCATTCACTATGGAGCTGGAGTCGGGTGGTGGCCACATTTTTCAGATTACTTTAGCCAACTCACACGGAATGACCGAAAAATCGTTTATACCTGAAACAACCGGCAAATGGATTGATGGTGACATTCAATTAGGCTTTAACATCATCCGCGTTTTTCATCCAAAAAAGAAATAAAACTGAAATTATGAAAATACTAAGTACTATTATTCTGGTAACTGCTTCTTTTGCCAACGGTTTTGGGCAAAATGTTTATATGACCTCAAAAAGCAGCATCCATTTTACATCGGATGCACCCTTTGAAATGATTGAAGCCACCAGCACACAGTTGCAAGGGGCTTTAAAAACCGATGACCGTTCGTTTGTGTTCCGTTCACCCATGAACACGTTTGAAGGTTTTAACAGTGCACTGCAAAAAACGCATTTCAATACTACCTATCTCGAAACATCGAAATACCCGTTTACCTTATTTGAAGGGAAGATAATTGAAGAGATGGATTTCAAAAAAACCGGTACCTATCAAGTGCGTGGAAAAGGAAGGTTTACCTGCCATGGGGTAGAGCAGGAGCGTATTATTAAATGTACCGTTAAAGTAACCGCCAATCAAATTGAAGTCAATTCAGATTTTACTGTGCTACTCGACGACCATAACATTAAAATACCATCGGTGGTAAACCAGAAAATTGCCGAGGAGATTGTAGTAAAACTTGAATTAGTTTTAGTTCCTAAAAAATGAGAAAGTTTGTAAATCAACTGCTGTTTGTTTCCTTAATTGGATTAGTTCCATTAATAATTAAGGCTCAAAGCCCGAAGATTGATTCCTATAAAATGCTGAAAAATAGGATCGATGTTGAAGTATCCACTGTATTTCAGGATCAGAATGGTTTTATGTGGATTGGTACCCACGAAGGGTTAATAAAGTATGATGGTGTTGATTTTAAATTATTTACTACCAATAATGGTTTGCTTAGTAACGATGTAACTTGTATTGCTGAAGATACAGATGGGATGCTTTGGATAGGACACAAAGACGGAAAAATATCGTTTTATACACAAAATCAATTCTCTGAATTCATTCCCGAAGAGGGTCAAACGGAAAGACAAATATCTTCATTTTTCTCTGATAACAACGGAACTATTTGGTTTTCAACTTTAGATGAAGGAGTATATTATTTTGCCGGTGAAAACCGCAAACGGTTATACAATATTAATACCGATGATGGTTTGCTGGATAATTATGTTTATTCAATTGCTCAGGACACGGCAGGAAATTACTATTTTGCTACCGATAAAGGAATCTCAATTTACAATAAAACCGAAAAAAAATTCATTGATGAAATAACCATGACCGACGGATTGCCTGATAATTTGGTTAAACAAGTATTTATTCAAAAAAACCGGCTATGGATTGGAATGGAAGAGGGAGGAGTGTGTGTTTGGAACATCAGCACCAAAAAATTTGAACTTATTTCAGAATGGAAATTTAGCTCTATCAACAACTTTGTCTGGTTATCCGACAACGAAATTTGGGTGAGTACTTCACGAAATGGTATTATAAAATGTGAGTTTGATGCAAATGGAGAGCCTTGGTATTCAGTATTTAACAAAGAAACCGGACTATCCGATAACCGCGCCAATTTCATCTATCTCGATTGTGAAACAAATATCTGGATTGGAACCAGAAAAGGCCTATCAATTCGAAAAAATAATAACATTGAGTTTTTAATTAGCCGCACTGGTTTTGATTTAACCAGCATATTTAGTTTTACTATCGACAATCAGGGTAAATATTGGGTAGCATCGCAGGAGGGATTGTTTGTTTATAAACTTGACGAAATGGGTCATTTAACCAAAACCCAATTACTCAATGAAACCCGTTTTCAAGGTATTAGCTTTATTTCGTTATACAACGATAATAATGGCAACATTTGGGCGGGTACTTATGGGTTTGGTGTTTTTGAAATTAATCCTATTACTTATAAATACCGCAACTTTAATTCCTCCAATGGGTTAACCAACGACAATATTATCAACATTACCGGCGATAGCGCTGCCATCTGGCTGTCATCATTGGGAGGTGGAATATCAATGTTGGATATTTCCCAACTAAAAGGTAAAATAAAATCGTTTACTGAGGTAAATGGAATGCCCTCGAATTATGTTTATGATATACTCATTGATTCCAAAAAACAGGTATGGGCAGCTACCGATGGCGGTGGTATTGTTATTATAAATAAAGACACCGTACAGCGGATTCATCACGCACTTCTCGATTCGGTTGCAAATAAAGTATATGCCATACTTGAAGATTCGCAGAAAAATATTTGGATTAATGTGGCCGATCAAGGTATTATTAAATTCGATGGAAAAAATTACCAACGCATTACTGAATCAGAAGGGCTAAACTCCAATTCTGTTCAAAGCATGAGTCTAAATAATCAAGACAATCTGGTTATAATTACTAACCTTGGATTGCAAATTTTCAATCCACGCCAAAATACATTTGAATCGTATGGCGAAGAAGATGGTGTGGCATTTATGGAACCCAACCTAAATTCTGTTTTTAACGATAAAACAGGAAACATTTGGTTTGGTACCGCCAATGGTTTGGTAAGATTAAATGCTAAAAGTGATAAATCCACCGCAAAACCCAAAATACTAATTACAAGTAAAAGTTTATTTTTTAATCCCATTGACAACAGTATTGCTAAGTTTAAACACAATCAAAACCATCTTTCGTTTCAATACACAGGGTTATGGTTTAAAACATCAACGAATTTAGCATACCGTTATCAATTAATTGGATATGACATTGATTGGAGCCCTGAAACCAATTCACGAACCGTAACTTATTCAAACCTACCTGCAGGCAATTTTAAATTTAATGTTCAAGTAAAACATCCCGATGGTACTTGGATTTCATCCAATAAAGCGGAATATTCTTTTGTGATTAAACCTCCTTTCTGGAAAACCATTTGGTTTATTTCTCTTATGGTTATTACCCTGGTTTTTGGAATTTATTGGTTTATTAAAGCCCGAACTCAAAAATTAATCCGCGACAAAGAAATACTGGAAGAGGAAGTCAGGAAGCGGACTGCAGAAATCTGGAAACAAAAGGAAGAAATAGAGGCACAGCGCGATGAAATTGAAGCTCAACGGAACCATGTGATGGAGCAACGCGATCAAATTGAGCTTCAAAACAAAGACATAAAAGCCAGCATACAGTACGCATCACGTATTCAAAAAGCTGTATTGCCTCCATTAGACAGTTTTAATGCCTTGTTGGGTGAATCGTTTGTGTTTTTTAAACCACGCGACATAGTGAGTGGTGACTTTTATTATTTGAATGTTAAAAACGATAAGATAATAGTTGCAGCTGCCGATTGCACCGGTCATGGAGTCCCTGGAGCTTTCATGAGCCTTATGGGAATTTCATTGTTGAACCAGATAATTAGTCTACTCCCCAACAATTTTGATGCGGCATACCTTCTAAATGAATTAAGAGCTAATTTGAAGAAAGCGCTAAGGCAAACGGGTAAAAGCGATGAAGCCAAAGATGGTATGGACATTTCTCTTTGTGTAATTGAAAAGCATAAAAACCAGTTGAACTATGCCGGAGCTTTTAATCCATTACTATTGGTGCGGAATAAAGAGCTTTTCACATATACAGCCAATAAAATGCCCATAGGTATTTTTATAATCCAAGATGTGGATTTCACCAATCATCTGGTTGAAACACAACCTGGAGACATGCTTTATCTTTATTCTGATGGATTTCAGGATCAATTTGGAGGAGCCGACAAACGGAAATTTCTGCCTAAAAGACTAAAGGAAGTATTGGTTGAAATATCGGATCAACCATTGACGGCTCAACATGATTTTCTAGAAAAGACATTTTCACAATGGAAAGGTGATTTATCTCAAATTGATGATGTGTTGGTAATGGGAATTAGAATTGAAAAGTAATGGTTGTAGGAAATCCTTTAACCCACTTCGCTCAATCGTTCCAAAAGCGGGTAACTTATTACGTGCATATTTTTACCGTCAATATTCACAATTCTATCGTTATGGAATTCCTTAAGAATCCGGATGGCACTTTCGGTTGACATTCCACAAAAATCAGCTAAATCGCGACGGGTCAATAACATATTGAATGTATCCGATTCATAAATTTCTCTGGAAAGGTGCAAAATGGCATCTGCAATCCTCCCGTGAAGCTGTTTTTGTGTTAAGCTCATAATCCGCTCAAAATATTGAGAAGTATTTTGATTCAACTGCCCAATAATTTTTTCGGCAAAATCAGAATTATTCCTAATTAAGTATTTAACAATTTCAGCTTGAATACTGTAAACTTTTGAACTATCAATAGAGGCTGCGCTGTAATCGAATATTCCTTTATTGTAGAGCGATGACAGGCCAATAAATTCACCCGGTTTCACAATTTTAAGAATCAAATTCTTATCGTTGTGCTCTTTATAAACTTTAATCAGCCCATCAGATAAAAAAATAATATGAGAAGCAAATCCCCCTTGCTTGCTAAGTATTTCCCCCTTGTTATAATTCAAACTTACCTGATTTTCAACAATTTTCGATAATTGTTCTTCCGATAATTTGTCGAACCAAGGCGCAAAATCTTTTTGAATTTGTTGAATCATAAATTTGCAATTAAAATTTTCCTTAAATATACCTAAATTTGAGGTAAATCATAAATTTTCCTATCACGTTTAACTTTTTTTTATGCAATTTAGTAATTCATTTTACTAATTTTAAAATTGAATAGTTTTAACATTTTTTATTTTAAGCATTTTAAAATCAAGTCGATGCGAAACAATATACCAAATTTACTGCTTGTTGACGATTCTTCAACCAATAATCTATTACTCGAAAGTGCTTTTAAATCGTTGAATTTTAAAATTATAACTGCTCTTTCTGGCGAAGAAGCAATGGCTGTTATGCATAAGAAGGATATAAATTTAGTTTTATTAGACATTATGATGCCCGGTATGACGGGGTACGATGTATTGGATGCAATGAAAAAGGATGAAAAGCTCGCTAAAATTCCTGTCATTTTGGTAACTGCCCGCAATAGATATGAAGAGGAGCATAGAGCCCGTGAAATTGGTGCTGCTGATTATTTTGAGAAACCTCTGAATCTGGATATTTTAATAAAACGGGTGAAAGAGCTGATGAAAGATTAATACATATAGAAGATGCTTTTCTTTCCATCTTTCCATCTTTCCTTTTTTAAAATTGCTTATTGCCTATTGATCATTTGATATTTGATATTTGACATTTGATAATTTTTCTCTTTACCCACCTTCATTTGCTACAGAGTAGTTACAGTTTTTTTAGTTACTGTTCTATTTTTTTATCCTCTGAACATTGCTACTTTTGAGCTTTTTAAAAACTGATTCATGAATTACTTGCAAATTGAAAATCTTTCAAAATCTTATGGCGATCTCGAACTTTTCAAAAATTTAAATTTTACCATTGATAAAGACCAGCGTGTAGCACTAATAGCTAAGAATGGTGCCGGAAAAACTTCATTATTGAGAATTCTTGGAGGAAAAGACACCCAAGATGCTGGAAACATAATTTTTCGAAAAGATATTACCGTTGGTTATTTAGAGCAGGATCCGATTGTAAATTCGGAACTAACCGTAATGGATGAGGTTTTTCAATCGTCGAATCAAGTAATTGCTGCTATAAAAGAATACGAAGATGCTTGTAACGCACATCATCCCGACAAGTTGGATGCTGCCATTCATCAAATGGATACTCTAAAAGCATGGGATTATGAAGTAAGAATAAAACAGATTCTAGCTCAATTAAAAATTACGCAACTTGAACAAAAAGTAGGAGAGCTCTCAGGAGGACAGCAAAAGCGTTTAGCATTGGCTAACCTGCTAATTAATGAGCCCGATATACTAATACTCGATGAACCAACCAACCATTTAGATATGGACATGATTGAATGGTTGGAAGTTTATCTTAAAAACACAAAAAGTACGCTGATAATGGTAACCCACGACCGATACTTTTTAGACCGGATCTGTGATGTTATTTATGAATTAGACAATCAACAAATCTATCGCTATCGGGGCAATTACTCCTATTTTCTTGAAAAAAGAGAAGAACGGATACTAAATCAGAATATTGAATTAGATAAGGCACGTTCACTGTACAAAAAAGAACTCGATTGGTTTAACCGGATGCCATCTGCACGAAGTACCAAAGCAAAATACCGCGTCGATTCTTTCTATGAGATACAAGAAGTGGTAAGTCGAAAAAATAATCAGGACGAAGTTAAACTGGATGTTCAAAGTGCCCGGCTTGGTAGCAAAATACTTGAAATGGAGCATCTTACAAAGAGCTTTGGAGAAACCGTAATTTTAAATGATTTTACCTATAAATTCAACCGGTTCGAAAAAATTGGGGTAGTGTGCCCGAACGGTTGCGGGAAAAGTACTTTTTTAAACTTAATTTCAGGTTTAATACCTCTTGATTCAGGAAAGATTGAAATTGGATCTACCGTAGTGTTCGGATATTATACCCAGCAAGGGATCCAATTCGATGAAAACAAACGGGTGATTGATGTAATTCAAGAATTGTCGGAAGATATAAACCTTGGCGACGGCAACAGGCTTTCTCCGACACAGTTCCTGAATTATTTTTTGTTTCCGCCATCGATGCATTACGCTTATGTATATAAACTTAGCGGTGGTGAAAAACGCAGGCTCTTTTTAATGACTGTGTTGATGAAAAACCCAAATTTTTTAATTCTCGATGAACCTACCAACGACTTGGATATAATGACATTAAACGTTTTGGAAGGATATTTACAGAATTTTAAAGGTTGTGTGCTCATTGTATCGCACGACCGGTATTTTATGGATAAAATTGTAGATCATTTGTTTGTTTTTGAAGACAACGGTAAAATCAAAGATTTTCCGGGAAATTATTCTCAATACCGTGATTGGAAAGAAGAGCAAACTACTTCGCGAAAAAAAGCTGAAAAACAAATACCTGTTGTGATTGAAAATACCGAATTAAAAGAAAAAACCAAGCTAACCTTTAAAGAAAAGCAAGAATATGAGCTGTTAAATAGGGAACTTGAACAATTGGAAGCTGAAAAAATACAGCTATTCAATGCATTGTCCGATGGTTCATTGCAAGGTGAAGCCATTGTTAAAGCATCTCAGCGGTTTTCTGAAATTGCCAAACTGCTCGATGAAAAAGGAGATAGGTGGTTGCAATTGAGCGAATTTGCATCATAAATTGTTGTAACTGTTTTTTTATAAAATTCAAATGTTATGGGTAACAAAAAATGGATTGGGCTATTGGTTTTATTGGTAAGGATTTCATCAATAATTATTTATCATATTTTTGGCTATATTGGGCATTATGGTTACGACGACATGGAATACGCCAAATTGGCCAGTGACTTGAATAATGGGTTCATTGATTATAACAACCATTTTACTTTTAGGTTGCCCATTATTTTATTAACAGCAATATCGTATTCCTTTTTTGGTGTAACCGATTTTGCCTCTTCGTTACCACCAATAATTACGACCATTTCAATTCAATTATTGGTTTTTTTAGCTTTAAAAAATAAAGGCACTTTAACACTGATATTGGCTCTTGCATTGACCACATTTTCAAATTGGTTTATTTTTTACTCCGATAAATTGATGCCCGATATTTATTTGGTTCTTTTCGTTATGCTTTCCCTTTTTATTATCCAAAAATACAAGTTTGAAAGCAGCAAAAACAAAACGGGCCTATACGCTATTTTTTTGTCACTGTCTTTATTCATGGGCTTTTTGGCCAAAGAAACCATTGTTTTAATGATACCTTTGTTGCTCTATTTTGTTATAATCGATTTTATTAATAAAAGGGACATTAAGTTTTGGATTTATTCATTTTTAAGTGGATTATTATTATTGGTAATCTATTTTGCGATAGTTTGGATTTTGACCGGTGATTTTGCGAAGCGTTTTGAAGCCATTTCTCAAAACAGCTATTTGAACTTGTGTAGTTACGACCAACAGCCATTACAAATACTGCTAAAAAGGCTGGCTTATGAGTTTTTTAGCCTTTCTATTGCCCATACCATGTTTACCGGGTTTATTTTTGTTATTGCCTATTTGTTTCAAACAAAGGCTAAAAACGTTTTTAAATTCAACGATTTGTTTTCATTTTACTTTGTTTCGGCAATAATACTGTTGCTTTCGTCCAATTTCATGACAATATCTGTCACCTCATACGTTCCTATGTGCCTGGATCCAAGGCATTATCTGTTTCTCATTCCCATTGTTTCAATCCCGGCGGCATTCATAATCACCGACTTTGTTAAAACCCGTCAGCATACATGGCCAATATTATTGGTTTTACTGGTGGTATCAACCTTTTCATTCTTTTTGCAAATAAACTATTTTTGGAATTTGTATTTGCCACTTACTGTTTTATTTGCATTGATGTTTTTGCTCAGGAAATACAACAAATACCAATCCATTTTCATGATATTATTTGTGTTAGTATTAATGAAAGTGCCTTTTGATAAAATTACCTATGCAAAACAGGTTAATTACCGAAAGCAAAAGGAAATTGTGTACAAAAATATTATTGATAAAAATTTTGAAGGATATGTAATTACCAGCGACGTCGAAAAAAGGCTTTGTGAATATTACAATGGTTTCAACAATAAGAGTGGTTGCATCTTTATTAATTTCAATGAGTTTAAACCAGATTCTTTGGAAGGAACGAAAAAGCTATTGCTTTTAAATTGGTACACACAATACCTTTCGGGAATGGATTTTAACGATTTGCCTTTTTATGCGAAAGAAATTGATTCAACAAGTATTCTCATTTATGAAGATAAAAAACTGAATCTTTCCTTGCACGAATTGAAATCGATATCAACCCCCGAACACAATGGTAACGAAATTGTTACTAGTTTTAACGACTTTGAACAAGTGGTACCTTTTTGGGATAATACTAACAGAAATACGGCCAAAGATGAAAAATATGAAGGTGAATATTGCGAGATAGCGAGTGAATATTCTTCCACATTTATTTACCCTTTGGATTCTTTACCGATTAAAACCGACAACTTTTTGGTCATTTCAACTAAATTGTTTTGCAATTTTGATAAGAATACAAACGCAAAAATAGTTGTCTCAATTGAAGCAAATGAGGGTACATATATTTGGCAGAGTCTGGAAGTAAATAAATACCTTAAGGCATATTCAATTGGTGGCCGGTAACATTTGATGTTAAAATCAATAAAAATGATTTAAAAAGCTCATCCCAATTAAAGGTCTATCTTTGGAATGAAGATAAAACAAAGGGTTACATTGACAATTTTGGCGTGAAAATTATTGGGGTTAGCAAATAAGCAAAACCAACTCTTTTTTAACATTAGTAATTTTGTGTGATATAATAAATATTTTAATTTCAGACCGGTATCTTACTCCGAATTCCTTTTTTCCATTATTTTTGTGGTTCCATGAAATTAGTATAATTTTAAAATGAAGCAGTTTCTTTTAATCATTGCCATAGCCTTATTAATGATATCCAGTTTGTTTTCGCAAGACAATGATATTTTAATAAGCATGCCAAAAGAAGTGAAAGCCGGGAATGAATTTCTTTTGATTGTAAGTTTTCCTCAGAACCACATGATTGGAGCCTCCCGGTTGCAATTACAGCTTCCAAATGGATTTATTGCCGAAGCAAAAAAAAATGAAAACGCTGACTTTAAATTTGAAAATCAAAAGGCATCGTTTCAATGGCTCAGTTTCCCCCAGGATCAGATTGTTGAAGTTTCCATGAGTATTACGGTAGCACCTACAATGGAAGGATATTTTGTGGTTAAAGGCATTGCTAATTGGATATCGAATAAAGAATCGTTGCGGACTAATATATATCCTCAGGTTATTACGGTTCGAGCAGGCGATAAGAATGAAAATGAATTACAGAAAAGTTTTGAAAAAACCAAATTCACTTACGAAGAATTCAATTCCGCTGGAATTGCCTGCATACGACAGGTTCCTTTTGAAAAAAATGGAGAAGTTATTGTAAATATTATGGTAAGTAAAGGCGATTTGAATAAGTATGGCAAAATACAGGAAACAATTCCAGTAGGTTATAAAGTAGAAAACATAAAAAGCCAAAAAGCTATTTTTGTTTATAATGAAAAACAAAATATTGTAAAATATATGTGGATGTCAATGCCAGACAAACCTAAATTTTTGGTTTCCTATAAATTGATTCCAACGGAAGCAATTGATAAATCAAATCCATTTCTAATATTTGGCACTTTTTATTACGCCGATAACAACAAAACCTTTACAATTGATATACTAGAGCGGGGAATAGAACTGGAAGGATACTAATCAACTTATATAAAAACGTTTTAAATGGTTAATTTAAAAAGTGTTAGCGAACAGTTGCATGGCGGATTTCCACATCTTATGCATCCATAATTTAGTTTTATACTTTCATCGTACCAATAATTAGGAATTATTTCAACGTTTTTGAATCCGAATTTTTTGAGCTTTACTGTAAAATTAAAGCTTTTGCTCTCGGTCCAGGCCAAGTAGAAAAAAACCGTTGCCCCATACAAAGTTTTCATCTTTTCAATAGCTGCTAGTATCAAACTTGTTCCAAAACCTAGCTGCTGAAAATTAGGCTTAATAGCAATTGTTTTTATAATTCCATAAGGCAATGCAGCGTTATCAATCGTATAATTTAGATTCCTATTATTTAATTCGGCAACTTCCTTATTCCACAATGCAAAACAAAATCCTAAAATTTGCTTCTGATGCACAACTTTTAAAAATACACCGGGTAATTCCAATGTTTTAGCTATCTGACTAACTGTTAAATAGTTTGAACCGAAACATTCATCCGCAATATTTTTTATTGACCCGCAATCACTTTTACGAATTGGAACTAAATCATATTTTTCCATCTAATAAAATTAGTTTTATATTAAATTGAAGTGCAGGCTCAAATTATAAAATGAATGCATTATAAAAAAACCAGACTATAAATAATCTGGTTTTTTTGATCTTTTAATTCTCTTTATTCTTCTGAATCGGAATCATCTTCAACATCAACAGTACTTGTGGCTTTTCGTGAGTTTTCAATTTTAAACTTCACTTTATCCGCTTTTTTATCATACGATACTGATATCACATCGCCTTCTAGCATTTCAGCTCTTAAAATGACTTCAGCCATTTCATCTTCCAAATACTTTTGAATAGCTCTTTTTAATGGACGGGCACCATATTGTACATCATATCCTTTTTCAGCAATAAAATCTTTTGCTTTGGGCGATATCCGAAGTTTATACCCTAACTGTTCTACGCGCTGATACAAACCTTTCAACTCAATATCAATAATTAAATGGATGTGTTCTTTTGTTAGCTGATTAAACATTACCACATCATCAATCAGGTTTAAAAATTCAGGGGCAAAAGCATTTTTAAGTGCTTTTTCAATGATACCTTTAGCTATTTCATTGGATGACTGCTGTTTTGTTGTTGTATTAAAACCTACTCCAGCACCAAAATCCTTTAACATTTTGGTACCAATATTTGAGGTCATTATAATTATTGTATTTCTGAAATCAATTCTGCGTCCCAAACTATCTGTTAACCTTCCTTCATCCAAAACTTGGAGTAATAAATGGAATACATCAGGATGCGCTTTTTCAATTTCATCGAGCAATACCACTGAATACGGTTTTCTCCTGACTTTCTCTGTTAATTGGCCTCCTTCTTCATAACCAACATATCCGGGAGGTGCACCAACCAATCTTGAAACTGAAAATTTTTCCATGTATTCACTCATGTCAACACGAATTAGATTGTCTTTGCTATCAAACAGGTATTGAGCCAATACTTTAGCTAATTGTGTTTTTCCAACACCGGTAGGACCTAAGAAAATAAAGGTTCCAATGGGTTTATTCGGATCTTTAAGTCCGGCACGGTTGCGCTGAATTGACTTAACAATTTTTTCAATGGCCTCGTCTTGTCCAATAACTCCACCTTTAAGTTCTTGTGCCATTTTTAAAAGTCGTGAACCTTCTGCTTGAGCAATCCTTTGAACCGGAACTCCGGTCATCATGGCAACTACCTCTGCCACATTTTCAGAATTTACTGTTTCACGGTGTTTAATCAAATCATTTTCCCATTTGTTTTTCTCGTTTTCCAGATTTTCCAGTAATTTCTTTTCAGTATCTCTAAAACTAGCCGCCATTTCAAAGTTTTGACTTTTAACGGCGTGTATTTTCTTCTCACGTACTTCTTCAATTTCCTTTTCCAACTCTTCAATACGTTGTGGTACTTTTATATTCGAAATATGAACCCTAGAACCGGATTCATCCATGGCATCAATTGCTTTATCTGGCAAATGACGGTCAGAAATGTACCGATTTGTTAATTTAACGCAGGCCTCAATAGCATCCGCAGTATAGTTCACATTATGATGTTCTTCGTACCTACTTTTTATATTGTTGAGAATTTCAATGGTCTCTTCAGCTGAAGTTGGATCAACCATAACTTTCTGAAAACGCCGTTCCAAAGCACCATCTTTTTCAATAAACTGACGGTATTCGTTCAAAGTAGTTGCTCCAATACATTGTATTTCACCTCGGGCTAATGCAGGCTTAAGCATATTTGCGGCATCTAAAGAACCAGTGGCACCTCCTGCACCAACAATAGTGTGTATTTCATCAATAAATAAAATTACATTATCGTTTTTCGACAGCTCATTAAGTATTGCTTTCATCCGTTCTTCAAATTGTCCTCGATATTTTGTACCTGCTACAATTGAGGCTAAATCCAAAGCAATAATCCTTTTGCCAAACAAAATCCGGGATACTTTTTTTTGTATAATCCGAATAGCCATACCTTCAGCAATTGCTGATTTTCCAACTCCGGGTTCACCTATTAATACAGGGTTATTTTTTTTCCTCCTACTTAATATCTGAGCCAATCGTTCAATTTCAATTTCCCTACCAACAATAGGATCTAAACGGTTCTCTTCGGCGGCTTTGGTTAAATCGACTCCAAAATTGTCGAGCACTGGAGTTTCCGAAGTCGATTTTGGTGCATTAGCCTGAGGATTTGCATGTCCCTCATGACGTCCACCAAAATCATCATCATCATCGTCGTTATTAAAATTATGTTCTGCCATACCTTTGGTTTGCTCTTTTTGCATCATCGATTTAACATTTTCGTAAGATACTTCGTATTCCGTAAGTGTAATGGTAGCCAAACTTGTTTCATCTCTTAAGATAGCCAACAATAAATGACCCGTATTTACCGATTCATTTTTCATAGCCCGTGCCTCCAAATAAACAACTTTCAACGCATTTTCAGCACTTTTAAGTAATGGAATATTCTCCTTATCATTTATAGCTTTTTCACCTTTTGATCGGATTTTTGTTTCCATCGCTTTTTTAACATCAAACAAGTCTAAACCCAGTGATATTAATGTTTCAATGGCTAGTCCTCCCCTTCACGGAGCATTCCTAGGAATATATGTTCAGTACCTATGTGATTGTTATTTAATCTTATCGCTTCTTCTTTACTGTAAGCTAAGATATCTTTCATTTTTTGAGAAAATTTAGAATCCATCGTATGTTTGAATTGATTTAGGGTTTCGAATTTCAATTAATGTACCAAAAATAATTATTAATTAATAATTCCAGTACAATTATAAACATTATTGTGTTGATAATTTATGCAAAAACCATTAAAGAACCCGAGTACTAAAGTCATTAATTTTAGTACCTTTAGTCGCTTAAAAAAAATACATATTGCTAAATCAAAATATATTATAAATGGCTGACGGAGAGAAAATTATTAAAATCAATATTGAGGAGGAGATGAAATCGTCCTACATCGACTATTCCATGTCGGTGATTGTTGCCCGTGCTTTACCTGATGTACGCGATGGAATGAAACCTGTTCACCGCAGGGTTTTGTACGGAATGAGGGAATTAGGTGTTTTCGCAAACCGACCTTATAAAAAATCGGCACGTATTGTTGGAGAGGTACTTGGAAAGTACCATCCACATGGTGATACCTCTGTTTATTATGCAATGGTGCGGATGGCTCAGGAATGGTCGTTGCGGTATCCATTGGTTGACGGGCAAGGTAACTTTGGTTCTGTTGATGGAGATAGTCCGGCGGCAATGCGTTATACTGAGGCAAGGCTTAAAAAAATTGCTGAGGAGATGCTAGCCGATTTAGATAAAGAAACCGTTGATTTTCAATTAAATTTTGATGATTCACTGGAAGAACCAACAGTACTTCCGACTAAAATCCCCAATTTATTGATTAATGGAGCTTCGGGTATTGCCGTTGGTATGGCTACAAATATGCCGCCGCATAATCTTTCAGAAGTAATTGACGCCTTGTGTGCAATAATCGATAACAGTGACATTACTACCGATGAGCTTATTCAAATTGTCAAAGCACCTGACTTTCCGACAGGAGGAATTATCTATGGTTACCAAGGAGTAAAAGATGCATTTGAAACCGGAAGAGGAAGAATTGTAATTAGAGGTCGTGCTGAAATTGAAGCTGCTGAACATGGTAAATCAAGAATTGTAATTACTGAAATTCCTTATATGGTAAATAAAGCCGAAATGATAATTAAAACGGCTGAATTGGTTAACGATAAAAAGATTGAAGGAATATCGAATGTAAACGATGAATCGGATCGTAACGGGATGAGGGTAGTTTATGATTTAAAAAAAGAAGCCATTCCTCATGTGGTATTAAATAAATTATACAAATATACGGCACTCCAGACTTCATTTAGCGTGAATAACATTGCTTTGGTTGATGGACGTCCACAAATGCTAACTCTTAAGTTATTATTAGAAAAATTTATTGCGCACCGGCACGATGTGGTGATTCGGCGAACTCAATTTGAATTGCGCAAAGCCGAAGAACGGGCTCATATTCTGGAAGGGTTAATTATTGCCAGCGATAATATTGACGAAGTAATCCGTATCATACGGGCATCAAAAACACCCGATGAAGCCCGCGAATCATTAATGGAAGCTTTCAATCTCAGTGATATTCAGTCAAGGGCTATTGTTGAAATGCGTTTGCGTCAATTAACCGGTCTGGAACAAGACAAATTGCGTGCTGAATATGAAGATATCAAAAAATTGATTGAATATTTAAAAGAGGTACTTGCCAATATTGACCTCAGAATGAAGATAATAAAGGATGAATTAATTGAAATTAAAGAAAAATATGGGGATGCCCGTAGAACTGAAATTGTTCCCGATGCCGAAGAATTTAATCCCGAAGACTTTTACGCCGATGAAGAGGTAGTAATTACTATTTCGCACTTAGGCTATATTAAAAGGACCGCACTTTCAGAATTTAGAACACAAAGTAGGGGTGGAGTGGGCTCCAAAGGAAGTACAACCCGTGATACCGACTTTGTGGAGCATTTATATACTGCCAATATGCACAGTACCATGCTTTTCTTTACTGAATTAGGTAAATGCTTTTGGTTAAAAGTTTATGAAATACCCGAGGGAACTAAAATTTCCAAAGGTAGAGCTATTCAAAACCTGCTACAGATTGATGGAGAAGATAATGTAAAAGCGTACATAAACGTAAAAACATTAGCTGATAAAGAATATATTGACAATCATTTTATTGTGCTTGCTACCAAAAATGGTATTATTAAAAAAACTAACCTTGAAGCATACAGCAGGCCTCGTCAAAATGGCGTTAATGCCATAACAATTCGTGAAGGGGATCAATTATTAGAAGCCCGTTTGACCAATGGAAATCATGAAATCATTTTAGCGGTAAGGAGCGGAAAAGCCATCCGATTTAACGAAAAAGGAGTCCGTGCAATTGGACGAACCGCTTCTGGTGTTCGAGGTGTTTCACTGGCAGCCGGTGATTCCGTAATTGGAATGATCTGTATTGAAGGTGCCAGCGAAGATATCTTGGTGGTATCGGAAAACGGATACGGAAAACGTTCCGATATTGATGATTACCGGATTACAAAACGAGGTGGTAAAGGAGTAAAAACACTAAATGTTACCGATAAAACCGGTGAATTAATTGCCATGAAAGGTGTTACCGATGAAAATGATCTGATGATTATTACCAAAAATGGATTGACCATACGATTGGCTGTTACTGAGCTCCGGGTTATGGGACGTGCCACTCAAGGGGTACGCCTGATAAACCTTAAAAAGGGCGATCAAATTGCAGCCATTGCCTACGTTGCAGCTGGTGATAAGGAAAATGAAGATGAAGTGGAATTTGATGGTGAAGAGGCTGGTTTTATAGCATCAGAAGAATCAGAAGATTAATTATTATTTAAAATAATATTTATTTTATATTTGCGCCTTAAAAATTAACTAAAATTTTATAAAATGAAAAAACTTGCATTTTTACTTTCTTTTATGATGACTGTGTTGATGGTTTCAGCACAGAATTCTAAAGTTCCAAGTGCCATTAACTATTCAAAACCACAGTACAACCAGCTTGATAAAGCAAAAGAAGCGATTGATGCCGCCCTTATTCATGAAAAAACAATGAATAGTGCTAAAGCATGGAAAGTTAGCGGTGATGTGTATTTGGCAATTGCACAAACCACTGATGAAAAATTTAAAACCCTTTGCGAAAATCCATTGCAGGTTTCTTTTGATTCATTCAAAAAAGCAACGGAATTGGATGTTAAAAACCAATTTTCGGCAGAGATTACCTTGCAGTTAATTAAACTTAGTGCTTTACGAATTAACACTGGAATTGCCTTTTTAACGACGGTAAATATGATAAAGCTTTTTATTCTTTTACCAACTCATTGGAAATTGATAAAATTGTAAGACCAGGAACCATTGATACGATGATTGTTTTTAATGCAGGAATAGCTGCTGATAGAGCAAAAATGTATGATGAAGCAATTAAATATTACCGGATGACAGCTTCCTTAAGATATGAAGGTTCTAAAGTTTATGGTTTTATTGCAAGCATTGAGCGGGAACGCGGTGATACCAATGCTTTTGTAAATGTTCTTAAAGAAGGTATTGATTCCTTTCCAAATGATAATAGTGTTTTAATGGTAGAATTAATTAATTACTACTTAATTAAAGATATGTCGGATTTGGCATTGGAATATTTGACAAAGGCTATTGATAAAGACTCGACCAATGCAACCTTTCATTTTGCTAAAGGAGCGTTGTACGATAAGCTAAAGGATTTTGAAAAAGCGAAAGTATCTTACGAAAGAGCCGTGGAAATCAAAAATGATTATTTCGATGCATATTATAATTTAGGAGCTTTGTATTTTAATAAAGGAGCTGATATGCTGAAAGAAGCGAATAATATTCCTCCTAAAGAACAAAAGAGATATGATGCCGCTGTTATTGAGTCATTTAAAGAGCTAGAAAAAGCTTTACCATATTTGGAGCGGGCTCATGAAATTGATCCCAAAGAAAAGTCAACCATGCTTACATTAAAAGAGATTTATTTTAAACTCCGAAATGATGAAGAAGAATACATGGTAAAATACCAACAAATAAATGACGAATTAAAAGCAATTGAATAATTACAATGTAAGCCGGAAAACCCCCGGCTTATTTTTAATTTGTATTATTTAACATAATATATATTATCAGCTAACTATTTCTAAAATAAAATTCATCTAAAATTGACATTCTAATTGCTTTGATTTTAAATTTCTTAATTCATTGTAACCCTAAATCCTTAAAATATTCAATTATTTAGTTGAGTTTATTTTTTGGTTCACTGCATTCGACTGTAGTTTCAAATAACCATCATCAGGAAAAAGTTTAAATCCAAATAACAAAACATCAGATGCTTCTTTTAAAGTTCCTTTGTTTATCAAAAACTCCGAATATTTCAAAAAACCACTAATAAGCCACGATTTTGTATCAGAGTTAAAAGTAATGGACTGATTTTTAATCATCTCTTGTAATTTATTTTTGGCTTGTTCCATACTTTTTGCGCCTTGACTTTGATTATTTGACATAATTTCATTAATTCCTGTGAAATATAATAAACCATAATCCGGTTCTCGATTCAGTTTATCCAGTTGTTTCGCAGCAACAATTACTTTCCGGTAATCAGCTTTTTCAAATTGAGTGGTAATTTCCTTATTGAGTTCTACCTTTAAGAGATTTATAAATTCAATATTTTCCTCGTAAAGTTTACCTTCTTTATCTTTTTTAACAAACTTAGCTGCATATTTTAATGCTTGTTTATAACCGTCCTTATAATCTTCTTTAATTATGGGATCCTCTGAAATTGAAAGCTGGTAATAACACATGGCTACATACAGATAAGGCTCAGCATCTATAGCATTGTCCTCTTTATAAGTGTAATTATCAGCTTTTAACAAGCAACTTTCATATTTACCTTGGCTATACAATTGAGCCAATTTTTTATATTCACTTTTAACTTCTTGTGCAATAGAACTTGACGAAATGGTAAAACCCAATAAACACAAACAAATTAATTTTCTCATTGAACAATGTATTTAGTTTAAAAAAGTAACCCAATTTGCGAAAAAATAACCAACTTTCAAAAATACTTTTTTGACAAAAACACCTGTATATTAGATATCACTGCTTTTTTGCAATCATTAATTTGTAATAAACTTCACTGATATTGCGGTATTGGTTTGGTTCATCCTCAATAAAGAAGAACCTTCCCCCCCATTTATATTCCACTTTAATGTACACCAACGTGATATCATTTGAAGTTATGACCGTTCGGGTTACTCTCTTTCCTCCTATTTCCGGCGATTCTACCAAATCGTGTAATCCTGTTTCATTTAACGAAGATTCCGGTTTTGTATCAATTTTTTTAGCTTCAACATTATCGGTTATACTCTTTTTTGAAGCTGCATTGTTGGGTGCTTCAGCTTGAATGGATTCTTCATTTTCAACGGTTTGAGTAACTGA
The DNA here is from genome assembly GCA_041664345.1 of Salinivirgaceae bacterium. Classification (GTDB taxonomy): domain Bacteria; phylum Bacteroidota; class Bacteroidia; order Bacteroidales; family SZUA-534; genus GWE2-40-63. Next base: position 62,759 of record JBAYKX010000027.1, read on the forward strand.
TTCCTTGTCGATATTTTCAACCGGTGTTTTTTCTTGTATGGTATCTGTTTCAGCAGTTTGTTTTGCTTCTGGCTTTTTATCCTCTTTTACCGGCTGTTTTGTATCTTCTTCAATTTTCCTCACCTCATCATCATGCTTTTGCTTTATCTTGTCTTCTATTTCATCTATATGGCGTTGTATTTCCAGGTTATACTCCTTATCATAGTCAAAATCAATGAGCTTGGCATCGTATTTAATCTTTCCAACGGGATTGGTAAAAAACATGGTATCCACTTCGGGATAAGTCTTAAAAAGTGTTACATAGAAATCAAAATCGGGAATGGGCTCAAATTCCGGGTCCGAAGTAACATCGGAAGGAATATGAGTGCTGAAATCAACTTTTTTGGTAACATAGCCTGGTTTTTCGAACCAGAACAAGTACTGATGGTTCAATTGGAGGTTAAACTGAAATTTTCCATTGTCGGTTGGGGAAAAGTTGTCTATTTTCACACCATCTTGGTACAAAGTAATTTGGGTATTATCCAGGTTTCCCCATTCGACTTTCAATTTTCCAAAAGCTACAACCATTGATTTGTCCTGAGAATATAAATCGGAAAATGAAAGAATGATAATACCAACGACCAGTATTGTATTTCGGATGAGTTGAGCTATTTGTAAAAAAAAACAATTTATAAAAAACATAGTACTTTTTGCTTGAAAAACTATATTCAACCTAATAATTCCCTTTTTAAGTAGTTACCGGAAACATATCCATGACTCTTATCTTTATAAGCCAATTCTCCCCTTAAAAAAACACTATCTACTTTACCTGTAACCGAAATGCCTTCATAAATGTTGGAATCGCATTGCTGCCAATTGGTTGCGGTTGAAATAATTCTTTCTCCAACAGGATTCCAGATAACCACATCGGCATCATAACCTCTTGTTATTTGACCTTTGTTTTTTATGCCGAAAATTTGGGCTGGTTTGAAACTGAGCATGGAAACCATTTGTTCCAGTGTAATTTTACCCGTTAAAACTCCAAAAGTGTACATCAGTTCCAAACGGTGCTCCACTCCTCCTGCCCCATTGGGTATCTTAGTAAAGTCATTGATACCCAGCTCTTTTTGACCTTTCAAATTAAATGGGCAATGGTCGGTTCCTATGGTTTGAATGGAACCATTCTTTAGATATTCCCATAATACATCCCGTTGATTGGAGTCGCGCAAAGCCGGACTAAAAACATAGGGCGCTGCTTGCTCAAAGGAACCTTTCAGCTTATCTATGGTTAAAAGAAGGTATTGAGGACAAGTTTCGGCGTAGATAGGAAATCCCTCTAATTGCGCATCCACAATACACTTCATGGAATCGGGTGATGAAACGTGGACAAAGTAAACTTCGGCCTTGGTCTTTTTTGCTAAAGCAATGGCAGCCCTAACCGCATCTGTTTCAACTGAACTGGGTCTGGATAAGGCATGATAAATTGGTTCAACATGCCCATTCGCTAGATATTGTTGTTGTAATTTAGAAATTTCATCTCCCTCCTCAGCATGAATGGTTACCATAGCATTCAAACGGGCTGCCATAACCATTGTTTTTTCAAGGGTTTCATGGTCGATTCCGATGGATCCTTTGTAAGCCATGTAAACTTTAAACGATGGAATGCCTATGTTTTCAACGCACTGTTTCATTTCCTGGTACAAGCCTTTGTGGAAGTCGATTGGGCTAATATGGAATCCATAATCGCAAAGACAGCCTTTAGCATCAGCCAGTCTCATTTCATAAGCTACCGGAAGCGATTCATTCTTGTTTGGGGTTACAAAGTCAATAATTGTGGTGGTACCTCCAGCCAACGCAGCTTTGGACCCTGAAATAAAGTCATCGGTTGAATAACCCGCTGGGGTTTTCAAATGAAAATGGACATGCGGATCGATACCACCAGGCAATATAAGTTTTCCTGAGGCATCAATAATTTGAGAATCCTCAGGGACATTTTCAATATCGCTACCAATTTCAGCAATTTTTTTACCGATAATCAAAACATCAGCTTTTTGCCTTCCAAAATGGTTTATTACGGTACCGTTTTTAATTAAAATAGCTGCCACCCGATAATACTATTTACTGATTAGTTAAAATGAAAATTAGTATAAAAAAGTGGAATCCCAAATTTAGTTTTTTTTAAAACATTATTAACATCGTTAAATTCAATAACAATTAAAGTTTAAATTTGCCTTTTATAAATTGAAAAAAAGATACTATGCCTGATAAAGGATATTTGAATAAAACGAAGATAGTAGCTACCGTTGGTCCCGCCATTTCATCCAGAGAGATGTTAAAACAGTTAGTATTGGAAGGCGTTAATGTATTCCGACTCAATTTCTCGCACGGTAAGCATGAAGACCACAAGCAAGTAATTGACTATGTATTGGAAATTAACGAGGAGTTGCAAACCAATGTGGCTCTTTTGGCTGATTTACAAGGTCCCAAATTGCGAATTGGGGAAGTAGAAAATAATGCAGTTATGTTAGTGGAAGGTACCGAGCTTGAATTTGTTAATGAAAAGTGTATGGGTACTGCTCAAAAAGTCTATATGAGCTATACCCTCTTTCCGTACGATGTCCAGATCGGCGACATTATTCTAATTGACGACGGAAAATTAAAATTGGAAGCCACTTTTACCAATCGTAAAAACACCGTTAAGGCCAAGGTGATTCATGGTGGCATCCTGTCATCGAAAAAAGGGGTTAATTTACCCAATACACGCATATCATTGCCCAGTTTAACTCCCAAAGATATTGAAGATGCCGAGTTTGCATTGGAAAACAATGTGGATTGGATTGCCTTGTCGTTTGTTCGTTCAGTAACCGATATTGCCGATTTAAAAGATTTGATTAAGAAGAAAAAGAAGCATGCCAAGGTAATTGCAAAGATTGAAAAACCCGAAGCCCTTTTGGAGATTGACAATATTATTGATGTTACCGATGGTGTTATGGTTGCAAGGGGTGATTTGGGTGTTGAAATGCCTTTTCAGGAAGTTCCCTTAATGCAAAAAATGTTGGTCGAAAAGTGCATCCGCTCCGCCAAACCGGTAATTATTGCCACCCAAATGATGGAAAGCATGATTCAGAATTTCAGTCCAACCCGGGCAGAAACCAACGATGTTGCTAATGCTGTAATTGATGGTGCCAGTGCCCTGATGCTCAGTGCTGAAACCAGTGTGGGTAAATATCCGGTTGAAGTAATTCAAAACATGCGCAAGATTATTTCGTTTACCGAGCAAAATGGATACCCTTATTACAGGGAACATTCACCATCGGTTAAGAACCACACCTTTATAGCTGATTCTACCTGTAGCAGTGCTGCTAAAATGGCTCAACAGACTTTGGCAAAATCGATCATTGTGTTGACTAATTCAGGATATACCGCTTTTAGGATTGCCAGCCACCGCCCCAATGCCAATATTTATGCTTTTACCCCCGATAAAGGGCTGTTGCGACAAATGTCAATACTTTGGGGCACCCGGACTATTCATTCGGCTGAATTCCTGTTCACCTCCGATGCCATTGAATTCACCTTGAAATACCTAAAGGAAAAGGATTTGATTGAGGAAAATGAGTTGGTGGTGCATGTAGGCAGCATGCCTTTGAATAAAAGGGGCCAGACCAATATGGTGAAACTTTCATATTTTTAGGAATCAACACCACTATATAATAAACAAAAACAGCCACTTAACTTGAAGTCAGGTGTCTGTTTTTATTTAAAAGAATGAATGTCGAATACCTAAAAAATTCTTTTTGTTTGCTGTTCCAATAGCATTAAATCGGCCAGAACCAAGGCGGTCATGGCTTCCAAAATGGGTGGAACCCGCAGGGCCACACAGGCATCGTGCCGGCCTTGGATGATTAATTCATCCACTTTACCGCTTTCAAAGTTCATGGTTTTTTGAGGTTTTGCAATACTTGAGGTTGGTTTAATGGCTACCCGGAACACCAAATCATTCCCGTTGGTAATTCCCCCATTGATTCCTCCCGCATGATTGGTGTCGGTTGTTCCAGCAGCATCTATGATGTTGTCGTTGTGCTCCCAGCCGGTCATTTTAGCGGCTTGGAACCCACTTCCACATTCAATACCTTTAGTAGCTGGTATGGCAAATACCGCATGACTGATGAGCGATTCCACGGAATCCCAAAAAGGTTCACCCAAACCAACTGGCAGTCCTTTAATTGTGCAGGAAACTATGCCACCAATGGAATTGTGGTCAGCTATGGCTTTATCAATGGCTTGGTCAATGTTGGTTGAACCTCCGGCTTCCACTAAAACGGATGAAATTTGAACATTGGGAAGCATTTTCTTGGCAACCACTCCGGCAGCCACAATACCTACTGTCAATCGGGCCGAGAAATGACCGCCACCTCGATAGTCGTTGTGTCCCCCAAATTTGATTTTACCGGTTAAATCTGCATGTCCGGGCCTTGGAGAAGCAACTAGGTTCGCGTAGTCACCGGAACGGGTATTCATGTTCCGGAAAAAGATGGTCAACGGGGCACCGGTGGTTTTACCATTGAAAACCCCGCTCATGATTTCCGGAAGGTCGGCTTCTTTCCTGGGTGTTGTTCCTTTGGCCCCGGCCCTGCGCCTTGACAAATCCGGTTCAAAATCATTTTCGCTTAACGAAATACCAGCCGGACAACCGTCGATGGTAATGCCAGCGCCTAATCCGTGCGATTCACCAAATATCTGTACCTTAAAAATTCTACCAAAACTATTCATACTCAATATTTTAATTGATTGAATCCATTTTTACTCCCAAACTCATCATGTCGTCATAAAATTCAGGATAGGTTTTGTTTACACATTCAGCCCCTTCAATAGTTATGGGGGCTTCGGCATTTAATGCAGCCAGTGAAAGTGCCATGGCAATGCGGTGGTCGTTATGGGCAAACACCTTTCCACCTTTTATTTTTCCACCTGTAATAAACATTATATCATCCTTAAAATCAATGCATACACCAATTTTATTAAACTCTTGCTTTAAGGCTTCTCCTCTATTGCTTTCTTTGTGAATTAAACGGTGTACTCCCTTAATGGAACTAGTTCCGTGGCAATTGGCTGCCAGGGCGGTAAGTACCGGAAACAGATCGGGACAATGCAACGCATCAAATTCAAAAGGAGCCAGTTTTTCCGGTTTGATTACAACCCAGGTATCACCTTTAGATACAATAGTTGCACCAGTCTGTTTAATGGCTTCCAATACGGCATAATCGGCTTGTGAGGATTCCGATTGCAACAATTCCACCTGTATATTGCCGGCAATAGCTCCAGCCACTAAAAGGCCCGCAGCTCCGCTCCAATCGCCTTCAATTAAATATTTTCCAGCCGAATAGGTTTGATTGCCTTTGATATAAAATTCTTTAAAATCATGATTATCAACAATTCCACCGAACGATTTAATGGCTTTTAAGGTCATTTCAACATAGGGAATGCTCATTAAATTGCTTACTTTAAGCAAACTATCTCCATTAGCAAGAGGAAGCGCAATGAGCAAGCCTGAAAGAAACTGAGAACTCAAACTTCCATCTAAATATGCTGTTCCGGGTTTTAATGGGCCTTTTATTTTTAATGGCGGAAAACCGTTGTTGGTTGAAATGGATACTCCCAACTGTTTCATGGGTTCGGTCATAAAATCGGCGGGGCGCCTAAGTAACGAACCTTCGGCCATGAGTTCTATTTCATTTGAAAATAGTGCAGCAATTGGAGTAAAAAGCCTAATGGCCAAACCCGATTCGCCACAATGTAGTTGCTTTGGGGCAACAAAGTTGTTCGGAATGATTGAAATAAAGCTGCCATTATCGTAAACATCACAACCAAAAGCACTGGCAATATTCAGTCCAGCGAGCGCATCATCGCAATGCGACGGATTCTGTATCAAGGTTTCGCCTTTTGCCAACACCGATAAGGCAATAGCCCGCTGCATAAAACTTTTTGAAGCCGGGGCTTTAACACTTCCTGAAATTATGGATGGATAAATTACTTTATTCATTTATTTAATTGAGTGATGTAATAATATGGTTATAAATATTTTAACAAATATTTCATGTCATTTTCTTGTATCTGTCCAGGAGCTGTTTCTTTTCCATTTTCCCAGCTGACAAAGGTAAAAGGTGCCCCCAATTTAAGTGCCGCTAACCGGGTAATTTTCCCCAGTTCGCCCATACCAATTGCCAACATAAGGGTTTCTTGTCCATACAGACTCAACAAACGGGCATTATCAGAAATGGAATTAACCTGTGTGGCAATTTTAACCAAATCGGCTTGTTTTTCCAAAGCTTCAGCAATGATTTTGGCAAGTGCCATGGAATCGGGAGTTAAATCATAATTGTGATAAGAGATTATCACCTTGCAACCATTTTTCTTCGCATAGGAAACTAATTCCGAGCAAAAATCGCTTTCCGATTCTATTTCCAGATCAATCCATTGGGCACCTCCATCAATAGCGGCCATTAATATCTCTTTTCGTTGAAAATCATTGAGACCATCTGGGCGGCAAGTGGCTATTAAATTGGTGTGTGCGGCAAACAGTTCTTTTGTTTCGGAAACGGTCAATAAGGTTTTTTCAAGGCGGATTTCGGCCATTTCGGCATCCTTAATCAATCCCTTGATATTTTCAAGACCCTTTTCAGCAATAGCGCGGCAGAGCATGATTAAGATTTTTTAATAGTAGATTTATAATTAAAAATGTTTGTTTTTACTAATGAACCGTATATTGCCAGTATATTATTTTTTCATTCTTTCTTTTTCAATAAAATCTTGATACAATTCCTCTGTTTTTATCAACCGTTTATATCCTTTATCTGACAAACCTTTATAAAGTTTCATGTCACCAGTCCATAATTTACCATTAGCGAATTCTGCAACAGCCACAAAAGCAGTATCATCAATATCAATTGATTTGCAAAGCTCCTCGGCCATTTTATAATTCTCTATCGGCAGTAAAGTATGATTAAGGATGGTGATATTCCGTAATATCAATTCATAAGTCTCAAGGAATTCATTGTCAGTAAGTTTGGCTATATTTTTAATCTTTTCCTATTAACATTCAGCAATGCACTAAAAACAATATTTGAGTCAATAATAATTTTAGTCATTTAATCCAACTTCTTTTTTTATTCTTTCCCAACGTCCTTTTTTTGCTTCTCGCACTAATTTATTAACATCTTCCTCAGTGGCGGTTGAATTAGAAGTCAATTCTTCGTACCGCAAATAATCAAGTATGGTCTGAATTTTAGATGTTTTTGTCCCTGCAGCAGATCTGACGAGTATTTCGTTGTTTAATCTCTCTACCATCATGTTTTTTTTTCAAATTTACAAAATCTTCAGGTAATATTTAAATGGGCAGATATTTCAAATTATTAAAAACTATGCTATAATGAAACCTGTTTCAATTCATCAATGCCAATACTTTCAACAACAACCTCCCCAATTCCTTTCATCAGGATAAAATGGATGGAATTACCTTCCCTTTTCTTATCCATGGTTAAGGCATCCAGTATTTCTTGTTTGTTTCCATTAATTTCAACTGGCAGATTTAGCTTTTGAAGCAAAGTCACAATGCGGTCATAAGATGGTTTATCGAGCAAACCCCTTTTCACGGATAGTTTGGCCGCTACCACTAATCCCAAACTCACAGCTTTACCGTGCGACAAATGCATCACTTTTTCAACCGCATGACCGTAGGTATGCCCCAGATTCAGTTTGCGTCGTTCCCCTTGCTCCTTTTCATCCTTATTTACGATGGCTGCTTTTATGGCTACAGAATTGAAAACCAGCTTTTCAATAGCTTCCAGTTCCAAACCAGTAGCCTTATCCGTATTTTGTTCCAACCATTCGAACATGTTGGCATCGGCAATCAAGGTATGTTTCACAATTTCGGCAAAACCGCAGCTCAAATCATCGGAACTGAGTGTTTTGAGCATGTTGGGGTCGCAAATTACAAAATCGGGTTGGTTGAATACCCCAACCATGTTTTTAAACCCACGGTGGTTAACCCCGTTTTTTCCTCCCACACTGGCGTCAACCTGCGAAAGCAAGGTGGTTGATATAAATCCAAACCGGATTCCCCTTTGATAAACTGATGCCACAAAACCACCTATGTCGCAAACAATACCCCCGCCTACTGCTAATAAAAATGAACCGCGGTCGGCTTTATAAGCTATTAACTGTTCTGTAATGGCATCAATGGTTTCAAGTGTTTTTACTTTTTCTGTTTGCCCTATCACAATGGTGGGAAAACCGTTAAACGAATTTCCATAGATAGAATTCACTTTGTCATCCGTCAATACAATGATTTGCTTATTTGCAGGAAGGTAATTCCGGAAATTTTCAAAGTTTTCGCCTACCAAAAGCTGCGAATCACTGGACGAACCATGTATAATCAGTTTTTGCATAAAGGAAATTCAGTTTTGTTAATCATGCTAGAATAACAATTGCTATAAAACTTTTAAAAATAGTGAATAAAATTGGCAATTATTCATTCATAATATGAGTCTGTTTGTTAATGGATTCCTGATGGATTGCTTTGAAAATGTTGGCCAGAAACTCATCGCTCAAATCAAATTTTTTGCCTTTTTCGAGCACCTTTTCCAA
>JBAYKX010000028.1:0-69933 GCA_041664345.1 Salinivirgaceae bacterium
CATTTTTACCACCCTTTGGTCAAAACTTGATCCTTACTATAAATATCCCATAGTTAACGGCATGAATGATTTTCATTTAATCAACCATAACGGGAAGACCCTTAATTTTGCTGGATATAACCGCATGTATGAGATTGCTGTACATTTTTTAACGGATGCCCTTAAAAAATCAAAAGGCAAAAGGAGAGTAGTGGTTACCCATCATGTACCTACCAATTTATGTAATCCCTCTGAATATGTGGGAAATAGCCTGAATAGCGCCTTCGTGAATTCTTTAGGGGAACTAATTGAAAACAATAAAATTGATTATTGGGTATATGGCCATCACCACCGTAATTTGCCCACCGTTGAATTGGGCAAAACCAAAATATTGACCAATCAATTAGGATATATTAATTTCGGTGAAAATAAAGGATTTGATTTGGGGGCTTGTTTTGAAATTTGATATAATTGTTTGATATGAAAATGATAAAAGATGTAAACTATATTGTGATTCCTGAACTACCAATGGAACAGCAAAATCCTTTTTTGGAATGGCTTTATTTAAAACAATGTCCTATTGTCGCCAAAGAAGGTGAAAATGCCAACAATTGTGCTTACAAATGGGATTATGATGAATTTTTATATGTATTAAAAAAATAAGGAATAAACTGAATAACTTTAATTAAAACGTTATAATGTTGGATCCAGATACCATACTGAGTTATTTATCAATGAATAAGGATTACTTGATGACAAAATATTTTATTGATAAAATTGGTATTGTGGGTTCATTTGCAAGAGGCGACTTTAACGAAAAAAGCGATATTGACTTTATAGTTTACTTCAATGAAGAAGCAAAACGCCACAGGATATTTCGGTTATATAATAATCTCCAGGAGGAACTAGAAACTCATTTTGACCGGAAGGTTGATATTATAGTCAATGGAACGGTGCTTCCAGCATTTCAGGATATTATTCTAAAAGAGGTTCGATTTATATAAAAAATGGAATATGGAAAAATGTGGGGAAATACATGATTTTGTGATTATCAAAATGGATCATAGCAAAGATTGGTACTATTGCCCAAATTGCAAAAAGCTGCATGTGTTAGTTGATACGTAAACCGGCAAAACCGAACAATAAAATCCAAGGATTATGGGCATTTTCTTATCACAAGAGGAAAAAAAGGAGCTAATGGAAAGGAAGATAACTTTCGCTTATGGCCCGATTGGCGATGAATATAAAATCGAGTTTCTTTATCAGGAACTGTTTGACCTGTTGCTGCATAAGGATTACAACATTAGGTTGAATGCTTTTTTGCACTCAAACGGGTGGTTGTGGTGTGAGCTTGCTTTCCAGTACCTGGAAAAAGGTGAAACAGTTGACGAGCATTTATGCGGTATCGTTGACGGGAAGGAAGAGGCTTTTGACTTTCTTTTGCTGTTTGCAAGCTTTGAGAATGTAACCATTGTGGGCGAATCCGCTTCCGGCAAGGCATCGGACAAACTGTTTAACCTGATTAACTTCATCAAGCCAAGTCGTGACACGGTCAAATTGAATTAAACAAAAACTATAAAGGGGTAAAAATGGAACCAGAACAATTGATTGAGAAGTACCCAAAAATATTCGCCCTTGATGAACTGATAAGCTTTGACTGTCCGACCGGTTGGATGGGGTTGCTTGATTCGCTCTGTGGTTGCATACAGTCTTATGTAGACAATGGCAATACCTCTTAAGTTATCTGCAAACAGGTGAAAGAGAAATTTGGCCGTCTGGAGTTCTACAAAATGGGCGGGGACGAAACGGTTTTGGGCATGATCGAAATGACCAGGCATTTAGCCAAAACAACCCGTAAAGAATAACACAAATGGACTACGTGGATGGGATAAGGCTTGACGATGGCAAAAACGATGGGACGTGCTATACTGTGCGCTTTCCTTCCCTGCTTTGCTGCATCAAAGAGCATCACTTTCTTTTCTATACAAAAAACCGTTGGTACCATAAACTCGACATTTTGAGTGTGTTGGAATTGGATGGAAGGAGCGCCACTAACATGGTATGGTTTGAACTTCTGATTTTGGGAAGCGTACAGTTTCCGTTTTAAAATACTTGAATCATGAAAAAATGCGACAAGGCAAAGGTTTTCCCGACACTTACGGGCCTTTCCATTACTGGAAAAGCCCGTTTTGTATTACCCAAATTAAAAATATTCCAGGATCATTTTTTGGTTAGAATTAAATAAATTTCATCTACTCTTTTTTTAGTTAATGTTTGTTCCTGTATGAATACTTTAAATAATTCTATTTGCTTTTCAGATCTAAACTCAATATCATCCTCATAAACTTTCTTAAATTTTGCGTTATAAGTATTGAAAACATGAGTTAACTTTTCAATAAAATCTTCCGATGGGACAAATCTTGACCGTTGTTTTTTCTCAATATTCTCCATCTTAACCAAGATGTTCTCTAGAATGATCATTTCTGGTGTTTGTTTTTGATTTTCTTCCATTTTTTTAAGTTTTAAAGATTTGTAAATTTATTTTGCATAATAAAATCCGATTAATTTCTTAATGTTTTCAGTAATTCAATTTCAAGGTATTCGTTGTGACTTTCAAGAAGCTTTACCTTTTCAACTTTTTTGTATGTAAAAAAGGAAAAACCAATAAATGCTAAAAAGAAGCCAAAAACGACTGCTATCACCCAATTGGGAAGCCGGGTATTGCTTTTGCTGATAATCTTTTCAAGAAGAATTGAAAAAGCCTTTTGCTTTTCTTGATTTACCTCAAGAACTCTGACCAGCAGTTCGATACTCTCCTTACTTATCTCAACTTTGGTTTGCTGAAGTTTATCCGTTGAAAGTTTAATTGATTCTGCTGATTTTTTAAATGCTTCAATCTCCTCGATAAGGATTTCAGCTATGTCACTTACGTTGTATCTTTGTTTTGTCATAATTAACCTTTTAAACCATTATTTCTCCGGCGTTTTAGTTTTCTCTTACGCCATCTTTCTTGTGATTCCTCCTCATCGTCATTTGAGCTAAGCATACTCGTTGGGATGAATAAATTATCAAGCGGACTTTCAAATAATTGACCGATAGCTTGATTAGCATCATTCTGTTTCGAATTATCCAATTCATAGGAGGGATGTTCTTTAGATTTCATGTTTTTATCCATTTTTAAATTATTAGAATTATTTGGGTACTGATTTTTATTTTTAAAAGATTCGATTGTATTAAGTTTGTTATCGTGGCTTAATTCAGTGGAAATAGTCAACTGTTTCTCTTTTTGCTGAATTTTCCTGGTCTCAGCAATTAATCTTTCTGGATTTTGAAGTGTATATTTAAGGCAAACATCGGTGGCTAAAACCGTTGAATTGTCGAATCCAATTGTAAAATTCGTTAACTCACCTTTATCATTTTTTATAGGCCAAACGGTAACTCCATTTTCTCCTATTTTATGTATGAAGTTTTCTTTTGTGGTATCCTTTTCAAGAATTACATCCGATATTATGGAACATAGTTTGTCCTGAAGAATGGGTTTATTCTGGAGTGAATTTTGGAAACCTATATTTGCTTTTCCTGCTTCATTCTTGAAGGTTTGTTCAAGTTTTGCAAGGGTGTACTTATTGCCTATTTCACTGGCTTTGTAACTTTCACCATCCAAAACGGCTCTATAGCCCTGCACATTGCCTTGACTATTTATTGTGGGTTGTATTTCTACCCCTTTCTCTGCAACCCGAGTTAAAAAGGATTGGGGGGTTATACCCTTTTCAACCATCGTTTCGGCAAAGATTTTCTGTATTTTCTCCTTTGGAGTATCTTTAGTGGATCGTTTTAACCCTGATTGAGGCTGTTCAATGGTGCTTTTTAATTGTTGGTAGGAATATGCTTTGTCTATTTCAGATGCTTTGAATTGAATGCCATGCAGTGCAATAGTATAACCATCTTTTTTCCCCAGTTGTTCTTTGTTAAAAGTAATCTGCAACCCTTGGTGCTCCAATTTACTAAAAACATTATTATAGTTGGTTTTTGGATCAGATATAACTTTGGAGTAAGCTTTCCTAATTTTATCTAAGGTTGGTTGTTTAATAATTTGATTTGCTATTTCGACTTCTTTTGCACGGGTGAAATTCAAATCAATAGCCACTGCATCACAAACGGTCTGAATTTTTTTAGAGATGAAATTATCTTTATATGCAAAACCCTGCATATCAATACGATTCACATAAATGTGGAGATGATTATGGGTATCGTGCGGGTGTTTAATGGTAATTGACTGATGGTGTTCTAAACCCATTCGTTTTAACACTTCACGCGATAATTCAGCCCATTGCTCATTGGTGAGTTGCTTACTATCTTGCGGGAAAGGTGATATCACTATTGACAGAGTGTTATTTTCGCAACGGCCATTTAAGTCCTGAAAAATTTTAAACTCTTTAAAAACTTCAGCACCCGTTTCTCCAATAATCCTGTTAGTATCGACTATAATACCTTTTTTTGCATCCTCTAAATTGAGTTTTCTTGCATAATCTACCGATGCAACAGTATAATTCACGCTTTTTGCCTTACCTAACATATTATAGAAACTTAGATAAATGGGTTTTAAATAGATTAATTACAAGCCGAACATCTTCGTTTATTGGAGTAATATGATTCTTATACATATTCGAAATATTGGTGAAATAGCGCTCGTATTTGTGTAGTGCTATATAGGCTTCTATCTCTTCTGGAGTAAGTTTATATCTTGGTTCGTTACCTAATGCCGTTTGCCTTATGTATTCTGATAGGGTTAGTCCGCAATTAAATGCCTTTTTGGTCAATATCTTTTTCTCTAATGACGTAACTCGAATTTCAATTCTAAATCGTTTCATATTAATAGGTTTTTAACTCCGATAACCAACGGGCAGAGTGAGCCAGAAGTCTTTGGGAGTAGTGAAATGCAATGGAATGTACGTACAAAGACACCTCTGGCTATACACCATTCCAAGTTGAGATAATCTGAATTCAAGATTTAATAGCCAGCAAAAGAAAGTGAAGTAAATTGGAGCTATAATTATTAAGGGGATGAAAATATAGTATTTGCTTATTTGAATTAGAGTATAATAGTAATTTGGCATAGTGAGTAATTTTATGAGTTGAAAATTTTACTAATAAGTGGGTTCATTAAAAGTGGAAAAATGGTTTTCAATTTAGCTCATTTGGTGATGGTATACTGAAGTTTGATATTTACCCCAAATACACTTCTTAATGCTTCTTTTAGTGAGTCAATATTCTTTTCGCAAATATCTCTTTCCTCAATCGAACAACTAAAATAGATTACCTCTGAAATTAGTGTTGGGTTTATATTTAATAGGTGTCTGGCCTGTTCAAAGCCAATTTGTTTTTTATAGGCAAGCCAAACATTTTTCCAACGTGCATGTAAATCAAGGGGAATTTGATTTTTAGCCGGTGGTTGTTGTATCCAATTTTTGGCAGCAGCGTATACATCTTTAATCGAATTTCCATTTTTATCCAACCAACCAACTTTCGAGTAATGATTCATGAATTTTTCTATTTCCCCTTCATAGTAATTTTTTTCAATTACTAATATTTCATAAATTCTATCTCTGTCATTAGAAAGAGAGATTCGGTTTGATGTTGTAGGATTTATAGAACTTAGTTTATTTTGGGGAGCTTGAGTTATTTTATTATCCTCTTCATGAAGAATATTTCCCGAAAAATTCTGTGCAGAATTCGCATCTTGATTTTGACTATCTGAAATATTAAAGGTTTTACCCTCATTGTACTGTATTTCTTCAGAGTTGTTCTTGAATATTTCATCAATATCGGAGATGTCCCCTGAATTCTTCTGCCTTTTCTCTGTCTTTTTACTTAATTCCGTCTCATTATTCGAGTAATCCTCCTCGTTATTATTCTTATTTGCCAGGTTAGAAAGAAGATTTAATGAAGGTAGAAGTGGATCCATTTTTCTTTTACAACGTTTCATTATTTCTTTAAAGTTTTCCTGAATCGCACTAGAGGTTAAAATTTGATATTCTTCGAAGATACCTCGATGAAATAATTCATTTTCGGCACAAAATTTTATTATTTCAGCTATTTCTGCTTCTTCAATAAAAGGGAACCAACCATGAATATATTTAGGAAATTTGTCATTGTATTTCAGATAATACCCTTCGACGCGGAAAATTTCATTTTTAACATAAGTATAAATAAGATAACCATTACTTTTGTGTTTATCCAGGAGCTCCCTGATATTCCGATCCCAAAAGATATTAGTATAGTGCGGAAAATAGTCTAATTCTGATTTCATTTTATTTTCTGGTTTTTAGTTATAAATTTTTTTTGATTCACCAGAAAAATGTATCTTTGCTTAGTAATACAATAGATACTTTCTCTGAATGAGGGGTATAAAAAAGGATACAGATTGAGGCTGTGTCCTTTTTTATTTCAATTTGAAATTGTCTGCCTCTTCTTCTATTTCATCAATCGTTTTAATACGATTCCGACTTAACCAAATATCTAGCTCATCTCTATCAAATATTATGGCCCCACCCTGCGGTTTTGAATGTGGGATGCGTTGAGAAGCTGAAAGTTTATAAACATAACTTTCTTTATATCCAGTATATAAAGCCGCTTCTTTTAATGTAAGTTTTTTCTTTTGAAGTAAAATAAGGCTTTCGAGCCTTATAAATCTCTCTTCTATTTGTTTTTCGTTATACATCGTTATATTTTTTAGCGTTTAATTGATTTCGGTCGACCAGTACAAAGAACAATCAAAATTTCAAACCAAATAATCCCATAATGGCATTATGGGAGGAAAAAATAAAACGGTTATGGCAGTCGCAGGGTAGCGTCTGTATATTTCTTTTAAAAAATAATTGATTATGGGAATTTTGAAGTTAGAGTTTCCTTAAAGTCAAAATTTTCAAAAAATAGAAATATTGAAACTTGGAACTATTAAAGTTGGCTAACTTCAAAAAAGAACATGAGGAATTAAAAATGTTTGTATCCTGTTTGCACCAAATAAAAAAGCCTCCACAGAATAAACTGCGAAGGCCTTATTTTATTGGTGGGCCCAGCTGGGCTCGAACCAGCGACCCCCTGATTATGAGTCAGGTGCTACTAACCAGCTGAGCTATGGGCCCGTTACCCGTTGTTAAACAACAAGCTCCTGATTTTGGGAGTGCAATTTTACGCAATTGTAAATTATTTGCCAAATTAAAATGATTATTATTTCGATGTTTTTTATTTTCAAATACCGGTAAGTTAATGTTACCGGAAGGCAAGACTATTTTGCTTGATAGCCTTCAAAGGTTGATTTATTCTTAAAAGTTCGTTTCCACCATGGGCCGGAATACCAATTCATCCATGGCAATAAAACTGTCGGTGGTTAGGGCATTTATAATCACATCGGCCACCTGTTTGGGCGACAAATAATCGGGACGTTCCTTGGTTCGGAATGGGGTGTCAATACCTCCCGGATAAACCGATAACACCCGGATGTTGTGTTTGCGCACTTCCTTGCGGAACACTTTGGTCAACGCATCAATGGCTGCTTTGGATGCGGTATATCCACCATTTCCTTCATTGGTAAATAAACATACCGAGGAAAGGATGTTTACCACCAGACCTTGTTTCTGCTGGACCATTATCGTTCCCACTTCACGCATAAAAGCGGCCGGGGCCTTGCAATTGATAGTCATCATCCAATCCAGATCAGCAGTTTGTAGCTGGGTAACCTCTGCTCGGGTGTTATTTAAACCGGCATTGTTTATTAAAATATCAATGGGTCCAAAATGGGAATGAGACGCTTTAACAAAACCAATTATCCGTTTTTCATCGGAAAGGCAAAACGTTTCGGAATAGAATCGCGAAGAATCAAATCCTTTGAGTTCCTGCGATACCTCTTCCATTTTTTCGGCGGATCGTCCACAAAAAGCCACATTGGCTCCCTGCTCTAAAAGCTGGAACAAGAGTTCCTTCCCCACACCCGATGTGGCGCCGGTTAATAAAACGGTTTTATTTTTTAGTGTTTCCATGGTTTTTATTGTTTTATTCTATGACTTTTTCAATTTCCGAGATATTGCTTAAATTGAAGTCTCTGTCTATTATTTGCAATGTGAATTTAATTGTGTCATTTGGATTAAAATAATTTATCATATACCACCAGTCTATTTCTAAATATCCTTCATAAATATTTTTTGGTTTTACGGTTATTGGTTTTTGGATTACTTTACCAAGATAAAATTTTGGGACAAAAAGTGAATCAACATTAATACCAAAATCTATGCGTTTAAAAACGCCATTCGTTTTTTTATATGTTGTTTGGATACAATTGAAATTGTAATCACCAATATGCTCAAAATTTCCTCCAAAGTTTGAGTCCCCATCAGTATATTTTGAATATATGTGGAAGTTATAACCTTCATTTGAAAGAATATCAAAGCCTTTAACAATGGTTAAAGAATCAATTTGAATACTTGGGATTACTGGATAATTTGGTAATTCTGTTTCTTTGTCATCACTACAACTGAAATTAGCTAATAAAACAATCATACATAATAAAAGTGAAAGTCTAAATTTCATAATCTATATTTTTTGATTAATTGGCAAAGTGTTTCAGTAGATTAACTTGCCACTAACTACAAATATATACAATGAGAAGGTCTCTTTTTCACCCACTTTAGAGCATGCATTCAAAAAAAATCCCTTATTCTACTACCTTTATGGTTTTCGACCAAACGATTTTGTCCGATGACGGGCCTACCATAAGTTTCAACTCATCTGGTTCTACCACAAACTTTTTCAACGCACTGTCCCAGTAAGCCAAATCAGCAGCTTTTACTGTAAGAACGATCGTTTTGGTTGCTCCTTTTTCGATAAAAGTCCGACAAAAGCCTTTAAGTTCTATGTTTGGACGGGCAACCTTCGATTTCTGGTGGCTAACATACAACTGAACCACTTCATCGCCCGACCAATTTCCGGTATTAGTAACATCAACGGATACTTCCACTGTTTCATTTGCATGAAGCTTATTAGTACTGACCTTCAAATTTGCATACGAAAAATCAGTATAACTAAGCCCAAACCCAAAGGCATAAAGGGGTTTGTATGTTGAATACATATAAGTTCGGCCATGGGTTATGTCGTAATCCATCATTTCGGATAGGTGTTCCATATCGGTTGGCCAGGTCTGGACCAATCGTCCCGCTGGATTGTAGTTTCCAAAAAGTACATCGGCCAAGGCATTTCCGGTTTCCTGACTGGCATGAGCCATATGTAGAATGGCCGGAACATAGGCTTGTGTCCAGTTGATGGCAAACGGAAAGTTGCTTTGCAAAACTACAACCAAGTTTTTATTTGCTTTAAACACCTGTTGAATGAGCTGTTCCTGTTCCAATTCAATTGATTTGCGGTCGGCGCCTTCTTTGCCATCGCTGGGAACCGGGCATAAGGCCCAACCGGCACCTCCAGTGGGGTTGTTGCCTACCACTACTACCACCACATCGGCTTGCTGGGCCAGTTCCACCGCACGATTGAAGCTGTTATCTTTTGCATAGGTTACGTTTATTTCATTACCTGCCCCATTTTTTATTCCCTGCAAAGGGGTTATGCGGTATGGAGGTGTTCCACTGTACCAGTCGAGCATAACAGTATCGGCCAAAGGACCAATTAGAGCCATGGTTTTGATGTTGGCTTTTTGAAGGGGAAGCATCCGATTTTGGTTTTTCAGCAGTACAATGCTTTTTCGGGTTGCTTCCAGGGCAACCTGCTTATGCTTTTGGGTAAGCCACGGGTCAATGGTATCGGCAACCCCAATCGATTTGTAAGGAACCCTATCGTATGGGTCGAGTTGGCCTAGTTTTATCATCACCCGGAAAACGCCGCGAAGTACCGCATCTAAATCCGCTTCATTCAAATACCCGTTGGTTAAAGCACCCTCAACACCTTCACGGTAATTGTCCAGAAATTGGTTGATGCCCGCTTTGATGCACCCTTCGGCGGCTTTATTCAAATCGGGATAATAATGATGCGAATTGACCAACATTCGATAGGCACCACCATCGGTGCAAATAATCCCGTTTTGTCCCCATTCATTCACCGTTATCTCCTTCAAAACAGGATGAACAGTCATGGGAATTTGGTTGTAGGAATTATACGATGCCATGAAGGCGCGGCTTCCCCCTTCAGTTATTCCTTTGTAAAACGGGTAGGAGTAGTATTCCCTGAAAAGGCGTTCGTTGAAATTGCTCGATGTGCTATCGCGGCCGTTTTCGTTGCTGTTGGCCAGAAAATGCTTCATCAGCGAAGCGGTGAGCCAATAGTTGGGGTTATCGCCCTGCAACCCTTTTACAAACTGGGTTACCATTTGAGCATTGAACCAAGCGTCTTCGCCAAAACACTCTTCGTTCCTTCCCCAACGTATATCGCGCCCTATATCGGCATTAGGGGCACGCACCACAAGCCCGCCACGGTTGTATTTACTTTGAAACATATACCGGCTTTCGTACCCTTCAATGGATGCCACTTGGCGGATGATGGTGGTATCCCACGATTCGGCCAATCCAATGGCTTGTGGAAAAATAGTGGTTGCCTGCGGATTTCGTTGTCCCCAATTGCTTGGACCGCCTTGGGCAAGCCCATGCAAACCTTCCACATGTTTGGTGCCAATTACTCCCAATCGGGGAACGGATGGATCGGTGCTTAAACAGGTTACTTTTTCGTCCAATGTCATTAAGGAAAGCAGGTTATCAATGCGCTCTTCCACCGCCATATCTGGATTTTGAAACGGATACTGGTATTGTGCTTGGAGGGAAATATTAGCACACAATAAGCTAATCGCAAAAAAGATATTTTTTTTAAGCATGGTAGTTTGTTTATTGTGATTATTGGGTACAATTTAAATTTTACTATTATTTATATGAAGGTAGATAGTTAATTACATATCTTTTTGTTATTTCACCCTCCGCCCTTTGGGCACCTCCCCCAGGGGAGGACTTACTCCGATTTATATTTGTGTAGAATTAATGCAAGTACTACAAGAAACATGCAACGGAGCGAGTTCTCCCTAGGGGGAGATGGCCTTTAGGCTAGAGGGGGAAAACTATAATTAATCCTTAATATTACTAAATTTATATTATATATTTATCTACCGACCTCTAAAAATTAATAACTTGTTTTTTGCCATAATATTCCACAACTTTATCGAAACTGTTGGCCGATTCCACACCGGTACCATGTCCATCGCTTACCAGGACTATTTTAACCATTCGCTTTTCCAACATTCCGGGGTAAGTCCCTTTTCGGTCATCAATGGTTAAGGATTTTTTTGCATCATCCCATTGAAAAGTTATGGTAGCAAAAATTCCCTTTTCGTAGTTATAGTTGTCGTTTTCGTCCTCGTAGAGAATAAAAGAACCATCAGCACCGGGATAAACTCGTAACTCCAAAGAGTCGGATGGTTTTTGGGTGGCGTATTCCACAAACGGACCCATTGGTATAATAGAACCTGCCGGAATAAGCAAAGGGATTTGATCCATTGGGGCATCAAACTTCAGTTTCTGTCCGCCGGTATAGGTTTTCCCGGTCCAGAAGTCGAACCAAGTAGCAATTGCAGGAAGATAAACCTCCTTGGTTTTTTCTTTAACATCCTTAATGGCTTCTTTGGCAAAAATGGAAGGTGTTTTCCAATAGAGCCGCATCCGGGCTGCACCGGTTGATTTATTCTCGGTTTCAACCACAAAATCATAAGGTTTTCCTGCTTCAAGTTCTAACAGTTCAGTGTATTGCTCAGTGCTGGTATAAACTATTTTAAGGGTATCGCCGTTAAGGATAATCCGCTTGGCATCGTAACATTTCAGGTGAAACTGGTGTTTGCCCGTTTCTTTAGGGATCAGGTTTCCAGCCCACCGTATGGAATACATGGAATCGGTAACGTAATCGGGACGGCCGGCATACCAAAGCAAGTCGATGGTTGAATCGGTCTGTTCCTTGCTCAACACTTGGTAATTCGGGTCTTTGTAGTATTTGGCATTCAGGCCCTGCTTACCGTCGGTTGTTTGAAAAAACTCGGAACCCATCAATACGCTTTTTTGTGGCGGGGTATAATACATATAGTCCACTACCGGACAAACCATGATGGATGGGCCAAACATAAACTGGTCGCCGATGGCATAGGTATTGGTGTCGGATGAAAAGTCCATAGGTAAACCACGCATCAGGGTGTAATCCTCGTTGGTAATTTTCCATGCTTGGGAATAGATATACGGTATCAACCGGTATCGCAAGTTGTCGAATTTTATGAGCGATGGGGTAAATTCCCCGAATTCCCATATTTCGCGGGGAGTTTCGGAACCATGCGACCGGAAAATGGGGGTAAAAGTCCCCAATTGAAACATGCGGTTGTAAAGTTCTTGATAGGCGGGATCTTTACCTCCATGACAAAAAACTCCTTCGTACGAACCCAATACAAACGCACCGATATCAAAGGTCCAGTAAGGGATGCCTGACATGGAATGATTCAAACCGGCGGAAATTTGGTTACGGTACACTTCCCAACTGGCCCCAATATCGCCAGACCATGTTACTGCGGCACTCCGCTGCTGTCCGGCAAAGGTGGAGCGGGTAAGGATAAATGCCCGGCGGTCGGAAGTTTCTTGGCGCCAAAATTTATAGATATCATCAGTCATCACCAACGAAAAGGCATTCAGATAACGGGCCCAGGAACCCAAGTGGTTGCTGCCCATTTTCTTCAATTCATATTCCGTCGATTCTTTGGTGTTGGCATTCACTACATCGGGTTCGGTGGAATCAATCCACCAACCGTCGAGGCCTTTGGAATACAAGCCGCCCCGCAGGAACTTCCAATACAGGCGGTTGGCTTCCGGATTAAAGGCATCGTAATACTTGAAACCCGCCCAGCCAATGGGTTTGTATAAAAATCCTTGCTTGTCCATTTCGGCGTAAATTTCGGTTTTAGGACCCAATGCCGGCCAAATGGAAATAATGATATGAAAATTCATTTGATGCAACTTATCGCACATCTCTTTCGGCTTGGGAAAAAGTGTTTTATCGAAGAACATACCGCCCCAATTGGCGGCTCCATACCAATAATCCCAATCCTGAATCATGTTGTCGATGGGGATTTTCAGTTTGCGGTATTTTTCGGCAACGGCCATCAGTTCTGCTTGGGTGTCGTAGTGTTCTTTGCTTTGCCAGTATCCATAGGCATACTTTCCGAACAGAGGCGCTTTCCCGGTAAGGGTTCGATAACCGTGAATAACCGAATCCATAGTTGAGCCGCTTACAAAATAGTAATCCAGGTTGTTGCCCATTTCCGATTCGAGAGAGGCACCTTGCGGGCTGTCGCGGAAAATGGTTTTGGAATAATTGTCCCAAAGGATGCCGTATTTTTGGGTCGATACCAGGAACGATGATACTGCATCAGTATTGGTTTGCACCAGTTTAACTTCTTTGCCTCGGTAATTAAAATACCCGTACTGATGTTGTCCCAACCCATAAATTCCTTCTTGTGGAGTTAGCTTAAATTCCTGCTTAATCGAAAACCCTGAATCGCTGTCAAAAACTACGGGTTTAAATGTGGTGATGCCTTGTTCTGTTAAAAGGGTTTCGCCCGACAATTTAGAATAGGTAATTGTTCCGGAAGCCTTTGAAATGGTAACTTTTAAGGATGTTGATTTAAGGATGACTTCATCCGTTGTTTCTTCATTTCCAATATTCAGGTCTGATGTTTTCTGTTGTAAAACCGAAAGGCTTAATTTTTCAGAAGTTCCTTCGGGGCACCATTTGGTAATGCGCACCACTTGGTCGGAGTAAAACTGGACTTTTACATAAGTTTTTTCGGTATATACCTCTACCCCGTTTTCAATGGTGGTAACGATTGTTTTATTTTGTTGACAGCCTGCCAGAATAATTATCAAGAGCAATGGAACAAAATAGGATGATCTTTTTTTCACTAGTGTAAAATATTGATTAAACATTCTTAAAACCATTAGGAATAATGAAAGAAAAGTGCGAATTTAATTCACAAATTAAGTTCTGATATTTCCATCTTTCCATTTAAAATAATTATCTTGTTTTGCATTTTAGCTTGCATCGAAACGACGTTAATTACCTAAGCTGAATCACAAATCCTCCGTATGATATCAATTCCAATTCCAGAGATTGGTTTTCAGTAAAGTCCATTGTTTTTTTCACAAACTCCCGGTTGGAGGCGCCATCAGTCATCAAAAATCCTTTTAACGAACTTAAAAAAGAAAGGTTTAAATTGATTTTTTGAGAAGCATTTTGTCCGTTAATTCCAGCCACGTACCAAGTATTGCCAGAACGGCGGGCTATAACCACAAACTTACCGGGAAACCCATCCAAGAACCGGGTTTCATCCCAAACGTTAGGAATTTCTTTCATCAATTGTTGCACTTCAACTGGCATTTGAGCCATTACCTCAGGAATTTCGGCGTAATGCTGAATACCTGACTGGAACAGGATTGGCAATGCCAGTTCAAAACCATTGGTAGTTTTCCTTTTGATGTTTGGGATTTCACCAAAACAGGTTGGCGTAAAATCCATAGGGTCGAATACGTTTCGGGTGAACGGGATCATGGCGCAATGATTGGGCTGCGCATCGGCATCGGGTTGTCCAAAAGTGACAAATTCCATCCCTTTTATGGCTTCCATACTTAGCAGATGCGGATAAGTCCTCTGCCAACCACGTGGAAGCGTGGACCCATGAAAGTTTACAGCCAACCCAACAGCGGCGGCATCTTCCAGAATGTCAATGTAGTGGTTCATCACCGATTGGCCATCGCCACCAAAAAAATCAACTTTTACCCCAGCAATTCCTATATCTTTAATTCGAGTAAATTCTTTCAATCTTGCTTCGCGGGTTAGCAAAGCATTTTTGGGCGTTTGAGGAGTTGAATTCCAGCCACCGGCTGAGTTGTACCAAAGCAGCAATTGTACGTTTTTAGTTTTGGCATAATTGGCTAGTTCTTTTATTTTATCATAACCAATGAGCACGTCCCATCCGGCATCAATCAGGCAATATTCCCAACCCATTTCTGAAGCATAATCAATAAACCGTTTTTGAACCGGATAAATAGTTTGGCCGTCTTTCAACAACACCCAACTCCACGAAGCCCTTCCGGGTTTTACCCAACTGAAATCGCCTGCTATACCTGGTTTTGCCAAATCGGTTCCTAAGGTGGATTCCACCACATCGGCTAACGAACCTATAGCCATAATCCGCCAAGGTGTGTACCAAGGTAGCGTTGATTGCGGGTTCAATTCTTTGGTGAAAACCACCTCTTTGTCTTCGGGAAAGCCTATGGAATAAACACCATTGGGCGATTCCGCACGAAGTCGGGAAGCACAATAATTCCGATCTACAGCGGTTTCGGAAATCAACACCCAATGTTCTCCGGTTTTAAAAAGTGCGGGAAAAACCCATCCGGCCAAAGGAGATGGAGTTCCCACAGGAATATCTTGCAAATAATGTTCTTCGTAGCTTGGGTTGCATTCGCCCCAGCCCGATTTGGCATGGGCACAAGGCTGCAACCAGGCTTTGCTTGTTTTACTAAACGCAAAAGAGGTTTTTTCCTCTACTATCTTTTTCATTTCCTTATTCTCTGATGGAAAATAATAGCGGAAAGCGACCCCATGGTCGGAAACCTGAGAAATTACCTGCATGGCTTCTCCTTGTTGGTTTTCAACGGTAATGATTTTTTGATTTGCCTGGTATGTATAGTTCATTTTCTTATGAACATTCAGTGTGTATGCATCGGTAACTAAGGTAGAAGCTGAAATATTTTTAACTTGCAACCCGGTTGAAAAATCGGCATCTTCGCGGACCAAACCCAACAGCGATGGCTCAAGAATTGGTTGGCCATCAGTTTTTATTTGATAGAGTAACTGATTGTTTGTAAATAGAAACGCTACTTTTAATTTCCCATCCGGGCTTGCAAGTTCCATATCCTGATTGTTTGAACATGAAGAAAAAAGATTCGCAAAAATGGCGAAACAGACACCAAAAATTAAATAAAACTTGATTTTTTTCATGGTGCTATTTATTAAGGATAATTTCAATTTCATTTGATTCCAATCCTTCCGATGTAGCTTTTAACACCGTTTTACCGGCAACCGTTTTCGATTGCAAAATAACCAGACATTTTCCGTTAAAGGCTTTGCGGAAATTGGCTTTAAAGGGTTCAAGGCTGGTTTGGCATCCGTTGTCAACACCGGCGATGGATACTAAATCGGAAACCTCGAAATTAATTAAGTTGTCGGCTGTGGGAACTACATTGTTGTCCTTATCCAATACGGTTACGGTAACAAACGATAAATCTTCGCCATTGGTTGCAATGGTGGCTCTATCGGCTTCTAGCAAAATTTTAGCGGGTGCACCGGCCGTATTAATAACAACCGTTTTAGTGGTACCATCCATTTTCTTGCCAACCGCTTTCACCGTACCCTGTTCGTAGGTAACTCTCCACATAAGATGTAAATCCTCGCCCTGTTTCGATTTTACTCCTTGGGATTTGTCGTTTATAAACAGTTCCACTTCATCAAAATTTGTGTAAGCCCACACATCAATGGTTTGACCTTGTTTCCAGTTCCAGTGCGGGAAGATGTGTAACACCTCTTTATCGGTCAACTCGCTTTGGTACATGTAAAACATATCTTTGGGGAATCCGGCCAAATCAACAATTCCAAAATAGGAACTACGCGATGGCCATCCATAAGGTGTGGGTTCCCCTAAGTAATCGAAACCGGTCCAGATGTACATTCCCGAAAGGTAATCGTGCTTTTTAATTATTTTCCAAGTTTCTTCGTGAGTAGAACCCCAAGGAGCAGAACAATTGTCGTACGACGAGCAGGTATTGTCCGGATTTCCTTCCTTAAAAGGAATGTCCCATCTAAAAGGCCAGCGACGGATGCTGTCGCTTGGCATGTCGTAGCTACCTCGGGTATTGAGGGAGGAGGTAGTTTCGGCAGCTATAAATTTTTTACCGGCAAACTTGGTAGGGAATTTCTCAAATGATTCATGATGGTAATTGAACCCAATCAAATCCAAAGCGCCCGATTTAATGATGTTGTTGTGAGGCTCTGGATCGTTACATGCGGAAGTAATGGGGCGTGTTGGGTCAAACTCTTTTACAATCTGAGCCAGTTCTTTAGCAATGGTAATTCCTGTTGAATCCCATTGTTCCAGAATTTCGTTTCCAATGCTCCAAATGAAAACCGAAGGGTGATTGCGATCACGTATCAATTGGTCTTTTAAATCCTGAACATGCCATTGTTCCCAATCCAGAGAGTAATCGAACTGGGTTTTTTTCTTAGCCCACATATCAAAAGCCTCATCCATGACAATGAACCCCATTTTATCGCATAAATCGAGCAATTCAGGAGCAGGCGGATTGTGTGAAGTTCGGATGCCGTTCAACCCCATGGCTTTCATTATCTCCAATTGCCGCTCAATGGCACGGTAATTTACCGCAGCGCCCAAAGAACCTAAGTCATGATGGTTGCAAACCCCCACTATTTTTACCTGTTTTCCGTTTAAAATGAATCCTTTGGCGGTATCAAATTCAAAGTTGCGGATGCCAAATAGGGTAGAGTAACTATCAGTTAGTTTACCCGCAACTTTTATTTTGGTTACGGCTTCGTACAATACCGGATTTTCAATGGACCAAAGCGAAGGAGTAACAATGGTTGCTTGCTGTTTTTCAACGGTTTGGCTATTGGCCTCGATTTTAACCATTGAAGAAACCCGGCCAATTTTGTTATGCTGCTTGTCGAATAGGGTATTTATCAGTTCCACTTCCTGAGCGGTTGAGGTAGTATTTTTAACTGTAGATTCAATTACAACTGATGCTTTTTCGGCAGAAACCTCAGGGGTAGTGATATATGTTCCATAAACAGCTACATGAATGGGTTGGGTTTTGGTAAGCCACACATTGCGAAATATACCGGAACCGCTGTACCAACGTGAGTTTGGTTGTATGGAATTGTCAACTTTTACAGCAATTACATTGGCTTTTTCGCCATAAGTAACCTTATCGGTAATATTGTATTCAAACGAAATGTAGCCGTTGGGCCGCTTGCCTGCCAATTGACCGTTTACATAAACCTCGCTGTTGCGATAAACCCCGTCGAAACGCAAATAAATTTGCTTTCCCAAGTCGGAAGCCGGAAGGATTAATTGTTTACGATACCAGCCAATGCCTCCGGGCAATGCGCCGCCGCCCACTGTTGCCGGGTTCTTTTCGTTGAATTCGCCTTCAATGCTCCAGTCGTGGGGAACATTAAGCAACCGCCAACCCGAATCGTCATAATTTAGGTTCAATGCCAAATTGTCGTTGATGAGCGCGAACCGCCATTCCGAATTAAACTTTTCGGTTGAACGGCCGTTTTCCTTTGTTTTGGTACAAGATGCAAAAACACCTAACAGTAGAACAATAAATAAATAGTTTTTCATAGCTGTTTTCATTTTAGTATATTCAGATAATTTATTACTCAACAACAAATCTGGATATGGCTTCCTCGCCTAAATTGCTTACTTTTAAAATATATACACCCTTTGCAAGGTGGGTTGAAAGCGAAGTATAATTAATTGCTGGATTGAAATTTTCATTTTGAATCGTCTTTCCATTCATGTCAACAATACAAATTTTATTAAAATCGAAATTGCTATCAATTGAAAGTTCGGCCTTTGTTGGATTGGGATAAATTTTAAATCCCTTTTTAATCTCATTGATTATTGACGAGGTTGTATTATCCGATTTTGATAAGAACTTTATCCACTTTAGTTGGAAAAGTTTATCAGTACCGACCCCTGTAAATTTTAGGTAAACATCATGAATTCCCGACACATTGCTAACTTCAGCCTTAAAAGAATGGTACACCGATAATGAACCCGTTGATGCAATGGCACATTCCGAAATATTTGTTCCTGTGTCAATAGAATCGAGCCAAACCTCAATTGTTCCACCTGCAGTAGCACTTGAAGCAATAAATTCAATGGAATCGGGCAAATCGAAGTAATCGCCAGTTCCAAACTCAACTCCTGCGTATAATGCCCAGTCGTTAGCATGGATATTAGCCAACGGCTTAATTCCCTGGTTGATTGAGCCCTTGGTGGTTCCGAATTGATTGGCTGGGCATTCAGCTAAAATTGGTGTATAGGCATCACGATAAATATAAAGGTCGAAATAGGCATTTTTAGTTCCTTTCACATATAAACCTTGACGTGTACCGGTGAAGCTTGCAAAATCGGAAAATTTATCAATTTCCGAAATATTAAAGTCTTCCCCTATCTTTTTCCAATTGGCTCTTTTGCTTCCGCAATAACCGCTAATTATGTGGTTTATGCGTTCCATTTTTAACCAAAGAGTATCGCCCATGTCATTTGGCAATGTGTATTTTACTCCATTAAAACTAAAAGCAAGCTCTTTGTTACCCTCAGCAGAAACCGTACTAACCAGTTTTACATCCATTTTCTCGTCACCCCGCATAATCCAAAGTCCTGCTTCATCCTGATTTGATCCGGCGTTAAAATCGATTCGTGTAATCAATGTATAGTTATGTTCCCCATCATTTTTAACCAGGGTGTTCGCTTTTGTAGTGCTTTTTGGCGATAAACGCAACCATCCGGGTCTATCGGTTAAAGAGGACTTATTAGCTGCTGTTATGCCAAGAAATGACCATTCGGGATTTAATTTATCGACAGTAAAATAGTCAGACTTTGGCACCATCCAAGGAATACCGGAACTTGGGAGGCTAGGTGCATTAAAGAATTCGTTTATGGGGTAATCGGCCACTGGCTTATTGTTCGTATTATACCTTACCTGGTTCAAGAGTCCCTGTCTTCCCTGCCCTTTCCATTCACCTTTTGCATAAAGCGGATGGATAATCCACGAAGTACTATCATCGATCATAATTGTTTGAGAAGCATGATTTGGTGATGTAAAAAGGGAACCTGATTTTAGCGGGTCGCTCTCATTAAAGAAATCACCCAGCATTTCCCAAGCGGCCGAGTCGGCAGTAAGTGACAGGCTTCGCATAACTTTTTGACCTCCGGCTAAGTCTCTGGCAAACGAATAGTAATAATATCCGGCATATCTCCACATTACAGGACCTTCAGCCCAGCTGTAAGGATAATCGGGGGCAGGATTCAGCCAATTCAAATTGTAAACAACCCCGGTGGATTGGCCGTCATCTCCCAATTCAACAATACCACCGTTTGGCTGGCCATTTTTTACTACTAAATACCACTTATTGTCATCATCAATAAATAGGGAATTGTCGTAACCCAAACCATAAGGAAGTGCAGCCGGGTCGTTCACTTTAACCGGTGTGCTCCATGGACCTTCGGGAGCATCGGCTTTGGTAAAATTCATTCCATTATTGGCCTTGAAAAAATGCCAGTATTTACCATTGTGTAAAACCATTTGTCCGCCCCAGCAGCCACCGCCGGGTGCATCTCCATAACCCGACCATGCAGCGCTAACTGGTTGAGCAATAGCTTGCCAGTGCACTAAATCGGTTGAGTGATAAATTACAGGAGTAACGTTAAACGATGAACCCGTTGTGTAATAATCGTTTCCAATTTTAGTGAGGGTACAATCGGGGTGATCGCCAGGAATAACAGGATTCATGAAGGTTTTGAATGAAAGTGATTGTGCGGATAGGTTCAAAACCAGTATTAACAGAAATCCGATTGATTTCATTATTTTCATAACTCCTTCATTTTTAAAGTTTGTGTTTTAAGTTAAAAGTAATTAAAATTAATTTAAATGCTATTGTGCCCCGTAAATTCAAGAAGCTAATGCAACACATTTGAAAAAGACATCTTTTGGTATCTTAAAATCTAAGTTCTTCCTCGGTCTTCTGTTAATTTTATGTTGCACCTGTTTTATAAACTCCTCATCAAAGCTATTAAAATTACGCTTCTTGCAACGATCATACTCTCGATTGCAAGTCCCAGTACTCACGAGAATTCGGGACGTGCATCATTCCCTGACTACCGACAGGTAGGTTATTACCTTTCAATTAATCCGTTTTAGCAATATTAATAACTATATAAATGCCGGATGTATGTGAAATTAAAAAAAGGGATAAATTATCCCTTTTTTAGTATAATAGAATCTTTTTATAATTGAATGGTTAATTCTTTTCCTGCATAATTCACTTTTATGCCTTCTGTTTTATCAGAATCAAACGCAACGGATTTCGATTTGCTAATAAATACTATTTTAAAAATGCGTTCGTTCATCATTCCCATGTAATTTCCTATTCGGTCTTTTATGGTAAGCTTTTGATACTGCTCGTTATACACTATTTCAATTTTGGAGAAAGCTCCATTTTCATAATTGTAGTTAACTCCTTCGTCTTCGTAAAGGGTAAAACCCGAATCGGCACCCGAATATACATACAAAGTAATGGGAGCGTTAGGCTTTTGTCCTACAAACTGTATTTCGGGGCCAACCGGGATAATAGATCCGGCTTTTATATAAATCGGCATCCGCTCGTAAGGAGCATTAACGGTTTGCTTTTGAGCACTACGGATGTATTTTCCGGTATATAAATCGTACCATCCCTCTGAGGCAGGGAAGTAAACATCACGTTCCCAGGTTTTGTATGTGTAAACTGGACAAATCATCAGGCTGGGACCAAACATATATTGGTCGCTGATTTGAGTAACCTGAGCATCGTTTGAAAAATCCATCACCATGGGGCGCATGATGGTATAATCGTCGAAATGGACTTTTCCGGCCAACGAATAAATATAAGGCATCAAGCGGTAGCGCAATTTGTTGTAATATACAATTGATTGGTATACAGGGTGTGTTTCAGGGGCAATATTAAATACCTCTCGATACGGGAACTGCCCATGAGCCCTGTAAAGCGGTGCAAAGGTTCCAAATTGGTACCAACGGGTATTCAGCTCGCGCCATTCATTTAAATCTTCACTGCCCTCCTTTGCTTTTTCGTACCTTTTTTCGACACAAAAACCACCAATATCCATGGTCCAGTAAGGGATTCCTGATATTGAGAAATTCAATCCGGCTGAAATCTGAGCTTTCAGGTCTTCCCAACGTGTACCTATGTCACCGCTCCAAGTGGCAGTACTATAGCGTTGAAGCCCGGCAAACCCTGAACGGGTTAACAAAAACACCCTTTGGTTGGGGGCAGCTTCGCGCTGACCGTTATAAATGGCATGGGCATTCATTAAAGCATAAGTGTTCAGGAATTCCGTTGATGAACCCAAAGCTGTTGGTCCGGTGAGTTTTTTACGGTAATCGAGGCTGACATTTGATTGAATATCGGGTTCCGAGGCATCCATCCACCAGGCATCGATACCCATTGGAAAAAGATGATCGTTCATTTGGTTCCAAAACAGGTTTCGGGCCTCCAGGCTGTAAGCATCATAAAAAGATCCTACGTGTCCTTTTCCCACCCAGTCGCGGATGCTGTCGTTTGTAGCTTGCTGGTACATCCAGCCCTTGGAATCGAATTCTTTGTAATGTTCGGTGTTGCCGTAAAACTTAGGCCAAACGGAAATCATGATATGGCCATTCAGTGCGTGAACATCAGTCATCATTTTTTTAGGATCGGGGAACCGTTTTTTGTCGAATTCATGGCTTCCCCATTGGTCTTCTTCCCAATAAAACCAGTCCATTACAATATTATCGATGGGTATTTGGCGTTTGCGGAATTCCGCTAAGGTGGCTACCAATTCGTCCTGAGTTTTATAGCGTTCGCGGCTTTGCCAAAAACCCAGTGCCCACTGTGGCATAATTGGGGCTTTCCCGGTTAAGGTGCGGTAACCGCTAATAATCTGGTCCATGGTTTCGCCGTACACGAAATAGTAATCCAATTCCTGTCCCATTTCTGACCAAAGAGCCAGTTTTGCTTGTTCCTCAGGAGCTACCGGACTTAGTGCTTTTAGGCCAATGTATGAAATACCACCGTCGGGTTTCCATTCTACGCGGATTGGAATGCGCTTTCCGGATTCCATAGCCACAGTAAATTTGTAGGTATTTGGGTTCCATGCGGTTCTCCAGCGTTCGGCAACCACCTCTTTATTATCGATAAACACTTTGGTGTAACCGGCATAATAAAGTTTAAAATGATATAGGCCTGTTTCATTCGGTTCCAGTTCACCTTCCCAGGAAATTTTTGATTCATTGAAAGGAAAAGCCGGCGGAAAGTTCTTTACTGTCTCCAGGTTTTCATAGTCAATGGTGCTTTCATCGCGCTGAGCAAAAAGAGTTCCATCGGCAGTTAAATAGTTTGCGGAAAGAGAGCCTTCTTTTCCGGCTTTGTTATACAATTTGAATTGCGATAAATCGGCATAATCGCGGGCATCGCCAAATTTGGTAAGGGAATAGTTATCCCACAAAAGGCCGTATTTTTTGTTCGACAGCACAAATGGGATGGAAACCTTGGTATTGTACTGGAACAGTATTTCGTTTTTCCCTTTGTAGTTCCATTCATCGCTTTGGTGTTGCCCCAAGCCATAAAAAGCCTCATCGGCGGGCGATTCAAAAACCTGACGGAAGGAATAACCTGTGGTATTGTCAACTTTAATTGGTGTAAAGGTTTTTCCACCTCCCTTATTCTCACGCAGAAGGGCATTCCCAAGTTTATCGGTAAAAACCACTTCACCGGTTTTAAGGGAAACCAGTACCTTAATTTTATCGGTTGAAACTGTTATGTTTCCTTCGGCCTCTTCAACGGTAAATGGAGTAGCAGTTAAATCTTGTGGAACAATAATCAAACTTTTCCGTTCCGGAAAAGCAGAGGCTGGAGTGGCAGTAACCCGGATAATTTCAGGTTTAACAACTTGAATTTTTACCAAACCCGCATCTGTTTTTTTAGGATTTTCCACACGAACCAGTAAACCATTTGGTATTTTTTCATAGGAGGCTTTTTGGCATGAACTCAATAAAAACAAACCGAGTGCAATAAACAAAGTTGAGTAATTTTTCATATACTATGTTAATTTAAGAATATCAAATTTATGAAAACAAAAGTAATAGGAAAGGAATACAATGTAATTCATTGAATGTAATTGAATGGGGCTCTAAAAATATTTTTTAGGCTGTTTTTGATAACTGATCAGTGATAAAATGTTAGAATAGGGGTTTGGGGCTAAATTTTTTGTATTTTTAGAGCCAATTGATGGTATATTTGAAAATGAAAAAAGCATTCTTTTTTTTCCACCTTTTATTTGCATTTGCGGCCTTAAATATAATGGCTCAGACTGATTATTCATTCAAACACTTGAATATTAACCATGGCCTTTCGAATAACCAGATAACTTGTATTTATAAAGACTCGAAAGGGTTTATGTGGTTTGGGACCAACTCGGGATTAAACCGGTACGATGGCAACACCTTCAAAATATTTACCCATTCCGAAACCGATGCCAATTCGATCATCGACAATTCCATTTTATCAATTCAGGAAGATTTTCAGGACAACCTATGGGTGAATACACTTTCCGGGTATGCTATATACCGTCCGGAATCCGAAACTTTTATTTTTCCAATCAGTAGTTACCTAAGTACGCTCGGTTTTACCAACACCGCATCATTTGTTTATTTGGATAATGACAAAAACCTGTGGATAACCACTCCAGGGAATAATTGCTACCGTTATACTCCTCAAGATAAAAAATGGCAACCGGTACCGTATTTCTCAGATAAACTAATTACCGATATAACCCAAAGTGGCGAAAAATTCTTCGCTGTCTTTGCCAATGGGCAAATTGTTTCTATTGAAGGCAATACCTTAAACCTAATTAAAACCTTATCGGTTCCTAATAAGCTCCCGGCAACCGCTTCCAACACCTATTCAGTTTTTATTGATTCCGATGACGATATATGGTCTTTCCGATGGAATGAACCCGATGGAATCTACCATTATTCGATACAGAAGCAAACTTGGGAACACCTGACCAATTCGCCGACAAGCCCCTTGAAATTGTCGGGTAATGCAGTCAGAGACATTACCTGCGATTCGCAAAACCGTATATGGATAGCCACCGATCATGGTGGAATTAACGTGATAGATAAGGAATTACAGACCATTACCTTTATTGAAAACAAACCCAACGATAACCGTACTATTGCTGATAAAAGCATCACATGCCTTTACTATGATAACGAGAATACACTTTGGGCAGGCACCTATAAATATGGAATTTCGTATTACAACGAGAGTATCTTTAAATTTAAGCACATCCAACAAAAAAACACCAACCAAAATACCGATTTTGATAACGACATAAACCGGTTTCAAGAAGATTTGGATGGAAATCTGTGGATCGGTAGTAACAATAAAGGTTTGATGCGGATTGATCGGCTTACTGGGAAACAAACCCTTTTTCAGCACAACCCTTCGGTCCCAAACAGCCTTTCGAGCAATATAATAGTATCGTTACACTGCGACAAAAAGGGATTCATTTGGGCCGGAACATTCCAAGGAGGTTTGAATTGCTATACCGGAGATGGTTTTATCCACTACCTAAATCAGCCCAACAATCCCAATTCAATTGCCAATAATAATATTTGGGATATATTGGAAGACCATAACGGAAATATATGGATTGCTACACTAGGGGATGGGCTCGACTTTTTGAATGTTAAAACGGGGGTATTTACCCATTACAATAACTCGAATGTGGCTTTATTGCCTTCCAACTTTATTATTTGCTTGCGGGAAAACCGCGATCAAAACATTCTCATCGGCACGGCCCATGGAATGAGTTTTTATAATCCTGAAACGAAGGAATTCAGAATAATTACGGGAAATAATTCCGGCACCAAGCTATTGGTTAACCAGAGTATAATGTCGCTTTACGAAGATTCCCGAGGGTTAATTTGGGTGGGAACCCGAAACGGGTTAAACATTATGAACCCAAAAAACGACCAATTGATTCTATTAAACAAGGAGTCGGGCATTCCCGATAACATGATTTGCGGTATTTTGGAGGACGACAATAAAAACATTTGGATTAGCACAACCAATGGCCTGTCGCATATTATTTTAAGTACAAACCCTAAAACCGGGGAATACAATTTTACTATAAACAATTACGACGAAAAGGACGGGTTGCAAGGTAAGGCATTCAACGATAGGTCGGCTTATAAAACCTCAAAGGGTGAACTTCTATTCGGTGGCACCAATGGCTATAACAGTGTTTTGCCATCTCAAATAAAATACAACACCAACCGTCCCAAACTGGTATTTACCGATTTTCTATTATTCAACAAGCCGGTTGCCACTGATTCGCTCTATCATGGAAGGCACATATTGAAAAAAAGCATCATCGTTACCACACAAATTGAACTGTTGCACAGCGAAAATATTTTTACCATCGAATTTTCAGCGCTCAACTTCATGCAATCCGATAAAACAACTTATGCATATAAGCTCGACGGGTTTGATTTGGATTGGACTACCCTCACCGGCACCAAGCATTCGGCAACTTATACCAATTTGAATCCGGGTATTTACACGTTTCAAGTAAAAGCAGCCAACAACGACGGGTTTTGGTCTGAAAAACCCATTGAATTGATTATTAATGTGAAGCCACCGGTTTGGCGCACTACCTTGGCTTACATCATCTATTATTTGGGAATTACGCTTGTTTTGATTTTTGCTGCCACTTTAATACGGAACCGCGTGCGTATGAAGTTTCATTTGGTACAGGAACGGTTAGAAGCCAAACGAATCAAGGAAATGGATGAAATGAAACTGCGTTTTTTTACTAACATCAGCCATGAATTCCGTACTCAAATATCACTTATCATTATTCCTTTAGAAAAATTTATTAAATCGACCGCTAGTGAAGAGGATAAAAAAGCGCTGAAGATGATAAACCGGAACGCAAACCGGTTGCTGCAACTGGTGAATCAGTTACTCGATTTCCGTAAACTGGACGTACACGGGCACCATCTCAATTTTTCGACTGGCGATGTGGTTCAGTTTATCCGCGAAACATGTCTTTCCTTCGCTGAAATGTATGAAAATAAGAACATGCATTTAACGTTTTCATCGGTTACTGAAGAAATACGAATGAACTTTGATGAAGATAAACTCTCCAAAATAATCAATAACCTGCTTTCAAATTCTTATAAATTCACTCCTATGGGGGGTAAAATCGATGTAACGCTTTCCATTATCAACGAAAGTAATAATCATCAGTTACTAAAAGTGGGAGTTGCCGATACCGGGATTGGGGTAAAGGAGGAGGATAAATTGCGGATATTTGAACGGTTTTTTCAGGCAAACACATCCGATGGTAATGCAGGAAGCGGTATAGGGCTTCACTTGAGCAAAGAATATGTAACCTTACATGGTGGACAAATTTGGATGGAAAACAATCATCCTACAGGAAGTGTATTCTATTTTACCATTCCTTTGGTAAACAGCTTACTTACCGATTTTGAGCGCCATGAATTGGTGGAAACATTGAGTGGCTCTCAAAAAACAGAAAATGAATTTTTACAAAAAACAACAACCAATCCCCGCAAGTCGCTTTTGGTGGTGGAGGATAACGAAGATTTTCGTAATTTCCTGTGTAACCATTTGACCGAATACTACGAGGTAATGGAAGCTGTTAACGGAAAAGAAGCTTTTGAAATCTTAATTGATAAACTTCCCGATTTAGTAATCAGTGATGTAATGATGCCGGAAATGGATGGATACCAGTTGTGTCGGCTAATAAAGAACGACAGGCGGAGTTCCCATATACCGGTTATATTATTAACAGCCCATTCCGCCAAAGAACATATTGTGCAAGGCCTGGAACTGGGTGCCGACGAATACATAACCAAACCGTTCAATTTAGATATTTTGTTGCTGCGGATTAATAAATTGATGGAGCAACGAGCCGAAACACATTCTCAAATTAAACAAAAGCGGGAAATTAATCCCAGCGAAATCAATGTTTCGTCGTTAGATGAGAAATTGATTGAAAAAGCCATTAAATGTGTGGAAGAAAATATTGATAACGCCGATTTTTCGGTAGAGATGCTAAGCCACGAAATGGCGATGAGCCGGGTACATCTATACAAAAAACTATTGTCCATTACGGGTAAAACACCAATTGAATTCATTCGGATTATCCGGCTCAAACGGGCTGCTCAATTGCTTGGAAAAAGCCAACTATCCATCTCTGAAATTGCCTATCAAGTAGGGTTTAATAACCCAAAGTATTTTAGCCGTTACTTTAAAGAAGAGTTTGGGATGCTACCCAGTGTTTACGCTGAAAAGCATAAAAAGGGGAATTAATATAGAGGGATATAAACCAATTGTTTGATACCATAACATAAAATGCAATTTTTTGTCTCTTGTTTCTTTCCTTATATTTGCAGCCAAAATTTACAAACATGCAAATTGACCTATCGCAATTTGAGGCTATTATTTTCGATTTTGGTGGTGTTATTTTAGATATAGATCCGGAACGCACCTGGAATTCGTTTGCCCGATTTGCCAACCGGGAAAAGATTCAACAGGTAATTGATAATGGGGTGCTGCAAAAATTCGAAATGGGAGCAATCAGCGCTACCGAAATCCGGTCATTGATGAATCAACAGTTTGATACCCAAATCCCTGATGAAGCATTCAACAGAGCCTGGAATGCTATGTTAGTTGATTATAAACCCAAGAGGATACAACGAATACAATGGCTTAAACAATCGCACCGCCTATTTTTATTGAGCAACACCAATTCCCTTCATTTTGAATTCTTTTCGGCCAAACTTCAAAAAGAATATGGAGTGGGATTTAATGATTTATTTATCAAGACTTATACTTCGTATGAAATGGGTTTGTTAAAGCCCGATCGGGAAATTTACCATCGGGTATTGATAGAACAAAACCTGAATCCGGAAACCACTTTGTTTATTGAAGATTCGCGTGAAAATGCCGAGGCTGCAGAATTGCTTGGAATCCAAACTTTGGTAATTCCCCGCAACGGGAGTTTTTATGATTATTTTTTGTGAAACCCCTACGAGGGTTTTGAACCCTCGTAGGGGTTCACAAAAAAGGCTTCTCATGGGAAGCCTTTTTTTTTAATTAAGAAGTTTATTTTTGAAATGCTTATTTCTTTTTAATGGTTTCAGTGGCCACATCATAATTCAGGAAATAATCGCCTTTTGCCAGGTTACTAATGTTAACTTTAGTGGCAATACCTTTATCGACTAAATTGCCAAAGTAATCGTAAATTTCGTACATGGTTTCACGCGAAAAAACAATTTCCTTTTCCGGCTTAGGAGGTGAAAAAGTAACCGGAGGCTCCATGGAACGATAACGTAATTCCTTGCTATATCTTGGTTTTCGGGTATAATCAATTTGTTTTATCCGGAATCGGTTATTTCCTGAATGGGTAGGAACCTTAACAGTATATTCATTTGAACCGGCAGTTCCTTTTCCTTCAATTTCAGCCACTTTCACCCACTTATTCCAACGGAATTGCTCAACAATAAATGGCAATGAACCACTTTCCAGTGTAGCTGTCCAGGCTAAATTCCCAGCTTTATCAATTTTCAGTAAATTGGCTTCAAAGGTGCTTTGAGGTTTAAGTACTTCAGGATTTATAACTTTTGGAACACAATCGTCCTTATGTTTAATAATGATAACTACTTTATCGCCTTTGGCAAATTGAAAAACGGTTAAATCAACTTCAAAAGCACTGGAATTTATTTCATCGGTAGATAATCTGCCATTCACTGTAACCTCAAATACGCAAAAACCGACACCTGAGGACGCAAAAGGGTTCATTACGTAAATGTTTTTCCCTTGGTAAACCCCTTTTAATACAATCTCGCCTGATGCAAAAATACTATGAGTTATTAAGATTAAAAAGATAACGACCAGTGCTTTTTTCATTCTTTATTGTTTAATTACCAGCAAGTTATATAATATTTTTCTGTATTCATAAACTAAATCATGGTTGACTATAAATACTCAAACGTGTTAAAAAATAAAAACAAATTACGTTTGGTTAGCCATTTTTTGTTGAACAACCAAAACTAATATAAATATTTATTTTATGAAAATATGAACCTTCTAAATTAAGGTCAAAAAAATAAAAAGAACAATAAGTTTTGTATTTAAAAGCAATTATAGACATTTAATGCCATAAAAACAAAGATTCAAAAAAAGTGGGACACCTTATCCTCAGCAGGTAATCGTGATATTTACAACGTTAAATGATTTGTAACCAATATGTTTAGTAAAGAATTTCGGATTTTGTTATCAATAATAGTCATCGGATGACTGCTTTTTAAATCAACTTCATATTCACTAATAATTTGCTTTTTATTGACAAGTCCCCGAAATTATCGGTGCAGGCTATCCGATGACTTGCGAATATTCGGTAATTCTACTTTATAACTCTTATTATTTGTACTCG
Source organism: Salinivirgaceae bacterium (assembly GCA_041664345.1). GTDB lineage: Bacteria > Bacteroidota > Bacteroidia > Bacteroidales > SZUA-534 > GWE2-40-63. The sequence goes on from JBAYKX010000028.1 coordinate 30,428, forward strand.
GGATCGGGAAGCGATAGCGAAAAAATGACAAAACACAGAATAAACAATTACATCTTTTTAATAATTCTTTTAACATTGTTCCTATTTTGAGTATTGATTCTTTTTTTGATTTTTGTCCCGATAGCTATCGGGATGGTTTTTGGAGTTTTCTTATTGATACTATTTAATAGTTCACTTCCGGATATTAAACTATACCTAATGAAAGGATTGTTTGAATGTTTTTAGCTATATTTGACAGGATGCTGGTGTCGGAATCACCTTTTTCATTAATTTTCCTGACGCCAAATAAAACCAAAGAATTGTTAAACCTTTCGGTTTTTAAATGAAAAAATTATTGCTAACCTTCTCAATCTGGCTATTACTAATACCCGGTTTTTCGCAACCAAACGTATTAGATTCGCTGAATAAGTTATTAATTCAAGAAGGTAGCGATTCGGTAAAAATTGATAAATTAAATCAGTTTATATTTGAGTATGCCCCTATTCATCCGGAATTGGTGTTGATTTACACTGATACCGCCATCATTCTTTCCGAAAAAATGAGAGATTCCAACCGACTTTCTTTTTCTTTTAATCGAAAAGGAGTGGTTCTTTATTATTTGGGTGATTACAACGGTTCTCTTGAAAATTATTTTCATGCCTTAAGCATTAAGGAAAAATCGGGTAGGAAGGACGATATTTGGCGTGAATACAACAACGTTGGCTTGGTTTTAAGGAACTTGAATCAAAATGCAGAGGCTCTTACCTACTTTAATATGGCCATGACTATTATTCAAAAAGCAGGCGATAAAAAGGCCGAGGCTATTGTTTGGAATAATTTGGGCATAAGTTACCGGGGGTTGAAAATGCAGGAGGACGCAAAAAAAGCCTTAATTAAAGCGCATCAGATTAATACTGAAATTGGAGCAAAACAGGCAATGGCTCAAGATCTTAATAACCTAGGAAACCTCTCGAAAGACGATAATGATTTTGTTACTGCAATCAATTATTACAATCAGGCTCTTGAAATTAACAGGGCTCTTTTCAATAAGTATGAGGAAATACAGACCCTTAATAACCTGGCCGAAGTTTATCTAAATATTAGGGAGTATGATCACGCAAAAATCTATTTAGAAAATTCCGGAGCATTACTCAATCAAATTCGCGCCGACCAACTTAAATTGGATTATTTGAATGTTTTTTCATCCTATTACAGCCAAATTAAACAGTTTGAACAAGCTCTTGCCTATAAGGAAAAGTATGTAAAAATGAGAGATAGTATTTTCTTTGCAAGTAGAGTGAAACAATTTGACCAATTAAAAACACTGGCTAACACAGAGAAAGAAATTCAAAAACTAGTATTTTTAAAAAAAATTAACTCTATTCAGGAAGAAAAAATCAAAAACCAAAAAATTATTCAAATTGGAACCTGGATAATGATTTTGCTTATTCTTTTTCTCTTTTTTAATGTGCGTCGCAATCTTAAAGTTAAAAAGAAACTCAACTTTTCACTTAATGAATATTCTGCTGAATTATCAAGCGTAAACCGGGAACTTCAATCAACCAATGAAGAATTGAGAAGTGAGCAAAAAAAACTTCAGGAAACCATTCAAACGCTTAAAAACACCCAAAATCAACTCAATAATTCTGAAAAAATGGCGGCCTTAGGGCTTCTTGCAGCAGGTGTAGCTCACGAAATAAACAACCCGCTAAATTTTATTCAGGGTGGAATATTTATGTTGGAAACATATTTTAATGAAAATTTAAAAGAACACCTCGAAGAGGTAGCTCCTATACTTGATTGTATGTCGGTTGGAGTAAACCGGACCGCGGCCATAGTAACCAGCCTAAACCATTATAGCCGCCAGGATGACCAATTGGTATTGGAATGCAACATTCATACAATTATCGATAATTGTTTGGTAATGTTACAAAGTGAAACAAAAAACAAGATTGAAATTATAAAAGAATATGCTCCTAATTCGGCGAATGTATTTGGTAATGAGGGAAAATTACATCAAGCTTTTTTAAATATACTAACAAATGCCTGTCACGCTATTGAAAATAAAGGCAACATTACCATTAACACCAAAGAAAGATTAAAACAATTAGTAATTGAGATATCCGATACCGGATGTGGAATTAATAAAGGGGACATAGCTAAAATAATGGATCCTTTTTTTACCACCAAAGATCCGGGAAAAGGAACCGGATTGGGTTTATCAATAACCTATAATATTATTCAGGATCATCAGGGAACCATTGAATGCGAGTCGAAAATTAATGCAGGTACCAAAGTGATTGTGAAACTACCAAAAAAAAATAAAATGTAACCATTCCATTGAACATAAGCTATTTAAAAATGTTCCTTACAAAATGTGTGCGTTGACTGTTTGAAATTTTGACCTTGTTAAAGAAGCCGTGTTGATATAATCAGTTTGTCCATGAAACATCTAAGCGTGATATTAATTATATTTCTCCAATTCGCCACTATTTTCACAGTAGGGGGTCAAGAAAATGAAATTCGCTTTGAGCACCTAACTAAAAGTTCTGGACTGTCGCAAAGCACCGTCTATTCAATTACTCAGGATAAATACGGTTTTATGTGGATAGGCACAGCCGATGGTTTGAACCGATATGACGGCTATACACTAAAAAAATATTTTCATGATTCTGAAAAACCAAATTCGTTAAGCAACAGTCGGGTTTATAATCTTTTTGTTGACCGCGATGGTGAATTATGGATAGCTACCTTAGGTGGAGGGTTAAATAAATATCGGGCTGAAACCGATGATTTTATAGTTTTTCGGAACATCAAAAATAATGAAAACAGTATCAGTCACGATGTGGTGATGTCGATATTTGAAGATAAGGAGGGTTATTTATGGGTTGGTACTGCTGAAGCTGGATTAAACAAGTTCGATAAAACAACGGAAACATTTACTAATTATTCCAAAAAACCGGGCGATCCTCTCAGTATAGCATTTAACACCATTAACACCATAACGGCGGATGATGACAATAATATTTGGTTGGGACTAAATGAAAAAGGGGTCGATAAATTTGATCCCAAAAGTGGAATCTTCACTCATTATCAAAACAATCCAAAAAACCCAAATTCATTAAGCAGCGATAAAGTGAACCATGTATTTGCCGATAGTAAAGGAATTATTTGGGTTTCAACAGATAATGGGCTTAACCAAATTGACCCTAAAACTTCTCAAATTAAGCGCATATTTTCATCACCCACCGATATTCATTCCTTAAGAATAAATGATATTCATTACGCATTTGAAGATAAGGACGAGAATATTTGGATAGGAACTTATGGCGGACTTTCATTGCTGAAAAAGAAAAACAGATCCACTTTTAAATTCACGAACTTTTTTAACAACCCAATTACTTCAACCAGCTTGTCAAACGATTTGGTTCGATGCATATTTCAGGATCGGTCGGGGATTATGTGGGTAGGGAATTTTTCGAATGGGGTAGATAAATTTGATCCGAACCCTCCAAAATTCAACTTTTATCATAGCGAACCCAACCGTGAACATCATTTAAGTAACAATTTAGTTCGAGCTATAAAGGAGGATAAAAAAGGAAATATTTGGATTGGCACATTCGGTGGCGGGATAAACCGATTCGACCCTAAAACCCAATTTTTTCAGACGTTTCGCAATGATGCAACTAATAGAAATTCTCTTTCGTTAGATTTTGTAAATGCTGTTTGTGTTGATTCGCTCGATAACCTGTGGATTGGAACTTATGGGGGAGGCCTCGATAATTATAATACAAAAACCCGCACATTTAAACACTATACGTTCAATCCTGAGAACTCAAACAGCCTTAGCAATAATTATATCCGATCCATAATTATCGATAAAGCAGGAATGATTTGGATTGCAACATCAGGCGGCGGACTCAATCGGTTCAACCCTCACAATGAAGTATTTACCCGCTATATTCCTGACATAAATAATCCACAAACCATTAGTGATATAAGGGTTATGGGGTTGTTTGAAGATCATGAAAACAATATTTGGGTAGGCTCATCCAACACCGGGCTAAACAAACTTGACCCCAAAACCAGCCTTTTTGAGCATTTTAAAAACGATCCAAAAAATCCAAAATCGATTGGGAGCGATCGGATATTTTGTATTTATGAAACTCAGGATAGCCATACACTTTGGATTGGTACCGGAAATGGCCTAAATAAATACAATCCTGAAGACAACTCATTTACTCAATTTACCAAAAAAGACGGGTTTTTAAGTGCTGTAATACTTGGAATACTTGAGGACAGTGAAGGCTACTTATGGCTCAGCACCATGGATGGTTTATACAAATTTGACCCAAATAGGGGCAACGGTAAAATTCTTAAAGTATATGATCAAAAGGATGGGCTTCCGGCCAATGAATTTATTGAAGGTGCTTATTTTAAAGATAAAGCAGGAAAACTATATTTTGGAGGCATTAATGGGTTCACCATTTTTGAGCCGTCAGCAATTGCTGATAATCCATTAATTCCTTTGACATATATTGTTGATTTTCAAATTTTTAACAAGTCCGTTCAACTTGATAGTTCTTCAATTCTTAAAAAGAATATCATTTTAACAAAAGAGATAAATCTAAATTATTCCGAAAACGTGTTTTCTTTTGAATTTGCTGCTTTAAATTTCAACAATTCCAATAAGAATCAATATAAATATAAAATGGATATGTTTGATAAAGATTGGATTCCAACGGATGCAAAGAGAAGATTCGTCACTTATACCAATCTTAATCCCGGTGCTTATACTTTCATGGTTAAAGCCTCTAATAACGATGGAATTTGGAATGAAGTCAGTACTAATTTAAAAATCATTATTCATCCTCCTTTTTGGAAAACATGGTGGTTTAAATTTATAGGAGCTCTGTTTTTTCTTGCCTGTTTGTTTGGTTTTTATCGTTGGCGGATAGCATCGCTTAACCGCCAACAAACAAGGCTCAAATTGATTGTTGATGAAAAAACGCTGGAGGTTGTACTACAAAAAGATGAACTGCAAACATTTAATGAAAAGTTAACTGCTACCAACGAAGAACTTCATAGCCAAAAAGCAGAATTAGAAACAACGCTTACTACTTTAAAAGAGACTCAAAAACAATTAATTCAGTCAGAAAAAATGGCTTCGTTGGGAATACTGGCCGCCGGAGTTGCACACGAAATTAACAACCCGTTGAATTTTATTCAGGGTGGAATTTATCGGTTGGAATCGTATTTTAATGAGAAGCTGAAAGATCATTTGGAGGAAGTGGCACCCATACTTAAAGGCATTACCGTTGGAGTAACTCGTACAGCGGCTATTGTAACCAGCCTGAATCATTACAGTAGGCAAAATGAAGGATTGCTTGTTGAATGTAACATTCATTCCATTATCGACAATTGCTTGGTAATGCTGCATAGTGAGACAAAGCACTTTATTGAAATAGTAAAAAATTATACACCAATCCCCTATCATTTAATTGGAAACGAGGGCAAATTGCACCAGGCGTTTTTAAATATTCTAACTAATGCTTGCCATGCCATTGAAAATAAAGGGATTATTAAAATTACTACAACAATTGATACTGAAAAACTGGTAATTTTAATAACTGATACCGGAGGTGGTATAAACAATGATAATATCTCAAAAATTATGGATCCCTTTTTTACCACTAAAGACCCTGGAAAAGGGACAGGACTTGGACTGGCCATAACTTATAATATTATTAAAGAACATGAGGGAACCATTGAATTTGAATCGCAAATAGGAATTGGAACCAACGCAATTATTAAATTACCCATAAACAAAAAAATTAAGCAATGAAAAAGAAACCCATGCTGCTTTACGTTGATGATGAACCCATTAACTTAATGTTGTTTGAAGCGAATTTTAAACAAAATTATACCGTTATAACTGCTGAATCCGGAATAATTGGGTTGGAAAAACTCTATTCAAATAATGAATTTGTGGTGGTTATAAGTGACATGAAAATGCCGGAAATGAATGGTATTGAATTTATTACTTTGGCTAAAAAGGAATTCCCAAACATAGCCTATTATATACTCACTGGGTACGACATTACTCAGGAAATATCTGAAGCTTTGAAAAACAAACTAATTTTCAGGTATTTCCGGAAACCGTTTAATTTAAAAGAAATTGAGGACGCAATAATCGAGGCTTTGGCAGGGGAATAAAAAAAAAGCCTTTGATAAACTCCAAGGCTTTTAATCACTTATTTTTAAAGCTATTTAGGCAAGCTTAACATTAACGGCGTTAATTCCCTTTTTTCCTGTTTCCAGTTCAAAAGTCACTTCATCGTTTTCTCTAATTCGATCCTTTAATCCCGTAGAATGTACAAAATACTCTTTGTCTGAATCTGCGTCTTTAATGAATCCAAATCCTTTTGCTTCATTAAAAAATTTAACTGTTCCTTTGTTCATAATGTTTGTATAAGATAATAATAATAAAAAAAACAAAATTCGCCGTCTTTATTTGGTTCAAACAGGTATTAAAAAATAGTCTTGTACATAACCAGAACTCAAATTACTACCTGATTTTTTGATTATCACCTATCAAAAATACAAATAATTTAGCGAACTCCTATTGTAAGGATAAAATTTATCTTTTGCATTGAATTAGTTAAAAAAGACAGGGAAATCGCTTTTAAAAAATCCCGGAGGGATTTAACTTGAATAGCCCCGGCTTTTAAGCGGGGGTATATGAATTTTTGGTAAAAAATTGGCGCAAGCACTGCCTTTTATTTGAAATTATGCTGAATACATGCGCCGAAATTGCGAATTTAAAATTGAAATTCTTAAAAGCGATTTCCCTGTTAAAAAGGAATGTTATTTTATTTTGGGTAAATTTTTAGTTGCTGGTTTTCAACCTAATGCTCAGCAATCTGTTATTATCAAAAATTAAATAATGACAAGTAAGTAAAAATTGCTTTTTTTGTAAAATTAGCAAACAACTATGGATTTTAAGAACCTATCAATATACAAACCAAAGATGGAATACCGGCGATTTGGAAAAACCAATAAAAAAATAAGTGTTATTACTTTAGGCGGAATGCGCTATAAACACGGCTGGAATGAACCCCGGAACGAAATTCCAGCCGACACCTTCCAGCAATGCCTTGATACCGTTCAAAAAGCTTTTGCGCACGGTATTAACCACATTGAAACCGCTTGGGGATACAAAAAAAGTGAAACCGTGTATGGCAAAGTACTAAACGATGAGCTAAAGATTCCCCGAAGCAATTATTATTTAATGACCAAGGGTGATCCTTTAACCGCCGAAACAACGCGCCGAATGGTTGAAAACCAATTGAAAGATCTTAAAACTGATTACTTTGACTTTTATGGCTGGCATGGTATGAACAATCAAGACGTTTTTCAAGCGGCGTGTGCTAAAAATGGCCCTGTGGAAGAATTGCTCAAAATGAAAGAAGAAGGAATTATTAAACACGTGGGATTTAGCACCCATGCTCCACTTGAGGTAATAATAAAAGCCATTGAAACCGATTTGTTTGAATTTGTGAATTTGCATTATTACTACTTCTTTCAACGAAATAAAGCGGCTATTGATTTAGCCGAAAGCAAAGATATGGGTGTATTTATCATGTCGCCCAACGATAAGGGAGGACAGCTCTTTAATCCACCTCAAAAACTTCGTGATATGACGGCTCCGCTAAATCCACTCCAATGGAATGCGCGGTTTTGTCTGGGACATTCCGCTATTCACACCTTAACCATGGGGTTACCGGTTACCACTCAGTTCAGCGATTTGGATGGAATATTTCCTGCCCCAGCTCCATTATCGGCTCAAGATGCTGCCATTATGGAGTTGCTCGATGTTCAGAAACTTGCCGTTCCTTTTACCGATTTTGATGGGTATAGCATGGCTAACGATCCTTCGGGTATTAATATACCGGAAATACTGCGGTTCAGAACCTTGCTAAAATGTTACGAAATGGAAGATTTTGGGGTTTACCGTTACAATATGATGCGGGAAAACGATCATTGGTATCAGGGTGTTTTTCCAACTCCTGAAGCCTTAAAAAAAATAGATATGTCGAAATGCCCTCCGGGAATTCCCCTTATTGAAATGATTGAAGAAACACACCAGGTTTTGTTTAGGCCGTAAAATAATTTACATCCTTATGTTTTGAGCGTGAGAAAAAAGTTACTGTTTTTAAGGAAATAATTCATTTCTAAATTAGTTGTATAAATAAAAAATCTTAAATTCATTTATTCAAATCATACACCCATGAACGAAAACATACAAACAATTTTTATTAGCTCGTTTTCCATATTCTCGCTTATAGCCGGTTTAATTGGATTAGTTTTTGTATTTCCTTTGCTTGATTCCGATTGTATGGAGGATTTAGCACGGGCTGGATTTATTTTCTTAGCAAGTTCCATGCTCTTTTCAGCCGGATTGGTATCATTAGCATTAATCAAAAAGAGAAAAAGGCACTGAAATTTATTTTCCCCAACCCAAATTCAGATTGGTTACAAATGCTTTAATGCAAAATTATAGGCTCCTAAACTAATTGCTTTGCTTGCGCCTAATTTACTATGAACAATTACGGTTCTTGGAAACGCATCATAATTTATTGTTGAATCCGTTCCGGGAATTGGAATGTTTGTAGTGTAGCTTTTCAGAAAAGCCTCTTTATCGGCCGGTTGGTTGTAATCAAATACTTTTTGAACCAACCGTTTTGTTTCCTGTCCTTTTTGGTTTATAAACTTATGATTTAGCTCTCTCATTACTGCTGGCATATACCATTCCGAAGCACCAGTAAGTCCTCCGCCAATTGCTACAAGGCCATCATACAGGGTTATCAGGTTAGCAATGGAATCGCCCAGCGCCTGACCAACATCTCAAATGCTTTTTGTGCAGCGGTAGCATCGCCCGGCAACTTAGCTTTGGCTATTTGTGCAATATCGTAAGGCATTAATCCTGTCGATTTTTCCCCCGATTCATGTTTATAATTACTTATAATAGCCCGGGTGCTCACTCCTTCTTCGGCATTCATGTTTCCCATCCGGCGGTTACTCAGAAGCCAAACTTCGGTACTCATGGAATTATCGCCGCTCAGCAATTGGTTGTTAATTACTACTCCGGCTCCAAATCCGGTGCCCAAAGTAATTCCAATCAGGTTTTTATAGCGCTTGGAACTTCCGGCTTTTTCCAATTCCTGATTAATTTCGGGAAGTATCCCTCCTAAAGCTTCTCCGTAAGCAAATAAGTCGCCATCGTTATTTATAAATACGGGAATGTTAAAGTGGTTTTTTAGCATGGGCCCAAGAGCCACACCCCCTTTAAACGCCGGCAGGTTCCCCAAATCGCCAATAATACCGTTGGGGTAATCGGCCGGACCGGGAAAAGCAAAACTAATGGCAACCGGTTTTTCCTTCAATTTCTTTACTACGCATTCAAACCCTGTAATAATGGATTCAAGGCATTTTTTCAAATCGGTTCCATTCGATGGTTGCGTATAAGGTTCAACAATCGCAATTCCATTCTGCATGGCAGAGAAAACAAAGTTGGTGCCCCCGGCATCAAGGGTAAGCACTATTTTTGAATGGTCGGGATAGTTTTTCATCGCAAGGCTTTATTTTGGTTTTGGTTGTAAACGGCGGCAAATCCAATATACAAGATGGCAACCAGTGGCACCATAAAACCGCCTAATACTGAGGTTGCATCCGAAATGGCACCAGTAATTGGGGGAATTAGGGCACCTCCCACAATGGCAAAAACCATAAGTCCCGATAATTCATTGGCACGGGCAGGCATTTTATCGATAGTAATTGAAAAAACCAGAGGAAAAATATTGGCAAAACCCAGGCCCACCATAAATATCCCGGCAAATGCAAAAGTCTGGTTCCCCATAAAGAGAAAGCAAATTCCAGCCAATGAAATCATTACCGATAGCATTAGGAATTTAATGGGTGCTATAACCCGTAATATGGCTGAACCGACAAACCGGCCAATTAAAATGGGCAGAAAAAACAGCGACCAGCTAATCCACAATCCAAACGATTCCAAACCATAAGTTTCTTTCATTAAAATGGGAACCTGTGAACTCATTGAAACTTCAGCTCCTACATACAGGAAAATGGAAAGAACCATTAAAAACACATAGGTATTGGTGAACAAGAGATTAAAACACGATTTTAGCGATGCGGTCTTTGATTCCGATGCTTTATCTTTAAATGGGGTGTATTGAACCCATAAAAACGCAATTAATACAATTACCGCATAAACCGGGAATAAGATGGTCCAATCGAGCCCAAATGCCATAGCTACAAAAGGCGGCAGCAAAAAACCCAACGAAGAACCTATGGCCTTTATTGATTGAGCCAAAGAAAGGTTGCTGGAATATTTTCCCTCGGGTGAAACATCGCGCATTACCGGATTCCCCGACACTTGAAGAATAGTAGCTCCTGCTCCCAGTAGCAATATGGAAAGGAGAATTACAAAAAATGCTGATTGTCCACCCATACTGAAATCAACTACCGGACCATACATCCCATTGAAAATGGGAATTAGTAATCCAATAAATGCTATAAACAAGCCAAGCAGCAACACATGCCTTTTTCCTTTTCTATCCTGATAAACCCCCATGGGGATGGAGAGAATGCCAAACATGATGAACCCACTAAAAGGCAACAATTGAGCTAAAAAATTGGTAAGGTGAAAAGTGTCTTTAGCCAGGCTCACCATGGGGCCTACGGCATCGCCAAAGCCCATTGCCAAAAAGGCCAAAAATATAGGTAACGATTTGTTCGATTGCTTCATACAAGCATAATTTATAATGGTTTATGAAAATTGATAAAAAGAACTTTATTGCCCGGCTCTTTTAAAAACGGGTTAATCAGCTCGTACGAAAATAATCTTTTTTTTTGAAACTGATGCAGATATTGCTTTGGGTCTGTTTAGTTTGAAAACCTGAAATCGTAAATCAATAGGATTAGCCACGAATCTGAACGGATGATTTTAGGCTGTTGATTTGTTTCTTATAAAGTCCGCCAACTGATAGCGGTATGAAAAGTTGTTGATTATTCACTCCGCTCATGAAACCGCTTCGCTAAGTTGCGGGCGATTTACTGTCAGTTTTTTGCACCATACCACGTATTAGCCAAACACCCCACTCGTGTTAATTTATTTTCTCAATAATCATATTAGTTACAGCTATAGAATTCCATTCAGTTTCATCACTACCCATCCAAAAACCACAATCATGTAAACTTGAACAATTAATACCAATATAAGTTAATGTTATCTGGTTATCTATTAGAGAGATTGTTTCTATTTTGAATTTATTTGACGGCGAACAAACGGTACAACTAGTTTTAGTTGCCGATCCATTACATGTAAGAGTTATTTTATACTGCCCGTTTGGTTGAACGTTAAAAGAATTTGAAATATTTGATGTAATAGTATTATCGGAGAGTCGTGTTACACTTGAATTAAAATTGATAATTCCTGAACTGCCAATATTTGTAAAATCGGTTGAAATAGCAACTATTCCACTACTAGGATTTAAACTAGCCACAATATAATTTGACCATGTTAATGCAGGGGGGCTAACTGGAGTGCTACTAATTTGTAACCCTGATGATTTATTACCTGAATTATCAATAGTTTTAACAGTAAATGAATAGGATGTTCCATTAGTTAGCCCTATTATTTCATTCGTTTGTACACCCTTATTTACTTCAATCGTGTTCGACAAGTATGTAATTTCAACCTTTTGAAAGTCAACATCAGCAGGATCGGTCCAAGTCATTGTTATCTTACCGTTTCCTTCTATTGCTGTTAAGTTTGTAACTTCATCTGGTGGTAAAGTATCAGGCGGGTCTGATGTTTCTTTTTTACATGAAAATAGAAAAATCAAAACAATACCCAATAAAACGATTTGTAAGTAATTTTGTGTTTTCATATTATTGACATTTATTGATTAATACTAGAAATAATTAAACATTTGATATTAATTTCAAACTTGCTTAATAGTTGGTACTAACATTTAGCCAAACACTCCACTAGTGTTAATTTTCTATATAGGTGCTGTTTTGCATGGCATCAAAGTGGTTTTTATAATCTAATGTTTGTTTCTATATTCCCAGTAAAGTCAAATGGTTTCGGTTTATTCAAATGTAATCGTATTCTGGTATAAATCCAAAATATTGTTGGGCTAATGGTAAATGGTGTATTAAAATTTACGGGTTAAATTAACGGTAGCATTTGGTTCTTGTAATTCTACTAATTCCAAAAATAACTATACCATCCGGAACAGCAAATCCAAGGATGGAGCGTCCAGTTATTGCATGCCATAATATAATCCTTGATGATTTAATTCTTTATACTTTGGGTTCCTAAAATAAGCAGGTAAATAACTCCAAAAGCTATCATTCCAGTAATAAAAAAAGCCCCTGCTGTTTTTAATATATCCTTCTTTCTTTCGGTTTTGCTCATTTGCCTTATTGCTTCCAATTCCTCTTCGGTAGCTTTTTTGAAACGCAACCTCTTCTTGATTGCAGCCACATGATAAATATGTTTGACCCGAAAAGAACTTGCTTTCTTGCGTAGATTTTCATTATTCTTCATTCGGCTAATCATGTCCGATATATGCCCGCTGCCAATCATATAAATTTTTGCTTTAACCCATTTTACACCATTTGTGTGTTTTGCTATATACCCTGTATAGTCTTGGCAGTATTGCTAATTTGATACGATCTCCCCTAAGTCTAGGGGAGATTTCGACAGACAGAGGGGTACAAGAAACACAAATAGTAGGTTCAAAGTATGAATACCATTGCATTCGTGTTATGTATTTATCTACTGACCTCTAAATATCCATTATCGTTTTATCTCTTTTGAAAAAACTTGCTTGCACTGGCAACGTATCATGAGTCCAACTCCGTTTTTTTATTTTTCAGGTATTTATCTTGTTATAAAAACTGATTCTCGGGTTTTCGTTGTCAAAAAAGAAATCAATGGTTGCGGTTTGTTTCTTACTCATTTCTTACAATACCACCAAATTGTTTACCTTGAATAATATTACTAATATAGTTGATTTTCATATTCCCATTGGGAAAATACCGAACCCATTCCCCATGCCTGAGCCCATTGTTATAGTTGCCTTTTAATGTAATTCGTCCGTCGATATTCCAGTAAACCCATTCCCCATGCATTTTTTCATTATCAAAGCTTCCTGTATATTTTTTTGTTCCATTTTCGAAATAAAATGCAATTGACGATATAAGTCCTTTTTTATAAGTCTCTTCACATTGCAACGGCCCATCCGGAAACCAATACTGCCATAACCCACTCTTTGAATCATTTAGGTATTTTCCAACTGATTTTTTTTCACCTCCTTCATGCCAGTATTCCCAAATTCCTTCGGCTTTATTTGCTATACAATTTCCTTTTGCCGACTTTTGGCCATTTTCATACCAATAATTCCATTCTCCTTCTCTTTTGTTATTCAATATCATTCCTTCCGATTTCAAGTTTCCATTTTCATGATATTCCTTCCAGATACCATTATTCTTATTGTTCAAATAATTCCCTTCTGACTTTCTTTTTCCGTTTTCATGGTAATAAACAAAATACCCATGCTTTTCCTGCATTTTCTTTGATTTATAGGCACCTGTCATTTGTATATTGTTATTCATATAATAGTCGTTGACCACCCACACTTCATTACTATCTAAAAATGCTTTTCGGTAAAAAACTGCATCCTTTTTATTTGAAATTTCTTTCCAGTCTTTATTGTAATAAATCCATATAGTATCTTGTGAATGACCAAACTTGATTATTAAAAAGAAAAAAATGAAACAAACCCAACCATTTTTCATGAATGCGTGTTTTTGATTATTTATTAAAATAGATGATTACTGGAAGACTTTTTGAAATGGCATTCTTTTGATTGCAAATTTCTTTATACTTATCGGCTTTAATATAATTGGTTTTTGCTCGGTAAGTGTAATCAATCTGAAATGAATTGCTACTTAGTTGTTCAAATTTTTGTTTGAAATAAAACGCTTCATTTTCAATAGTCCGGTTATCATCCGATATCAACAAATCGTTAGGAAAGTGAAAAATCACCTTATAGTTTAAACTAACTGGATAATTTAATGCGAAATCATACTTACGGTCTTCACAAGCTGAAACATTCAGATTCTGATATAACCATAGCGGTTCATATTTAAATGTCCAAAAGCCCTTACCGGATTCGTTGTTTCCTTTATCACCATCTACCCAGAAATCATTAACTTCATAGTAATGATTCATTGTCACTATATTACTATCCAAATTATCTATTATTTCAATATCTTTTGTTTTAACTACTTCCGGGTAAAGCAACTGCAAATCTTTGGTTAATTGATCCGACAAATCTTTGGTAGAGTAATATTGCAATAAAGCCCTTCTTTGATCGGCATTAAACCCAGATTGTGTAGATGAAATTTTAAGAACAGATGGTCCGGTAAAAGAGGTAACAGTCAGTTCTTCAACGATGTCAATACTGGTATTTGTTTTCCTTGGCGACATATTCTGCAAGGTATCTGATTCATTTCCTATAATTAACACTTTTCCATAATCCATAATATATAGCTCCCGAAAGTCACCACCTTGTTCCGCAATGGTAGGATCAACCCAATATGAAGTATCATTATACTCAAAATTAACAATACAATGATTAAATACCTCATTGCTTGGATAAAGCTTATTCAGTTCATGTTGCATTGAAGTATTAACCAGTACAGGAAATGCCTGTTTAATTCCAATTTGTTTTAACAGTGAAACCAACAATAGAGACTTATCTTTGCAATCACCAAAACGTTGCTTTACAACAATTTCTGGTGCTTTTGGCTTTATACTTCCTATGCCCGATTCAATGCCCATATACCGTATTTCGTCCTGAACATAATTTACAATTTTATTGATTTTATCGTTTGTTGATTCTTCGCCTGTAAAAATCTCGTTAAAAACATTTTCAAGTTTAGGTTCTGATTTTAGTGCAAAAACTTTTTGCGCCCATACGTTTACTTCTTTCCAGGAATGAAAACTGCTCAATGTAAAATAGCTGTAAGGAATTAGCCAGCTGGGCATAGATTCTTCATAATCAGCAGGTTTTACATTACTCCGACTAATTTCAATATGTTTGTAATTATTATCAGAAGAGCTGTCAAAACGAATACTGTCGCAATCAACACATGTATAGATATAATCTTTATCGATTGGATAAAAAATGTGAACCGTATATAAATCAATCGGATTCATCATTTCAATAGGTTGGAAAAGATATTTCTCTTTATCAAAAATAGGATTATCCCCTTCTAATGTGTATGCAAAATCGATAAGATCATCTTTTCTTATATCATTAAGTATGTTATAAGCAGTAATTAATCCCGTATAAATTCCTTGATTAAGCTGTGATTCATTATTTAAAATCTCTAAACTCAGATCGTGGGTACGATCAATTTTCTTACCTTTTCGCCATATAAAAAGATGATGAACGATTAATTTCTGATAAGTTGTATCATACCTAATTGAGAGTTGTGAAGCATTGGTAATTCCGGAATAAGATACAACATTGGTAACTTCATGAGTAAAAACCGCTTCCTGTTCTAAATTTACCTGGTAATCAGCCAAGGTTAAATAGTACCCGGATACTATATCATACTTCGAAAATAACGATTCTTGAGGAATGGTAACCGATTTAACCCAATTGGGTATTTCGGAAAAAGTATATTTCTGTGCCTGTAGCAAATTTGAAATCAATACCAGTATCACAATTATTACGTGTTGAAAGTTTTTCATATTATTGTTATAATGGAAGGTAACTTTAATTAGCTTGTAAATAAATAATGGTACACAAGAATAGTGTTTAAAAACGGAAACTGCAAATTGAATGTCTTTTTCAATTTCCCTTTTAAAGTTATTTTTTAATGTGAATCCACAAAGGATTTTATTGTCATTAATTCCCTTTATAAGTGATTCTTTATACTGGCCGTTGTTTTAAGAATGCGTTTTTTTCAATCAGCATCCGAATCCCCTCTTTAGGAACAGTCGGTGTTATACCAAATCTTTCCTCAAATTTACTGCTATCAAAATAATAATCCTGTTCATATTGGTAAAGCATTTCTGGAAACTCCTTCATTATAGGTATAAAAAAACCGAGTACATTTATCATCCAAAGTGGTACCTTTTGAATTTTTGGTTCAACCTTAAGTTCATTTGCAATCATTTCAATCCATTGGCCATTGGTCAACTTTTCATGGGTAGTGGGAACATGCCACACCTGATTGTAGGCATCTTCAGTATTTCCCAGCAATGCTGTTGCTTTGGCTGCATCGGGGGTAAACGTATAAGTATGAATTTTGTCGATGTTGCCAAATGCCTGTGCTTTTTTTCCTTTTAAAAGATTATCCACAACCATCATGTTCAATGCACTGCTTTTATTATCCGGTCCGTAGAAATCGGCCGATCTGGCTATAAGTGCGTTGAGTGTTCCTCTTTCCACTTCCTTCATAATCATTTCGTGCAATTGTTGTCTAACTTCACCTTTTTTGCTCGGTGCCAGAATGGGTGACGCTTCCGTCATGTGTGGAATTGAGGTTTTTGAATACAGGTATACATTATCGAAAAACACAAGTTTTGCATTATGGGCTTTACAAGCATTTATGACTGCTTCCATAAAGGGGGGCCAACTTTTTTGCCAAACACTTAGTTTGTATTCAAAACCTATAACTACATATACTACTTCACTTCCAGCAATGGCCTTATCAATCTGGCTCAAATCATTTAAATTGCTTGGGTAAAGTTCATCCGTTTCATTTACCTTTTTCGGGTTTCGGCTCACCAACCTAATCTTAGTGGTATAATTCTTCAATTCCTTGGCTAATGGTATTCCAATAGCTCCCCCTGATCCCATTATGGTTTGCATATGGTTCTATTTATTCAAATTTAACATGACTCCTTGTCCTGAACCCATCATATAAGTAGGTAACGCGCCATTCCATTTATTTATCCATTCCAGTTCAATAATTTTTGGATCGCTGGCTATGGATGATCCTTTAATCTGCAATGCTTTTGCCTCACCTTCGGCTTGTTGAATAGCAATTTCCTTGTTGATACTTGCCTGTTTCAGTAATTCTTCTTTTTGCCGGGTAACATCCACCAGCCTAAGGGCTTCTTGTTCTGCCAGTTTTTTGTTGTTGATGGCTGTTTCGTATTCTGCATTGTAATAAACCTCGCGGATATCAACCTGGTCAATAATTAAATAATATAAACCCACTTCTTTTTTGATTCGTAAGATGACATCGTTTTGAATAACCTCTCTTTTTGTACTATAAACCTCGATGGGCGAATAATTGCTAACGCTCAACGCCAGTGTCGATTTTAACTTGGTACGTATTACATTTTCTTCGAGCCATAAATACCTGCCTGATGTTCCTCCATCATTTTCGGTTACATTTTGATATATCCAGGATGCCATTTTTGGGTCAATCCTCCATGATACAGAGATATCTATTCCCATTTTAATACCTTCTTTGGTGGGGTGCCCATATAGCATCGGAATGGTCTTTGGATCCTTCGCCTGTAGCATTGGTGCACGTGTAAACCCAAACGGTTTTATCCATTTTGTGTACTTCGTTCCAAGGCATTACAATATGCCATCCGGTATGCAATTCTTCGTCACTAACGCCAGTAGGCTTAACCAAAACCCCCACTTGTTGTGCATCAATACGTATTATTAACGAAAATACCACAAGAAAAAATCCCCCAAGTATTAGTGAAGGGATTACGATCGGGTATTTTGTTTGACTGTTTTTACTTTGGGAAACCAATCCAAAAACTCCATAAATAATTAGGAGAAGCGAGATGATAATTACTATTGCTATCATAATTGAAAAAATTAATGGTTGGAAATTTTATAGTTCATATTTATACCTGATTGAAATTTCAAATTAACCAACCCATCACATTTTACACTACGGTTCATTATTCATGAATACTAAAGTGCATTTTTTTTACCGGTGTGATTTATTTTGGCTGGTTTTAATATTCTAATTCGGAACTGCTATCAAAGGTAAAAAAAAAGGGATTGATACATAATTGAGGGTTAAAATATATTTCAATAATCCGCTATCTCTCCCTCACAACCTTTCCTCCCAGTTCACCAGCTCCTGGACCTAATTCAATTAAATAATCGGCCGAAGAAACTACTGTTTGGTGATGTTCAATTACTAATAAGCTGTGTCCGGCATCCAATAACTTGTCGAATGCAACCATCAAATGTTCTACATCCAGCATGTGGAGTCCGGTGGTAGGCTCATCGAGCAGAAAAAGGCAGGCTTTTCCTTTGTTTTCAAGCAAGGAATGTATCAACGACAAGCGCTGCAATTCACCACCGCTCAAGGTTTTTAGCCGTTGGTTAATGCTCAGGTAGCCCAAACCCAATTGAACGGCAAGTTGGCAGGTTTCTTTTATTTTTGAACTAGTAAACAACAAAGGTAATTCATC
Organism: Salinivirgaceae bacterium; assembly: GCA_041664345.1. Classification (GTDB taxonomy): domain Bacteria; phylum Bacteroidota; class Bacteroidia; order Bacteroidales; family SZUA-534; genus GWE2-40-63. Next base: position 48,969 of record JBAYKX010000028.1, read on the forward strand.
GAAACTCAATGCCAGTGCATCAGCAATATTTTTCCCTTGAATGGTTGCTGCCAACACTTCGGGCTTAAAGCCGGTTCCGTGACACGTTTCGCAGGGTTCATATACATCCGCTAAAAAGTCCATGCTGGTTTTCAATTCGCCATTTCCTTCACAGGATTCACAGCTTCCGGTTTTGCTAAAAAGCGAAAAATGAGCTTTGGTAAGCGAAAAATTTTGTGCTTTAGCCGCCATAGCAAACTCGTTTTCCAGTATCGGGTGCAAATCCAAATACCCCGCCACCATACTTTGTGCATGTAGTTTCGGGAGTTTTTGTCCGGCAAATATTATTTGGTCAAATAATTGCAATCCGGTAATATGCCTACAGTTAACCGGCCTCTGTTGAACAGCCGACTGGTAAACAACCTCCTGCATTAAACTCGACTTTCCGCTACCCGATACTCCGCCCAGTACCACTAAGGCGTTAGCAGGAATCCGAACATCGATATTTTTTAAATTATTGACCAAAGCTCCTTTAACCTGAATGGCTTTAATGAAGCTTATGGGCCGCTTTTTACGGGCATATAGATAGCCCTCTTTCAAATAAGCCCCTATTATTGACTTAAAACTGTTTACCAATTCGTTGGAGTGCCCTTCGGCAATAACATATCCTCCGTATTTTCCGGCACCCGGACCCAATTCAATAATGTGGTCGGCGCTGTTAATAAAATAGGGGTCGTGTTCGCAAACCACTACGGTATTACCTTGGCGTTTCAGCTCCTGAAGGATGTAAATCAGGTTTTCGGTATCTTTTGGATGCAGCCCGCGGGTAGGTTCATCGAGCACCACACAAACCCCTGATAAATTCTGGTTTAGCACCGATGCTAGCCGCACCCTTTGACCTTCGCCACCCGATAAAGTTTTAGCCTCACGGTTAAGCGACAAATACCCCAATCCCAAATGGAGAAGCATATCAATGCCGTTCAAAACAATTCCCACCATTACCTGTGCTGCCTTTTGGGTAATTGGTTCCTTACTGAAAGCATGAGTAATGACCACGTTTTTTTTGAGCCAAACGGCCAAATCCGTTACCGGCATTTGGGTCCATTCCGCAATGGTATTATCAAGTACTTTGCTTTTTAATGCCCTTTCATTCAAACGAAGCCCGCCACAAACGGAACAAGGTTCCTTTTTCATAACGGGTAACAGTGCTTCGGCTCTTTTGTCGTTGGCCTTTCTCAAATATTCTTCGATAACCAGATGCAAGAAACCCGGCCATGGTCCGGTAAACTCATGGGTTCCCGTGCGGTTGTTTCGTTTGTATTCCCAAGTAACGTGATAGATTTTGCTACCCGAACCGAAAAGTGCCAGTTGTTTTGCCTCATCGCTTATCTCATTCCAGGGAACCGAATAATCAAAACTACGTTCCGTTCCGGCAGCCAATAATGTGGGGATGTACTGTCCATGAAGGTCGCCATAAAACTTGCCGGGTTTACTACCGTCCATGGCTCCCGCGCTTATCGGCTTTTCGGGATTGGAAATCAGCTTTTCGGCATCGCAAACTATCCGGTGGCCTAATCCTTCACAGGTTTTGCAGGCTCCTTGTTCGTGATTGAACGAAAACCAGGAAGCCAGCGGAGTTTCGCTTCCCGATTCCCGTGTTCCCACACGGGCAAACAACAGACGTAACGTATCATAAATGTCAGTAATCGTACCAACGGTACTACGTTCACTGTTGCTAATGCTTTTTTGATTCACAGCCAAAGTTGGCATCAGCCCTTTAATGCTTTCAAATTGCGCCTCTGAATTTAAGTTAAGCCTATTTCTTGCATACACTGAAAAACTCTCGGCATAACGCTCACGGCCTTCGGTAAAAAGAGTGTCGAAAGCCAGCGATGATTTGCCGCTACCGGATACTCCCGTTAACACCGTCAATTTATTGAAAGGGATGGAAACATCAACGTTTTTAAGGTTGTGTGTGGAAGCGTCTTTTAATAAAATGGGGCCAAACCGCTCAAAAACAGGTATTGGGTTGGAAATAGGTTCGGTTAAAATACCTTGCAAAGCCTTTGCTGTTTCAGAGTTTGAAACGGTTAGGATTCCGGATGGAACGCCCTGATAAATCAAATTTAAACCTTCATTTTTACCATTAGGGCCCAATTCAATTAAATGATCGGCTTGTTTGAGTACAATTGGGTTTTGCTCCACCATTACCACCGTATGTTTTTGATTCACCAAACGGTTTAGGTTTTCGATCAACACTTCTACATCATGGTCGTGCAACCCCGACGACGGTTCATCGATAATAAACAAAGTTGGCTGTTTGGTAGCTTTAACCAGATTTTTAGCCAACTTAACCCGTCGGGCCTCACCCCCCGAAAGGGTTCCCGAGCGTTGGTTTAGAGTCAAATATCCCAATCCCACTTGTTGCAATGTCGTTAAAAAGGGAGAAATCGTCGGATGGTTTTCAAAAAACCGGAGAGCGGCATCAACGGAAAGCGAATAAATTTCGGACAAGTTTTTTCCTTGATATAACACCGTTAGAATTTCGGGGCGGAATTGTTTGCCGTTGCATTCGCTGCAAATCAGTTCCACTGTTCCCAGCAATTGCATTCCAACTTGTTCGTAACCTGCACCTTCGCATTTTGGGCACCGTCCGGCTTGAGTGTTGAACGAAAAGTGGTTCTTTGTAAAACCTTTGGATTTTGCTTCTACGATGGAAGCAAACAAATCGCGCAATTCATCGGCCAACCCAATATATGTGGCTGGATTGCTGCGAGGGGTTTTGCCTATCGGCGATTGATCGATACTGATTACTCTTTTAAGCAGGTCCCCATTTTCAATCACAAAACTGGATTCGGTTCTTTTGTTGCTTTCGGTCAAAAGACGCTGAAACCTATCAACAAGTAATTTCTTACCAGAACCAGAAACTCCCGTGATTATATTCAGGGCTTGCGTTTTAAAAGTAATCGTTGGTTTATTAGTACCATTAATTTGAGCATTACTTAAAACAACAACTTCATTCAGTGATGGTTGAGTGATTTTAAAATCCGTTGTTTTATGGAAATGCTTTAAGGTTTGGCTGCTTCCGTATTCCTGTTGATTGAAAAAATCAGAGGCTCGTCCCGAAAAAAGAAAGTGGCCGCCCTGCTCTCCTGCTCCGGGTCCCATATCCACAATCCAATCGGCATGTTTCATTACAATGGGGTTGTGCTCCACCACCAGAACTGTGTTTTCCTGATCGCGCAAGGAGAACAATACCTCTAATAAATTGCTTATTTCGGTAGGATGCATCCCCATCGAGGGCTCATCGAACACATACAAAATACCCCTCAATCCCGAGGATGCCATTTTTGCTAACCGCAACCGCTGGGTCTCGCCTCCTGAAAGACTTTGCGAAGGTTGACTTAGGGTTAAAAAACCCAAACCTAGTTTTTGGATCAGCTTACCGGTTTTCCTGATTTCATCCAAAATGGGTCCACCCACCAATCGTTCATGGCCTTCCATGTCGAGGGATTCAAAGAAAGTAATCATTTCATTAATGGTGGAATTGGAAAGCTCGGTTATGCTTTTACCATGGAAAGTAATTTGGTTTACTTCCTTCTTTAACCGGGAACCAATGCAAACCGGACAACTCACTGTTTGTGCAAACCTCAACACGTTGGGGTTTCGGTCGCGTTTCAGTATCTCTTCCATCACCGGAACAATTCCTTTGTAAAAGCTTTCTTCGCGGGGCTTGGCGGTAATTCCGGTCCATTTCATGCGCGATTCCAACGGGTGTTTCCCAAATGGCACCAGAATTTTTCGGCTTCCAAAAAGGACAATCTTTTTTTGTGCTTCATTCAACTCTTTCCACGGAATATCCACCGAAAAACCCTCGACCTCACAAATCTGGTTCAACACCGCCATGGTAACCTGTGAATAAACAATGTAGCCGCTTGGAGTGGTCATGGCAAAGGCTCCTTGTCGGATGGTTTTGTTCTCGTCTTTTAGTAGCAATTCCGGGTCAATGGCATCTGCCATACCCAAGCCACGGCATTCGGGACAAGCCCCTTGTGGCGTGTTGAACGAAGAAAGACTGCGGTTTATAACCAGCTCTTTTGGAAAGGTGTTTTCCGGTTTGCCCAACCGGGCAAATAACAGACGGAGCAAGTCGTAAAGCTCCGTTAAGGTTCCAACAGTAGAGCGGGGTGATTGGGTGAGTTGTTTTTGCTCCAAGGCAATGGCCGGCGACAAGCCCGAAATATATTGGATATCGGGGCGATTCAATCGTCCCATGAATTGCCGGGCATGGGATGAAAAAGTTTCCAAATACCGGCGGCGGGCTTCCTGAAAAATTACATCGTAAACTAAGGTTGATTTTCCCGAACCGGAAACCCCGGTTACCACAATCAGTTTATGATCAGGAAGGTTTAAATTAACGGATTTTAGGTTGTTCTCCTTTGCATTTATAAGGGTTATCATGTATCTGCTTTTGTGAGTTCAAAAATATAAAACTAACACCTGAAACCCGCAATAGTTGAACAAAAAAAGGGTGATTGGAGGGAAGCGGAATTAAAAAACTTCAGCTAGGCCACCCTTTTGCGCTAAAACCTGCATGGGAAAACGAAGCAACCTAAAGGGAACTCGTAGCGCCTCCTACGAGATTATATCGGCAGGATTTTTCTATTTATGCTACAAATAGGATACATTGCCCCGTTTAGGAATATTGAAAATAAAAAAACAGCTTTTACCTAAATTTCTGAAATGCAACTATTGTCACATGTTGAACACATTAGCGAAGCAGCCTGCCCCAATTTCTTGGGGCGCTTCGCTGTCCCGACAAGAAACCAGTTATTGTGGGTTCTTTGTTTTTTTTTCGGAAAAAGTAAATGAGTAAATGGAATTTTGTAATTTGTCGGGGTATTTTAAATGCACTGAAAAAATAAAAAGATATCCCATGGACAATTACCTAACCCATTTGATAGCAGACATAAACCAAATTATGGGGCAATTGCCCGAACCGCCTTCCGAAATATGGGATTCGGTTGACATTAACAACCCGGGCGAGATTGAAGACATATCGTATATCGAGCAATATACCAACGGACAAGAGCAGGAATTGCAATACATTGTGCGAATCAAAAAAGAAGCATTACCACCCCCACACCGCCTAACTGATGAACAAATATCAAGGTTATTGCCAGTACTCCATGATTTATTGGATTATTATCATTTTGAGCCAGCCTATCCCGATGAATTGAGTGATAGGCTAAAATACCAGTTGTTTTATGACAACTGGGATAGTGAACATGTTAAAGTTACGTATGGTGTAGTAGGAATCGAGTTTTGCGATTTTGATGATACTAATTGCCCGATTCCGGGGCAATGCAATACTTGTGAAAGGATGCGTTTGGAATATGAGAATGGCCCTAAAGTTGACCCAGATACAACTGTTTCAGTAGATGATTTGTTACCCACACCTAAAGAAATTGAAAAGTTTATGGCCATGCAAAAGGCCCGTGAAGCGCATGAAATTATCGAAAAAATAAAACCTAACAACCAAAACATTATAGGTATTTTCAATTATTGCGACCGTTGGTGCGAAAATTGTTCGTTTACCAGCCGTTGTACCAATTACCAGTTCGAAGAGGAGCTTGGACTGCACGATGTGAAATACGACCCCGAAGAATTGTTTGAAAGCGTACAAAACATTCTTTCGGGTACTTTGAGCGTACTAAAAGCAAAAGCAAAAAGCCTGGACATTGACATTGATTTGGAACAGTTTGAAGATTTTGACACAGATGAACCGAATGAAACAGAAGAACATCCATTAGTAGTACAAGCAGATATTTACTTTAATAAGGTATCCAAATGGTTCGACGACAACAGCGATTATTTATCCGATATTGCTTCATCGCTTTGGAATAGTTCGCAAAGAAAATTCAAGGAGCTCAATCATCAATTAGATGCCATAGACTGGTACCGATCGATGATACCGGTTAAATTGAACAGGGCGCTGCAACAAAATAGCAATTTTATGGATGATGTTGACGATTACGATAGAAACGCTACAGGAAAACTGGTTCATCAATGTTTACAGAAGTCAATGGATTCCTTTTCGTTTCTGTTAGGCAAATTGGCTAAAAAGGAAGACGAGATATTGAGTTTTTTGGCTATGCTCTCGCAAATAAAAGCCGGGTTAGAGCTTGAACTACCTAATGCTAAAAATACCGTAAGGCCAGGATTGGATGAGGTATGATCCTTTCTTTTTGAAAAACACACATTTTTCCCTAAATTTGGCATCTTTAATATTATAGCACGATGATTAATAAAATCAAGGAGTTACTCAAAGAGACTGAGGAATTTCGCGTAAAATCGGCCGATGAGCTGGAGAGTTTCCGGTTGAAATACCTTAGCAAAAAAGGCGAAATATCACAGTTGTTCAACGATTTCAAGAATGTTCCTTCGGAATTAAAGAAAGAAGTGGGTCAGGAAATAAATACCTTGAAGCAATTTGCACAGGAAAAATTCGATCAGTTTAAGGAATTTATTGAGGATTCGCAAACAGGGACCGAAAGCTTTGATTTAACCCGTCCGGGAGAGCCATTGGAACTGGGTTCGCGCCATCCAATATCCATTGTGCGCAACGAAATTATAAGCATATTTAACCGCTTGGGCTTTACCGTGGCCGAAGGGCCTGAGATTGAAGACGATTGGCATGTATTTTCGGCACTGAACTTTCCGCCCGAACACCCTGCCCGTGACATGCAGGATACCTTTTTCATTGATAAAGCAAACGAAATCCTTTTGCGTACCCATACTTCAAGTGTACAGGTTCGGGTAATGCAGAATACCCAACCACCCATCCGCAGTATTTTCCCTGGAAGGGTTTTTCGAAATGAAGCCATATCGGCCCGCGCCCACTGCATTTTCCATCAGGTGGAAGGATTGTATGTAGCCGAAAACGTTTCATTTGCCGATTTAAAACAGACCCTTTTATACTTTGCCAAAGAAATGTTTGGCGAAAAAACTCAAATCCGGTTGCGCCCATCCTATTTTCCATTTACCGAACCATCGGCCGAAATGGATGTATCGTGCTCCATTTGTGGAGGCAAAGGTTGCAACATCTGTAAATACAGTGGTTGGCTGGAGATATTGGGCTGTGGCATGGTGGATCCTAACGTATTAGAAAGCTGTGGCATCGACAGTGAAAAATATACCGGCTTCGCCTTTGGAATGGGCATTGAGCGCATTGCCATGCTCAAATTCCAAATCAAGGATTTAAGGCTCTATTTTGAAAACGATGTTAGGTTCTTACGACAGTTTAAAGCAGCGTATTAATTGATTTTTTCAAAACAAAGAGATTGTCTAAAAAGTCATCGGATGAATACTTTTACTAAAAGGTGTGATTTTTAACTTGCAATAAATCAACTAATTAAAAATTCATCCGATGACTTGTTTTTTAATAACCCCAACTTTTTAGACACCCTCTTTGTTGTCTATTTCAACGCTTCTTCATATCGTTTTTCAACGGTTTTCCAATCTACCACATTCCAAAATTGGTCCACATAATCGCCCCGCTTGTTTTGATATTTCAGGTAGTAGGCATGTTCCCACACATCAAGGGTTAAAATGGGTATTTCCTTTACTGAACTAACCGGCATCAATGGGTTATCCTGATTTGGAGTGGAAACTATTGCTAGCTTTTTATCGGCAACTACCAACCAGGCCCAACCCGAACCAAATTGACCTAAGGCGGCCTTTTTGAAAGCATCTTTAAATTTAACCATATCGCCCCATTGGGCATTGATTGCGCCGGCTAACGTTCCGGTAGGATTTCCACCTGCATTGGGAGCCATACAATTCCAAAAAAAAGTGTGGTTCCAAACCCCACCGCCATTGTTCCGTATGGTTACCGGAGTATTTTCTGTAATGGAGGCAATCAATTGGTCGATGGTCTTTTTTTCATATTCCGTTCCTGCTACCGCTTTATTCAGGTTATCAATGTATGCTTTATGGTGTTTGCCGTAATGTATTTCCATGGTAGCGGCATCAATATAAGGTTCCAGAGCATTGTATGTGTATGGCAAAGCGGGTTGGGTGAACTGGGCAAAAGCCGCCACACCCCCAAAGGCAAGCAGTAAAAAACTTAAAAGTGTTTTCATAAAATGGTTTTTAGTTATTTGAAATTAATTTATTTTGGAATATTTCTATTTGAATGCTAAACGGTTCGATTGAAAAATTGTTCGCTCTTGATTGCCAAAGGCTTCGTTTTTTAAGGCTAACTGTTTGGTTACTAAAAACAGAACGGAGTAATTCAGTCTTATACCCAAATTGAGTGATTTGCCTTTGCAAATCACTCAATCGACTAAGAAATTGTAAGCAATTCACATTTGAACTATTCATCTGTTTTGTGAATTGCAACAATTTCTAGGTCGGGGTTATACCTAAGTAAAGCGTTTTATTCCCCGAGGACTCGGGGTCAAAACGCTCAACTTAGGTTATATTTTTTCTTGAATTGTAACGCTTTTTGAAAAGTGACGTCTATACGAAAAGATTTTACAACATTAAAACATGAAGTACTTACTAATATTAATAGTCCTAATTACTACCAGCACTTTTGCGAAGAACATCCAAAAAAAGGAATGTACTGCTCATAAAATTAATATACCCATACAAATTGATGGGGTTTTGGACGATGATATTTGGGCAAACGCTCCATGGAATCATGATTTTAAAATGTACATTCCTTACGATAACATAGAAGCATCACAACCCACCCAATTTGCTATTTTATATGATCAGGATTTTGTGTATGTAGCCATAAAAGCATTTGATTCAACTCCCTCTAAAATATCAAAGCGGTTAACCCGGCGCGACGATTTAGATGGCGATTACCTTGGAGTACAATTCGACAGCTATAACGATAAACAAACATCGTATTGTTTCAATGTAAGTGCAGCCGGGACTAAAAGCGATGCTTTTATTTCGAACGATGGGGATTCTCAGGACAATTCGTGGAATCCGATTTGGTGGGTGGAAACAACCGTTACTGATGAGGGATGGGTGGCTGAAATGAAAATCCCTTTTTCGCAATTCCGGTTTGTAAACAATTACACTCAAACATGGGGAATCCAAATAGAACGATATATTCAGAGGAATGAAGAAACGTCACTCTGGCAGGCCAAAGAAAGGAATGATCCGGGATGGGTGCACCATTATGGACAAATGAATGGTTTGGTTGATATCCAACCTAAAAAAACGTTTGATTTATATCCTTATACTGTAGCAAACTATTCAACCTATCCTAAAGAAGAAGAAAATCCGTATGCTGATGGCAGTGATTGGAAAGGAAATGTGGGTTTGGATGGAAAGGTTGGACTAACCAACAATCTAACGTTGGATTTCACCATCAATCCCGATTTTGGGCAGGTTGAGGCCGACCCTTCATCGGTAAACCTTTCCGGTTTTGAACTGTTTTTTCAGGAGAAAAGGCCCTTTTTTATTGAAGGAAATAATATCATCAATTTCCCGTTGATGTTTGGCGATGGCGATTTAGCCTGGGACAATTTGTTTTATAGCCGACGCATTGGTAGGAATCCGCATAATTCACCGGAACTGGATTCCACGGAATTTGCTAAAGTTCCCAATGCAACTAAAATATTAGGCGCGGCAAAAATTACCGGCCGTTCCAAAAACGGTTTGAGCATTGGCATCATGGAAAGTGTTACCGCCAATGAAAAGGCTGAAATTACTTACAACGGAAACCAAACCCGCACTGAAACCGTGGAACCGGCTACCAATTATTCGGTGGTAAGTTTACAGAAAGACTTTGGCGGTGGAAACACCCTGTTAAGTGGAATGGTAACCTCTACCAACCGGTTGATAAAAGATGAACGATTGGATTACCTTCACACCAATGCATACACGGGTGGACTCGATTTTACCAAGTATTGGAAAGATAAAACTTATTTTTTTACGGCTAAAGGGGCTTTCAGCTTTGTACAAGGAAGTACCCAAGCTTTAATTAATACCCAACAATCGTCGACCCATTTATTCCAACGGCCCGATGCCAAACATGTTACCATGGATAGCACGCGAACTTCGTTACCGGGTTATGGCGGAAATGTGTATTTTGGCAAAAGTGGCGGTGGCAGACTCAGCTATATAGCAGCTGTTTATTTTAAATCGCCAGGTCTGGAACTCAACGATGTGGGTTTTGTGAGGCATTCCGACGACATTATTTCTATTCTTTGGGCCGGATACCGTATCAACGAACCATTCTCCATCTTTAAACGGATGGGAATTAATGTGAATCACTGGTCGAGTTTCGATTTTGGAGGAACCTATCTCGGAATGGGCGGCAACACCAATATTAATGCCACCTTTAAAAACAATTACCAATCAAATATTGGTATTAACTTAAATACCCCGGAACTTTCAACTTCGCAATTGCGTGGAGGACCGGCTTACCTGATGCCAGGGAGCACAAATATATGGGGGTTTGTGGGATCCGATTACCGAAAAAAATTAAGCCTCTCGTTAATGGGCAATTATTCAAAAGGTTTTGAGAATTATTACCAAAGCAAATCCATTGAATTGGGCATCACTTTCAAACCTTGGTACAACATCGAGTTTGGCTTGGAGCCTTCCGTTAGCCACGGTTTTAACGAGCAACAATATGTTGCCGAAAGCAGCTACAATGGCCAACCCCGATATGTATTGGCATCCATCAATCAGCAGGTAATTAGTACCTCGTTCCGGATTAACATGAACCTAAGCCCCGACCTTTCCATTCAATACTGGGGACAACCTTTTTTTGCCACGGGTAAATACTACGATTATAAAATGGTTACCGATTCAAAAAATGAGGTCTATGATTCCCGATTTTCCATTTACCCTGAAGATAATATTCATTTTAATGAAGCATTGCAGGAAATTGAAATTGATGAATCGGGGGACGGTTCTTCTGATTATAGTTTCAGTAAACCCGATTTTAATACCAAAGTATTTCTTTCCAATCTGGTAGCTCGATGGGAATACCGTCCAGGTTCGGTGCTCTTTTTAGTTTGGTCGCAAAACCGATACAATGAAACAAATGATCCCGAAAAGGCGTTTGCTCATAACGTGACCAACATGTTCAATTTTCAACCGCAAAACACCTTTTTAGTCAAACTTTCGTACCGTATTGGAATATAATGCCTCTTAGAAAACTGCAACTTAGGCGAAGCCAATCTCACCAGGGATAGCAAGTAAAATTTCAAAAAAACAACTTAATGCTCATTACCAGACAAAATAGTTATTATGTGTTAATATAAAGGAATCATTCAATTACCACATATTACCAGTTTCAAAAAGCACTTTTTTAAATAAATCTGCTTACATCGAACTGACGTTACTTCAATTTCCAGTTTTCCCAAGAACCGGTAATGGCCGGACTAAAATTGGTTTTAGGCGTTTGCTCCTGTTTGTTTATCATAGCCGCTTTAATTGACACTTGTTTGGCCAAATAGGCATCCAATTCCAATAATGTGACTTCCCCTTTGGTTTCCTGCAATTTTTTGAGCAGATAATAAGTAAATAAACCATGTTTCTGTTCCTCAAACGGTAAGGCCGATTGGTTTTCGTCGCTGGCACTAAAAACCACCACGTTCCCGGTTAAGGAAACATTTTTAGGAACAATTTTAACACCTCGTGAAGCCATCAACCCTGCATTACGGCCTCCTCCGGAAAAACAAGCATCTAAAAACAGAATCACTTTTTTGGATGGGTATTGCGAAAAAGATTCAATAATTTTATTCAAAGGCAAGGCATATTCCATCGAACTGCTGGTAACATCAACAGGTATCAAACAGGGAACATCGGATTTAGCATCCGGATACCCATGTCCGGCGTAGTAAAATAGTAACTCAGCTTGACCGTTCATGCTTTTTATGATGCGGTTTATTTGGCTGATTCCCTGATTCATTGCAACCGTACCTGAATTGGTGTAGAAAAGGATGTTTTCTTCAGGAATTCCTATCGTTTTTATGCAATACTCCTTGAAAAAATTGGCGTCGCGAATGGCAAACTCCACATTTTGTTCCTTTTTTAACCCGGTTTGATAACTCAGATAATCCTCATTACCAATAATAAGGGCATACGCATTTGGGTTTTTGGTGGTACTTACCGGAATTTCTAGCTCTATATCAATTGTTTTTGAAGTATTTTCATTCAAGTTTGTTGCATTTTTCGTGGTCTTATTAAGATTCAAATCGTCCAATTCAATGGAATCGAACTTATACGTTATTAGTTCCGAATTAAAAGCCGCAACCTCTTTGCTATCATAGGTATATACTTTGTTGTTTTCCGGATTTACCAGCTCCAGGTGAACCAGTTCAAAATTGTCGTTGTAAAGGGTGAATTTTGAATTTTTAAACACGACGTTTTTAAAGTTTTTATCGAACGAAGGAGCATCGGAAATGGGAATTTTAATGTAAATACTCTTTTTATTTGAAAGTTGTATTTGGAACGTCTCATTATCGGCATCATAATCGTTGGTTGCCGTAGCAAAAGAATACAACTCCATTCCAACGCTATCAATATAATGGTTCGCCAATTCTATAGCTTTTTGTTTCCTTGCTGTTTCATTTACGCGGGCAGCATAGTCGACCGATTTTTCGAATTTCCCCTTTTTTTGCCAGGTATTAATTTGAGATTCAACATAGACTTTAATTAAGAAACTATATTTTAATTGATTACTAAATTCCGATTGAGAACCAATAACATTATATGCTACCAACAAATCAACATACCGGTTGGGGCTTATATCCCGTATGGTCTTTCTTGTGAGCAGATCACTGTCGTTAAAACCTTTTTCAAGAGCCGTTTTAAGCGCCACAAAAGCCTCTTCGTGTACAGCATCATTAGGTATTTTTGCCAATATCAGCGCTTTGCAATACAATAAAAACTTATTAGCCTGAATTGGTTTAAAAAAATCAAAAGCAAGCAAATGGTAATGCTTTGTTTCAATGGAAGGTATATCGAAGGCCATCATGTAATAAGCATTCGCATTTCCTGATTCAATGGCTTTTATAAGGTGCTCTGCAATAAGGGAGTCATCAATGGGTTTAAGATACGACCTGCTTTTGGCCAGCATAAAGTATATCTCACCCACATCATTTTTATCTATCTCCTTTTGGTTTCGCGTAAGCCTTTCGGCCTTAAAAAATTCAACGTAGGCTCTTTCGTAATCACCTGATTTAAAGAAGCTTTTACCGTTTTGCATCAACCAATAATAGTCTTGTGTAAAAACCAATAACGAAGAGGTAACAAAACAACTCAAGAGGATAAATTTTTTCATGACTTATGATTTTTCTATTGATGGGAACATTGTTGAATTGGTTGCTCAAAGATAGTAATAAACTATATCGTAGCATACCCCAAAGTAACTATACTTATTTTAACCTGTGCTGCCTTCTGTAAAACTTGCGCACAGCCTTCCAAAGTGGCACCGGTGGTTAAAATATCGTCAACCAACAAAACATGCTTTCCCTCCAGCACTTCAGGATGCATCACTTCAAATACTTCTTCCACATTTTCCCATCGCTCGTACCTCGATTTTTTGGTCTGTGTTTGGGTAAATGTTTTTCGCAACAGAATACTTTTATCTACTTTGCCAGGCAGAAATTCCCCCAACCCTTGTGCTATTAAGGCACTTTGGTTATATCCCCGTTTCTTTTCCTTTTTAGGATGCAACGGTACCGGAATGATAAAATCAGGTTTTCTAAAATCAGGTTCACCGGCTAAGTCGGCACCGAACAATCTTCCGAGTTCAATTCCCACATCATCACGCCCATGATATTTCAATAAATGAATCAGTTTCTGATAGCGACTCCCCTTCTTAAAAAAGAAATAGGAACTCACTCTTTCCACCGGAACCCTTCCCCAGAATAGTTTTTCCAATGGGTTTCCAGGTTCCTTATGATAATTTGTGCGGGGCAATTCATACAGGCATTTGGTGCAAAGAATCTTTTCCTGTTCATAAAGGTTCACATGGCAAGCGGCACATAACTCCGGGTAAAATAATCCGATAAAATCGGAAGAGTATCGTTTAATAGTGGTGAAAAATTTATTCATGGGTCAATTGGTTTTCATTTATGGAGATTTAAATCCAATTCGTCTTTGAGATTTTGATGCCTTGCGCCGGAAAATTCATTTGTACTCTACTAAATTGACTGCTCCGGCACCATTCTTTCTATTCCAATAACCATGGGCTGAGCCCATGGTTATTCATATTTAGCCCCTTTGGGGCTATAACCTAACTCAAGTGATTCCTTTTGGGGCTAACTAAACTCAAATTACAATAGTTCATTGGCTTTAAAGGCATCCTCAATGTGTTCCAAAATTTTATAGGGTTCTTGCGCTAATACCGTTACTATATCGAAACGGCTGTTCAGTTCAATGTTTTTTTGGTTTAGATACGCATCGGCAGCATAAACCAGATTTTTCATTTTTTTTGAAGTAACCGCTTCTTGAGGAAGCTCGAAAGCCAAGGTGGCACGGGTTTTAACCTCCACAAAAACCATGGTTTGGTTGTGTTGGGCTACAATATCAATTTCCTTATAATTATAGCGCCAGTTCACTGCCAAAATTCGATACCCTTTTTTTATTAGGAACTCACGGGCAAATTCCTCGCCCACCTTCCCGGTTTCATTGTGTTGCCCCATATTATTGAAATGCTATAAAAACAGAACCATCAGACACATTCATCTCCGCAGGTCTTCCAAAAATAAGTGGCTGATTGTTCACAATATGACCAGCCGGAAAACCAAAACACACTGGGTAGGAATACTCCGCAACCGCCTGACGAACTATTTCTTCGGCAGTTTGTCCAAACGAAGGGGTTTGATCCTCCATGTCGGTTAAGGCTCCCACCACTAAACCCGCTAAATTTTTGAGTATGCCGGCTAATTTAAGTTGCTGCATCATTCTGTCGAACCGATAGAGGTATTCTCCCACATCTTCAATAAAAAGGATTTTTCCTTTGGTTTTAAAGGCATAAGGAGTGCCAAGCAGGGCGCATAGTAACGCAATATTTCCGCCTATAATTGGTGCGGTAAAGTTACCTGTGCGGTTGAAGGAATGCTGCTCAACCCGGTAGTTTAGGTTCTTCCCTTTAAGGGTACTAAACAAATTATTCAACGCAGCATTATTATTCTGAAAATTTATAGGCATCTGTCCGTGAATGCTTTCAACACCAAAAAAGGCAAAAGCGGCATGTAAAACGGTAATATCGCTAAACCCAATCAGCCATTTCGGGTGTTGAAGCAACATTCCAAAATCCAAATCCCCTAAAATCCGCATAGTTCCATAACCACCTCTCAGGCAAAATAGGGCTTTTATTTCCTCCGAATCAAGCATTTGTTGCATATCCTGAGCACGCTCTGTATCGTTTCCGGCAAATATACCAGACTCCAAATAGGTGGTTTTTCCCCGAACGGGTACCAAACCTTGCGATTCAATAAATTGTAAAATCTGAGGATACCGATCCTGCGGTATAAACCGGGCCGGAGCAACAATGCCCACTTTATCGCCTTTTTTTAAATAGGGAGGAGTAATCATCCTAATTACATTTTGATTATGGCACAAAATATCCATTTCTGAATTTCACAACGAAGCAAGTGTCCCCCTGGGGGGACTTTAGGGGGGAATTTGCTCAAATTACCAACTTATTTATAATTCCTAAAAGACAGATTACACAAAATTACACTTTTTTAACTATGAAAAATAAACGGAAAGGGAATATTCTCTCACGATTGAGTGATTTGCCTCTTCAAATCGCTCATTTTGGGTTAAACTTGCCAACCCAACAAAATGTACTAACTTTGTAGGTACAACAGTTAACATATAAAATAATGGAAGTTTCGGTTATAAAAATTGGAAATTCAAAGGGTATAAGGCTTAGCAAGACTTTACTGGATAGGTATAACATCAAAGATACGGTTGATGTAATCATGGAAAAAGGACAGATTGTGATAAAACCATTGTCGAAACCCCGCAAAGGATGGGAAAAAGCATTCAAAGAAATGTCGGAAAATGGAGATGATCAATTGTTGATTGACGATGTGTTTGACGATGAAAACATGGAAGAATGGAAATAAGTCAGTATCAAATAATTTTGGCGAATCTTGATCCAACCATGGGAGGTGAGCTTAAAAAGACTCGACCGTGCGTAGTGATTTCGCCAAACGAAATGAATCGACATTTAAAGACGGTGGTAATTGCTCCTATGACCACAAGCTCAAAGAATTATCCAACCCGGATTGAAATAAAACACGACAATAAAACTGGGTGGATTGTTTTGGATCAAATTAGAACTATTGATAAACAAAGAATTATAAGGGACATTGGACACTTATCGAAGCAGGAGACTAAATTAGTGAAATCAATCTTGAAGGAAACCTACATTGATTAACCCGTTTCTAGCTTTGTCATAATCTATATCCGCAGGTTATATAGGAACCCATTGAAAGTCACGGGGTGACTCAATTTGACGCAAAGAAGGCAAACAATTGTTGTTCAATTAGTCACCCCGTGACTTGCGGAAATAAGGATCAATAAAAAATCACTCACTCTTTCTACCTTCAACTTAGCACTAAATTATATCTTTGCACCAATTTTAAACACATCAAATCAAAAGTTATTGTGAAAGAATTTAAAAGATATACCGTTACCTCAGCACTTCCTTATGCTAACGGTCCGGTTCACATAGGTCATTTGGCCGGGGTTTACATTCCTGCTGACATTTACGTTCGATATCTTCGTTTGAAAGGGAAAGATGTGGTTTTTATTGGTGGTTCCGATGAACACGGCGTTCCCATTACCATTAAAGCCCGCAACGAAGGGGTTTCGCCTCAGGATGTAGTAGATAAATACCATACCATTATCAAGAAATCGTTCGAAGAGTTGGGCATTTCGTTTGATATTTACTCCCGCACCACTTCAAAAATTCACCATAAAACCGCTTCCGATTTTTTCCGAAAGCTTTACCTCGAGGGTAAATTTGTGGAGAAAACTTCGGAACAATATTACGATGTGGAAGCGCAGCAGTTTCTAGCCGATAGATACATTAAAGGAACTTGCCCTCATTGCAGCAACGAAGAGGCTTATGGCGACCAGTGCGAAAAATGTGGTACTACCTTAAGTCCCTTGGATTTATTAAATCCTCGTTCGGCACTGAGCGGAAACCAACCAATACTTAAAGAAACCAAGCATTGGTACCTTCCTTTGGAACAATATGAACCGTTCTTGAAAAAATGGATACTGGAAGACCATAAAGAGTGGAAAGCCAATGTTTACGGGCAATGCAAGTCGTGGCTCGACTCTGGGTTGCAACCCCGTGCGGTAAGCCGTGATTTGGATTGGGGTGTTCCGGTTCCGGTTGAAGGTGCCGATGGCAAAGTATTGTATGTTTGGTTCGATGCCCCCATTGGCTATATTTCGAACACCATTGAATGGGCCGAAAAAACCGGTAACGACTGGCGCAAGTATTGGCAAGACGAAGATTCCAAATTGGTCCATTTTATCGGAAAAGATAACATTGTGTTTCATTGCATCATTTTCCCAGCCATGCTCAAGGCTCATGGAAGCTACATTCTGCCTGAAAATGTTCCCGGTAATGAATTCCTGAATCTGGAAAACGATAAAATTTCCACCTCAAGAAATTGGGCCGTTTGGTTACATGAATATTTGGTTGAATTCCCCGGAAAACAAGATGTGTTGCGCTATGTGTTGGCCGCCAATATGCCCGAAACTAAAGATAACGATTTTACTTGGAAAGACTTTCAAACCCGCAATAACAGTGAACTGGTAGCTATTTTAGGCAATTTTATTAACCGTACCGCGGTACTTACCCAAAAGTATTATGGTGGGAAAGTACCTGCATTGGGAACGTTAACATCGTTCGATAATGAAACACTGGCTGAATTGGCCCAATACAAAGACAAAGTGGAGAAAGCTTTGGAAACTTACCACTTCCGTGAAGCGCTGAAAGAAGCCATGAACCTGGCGCGGTTAGGAAACAAATACCTGGCCGATACCGAACCTTGGATTTTGGTTAAAACCGATACCTTACGGGTTGAAACCATCATGAATATAAGCCTTCAGATTACAGCCAACCTTTCCATTGTTTTTGAGCCTTTTATGCCTTTTACCGCTGAAAAAATCAGAACGCTCTTAAATATTGAAACATTGGGTTGGGAAAAATTGGGAAGCACGGATCTGGTTAAAGCCGGCCATTCAGTAGGAACACCATTCCTGTTGTTCGACAAAATTGAAGATGCTGAAATTGAGGCGCAGGTGAACAAACTACTTAATGCAAAGCAAACAAATCAAAATAAGGTTCAAGTAAATCAAAGTAAAGAAGTTATCAGTTTTGATGATTTTTCGAAACTTGACATTCGCACCGGAACCATACTGGAAGCTGAGCGGGTTCCTAAAACCAAAAAATTACTAAAACTGCTTATTGATACCGGCATTGACAAACGAACTGTGGTTTCCGGCATTTCTGAATTCTACAATCCCGAAGATATTATTGGAAAAAAAGTAAGCATACTGGTAAATTTAGCTCCCCGCGAAATTAAGGGAATTGAGTCGCACGGAATGATTCTGATGGCCGAAAACACCAAAGGGGAATTGGCTTTTATTTCCTGCGATAAGGAGTTTAACAACGGTTCCGAGATTCGATAGGATTAACGGAGTAATTTGAATAATTCTAAGTATTACGAACTATTCTAAATGGATTTAATCTACCTTTATTGTTTAAAAATACTAAAATCATGAAAGAACAAGCATTGCGGTTCAACAGTATTGTAGAAACAATTTATAGCTTAACTCTTGAAGATAGATTGGAAATAAAGAATTTACTAGACCACAATATTGAAGAAAGCAGACGAACTGAAATAGCAACGAATTATAAAAATGCACAAGAGGAATTGAAATCCGGTAAAATGAAATTTTCTTCGGAGATTGATAAACTCAAAAAAATGTTATGATGGAGGTTTCATTCAGTGATTCGTTCAAAAAAGTTTTTAAAAAAAGAGTAAAGTCAACGGATTACAAAAGACAAACCTAAAAAGGCAGTTTTGTTGGATATTGGAACTCATAATGAAGTTTATTAGTAAAAATTAGTTATAAATTTTACCATAAAAACCACAGAAGCAGCTCAACTGTGGTTTTTCTATTTTTATTCCAACCATTAAAGCTGGATACAATAGTATCCGTTTTTAATAAGTGTAGCTTCTACAATAAGTTTTTCACCAAAATTCTTGTTCCTCATAAATTAATCTTTATTTTAGCACGTAATTTTAACGTTTCAACAGCAAAATTCATTAAATACGTAAATTATGACAATACAAAAGCTCAGCCTTAAGGAAAAAATTGATTATGGCTTTGGCGATGCCGCTTCATCAATGTTCTGGAAAATTTTCGGAATGTACTCGCTGTTTTTTTATACCGATGTGGTTGGAATTACTGCAGCTGCAGCCGGAACCATGTTTTTGATAGCCCGCTTATGGGATTCGTTTTTTGATGTGTTTGTGGGTATAATCAGCGACCGCACCAAAAGCCGCTACGGAAAATATAGGCCATACCTGTTGTGGTTTGCCATACCTTTTGCCGTAATGGGCGCCATCACCTTTTTTGCACCCGAATTTGGCCAAACCGGCAAATTGGTTTATGCCTACATTACCTATTCGTTAATGATGGTGGTTTACTCCATGATTAACGTACCCTATGCTTCGTTACTTGGAGCCATTTCGTCCGACCCCAACGAGCGTAATTCACTGGCATCGTACCGAATGGCGTTTGCCTTTATTGGCAGCTTTGTAACATTTATGCTGTTGCAACCACTCATCGATTTCTTTTCAAAAACATTCGACAACGGAACAGTAAATCAGTCGGTTCATGCTATGGAAGCCACAGTGAGCACCTCGCCCATTGGTTGGGTTATGGGGGTGGCCTCAATTGGTATTATTTGTGTAGTACTGTTTTTATTATGTTTTAGTTGGACCAAAGAACGGGTAAATCAAATTGAAAGCGAAGAGAATGCCTCCGTTAAACAAGACTTAAAGAACCTTTTGCACAATACTCCATGGTGGATTTTAGTAGCCACCGGTTTGGCGGCTTTACTTTTTAATGCTATCCGCGATAGCGTAGCCATTTATTATTTTAGAGATTATGTAAGGGTTAATTACCGCATGGGCGGAACCGGATGGGACATAACTACTATTTACTTTTTGGGACAAGCGGCTAACTTAATTGGAGTAATAGCGGCTCCTTCCATTTCAGCCAAATATGGAAAAAAGAAAACCTATATGATTGCTATTTTAATGGCAGGTATTTTAAGTACTGCCTTCTATTTTATCCCGAATAATATTGCGCTGATACTTGTTTTCCAGTTTTTAATTTCAATTTTTGCCGGTTATGTATTGCCCCTATTGTGGTCAATGTTTGCCGATATTGTTGATCATCAAGAGCTATTAACCGGACGCCGTGCTACGGGTCTTATCTTTTCATCATCGTCCATGTCGCAAAAGTTGGGTTGGGCTTTAGGGGCTGCCATGAGCGGATGGGTCTTGGCTGTATTTAATTATATGCCCGATGCCCTTGAACAAAGTTCTCAAACCATTTTTGGTGAGCAACTTATGATTAGTTTAATGCCTGCTGCCTGCAGTTTATTGGCTTTTATAGGAATGTGGTTTTATCCCCTTTCCGATAAAAAAGTAAAAGAAATATCGGAACAACTTAACTTAAAAAGGAATCTGGCAAAATAAGTAAGGCTTAGGCGTTATTTGATGGTATAAATAGATGGGTTAAAACCAAATAAAAAGCAGGCTTAAAACAGGGAGGGCACTGAAAAAGTCCCTTTAGAAATCTAGAGAGAAAAAAACGCTTAAAATTGGCAATTTAACGGGCTGAGAAAGGCTTATTTGCAACAAAGAGAGAATGTTTTTTTAAATATGGCAAG